>NZ_JBVIEN010000003.1:0-851450 GCF_055571835.1 Streptomyces sp. NPDC030862 | reverse complement strand
CCTCCGGGCGCTTCCCTTCGGTCTTTCGTGTTTCCAGCTTAGCAGATCCGTTTTCCGTTTCCGCCACCCGCTGGAGCGGGCTGCCGGGCCGTTCTGCGCTTTCGCGTTTCCCTTTCCGGCGGTTCCGACTCTATCAGATCCTTTCGGGCCTGATTCCCAGTCAGCGGGCTTGTCTTCCCGACCCGTTGGGCCGTTCCGACGAGTGAGACTTTAGCGAATCCGTTGCCCCGACGCTAATCGGGCTGCGTTCATTCGAACGCGGATCCTTCATTTCGCAAAAGCGCACGAGAAAACGAAACGACGACGTGGGTACGGCGTCGCTCGCCTGGAGTGGTTCTTGCGGAATGGCTGTCCGGGGACCGACCGGGGTCGGCGCTCACGTCGGACAACTCGGAGAACACTACGGATCCAGCAAATCCATGTCAACCCGAGGCCGCCTGGGTAGGCTGGAGGCATGACAACGCGCGTGTGCAACCTTCAGTGGTGGGCCGCCTGACGGCGGCCGGCACACGCGCATGCACTCAACGGCCGCCGCCTCGGCGGCCGTTCGCGTTTCTCCCTCCCGGTGGGGGTCGGCCGCAGGTGGTGGCGGCCTCCCTCGAGGAAGAGAAGGGGAGAACGCGATGACGCGGATCTTCAGTGGGGTCCAGCCGACGGGCCACCTGACGCTGGGCAACTACCTCGGCGCCGTGCGGCGGTGGGTCGAGGTGGATCAGCACCGGGCGGAGGCCCTGTTCAGCGTGGTGGACCTGCATGCGCTGACCGTCGAGCACGACCCGGCACGGGTGCGGCGGCTCAGTCGGCAGACGGCATCGCTCCTGCTGGCCGCCGGGCTCGACCCCCGGCGGTGCGTCCTCTTCGTACAGAGTCATGTGGACGAGCACGCTCGTCTGTCGTACCTGCTGGAGTGCACGGCTTCGGACGGCGAGCTGCGGCGCATGATCCAGTACAAGGAGAAGGGGGCGCTGGCGCGGGCGGCCGGGCAGAGTGTGCGGGTGTCGCTGCTGACGTACCCGGTGCTCATGGCGGCCGACATCCTCGCGTACGGGACCGACGAAGTGCCGGTGGGTGACGACCAGGCGCAGCATGTGGAGCTCACCAGGGATCTGGCCGTGCGGTTCAACCAGCGGTACGGGCACACGTTCACCGTGCCGAAGGCGATCCTGCCCCAGGTCGCGGCGCGGGTGCGGGATCTTCAGGACCCGACGTCCAAGATGGGGAAGTCACGCGGGAACGGGGCCGGGACCGTCTATCTGCTCGACGAGCCGGAGGCGGTGCGGCGGAAGGTCATGCGGGCCGTGACCGACGGCGGGCAGGACGTCACGTACGACCGGGACGCCAAGCCGGGAGTGACGAACCTGCTCGATGTGCTGGCGGCGTGCACCGGTGGGGACCCGGAGGCGCTGGCCGGTGCGTACACGTCGTACGGGGCGCTCAAGAAGGACACGGCCGCGGCGGTCGTGGAGGTCTTGCGGCCGCTGCGGGAGCGGCACGCGGAGCTGGTGGCCGATCCCGGATATGTGGAGGGGGTCCTGAGGGAGGGGGCTGAGCGGGCCCGGGCGATCGCGAGGCCGGTGGTGGACCGGGCCTACCGGGCGATCGGGCTGCTGCCCGCCGGTTGACGGCGCCGCCCGGGCTTCGGCGGACGTCAGCCGTTGCCGGAGGCGAGCTCGCGGCTGCGGTCGCGGGCCGCCTCCAGGGCCGCGATCAGGGCGGCGCGTACGCCGTGGTTCTCGAGCTCGCGGATGGCGCTGATCGTGGTGCCCGCGGGGGAGGTGACGGCCTCGCGGAGCTTGACCGGGTGCTCGCCGCTGTCGCGGAGCATAACGGCGGCGCCGATGGCGGCCTGGACGATGAGGTCGTGCGCCTGGGCGCGGGGCAGGCCCAGCAGGATGCCGGCGTCCGTCATGGCCTCGACCAGGTAGTAGAAGTACGCCGGGCCGGAGCCGGAGAGGGCGGTGGCGGCGTCCTGCTGGGTCTCGGGGACGCGGAGGGTCTTGCCGACGCCGCCGAAGATCTCCTCGGCGTGGAACAGGTGGTCCTGGGTGGCGTGGCTGCCGGCCGAGATCACGGACATGCCTTCGTCGACGAGGACGGGGGTGTTGGGCATGACGCGGACGACGGGGGTGCCGGCGGCGAGGCGTTCCTCGATGAAGGTGGTGGTGATGCCTGCGGCGGCGCTGATGACCAGGCGGTCGGGGGCGATGTGGGGGGCGAGCTCGTCGAGGAGCTTGCCCATGTCCTGGGGCTTGACCGCGAGGATGAGGGTGTCGGCGCGCTTGGCGGCGTCGGCGTTGCTGACGGGCTCGACTCCGTAGCGGGTGCGCAGCTCCTCGGCGCGTTCGGTGCGGCGGGCGGTGACGAGGAGGTGCTCGACCGGCCAGCCGGCGCGGATCATGCCACTGAGCAGGGCTTCACCGATCTTGCCGGTGCCGAGGACTGCGACTGTCTGGGTCATGGCTCTGTTCACCTCGCCGGGGAGTACGTGGGGCCATCCTCGCACCAGGAGCGGTGTGGCGGGTGGGGTGTCCGAGGAGCGGTACGGCGGTGGCGCCCGGGCCGGTCGGAACCGAATGATCGCGGTGGCGGTCCTACCGGGCGGCTGGTGGGCGGGAAGGAGGACGGTCGTGTCCGGAGACCTGTCGGGTGGCGTGCCGGAGGATGGCGAGCGGGGCGAACTGCGGTTCGTGCTGCGGGACCTGGGCCGTACGGGTGGTGAGGTGCGGCGGCCGCACGAGGTGCGGGCGAGACACCGGCGCGCGGTGGGGGCCGGGCTGGTCACGGTGGCGGTGCTGGGCGCGGCGGCGGTGGGCTCGCAGCCCGCGCCACCTTCCCCGCCGCCGCCTCCACCGACCCGTACGGCCACTCCTCATGCGCCTCCCGCGACGGCGCGGCCCCCGCACCCGGCTCCCCACCGGGCGCCGTCGCCGTCCGCTCCCTAGGGGGCAACGCGGCGAGGCGCGGCACCAGACGCCGCGAGCCCGGCAAGATCGGCAAGACACCCCCTAAGCGGTGCGGCGGCGGAGGGTGGCGGCGCCGAGGGTGAGGACGAGGAGGGCGCAGGCGGCGACGACGAGCGCGTCGCGCACGAAGTCGGCGGTCATGTCGGTGTGGCGGAGTACCTGGGCCATGCCGTCGACGGCGTACGACATGGGGAGCAGGTTCGAGAGCGTCTCCAGGGCCGGCTGCATGCGGTCGCGGGGGGTGAACAGGCCGCAGAGCAGGAGCTGCGGGAAGATCACGGCCGGCATGAACTGGACGGCCTGAAATTCGGAGGCGGCGAACGCCGAGACGAACAGGCCGAGCGCGGTGCCCAGCAGGGCGTCGAGGAGGGCCACCAGGAGCAGGAGCCAGGGAAAGCCGATGACGTCGAGGCCGAGGAGCCAGAGCGCGAGGCCGGTGGCGAGGGCCGACTGGACGACGGCGAGCAGGCCGAAGGCGAGGGCGTAGCCGGCGATGAGGTCCGCCTTGCCGAGCGGCAGGGCGAGGAGGCGTTCCAGGGTGCCGGAGGTGCGTTCGCGCAGGGTGGCGATGGAGGTCACCAGGAACATCGTGATCAGCGGGAAGATGCCCAGCAGCGAGGCGCCGAGGGAGTCGAAGGTGCGGGGGCTGCCGTCGAAGACGTACCGGAGCAGGACGAGCATCACGCACGGGACGAGCAGCATCAGTGCGAGGGAGCGCGGGTCGTGGCGTAGCTGGCGCAGGACGCGGGCGGCGGTGGCGAGGGTGCGGGAGCCGTTCATCGCGGGGCCTCCTGGCGGGCGGTGGCCGCGTCGACGAGGCGGAGGAAGGCCTCTTCGACGGTCGGGGTGTCGTGGCGGTGGCGCAGGGCGTCGGGGGTGTCGTCGGCCAGCAGCTCGCCGTCGCGCAGGAGGAGCAGGCGGTGGCAGCGTTCCGCCTCGTCCATGACGTGGGAGGAGACGAGGATCGTGGTGCCCCGCTCGGCGGCGATGCGGTGGAAGAGCCGCCACAGGTCGCGGCGGAGGACGGGGTCGAGGCCGACGGTCGGTTCGTCGAGGACGAGCAGGTCGGGGGTGCCGAGGAGGGCGACGGCGAGCGAGACACGGTTGCGCTGACCGCCGGAGAGCCGGCCGGCGAGGGCGTCGGCGTGTGAGGTGAGGTCCACGTCGGCGAGCGCGCGGGTGACGGAGGCGGCGCGGGTGTCGCGGTGGGTGCGGCCCGGCCGGAGGACGGCGGCGAAGTAGTCGAGGTTCTGGCGGACGGTGAGGTCGTCGTAGACGGAGGGGGCCTGGGTGACGTAGCCGACGCGGGCGCGCAGGGCGGGGTCGCCGGCGGGGCGGCCGAGGACGGTCAGCGCGCCGGTGACCTTGGCCTGGGTGCCGACGACGGCCCGCATGAGGGTGGACTTGCCGCACCCCGAGGGGCCGAGGAGGCCGGTGATCCGGCCGGGTGGCACGGCGAAGTCGAGGTCTCGGAGGACGGTGCGGGGGCCGCGTACGACGGTGAGGCCACGGGCTTGGACGGCAGCACCGGAGTGGTTATTCACCATGTGATGAATAGTTGCGCGCGCGGGAGGGCGCGTCAAGGGCAGCCGGTGCTGTGCTACTTCCGCTTCCGCTTGCGAGCGGCCGGGTTGCCGGCGCGGGTGGTGCGGCGCTTCTCGTACCGGGCGCGGGCCGTCTCGTACTCGGCGCGCAGCAGCTTCTCGCCCGGCGCTTCGGTGAGGGAGCGGACGAAGTAGGCGAGGAGGGAGCCGATGAAGCCGATGGCCTTCAGGCTGCGGAGCGCGTCCTCCCGGGAGGGGTCGGCGGGGCGGCGCGTGAAGCCCTGCCACGTCCTGCTGAACGCGATGGCGGTGCAGACGGCGAACATGACGACGACCAGGGTGTTGACGAAGCCGCCGACGTCGGCGATGGCCAGGCCCTGGTAGGCGAAGCGGAGGACGAGGGCGCCCGCGACGGCGGCCGCGAGCGAGCCGGCGGCGACGCCGGCGCGCCGCAGCCCGTACCCGCCGTCGTGGTCGACCCAGGTGGTGCCGAAGAAACGGAGGGATTCGGGCCGCGGCCCGGCGATCGTGCCGGTGCCGGTGCCGGTGCCGGTGCCGGTCGTCGTGTCCGCCGTCTTGCCCGTCTTGTCCGTCTGGTCGTCGCTCACGAGCCCGATTATCGCCGGAGCGGCGGAGCGACGGGCGAGGCGGTCAGGAGCAGCGCGGTGCGACGTACCCGTCGGTGCCCGTCTTCACGTACGCGTCGGAGACGAACTCGCCGTCCGCGATGTTGTCCCAGAGGGCCGTGGTGCCGTACGGGCCGGTGATGCGCTCGCCGGGCTTCTGGCAGTAGACCGGGACCCGCACGTCGTACGGGAGGGTCCGGATGAGGCGGTACTGGGTGCCCGGGCCGGACCGGACGTTGACCCGGTGGCCGGGGGCGACCGGGTAGCGGACGACGTCGGCGGCGGCGAACGCCGCGGTGTCCGCCTCCCCGGTGGCCGTGGCGGTCTGGGTGCTCGTGGTGGTGTCTTCCATGGGCTGTGGCCCTCCCCCGTGGTGGTGAGCCGGCGGTGCGCCGGGCTTCACTGTGTGCGACGCGCAGGCTAGCAAGCCCCACCGACATCGGACGCACCATCGACTAGGCTCCGAGCGTCGCATGCGCGGCCGAATATCGACGGGGACCACGGGGGTGGGCGATGCCGCCGGTGCCGGGATACGCCGGTCAGTACCGCCTGGAGGCACGGCTCGGAGCGGGCGGGATGGGCGTCGTACACCTCGCCCGGTCGGCCTCCGGACTGCGCCTCGCGGTGAAGGTGGTCCACGAGCAGTACGCCGCCGACCCGGAGTTCCGGGCCCGCTTCCGGCAGGAGGTGGCCGCCGCCCGCAGGGTGAGCGGGGCCTTCACTGCGCCCGTCGTGGACGCCGACCCGGACGCCGAGCGGCCGTGGATGGCCACCCTGTACGTGCCGGGTCCCACGCTCGCCGACCAGGTGAAGCGCAACGGCCCGCTGGCCCCCGCCGAGCTGCGCCGGCTGACCGCCGGCCTCGCGGAGGCGCTGCGCGACATCCACCGCGCCGGTGTCGTGCACCGCGACCTCAAGCCCGGCAACGTCCTGCTCACCGACACCGGCCCCCGCGTCATCGACTTCGGCATCTCGCGGCCCGTGGACAGTGACCTGCGCACGGAGACCGGCAAGCTGATCGGTTCGCCGCCGTACATGGCGCCCGAGCAGTTCCAGCGGCCCCGGGAGGTGGGCCCGGCGGCGGACGTGTTCGCGCTCGGCTCGGTCCTGGTGCACGCGGCGACCGGGCAGGGGCCGTTCGACGACGGCAGCCCGTACATCGTGGCGTACCAGGTGGTCCACGACGAGCCGGACCTGAGCGGGGTGCCCGCCGAGCTCGTGCCGCTCGTCGGCCGCTGCCTGGCCAAGGAGCCGGCCGACCGGCCGACGCCGGACGAGATCATGGCGGAGCTGCGGCCGCCGTCGTACGAGGCGACCGCGTTCATACCGGCGCAGCGCCGCCGGGAGACGGCGTTCACGGAGCCGGTTGCGGCGGAGCTGGTTCCGGCGCAAGCCGTTCCGGATGAACCTGTTCCGACCGCACCGGTGCGCCGCCGGCGCGCCCGGTGGCCCCTCGCCGCGGCCGCCCTCGTCGCGCTCGCCGCGGGCGGCGGCACCACACTGTGGGGCCTGAGCGGCGGTACGGGACAGACGCCGGCGCCGCGGGCCGCCGAAGCCGCCGGGGCGGTGGCCTCCTTCTCGCCGTGGCGCACGCCGCTGGGCACGTCCGGTGGTGACGCGGCGCCCCTGTGCGCGTACGCGGACGGCGCCCTGTACTGCGCGGCGTCCGGCAGCGGCCTCGCCCGGCTCGACCCGCGCGACGGGCGGGTCGTCTGGTCGCGGAAGACGGCGGCGGTGGACGGCGAGGCGTCCGAGCCCGTCGTGTCGGGGGGCCTGGTGCACACCGTCGCGCACGGCACCCTCCGTACGTACGCGGCCGGTGACGGAGCGCCCGCCTGGAGCGCCGACCTCTCCGCGTACGGCGGCGGCGTCCACCACGCCGGGGACACCGTGCTCTTCACGGCGCCCTCCGGCAGGGTCACGGGCGTCGACGGGGCGACGGGGCGCAAGCGCTGGCAGCACCCGCTGCGCGGTCACGACCAGCCGCGCTTCGGCCCGTACAGCGCGGAGACGGGGCTGGTGTACGCCTTCGAGGTCGCGGGGTCGGGGGCGAGCACCCTCGTCAGCGCGGTACGGCCCGGGGACGGCGCCGTCGTGTGGCAGCGACGGCTGGAGGGGCACCTGACACCCGTGGGCACGACGTCCGGCGGGGTCCTGCACCTGACGTCGCGGGACCGGGACTCGCAGACGGACGCGCTGGTGCGGTACGAGCCGGAGGGGCGCGCCGTCCACCGCGTACCGCTGCCGTTCCCCATGGCGGAGCCGCAGGTCGCGGTGGACGGGGACCGGGCGTACCTGCTGGCGCGCAACGGCACGCTCGTCGCCGTCGACACCCGTGCCCGCGTAGACCTGTGGCAGCTGGAGACGTCCACCGGCCGGGTGTCCCGGCCCGTGGTGGCCGCCGGCGGCGAGCGGCTGTACTTCACGGCGGCGGACGGCAGGCTGCTGGCCGTCGACACGGCGCGCGCGGCGGTGCTGGGCCAGACCGGGCCGAGGCTGCGCGGCGGGAGGCTCGGCTACGCCGCCTCCCTGCCCGCGCCGCTCGTCACCGCCGACGGCGGCGCGGTCGTGGCGACCGCGCCGGACGGGTCGGTCTTCGCCGTGGCGGCGAAGGACCCGACCCGCTGGTGAGGCTCGGCTCCGGTGGTCAGCCGAGCTTGGTGACGTCGCGCACCGCGCCCTTGTCGGCGCTCGTCGCCATCGCCGCGTACGCGCGCAGCGCCGCCGAGACCTTGCGCTCGCGGTTCTTCGGCGCGTACACGCCGCCCAGCGCCTCGCGGCGGGCGTCCAGCGTGGCGTCGTCGACGAGCAGCTCGATGGCGCGGTTCGGGATGTCGATGCGGATGCGGTCGCCGTCCTCGACGAGCGCGATCGTGCCGCCGCTCGCCGCCTCCGGCGAGGCGTGGCCGATCGACAGGCCGGACGTGCCGCCGGAGAAGCGGCCGTCGGTGATCAGGGCGCAGGTCTTGCCCAGGCCCCGGCCCTTGAGGAAGGACGTCGGGTAGAGCATCTCCTGCATGCCGGGGCCGCCCTTGGGGCCCTCGTAGCGGATGACGACGACGTCGCCGTCGGTGATCCGCTTGTTGAGGATCTTCTCGACGGCCTCCTCCTGCGACTCGCAGACGACGGCCGGGCCCTCGAAGGTCCAGATCGACTCGTCGACACCGGCGGTCTTCACGACGCACCCGTCCACGGCGAGGTTGCCCCGGAGGACCGCCAGACCGCCGTCCTTCGAGTACGCGTGCTCGGCGGAGCGGATGCAGCCCTCGGCGGCGTCCGTGTCGAGGGAGTCCCAGCGCTCCGACTGCGAGAACGCCTCGGCGGAGCGGCGGCAGCCGGGGGCGGCGTGCCACAGCTCGACGGCCTCGGGCGACGGGGAGCCGCCGCGCACGTCCCAGGTCTTGAGCCAGTCGGTGAGGGAGGTGCTGTGGACGGAGTGCACGTCCTCGTTGAGCAGCCCGGCGCGGTGCAGCTCGCCGAGGAGGGCGGGGATGCCGCCGGCGCGGTGCACGTCCTCCATGTAGTACGTACGGTCCTTGGCGACGTTCGGCGCGACCTTGGCGAGGCACGGCACGCGGCGCGAGACGGCGTCGATCTCCTCCAGGCCGAACGGGACGCCCGCCTCCTGGGCGGCGGCCAGCAGGTGCAGGATCGTGTTGGTGGAACCGCCCATGGCGATGTCGAGGGCCATGGCGTTCTCGAACGCCGCCATGGTGGCGATGTTGCGCGGCAGGACCGACTCGTCGCCCTGGGTGTAGTAGCGGTCGGTCAGCTCGACGACGGTGCGGGCGGCGTTCTCGTACAGGGCGCGGCGGGCCGTGTGGGTCGCCAGGGTCGAGCCGTTGCCGGGGAGGGAGAGGCCGATGGCCTCGGTCAGGCAGTTCATCGAGTTGGCGGTGAACATGCCGGAACAGGACCCGCAGGTCGGACAGGCGTTCTCCTCGATGCGGAGGATGTCGGCGTCCGAGATCTTGTCGTTGACGGCGTCCGAGATGGCGTCGACCAGGTCGAGCGTGCGGACCGTGCCGTCGACCAGGGTGGCCTTGCCGGCCTCCATCGGGCCGCCGGAGACGAAGACGGCCGGGATGTTGAGGCGCAGGGCGGCCATCAGCATGCCCGGGGTGATCTTGTCGCAGTTGGAGATGCAGATCAGGGCGTCGGCGCAGTGCGCCTCGACCATGTACTCGACGCTGTCCGCGATCAGGTCGCGGGACGGCAGCGAGTAGAGCATGCCGCCGTGGCCCATGGCGATGCCGTCGTCGACGGCGATCGTGTTGAACTCGCGCGCGATGCCGCCCGCCTGCGTGATCGCCTCGGAGACGATCCGGCCGACCGGCTGGAGGTGGGTGTGGCCGGGCACGAACTCCGTGAAGGAGTTGGCGACCGCGATGATCGGCTTCCGACCGATGTCCGCACCGGGTACACCGGAGGCGCGCATCAGGGCGCGGGCGCCCGCCATGTTGCGGCCGTGGGTGACGGTGCGGGACCTCAGCTCGGGCATCGTCGCTCGCTCCTTAACGAAGAGGACAAAGAGGTGTCTTCTTCGAGCGTACGCGGTGACTCCAAGATCTGGACATGTCGTCCGGGTAGTGGGACGGCCGGCTCACGCCTCGGTCAGGTACCGCTGGAGCGCGGGCGCCACCATGGCCACGATCTGCTCCGGGTCCGCCGAGGCGAGCGGTTCGACGCGGACGACGTACCGCAGGATCGCGATCCCGATCATGTGGGAGGCGGCCAGCTCGGCCCGGAACTTCGGGTCCGGTACGCGCAGCTCCCCGGCCACCCGCTCCAGGAGCCGCCGCAGGACGAAGCCGCGCAGCACGGTGGCGGCGGCCTCGTGCGTCAGCGCGGAGCGGAGGATCGCGAGGAGGGGCGCGCGGGTCGCGGGGTTCTCCCAGACGCCGAGGAACGTGCGGGCGAGACGTTCGCCGACGCCTTCGGGTCCCGCGCCGAGCACGGCCGGGACGACCAGCGCGGGCTCGAAGGACATCTCGATGGCGGCGGCGAAGACGTCGTCCTTCGTACCGAAGTAGTGGTGGACGAGGGCCGGGTCCACGCCCGCCGTCCTGGCGATGCCGCGTACCGACGTCTTGTCGTACCCGCGGGCGGCGAACTCGGCGCGCGCGGCTTCGAGGATGCGCTCGCGGGCGCCCGGTCCTTCGGCGGCGGCGGTCCGTGGCGGGCGCCCGCGCCGCCTGGGCGACTCGGTCATGAGGCGGTCATGAGGTGCGCGCGGAGGAGGCCAGGTGGAGCCGGGTGAAGGCGAGGGCCTCCGCCAGGTCGGCCTCGCGTTCGGCGGCGGACATCGCGCGCCGCGTGTTGACCTCGACGACGACGTGGCCGTCGAAGCCGGACCGGGCCAGGTACTCCAGCAGCTCGGCGCACGGCTGCGTGCCGCGCCCCGGCACCAGGTGCTCGTCCTTCGCCGAACCGCGCCCGTCGGCCAGGTGCACGTGCCCGAGGCGGTCGCCCATGCGGGCCACCATGTCCATCGCCTCGACGCGGGCGGTGGCGGTGTGTGAGAGGTCGACGGTGTAGTGGCGGTAGTCGTCCTTCGTGACGTCCCACTCGGGCGCGTACGCGAGCATCTCGCGGTCCCGGTAGCGCCACGGGTACATGTTCTCGACGGCGAAGCGCACGTCGGTCTCGTTCGCCATCCGCCAGATGCCGCTGACGAAGTCACGGGCGTACTGGCGCTGCCAGCGGAACGGCGGGTGGACGACGACGGTCGACGCGCCGAGCTTCTCGGCCGCCGCCTGGGCGCGCTGGAGCTTCACCCACGGGTCGGTGGACCAGACCCGCTGGGTGATCAGCAGACACGGCGCGTGGACGGCGAGGATCGGCACCTGGTGGTAGTCCGAGAGCCGGCGCAGCGCCTCGATGTCCTGGCTGACCGGGTCGGTCCACACCATGATCTCGACGCCGTCGTACCCCAGGCGCGCGGCGACCTCGAAGGCCGTCGCCGTCGACTCGGGATACACCGAGGCCGTCGAGAGCGCGACCTTCGCCTCCGGGATGCGCACCACTGTTTCCGACGGATCTGCCACGAGTGACAGGGTACGGGGCGCGGCTAGGGAGCGGTCGGGAGGTGGTCGAGGCGGCGCAGGATCACGCCCTCGCGCAGCGCCCACGGGCAGATCTCCAGCTCCTCGACGCCGAAGAGGTCCATCGCGCCCTCCGCGACCAGCGCCCCGGCCAGCAGCTGGCGGGCGCGGCCCTCGGACACGCCCGGCAGGGCGCAGCGCTGCACGGCGGTCATGGCGGCGAGCTTGGGGACCCACTCCTGGAGTGACGTACGGGTCAGCACGCGCTGCGCGTACAGGCCCTCGCCGGAGCCGGGCGCACCGGCGAGCCGGGCCAGCTGCTTGAACGTCTTCGACGTCGCCACGACGTGGTCCGGCGGACCGAAGCGGGCGATCTCGCCGACCGTGCGGGCTATCTCCGTGCGGACGTGGCGGCGCAGCGCCTTCACGTCGTCGGGGTCCGGCGGGTCGCCGGGGAGCCAGCCGGCGGTGAGCCGTCCGGCGCCCAGCGGGAGGGAGACGGCCGCGTCGGGCTCCTCGTCCATGCCGTACGCGATCTCCAGCGAGCCGCCGCCGATGTCGAGCAGCAGCAGCTTCCCGGCGGACCAGCCGAACCAGCGGCGGGCGGCGAGGAAGGTGAGGCGGGCCTCCTCCTCGCCGGTGAGGACCGTCAGTTCGACGCCGGTCTCCTCGCGGACCCGCTTGAGGACCTCGTCGGCATTGGAGGCGTCACGGATCGCGGAGGTCGCGAAGGGGAGGACGTCCTCGCAGCCCTTGTCCTCGGCGGTGTGCACGGCGTCGGCGGTGATGGTGACCAGGCGCTGGATGCCCTCGGGGCCGATCGCGCCGTCGGCGTCGAGCAGTTCCGCGAGGCGCAGATCCGCCTTGTGCGAGTGGGCGGGAAGGGGGCGGGCGCCGGGGTGCGCGTCCATGACCAGCAGGTGCACCGTGTTCGAACCGACGTCGAGGACTCCGAGTCTCATGGAAGGAACGCTACTGCGCGTGGCGCATACGCTTGGTGTGTGCCAAAGACGAAGAAGGCGAAGAAGGCGAAGCCCGCTCCCCCCGTACCGGCCCTGCCGGTGGCCGGGGACGAGAAGGGGCTGGACTTTCCCCGCGCCTGGGTGGAGTTCCCCGACCCCGCCGACGACGAGCAGGTCTTCCGCTGCGACCTGACCTGGCTCACCTCTCGCTGGACCTGCATCTTCGGCAGCGGCTGCCAGGGCATCCAGGCCGGCCGCGCGGACGACGGCTGCTGCACGCTGGGCGCGCACTTCTCGGACGAGGAGGACGAGCAGCGGGTGGCCGGCCATGTGGAACGGCTCACACCGGAGCTGTGGCAGTTCCACGACATCGGTACGGAGTCGGGCTGGACGCAGCTCGACGAGGACGGCGACCGGCAGACCCGCCGCTGGGAGGGCTCCTGCATCTTCCAGAACCGCCCCGGCTTCGCGGGCGGCGCGGGCTGCGCCCTGCACATCCTGGCGCTGCGCGAGGGGCGCGAGCCGCTGGAGACCAAGCCGGACGTCTGCTGGCAGCTGCCGGTCCGGCGTACGTACGACTGGATCGACCGCCCCGACGACACGCGGGTCCTGCAGATCTCGATCGGCGAGTACGACCGCCGGGGCTGGGGCCCCGGGGGCCACGACCTGCACTGGTGGTGCACCTCGGCGACGTCGGCGCACGGGGCGGGCGAACCGGTGTACGTGACGTACCGGCCGGAGCTGACGGAGCTGATGGGCAAGGCGGCGTACGACGTGCTGGTGGAGCTGTGCGAGGCGCGGCTCTCCTCCCAGCTGCCGCTGGTCGCGCCGCACCCGGCGGATCCGCGGCCCTGATCCCCGGCGTTCCTCACGGCGGCGGCGCTTCCGTCGACGGGGGCTCCGACGGTGAGGCGGTGTCCGACGGGACCGGGTCCGGCGGCGGGGAAGAGGGTGCGGACGGCGTCGGGCTCGGGTCCGGGGACGGCGGCGGGGTCGAGGCCGGCGGGGTGGACGGCGGCGTCGGCGTCGGGTCCTGAGCCGGCGGCCGGGGCGTGCCCTCGCCGTCGAGTTCGACGATCGCGCCCGCCGGGTCCACGCCCACGCGCGCGGTCCAGGGGCCGGACGGCTCGCGGGCGTGGTCGACGGAGACGTACACCGCGAGGGACTGGCCCGGTGAGAGCGTGCCGGTGGAACGGCTCGCGTACAGCCAGGGCGCGTCCGTCCACAGCGACCAGGTGACCGGCTCGCCGCCGGACGCCGTGAGCGTGAGCATCGTCGTGTCGTCGCCGGCCGGCTGCGCGGTGACCGTGATGCGCCCGGGGGCCGGGCGGCCGGGTCTCGCCGGCGGGGCGGGCGTGCCCGTGCTGATCACCTCGACGGAGACCGCGCCGCGGCCGCCGGGCTCGCTGCGGGCGTTGCCCGCGTTCGCGTACCGGTCGTACCGGTTGTACCCGTCCTGCGACGGGTCGGGGGCGCCGTCGGCGGCGCCCGGCTCGTCGGCCTCGCTCGCGCTGATGGCCGTCCCGTCGCGCGGCTCGCCGGTCATCGGCGCGCCCCGGTACGCCGCCCACAGCGCCAGCACCGGCGCCGCGACCACCGTGGCGACCACGGTGGTCGTCACCGCGCGCGCCCGCATCCGGTCGCGCCGGGCGGCGTGGTCCTTCGGGTCGAGGGGGAAGCCGTCGCGGCCGAACCGGGGCCCGGCCGCGCGCGCCCGCCGGACGTGCAGCATCGCCACGTACGCCGCCGCTCGCGGCGCCTCGACCAGCGGGAGCTTGGCGGGGGTGACGGACGCGCCGGGCCAGGGGCCGCCCGCCCCGGCGCGCTCGGCGGCGCGGCGGCAGCGCGGGCAGTCGTCGACGTGCCGGACGAGCTCGCGCCGCAGCGCCGCGGAGAGCAGCACCTGGTGGTCGCCGGTGAGCCGGGCGACGGCCGGACAGGAACCGGTCTCCACGACGGCGAGGGCCGCGCGGGTGCGCTCCACCTCGCACGCCGCCGCCGACAGCAGCTCGCGCGCCGCGAGCGGCTCCATGCCGAGTACCGCGGCCACCTCGCGGGGGCCGAGCTGGTGGCGGACCGCCAGCTCCAGGGCCTCGCGCTGCTGGGGCGTGGTGCCGGCCGCCTCGGGCCAGGCGAGCAGGGCCAGTTCGCGGCGGCGGTACTCGGCGGTCTCGTCGGTGACCTGGGCCGGCGGCGCCTCCCCGGAGGCGTGGGCCGGGGCCGGGCGGCCGGTGTGCGCGCCCTGCCGGCGGCGCTTCTCGCGCTGCTCGCCGAGCTCGCGCAGGCAGGCCCAGCGGGCCAGTGCGTACAGCCACGCCCTGCGCTCGGTCTCGCCGGCGGGGCACCGCCCGGAGTGCCGCTCGGCGATGGCGAGGACGTCGCCGAGCACCGCCGTGGCCACGTCGTGGTCGCACAGCACGGACAGGCAGTACGTGAACAGCCCGTCCAGGTACGGCTCGTACCGCGCGGGCGGGCGCTGGGCGAGGGTCCGGCCGCCGGTCCGGGCCGAGGACCGGGCCGAGGACCGGGCGGTGGTCCGCTCCTCGGCCCCGGCGTCCCCGGGCGCACCGCGCCGCGACCGGTGTGCGCCGGTGGTGTACGTGGGGGGCTCCAGCCTGCTGCTCATCACCCGGCGACCGTAGGCGGGCGAAGGCACACTCTTCGTACCGCTTCCGCTCTTTTAACCCTTACGGGTGAACGTATCCCTCAAAAGAGGACAGGGCGTTTTGCCCCCGCCACGTGACAAGCGGTATATGCCAGCGGCTCTGCGCGCCGCCGGAAGGCGGCGTTGTCAGTGGGGGCCGCTACGGTTTGCGCATGGCTGCCCGTACGAAATCCACCAAGGACAGGCCCTCCTACCGCTGCACCGAATGCGGCTGGACGACCGCCAAATGGCTCGGCCGCTGCCCGGAGTGCCAGGCCTGGGGGACGGTGGAGGAGTACGGCACGCCGGCGGTGCGCACGACCGCCGCCGGACGGGTCTCCACCGCCGCGCTGCCCATCGGCCAGGTCGACGGACGCCAGGCCACCGCCCGCTCCACCGGCGTGGACGAGCTGGACCGCGTCCTGGGCGGCGGCCTGGTGCCGGGCGCCGTCGTGCTGCTCGCGGGCGAGCCCGGGGTCGGCAAGTCCACGCTCCTCCTCGACGTCGCGGCGAAGGCGGCGAGCGACGAGCACCGCACCCTCTACGTCACGGGCGAGGAGTCCGCGAGCCAGGTGCGGCTGCGCGCCGACCGGATCAACGCCCTCAACGACCACCTCTACCTCGCGGCCGAGACGGACCTCTCCGCCGTCCTCGGGCACCTGGACGCCGTCAAGCCGTCCCTCCTGGTCCTCGACTCCGTCCAGACGGTGGCCTCGCCGGAGATCGACGGCGCCCCGGGCGGCATGGCGCAGGTCCGCGAGGTCGCCGGCGCGCTGATCCGCGCCTCCAAGGAGCGCGGCATGTCCACGCTCCTCGTCGGCCACGTGACGAAGGACGGTGCCATCGCGGGGCCCCGGCTGCTCGAACACCTCGTGGACGTCGTCCTGCACTTCGAGGGCGACCGCCACGCCCGCCTGCGCCTGGTCCGCGGCGTGAAGAACCGGTACGGCGCGACGGACGAGGTCGGCTGCTTCGAACTGCACGACGAGGGCATCGTCGGCCTCGCCGACCCCTCCGGGCTGTTCCTCACCCGCCGCGCCGAGGCCGTGCCGGGCACGTGCCTGACCGTCACCCTCGAAGGCCGCCGCCCCCTGGTCGCGGAGGTCCAGGCCCTCACCGTCGACTCGCAGATCCCCTCCCCCCGGCGCACCACCTCGGGCCTGGAGACCTCGCGGGTGTCGATGATGCTGGCGGTGCTGGAGCAGCGCGGGCGGATCAGCGCCCTCGGCAAGCGGGACATCTACAGCGCCACCGTGGGCGGGGTGAAGCTGTCCGAACCGGCCGCGGACCTCGCCATCGCGCTCGCGCTCGCCTCGGCCGCCAGCGACACCCCCCTGCCGAAGAACCTCGTGGCCATCGGGGAGGTGGGCCTCGCGGGCGAGGTCCGCCGCGTGACCGGCGTACAGCGCCGCCTGGCCGAGGCGCACCGGCTGGGCTTCACGCACGCGCTGGTGCCCGGTGACCCGGGCAAGGTCCCGCCGGGCATGAAGGTCACGGAGGTGGCCGACATGTCCGACGCCCTGCGGGTCCTCCCCCGCTCCCGCCGCCGGACCACCGCTCCCGCCGCCGAGGAGCCGACCTCGTAGCGCTGCGGGGACCGCCCGGGGGCGGGGTCGCTAGACTTTGCCCTGGTCTCGCCCATCCGTACGAGCCGGAGGAGTGCAGTGGCAGCCAAGGACGGGGCAGCAGGTCCCGGAAAGTCCGGCGGAGGCTCCGGCAACGAAGCACTGATGCGCGCTTCCCTGAGCGCGGTCGCTCCCGGTACGTCCCTGCGGGACGGCCTGGAGCGCATCCTCCGCGGCAACACCGGTGGTCTGATCGTCCTCGGCATGGACAAGACCGTCGAGTCGATGTGCACGGGCGGGTTCGTGCTGGACGTGGAGTTCACCGCCACCCGCCTGCGCGAGCTGTGCAAGCTCGACGGCGCGCTGATCCTCGACAAGGACATCACCAAGATCCTTCGGGCCGGTGTCCAGCTGGTCCCGGACGCGTCGATCCCCACCGAGGAGACCGGCACCCGCCACCGCACGGCCGACCGGGTCAGCAAGCAGTGCGGCTTCCCCGTCATCTCCGTCTCGCAGTCGATGCGGCTGATCGCGCTGTACGTCGACGGTGAGCGCCGCGTCCTGGAGGAGTCGGCGGCGATCCTCTCGCGCGCCAACCAGGCCCTCGCGACCCTGGAGCGGTACAAGCTCCGCCTCGACGAGGTCGCCGGCACGCTCTCGGCGCTGGAGATCGAGGACCTGGTGACCGTCCGGGACGTCACGGCCGTCGCCCAGCGCCTGGAGATGGTCCGCCGGATCGCCACCGAGATCGCCGAGTACGTGGTGGAGCTCGGCACCGACGGCCGGCTGCTCGCCCTCCAGCTGGACGAGCTGATCGCGGGCGTCGAGCCCGAGCGCGAGCTCGTCGTCCGCGACTACGTGCCGGAGCCCACGGCCAAGCGGTCGCGCACGGTCGCCGAGGCCCTCACCGAGCTGGACGCGCTCAGCCACGCGGAGCTGCTGGAGCTGCCGATCGTGGCCCGCGCCCTCGGGTACACCGGCTCGCCGGAGGCACTGGACTCGGCGGTCTCCCCGCGCGGCTACCGGCTGCTGGCCAAGGTGCCGCGGCTGCCCGGCGCGATCATCGAGCGGCTCGTGGAGCACTTCGGCGGTCTGCAGAAGCTGCTCGCGGCGAGCGTCGACGACCTCCAGACCGTCGACGGCGTCGGCGAGGCGCGCGCCCGCAGCGTGCGCGAGGGGCTGTCGCGGCTCGCCGAGTCGTCGATCCTCGAGCGGTACGTGTAGTCCGCGGCGGGCCCGGGGGCGGGCCCGCCGCGTCGCCCTGGGGCGTCAGTCCTTGGCGAGGGTGAACGACGCCGGGAGCACCTTCGCGCCCGGCACCGCCGCCTCCACCAGGTAGGTCCCGGCTCCGGCGGCCCGCGCCCCGGACGGCGTCGCGCACTGCGGCGCGCTGCGCAGGCGGTCCCACTCGACGGTGTGCGTGACGCTGCCGCCCGCCGGGACGCGCAGCATCAGCGGTCCGGCGCCGCGCGGGCAGTCCTTCGAGGACCAGACGGTGTCGGCGTCGCTGTTCTTGATGGTCAGGACCGCCGTGCGGGGCGCGAAGTCCGCCTTGCAGGTGGTGCCCGAGGTGTTGCGGACGACGAGCTCGAACCGCGGCTTCTCGCCGGGCTCGTACGACACCTTCGTGCTGCGCAGGGTCAACCGCAGGGCGCCGGGGGCGCAGTCGGGCAGCGGCGAGTCCGCCGGGACCTGGTTCGCGACGGAGCCGGCGGAGCCGGAACCGGCCGAGGAGCCCGTGCCGGCGGAGCCGCCGGAGCCCGCTCCGGCGCTCGTACCCGTGCCGGCGGCGCTGCCTGACGCCGCGTCACCGTTCTTGCCGTCGTCGCCGGCCCCCGGGGCCGTGCCGCCGCCGGAGCCCCCGGAGGCGCCGGACTCGTCGCGGCCGCCCGGCTGGTTGCTGATCGCCGGGCCCGGCTGGGAGGGGCCCGGGGTGATGGAGGGTGCGGGCGTGGCTCCGTTGGCGCTGTCGCCCCCGCCGTCCTTGCCGCCGCCGTCCCCACCCGAGGTGACGACCCATACGATCAGCAGCGCGAGCAGCGCGACCAGGCTCGCCGCGACTGCCCTCCGTCGCCAGTAGATGGAGGAGGGAAGCGGCCCGACCGGATTGCGCAGAGATCCCACGCGCAAACTGTACGAGAGATCAGCCGCCAACTCCCGCCCCACCCGCCGCTCATGCACCAAGTTTTGCCGATGATCACATTCCAGGGCCGGGGATGTGGACGGCGGCGCGTCAGGCCGCCCGGCAGCCAGGTACCGTCCGTAACCATGAGCCAGGACCTCTACCTCGACATCACCGACTTCGCCCACACCACCCCCGGCTGGGTACACCTCATCGCCGAGCTGTGGACGGAGGCCGGGCTGCTCCTCTTCGGCGTGCTGTTCATCGTCGGCTGGTGGCGGGCGCGGCCCGACGCCTCCCGGGCCATGGCGCTCGCGGTCCTCGCGCCGCTCGGCACGGCCTTCGGGTACGTCGTCAGCGAGCTGCTGAAGTCGGTGATCGACGAGGAGCGGCCGTGCCGCGCGGTCGCGGGCGCGGCCGCCTCACTGGTGGAGTGCCCGGCGTACGGCGACTGGTCCTTCCCGAGCAACCACTCCGCCATCGCGGGCGCGGCGGCCCTCGCGCTCGCCCTCGCCTGGCGCGGGATCGCCTGGCTGACGGTGCCGATGGCGCTGCTCATGGCGTTCTCGCGGGTCTTCGTCGGCGTGCACTACCCGCACGACGTGGCCGCCGGGCTGGTCCTGGGCGCGCTGGTCGCCGTCGTCTTCGTCAAGCTGCTGACCCGCCCGGCCGGCGCGCTGGTCGACACGATGCGTACGAGCCGGTCGGGTGCCGCGACCTGGCTGGCGGGGCGCGGTCCGGTGGTCCCCGCGGCCGCGACCGGACGGCATGTGGCGCAGCGGCGCCGGGAGCCGATGCACCGCCGCGGCTGAGGAACGTGCCAGGATCGGGGGTGCCATGACTGCGACCGAAAGCCTCTCCGCCGCCGCTTCCGCCCCCTCCTCCGTCCCTTCTTCCTCCCCCTCTTCCACCCCCTCCTCAGCCGACGCCGGCGCGCACGCGCGGCTGCACACACCCGTCCTCGCCTGGTTCGAGCAGCACGCCCGCGACCTGCCCTGGCGCCGCCCCGAGGCGGGCGCCTGGGGCGTGATGGTCAGCGAGTTCATGCTCCAGCAGACCCCGGTCAGCCGGGTCCTCCCGGTGTACGAGCAGTGGCTGGCCCGCTGGCCGCGCCCCGCCGACCTGGCCGCCGAGGCCCCCGGCGAGGCCGTGCGCGCCTGGGGCCGCCTCGGCTACCCGCGCCGTGCCCTGCGTCTGCACGGCGCGGCCGTCGCCATAACGGAGCGGCACGGCGGCGACGTACCGCGCGACCACGCGCAGCTGCTGGCGCTGCCGGGCATCGGCGAGTACACGGCCGCGGCGGTGGCGTCGTTCGCGTACGGGCAGCGGCACGCCGTCCTGGACACCAACGTGCGCCGGGTGTTCGCCCGGTCCGTCACGGGCGTGCAGTACCCGCCGAACGCCACCACGGCCGCCGAGCGCAGGCTCGCCCGTGCGCTGCTGCCCGAGGACGAGACGACCGCGGCCCGCTGGGCGGCGGCGTCCATGGAGCTCGGCGCGCTGGTGTGCACCGCGAAGAACGAGGACTGCGCGCGCTGCCCGATCGCCGGGCACTGCGCCTGGCGGCTGGCGGGCAAGCCCGCGCACGACGGCCCGGCGCGGCGCGGCCAGACGTACGCGGGGACCGACCGCCAGGTGCGCGGCAAGCTCCTCGCCGTGCTGCGCGAGGCGGTGGCGCCGGTGGAGCAGGCCGCGCTGGACGCCGTGTGGGACGAGCCGGTGCAGCGGGCGAGGGCGCTGGACGGGCTGGTCGCGGACGGGCTGGTGGAGCCCCTGGCGGGCGGCCGCTACCGGCTCCCGGCCGGCCCGGCCGCTCCGGAGGCGCCGGCCGGTCCGGGCACTCCTGGCGCTCCGGCCGGTCCGGGCATTCCTGGCACTCCCGGCACTCCCGGCACTCCCAGCGGGGGCCGAACATGATCACCTTCCCCTGATCCGGGGTTGTCACACCTCCGCTGTTACACAACCGATGGACAGCCGTGCGTCCGCCGACGGCTGCCTCGGACAACCCCGTGACAACAGCTCCGTAGCGTCTCCTGCCGTAAGACCACAGGGGTGCCCACGGGGGGTGCTCGTCACGGGGATGGAGGCGGTTCGGATGTCGCACGGCGAGGTGCTCGAATTCGAGGAGTACGTACGCACTCGGCAGGACGCGCTGCTGCGCAGCGCGCGCCGTCTCGTCCCGGACCCCGTCGACGCCCAGGACCTGCTGCAGACGGCGCTTGCCCGTACGTACGGCCGCTGGGACGGCATAGCGGACAAGGCCCTCGCCGACGCGTACCTGCGCCGCGTGATGATCAATACGCGGACCGAGTGGTGGCGCGCCCGCAAGCTGGAGGAGGTGCCCACCGAGCAGCTGCCCGACGCGTCCGTCGACGACGCCACCGAGCAGCACGCCGACCGGGCCCTGCTGATGGACGTGCTCAAGGTGCTGGCGCCCAAGCAGCGCAGCGTGGTCGTGCTGCGGCACTGGGAGCAGATGAGCACCGAGGAGACGGCCGCCGCGCTCGGCATGTCGACCGGTACGGTGAAGAGCACGCTCCACCGGGCGCTCGCCCGGCTCCGTCAGGAGCTGGAGAGCCGGGCCGTCGACACCGGCGCCCGCTCCCCGGAGCGTACGGAACGCGGTCACGAACGAGGGCGGGAACGGTGCGCGGCCTGAGAAACGACGTCGGCGGCACCGGCAGGATCCGGGCGGCGAGTACCACGGCGACGGCCGTGCTCGCCGCCTTCGGCCTGCTCACGGCCGGCTGCTCCACCGGCGGTACGGGCACGCGCGACGAGGGCGCGGCCCGGGCCGACCAGTCGACCCCGACGTCCGCGCCGACGGCGCCGGCCGGGTCCTCGCCCGTCAAGAAGGTCGACCCGGTCCGGCTGATCAAGGACGATCCCAAGGTCAGCGACCAGGTCAAGGACGAGCTGAAGCCGTGCACGGCCGACGCGTACCCGGTCGACACGTCGTACGGGAACCTCACCGGCAACGGCCGCCCGGACGTGGTGGTGAACGTGCTGACGTGCGGGGATGCCGTGGGGGTCGGGACGTACGTGTACCGCCTGGTGGACAACGCGTACGAGAATGTCTTCGCGGTGGAGGAACCGGCCGTGTACTCCACGATCGACCGGGGCGACCTCGTCCTCACCCGGCAGGTGTACGAGGAGGGCGACCCGGTCGCGTATCCGTCCGGCGAGGACGTGATCACGTACCGCTGGGTGGGGAACCGGTTCAGCGAGCACGACCGGGTGCACAACGACTACAGCAAGGCGATCGGCGACGGCGGCATCGACGGGCCCGCGCCGAGCTCGCCGCCCGAGAACTGAGACCCAGAACCGACCGAGGACCGAGAGAGCGCGGGATGGCGATGGCCGAGACCCATGTCCTGTTCGTCGAGGACGACGACGTCATCCGCGAGGCCACGCAGCTCGCCCTGGAGCGGGACGGCTTCGCGGTGACCGCCATGCCGGACGGACTGTCCGGGCTGGAGTCGTTCCGGGCGCGGCGGCCGGACATCGCGCTGCTCGACGTCATGCTGCCCGGCATGGACGGCGTCAGCCTCTGCCGGCGCATCCGGGACGAGTCGACGGTGCCGGTGATCATGCTGTCCGCCCGCGCCGACTCCATCGACGTGGTGCTGGGCCTGGAGGCCGGCGCCGACGACTACGTGACCAAGCCGTTCGACGGCGCCGTGCTGGTGGCCCGGATCCGCGCCGTGCTGCGGCGCTTCGGGCACGCCTCGGGCGCGGCGGGCGGCGCCGCCGCCGACGCCTCGCGGCAGGGCGGCCCGGACCAGGGCGGCGTGCTCGTCTTCGGCGACATCGAGATCGACACCGAGGGCATGGAGGTGCGCCGGGCCGGCGCCCCGGTCGGGCTGACCCCGACGGAGATGCGGCTGCTGCTGGAGTTCTCGTCGGCGCCCGGCACGGTGCTGTCCCGCGACAAGCTGCTGGAGCGGGTGTGGGACTACGGGTGGGGCGGGGACACGCGCGTCGTCGACGTCCACGTCCAGCGGCTCCGTACGAAGATCGGCCAGGACCGGATCGAGACGGTCCGGGGCTTCGGCTACAAGCTCAAGGCATGAGCCGCCGTCGTTTCGCCGTGCGCACCGGTGTCCGCTGGAAGATCGCCATCGCCATCGCGGGGGTCGGCGCCCTGATCACGGCCGCGCTCAGCCTCGTCGTCCACAACGCCGCCCGCGTCTCCATGCTGGACAACGCGCGCGAGGTGCAGATGGAGCGGCTCGTCTTCGCGCAGCGGATGTACGAGTCGGCCAAGCCGAAGGGCGAGCCGAAGTTCGGCACGAAGGTCAACGACCCGGCGCTGCCGCCCGAGCTGGAGAAGCTGATGCGGCAGCGGCACCGCGGCACGTACGTGGAGGAGCGGCACTCCGGCGCCCCGGACGTCTGGGCCGCCGTGCCGCTGGCCAACGGCGACGTGCTGTCGCTGCGCACGCAGTTCGCCGGGCGTTCCACGACGATCATGAAGGCGCTGGACCAGGCGCTGGTGGCCGGCTCGGTGTCGGTGGTCTTCGGCGGGTGCGCGCTCGGCGTGCTGATCGGCGGGCAGCTGTCGCGGCGGCTGCGGAAGGCGGCCGCGGCGGCCGGGAAGGTCGCCCAGGGCAACACGGACGTACGGGTCCGGGACGCGATCGGCGGGCGCGTACGGGACGAGACGGACGAGCTGGCGCGTGCGGTGGACGCGCTGACCGACGCGCTGAACGACCGGATCGAGGCCGAGCGGCGCGTCACGGCGGACATCGCGCACGAGCTGCGTACGCCGGTGACCGGGCTGCTCACCGCGGCCGAGCTGCTGCCACCCGGGCGGCCGAGTGAGCTCGTACGGGACCGGGCGCAGGCGATGCGCACGCTGGTCGAGGACGTGCTGGAGGTGGCCCGGCTCGACAGCGCCTCCGAGCGGGCCGAGCTCCAGGAGATCGCGCTGGGCGAGTTCGTCGAGCGGCGGGTGCGGGCGCTGGACCCGGAGGCCGAGATCCGCGTGGTGCACGAGTCGTGGGTGAACACCGACCCGCGGCGGCTGGAGCGCATCCTGGGCAACCTGCTGGCGAACGCCGCGAAGCACGGCAAGCCCCCGGTGGAGGTCACCGTCGAGGGCCGCGTGCTGCGGGTGCGCGACCACGGGCCGGGCTTCCCGGAGGCGCTGCTGCGCGAGGGGCCGAGCCGCTTCCGCACGGGCGCGAGCGACCGCGCCGGGCACGGCCACGGCCTGGGCCTGACCATCGCGGCGGGCCAGGCCCGCGTCCTGGGCGCCCGCCTCACCTTCCGCAACGCCTCCCCGTCGGGCGGGGCGATCGCGGTCCTGTGGCTTCCGGAGCACGCCCCGACGTCGACGGGCAGCTTCCCGGTCCTGCGGCCGTCGGCCGAGGACCGGTAGCCGGGGCGGGAGGCCCGAGGACCGGTAGCCGGGGCGGGGCGCAGGGGTACGGGGTCCCCGCCTCGGGGTACCGGATCCCCGCCCCCGGCCCTCAGCTGCTGGAGGCCGCCAGCTTCGGCGGGACCTCCGTCTGCGGGGGCTCCGCCTGCGGGGGCTCCGGACGCTGCGGCCCGGCTCCCTTCAGCGGGACCTCCTTGACGAAGAACGCCGCCACGAAGCCGATCAGGGCGACCGCCGCGGCCAGCAGGAAGGCCGTGTGCGTACCGGACGCCACCGCGACCTGGTACGCCTCGCGCACGGGCTCCGGGAGCCGCGCCAGGCTCGCCGCGTCGAGCTGGGCCGTCTGCGCGGTCGCCGCGCCGCCGCCCTGCGCCGCCATCTCGTCCTGCACCCGGGACGTGAACAGCGCGCCCATGATGGCGACGCCGAAGGACGAGCCGAGCGTGCGGAAGAGCGTGGTCGTGGACGAGGCCACGCCCATGTCCTTCATCTCGACGCTGTTCTGCGCGACCAGCATGGTGATCTGCATCAGAAAGCCCATGCCGGCGCCGAGGACCGCCATGTACGCCCCGGAGGTGAAGCGGGAGGTGCCGGTGTCCATCTGCGCCATCAGGAAGAGGCCGAGGACCATCAGCCCGCCGCCCACGATGGGGAAGATCTTGTACTTGCCGCTGTTGGTGGTGACGCGCCCCGCGTACAGCGACACGATCATCATGGCGATCAGCATCGGCAGGAGCAGCAGCCCGGAGTTGGTGGCCGAGGCGCCCTGCACGGACTGCTGGAACAGCGGCAGGAAGAGCATGGCGCCGAACATCACGAAGCCGGTCAGGAAGCCGATCACCGACATGAGCGTGAAGTTGCGGCTGCGGAAGATGTGCAGCGGCACGACGGGCTCGGCGGCGCGGGTCTCGACGAAGAGGAACCCGGCGGTGGAGGCCAGGCCGACGGCGCTCAGCGCCAGGATCGTGGCGGAGTCCCAGGCGTACTCCGTACCGCCCCAGGTGGTGACCAGGACGATCGCGGTGATGCCGATGGTCAGCAGCGCCGTGCCGAGGTAGTCGATACGCGGCCGGCGGTCGCGCTCCCGCTTCGGCAGGTGCAGGACGGCGCTGACCATCGCGAGGGCGACCGCGCCGAGCGGCAGGTTGATGTAGAAGGACCAGCGCCAGCCCCAGTGGTCGGTGATGGTGCCGCCGACCAGCGGGCCGCCGATCATCGCGAGGGCCATGACGCCGGTCATCATGCCCTGGTACTTGCCGCGCTCACGCGGCGGGATCAGGTCGCCGATGATCGCCATGACGCCGACCATGAGACCGCCGGCGCCCAGGCCCTGGACGGCGCGGAAGCCGATGAGCTGGCCCATGTCCTGGGCCATGCCGCTGAGCGCCGAGCCGATCAGGAAGATCACGATCGCGGTGAGGAAGCTGCCCTTGCGGCCGTAGAGGTCGCCGAGCTTGCCCCAGATCGGGGTGGAGGCGGCGGTGGCGAGGGTGTAGGCGGTGACGACCCAGGAGAGGTGCGCCAGGCCGCCGAGCTCTCCGACGATGGTGGGCATCGCCGTTCCGATGATCATGTTGTCGAGCATCGCCAGCAGGATGGCGATCATCAGCGCGAGCAGCACCACGCGCACGCTGCGCGTGCGCGGCTCCCGGCGCTGTCGCTGTCGTATGTCGGTGTCTTTCATGCTCCCCGCGTCCTTCATGCTCCCCGCTCCACTTACTTGCCGCCCGGCTAGTTCTACACTGGTGACGGTAGACGCGGTACTAGCCGGGCGTCAAGTAAGTTTGTGAGAGGACCGAGCACCATGGCCAGAGGCAACACGCGCCAGCGGATTCAGGACGTGGCCCTCGGACTCTTCGCCGAGCAGGGCTACGAGAAGACCTCGCTGCGGGAGATCGCCGAGCGGCTCGGGGTCACGAAGGCGGCGCTGTACTACCACTTCAAGACCAAGGAAGACATCGTCATCAGCCTCTTCCAGGACCTGACGCGGCCGATCGACGACCTGATCGCCTGGGCCGAAGGGCAGCCCCGCACCCTGGAGACCAAGCAGGAGATCCTGCGCCGGTACCACGCGGCCCTGCTCGGCGCGACCCCGCTCTTCCGCTTCATGCAGGAGAACCAGGCCACCGTGCGCGACCTGAGCATCGGGGAGACCTTCAAGGAGCGGATGCTCACCCTGTCCGGGCTGGTGCAGGAGCCCGGCTTCGCCATGGCCGACCGGGTGCGGTGCATCAGCGCGCTGTTCACCATGCACGCCGGCGTCTTCTTCATGCAGCACGTCGAAGGCGACCCCGAGGAGAAGCACGAAGCCATCCTCGAGGTCGCCGTCGATCTGCTGACCCAGGCCCATCAGGGCCGCTCGTAACGCGCGGGTCAGATGGTGACGCCCTCCGAGCGCAGGAACGACGCCGGGTTGATCGCGGAGCCGTAGTTCGGGGTCGTACGGATCTCGAAGTGCAGGTGCGGGCCGGAGGAGTTGCCGGTGTTGCCGGACTTGGCGATGAGCTGGCCGGTCTTCACCTTCGCGCCCACGGAGACGTCGATCTTCGACAGGTGGGCGTACTGCGAGTACGTACCGTTGGCGTGCTTGATCACGATGGCGTTGCCGTACGCGGGACCGTCGCCGCCGCCGTTCGGGCCGGCCTTCACGACGACACCGCTGTGGGTGGCCTTGACCGGGGTGCCGACCGGCACGGCGAAGTCCTGGCCGGAGTGCTTGTGGGACCACATGGCGCCGCCCTGGTTGAAGGAGGCGGTCAGCGTGTAGCCGTTGACCGGCTTGACCCAGGAGGCCGTCTTCTTGGCGGCGGCCTTCTTCGTGGCGGCCGCCTTCTTCGCGACCTCGGCGACCTTCGCCGCCTGCGCCGCCTGCGCCGCCTTCTGCGCGGCCGCGGCCTGCTTGGCGGCCTCGGCCTGCTGGGCGACCTTCGACTGGGCCGCGGCCTGCGCGGCGACGGCGGCCGCGGTGTCGATGGCGGGGGCCGCCTGCGCCCCGGCCGCGAACGCAGCACCGGATCCGAACGCCAGCGAAGCTCCCATGCCGACGGCGGCGAGGGCGACGGCGGCGTTACGGGTGGGGTGCTTGATGCGCTTCGACATACGGGGAAAGACCTCCGGACAAGAACGGACCCGACGCGAGCGGTGCGCCGGGCGGGTGCTCATCCTTGGTAACCCGACCCCCCATCCCGCCTCAAACCACCCATCTACGACATGTCGTCGTAGCGGTGAGGGTGTGACGTGGACTCTTGACGGCACGGCGAAAGACAGGGCGAGAGGCCGGAATGTCCTTGGAAAGCGAGGTTTGTCCGGATGAGGGTGCCCTTGAGCTGGGGCTTTCCCGACGGCCTCGGTGGCCGCACACGCCCCCGACCCCGTACGGCCGACGCCCGCCCGCCGAGAGGCGGCCGGGGAAAGGCCTCGGACCGCACTATTCCGCCTAGTACCGCGCCAACCGCCTGTGCGGCTTGTCACGGGCGGCGGGCCGCACGCCTGTCCGTTTCGGGACCAAAGGCCCGCGGGTCCCGGGCGTCAACGCGGTGACGTGGCGGCGCCGGGCGTCCTTCCCAGCCCCACCCGGCTCCGCCATCCTCCTCTCCATGAGCAGACACGTGATGCGCGTGACCGCCCTCGCCCTCGGGCTCGCCGGACTCCTCGGGGGGAGCGCTCTTCCCGCCGGCGCGGGACCCTCCGACACCGGCCTCAAAGGGGCCATCGACACGATCCTCGCCGACCCCCGGCTGGACGGCGGCGCCGCGAGCGTCGTCGTCGCCGACGCCGGGACCGGGGAGACCCTCTACCAGCGCGACGGCGGCGACCGGCTGATGCCCGCCTCCAACACCAAGCTCGTCACCTCCGCCGCCGCCATGGAGCTCCTGGGGCCGGAGTACCGGTTCCGTACGGACGTACTGGCCACCGCCCGCCCCCGGAACGGCGTCCTCCGCGGTGACCTGTACCTGCGCGGTACGGGCGACCCGACCACGCTCGCCAAGGACTACGACGCCCTCGCCGCCCGGGTCGCCGCATCCGGTGTCCGGTGGGTGGCCGGGCGGCTCGTCGCGGACGACACCCGCTTCGACGCCCACCGGCTGGGGCGCTCGTGGGCCGCCGACGACGAGTCGTCGTACTACTCCGCGCAGACCTCCGCCCTCACGGTCGCCCCGGACACCGACTACGACGCGGGCACGGTCGTCGTCGAGGCCGCCCCGGGCGGCGCGGCGGGCGCCAGGCCACGGGTGAGCGTGGCACCCCGCACCGACTACGTACGCGTCGACAACCGCGCCACCACCGTGGCCGCCGGCCGGCCCGACACCCTCGCCGTCGAGCGCGAGCACGGCACCAACACGATCGTCGTCAGCGGCGAGATCCCCCTGGGCGCGGCGGCCACCAAGGAGTGGATCACCGTCTGGGAGCCGACCGGCTACGCCGCCGCCGTCTTCGCCGACGCCCTCTCGGCCCACGGCGTACGCGTCGCGGGCGGCCGGCCGCGCCTGGGCGTGCCGACGCCCGACGGCGCCACGGTCCTCGCCTCGCACACCTCCATGCCGCTCAAGGACCTCATGCGGCCCTTCATGAAGCTGTCCAACAACATGCACGCCGAGGCGCTCACGAAGACGATCGGCTACGAGACCTCGGGCCGCGGCTCGTGGAGCGCGGGCCTCACCGCCATCGGTGCGTACCTGAAGACGGAGGGCGTGGAGCCGGATCAGGTGCGGCAGGCCGACGGGTCCGGGCTGTCGCGGATGAACCTCTTCCCCGCCGCCCAGATCAGCCGGCTGCTCCTCGCCGTCCAGGACGCCCCCTGGTACGCCGACTGGTACGCGTCCCTGCCGGTCGCCTGCGCCCCGGACCGCGCCACGGGCGGCACCCTGCGCACCCGGATGTGCGGTACCGCGGCGGCGATGAACACCCACGCCAAGACCGGCTCGCTGACCGGCGCCTCGGCGCTCTCCGGGTACGTGACCGACGCGGGCGGCCGGCGCCTGGTCTACTCGATCATCCTCAACAACTACCTGGCGCCGTCCGTGAAGGGCGTCGAGGACGCGATCGTGGTGACCCTGGCCCGCTCGGACACGGCCGCCGGGACGATCGCCACGGCGACGCCGGAGCGCCTGCGGACCGTCGAGGCACCCGGCGACCTCGAATGCTCCTGGCACAAGCCGCGGGTCTGCTGACCGGAAACGCCGAAGGGGCTGTCCCGTACGGGACAGCCCCTTCTTTCAGCTCTTACTGCTTACGCGTCCTTCGAGAGGTTCGGGCCGGTGCCGCCGGCCGCCTGCTCGATCGGGGGGACGTCGGGCAGCGCCGACTTCTCCTCACCGCGGAAGGTGAACTTCTTCTCCTCACCCTCACCCTCGGTGTCCACGACCACGATGTGACCGGGGCGCAGCTCGCCGAAGAGGATCTTCTCCGACAGGATGTCCTCGATCTCGCGCTGGATCGTCCGGCGCAGCGGCCGGGCGCCCAGGACCGGGTCGTAGCCCTTCTTCGCCAGCAGCTTCTTGGCGTCACCGCTGAGCTCGATGCCCATGTCGCGGTCCTTCAGACGCTCGTCCACCTTGGCGACCATCAGGTCGACGATCTGGATGATGTCTTCCTGGCTGAGCTGGTGGAAGACGACCGTGTCGTCGACACGGTTGAGGAACTCGGGCCGGAAGTGCTGCTTCAGCTCTTCGTTGACCTTCGCCTTCATCCGCTCGTAACCGGTCTTGACGTCACCCTGAGCGGCGAAGCCCAGGTTGAAGCCCTTCGAGATGTCCCGGGTCCCGAGGTTGGTCGTCATGATGATGACCGTGTTCTTGAAGTCCACGACCCGGCCCTGGGAGTCGGTCAGCCGACCGTCCTCCAGGATCTGGAGAAGGGAATTGAAGATATCGGGGTGGGCCTTCTCGACCTCGTCGAAGAGGACGACGGAGAACGGCTTGCGGCGCACCTTCTCGGTGAGCTGGCCGCCCTCTTCGTAACCCACGTATCCGGGCGGGGAACCGAAGAGGCGGGAAACCGTGTGCTTCTCGCTGAACTCCGACATGTCGAGGGAGATCATCGCGTCCTCGTCGCCGAAGAGGAATTCGGCGAGCGTCTTGGACAGCTCGGTCTTACCGACACCGGACGGGCCGGCGAAGATGAACGAGCCACCCGGGCGCTTCGGGTCCTTCAGGCCGGCGCGCGTACGGCGGATCGCCTGCGACAGGGCCTTGATGGCGTCCTTCTGGCCGATGACGCGCTTGTGGAGCTCGTCCTCCATGCGGAGCAGACGCGAGGACTCCTCCTCGGTCAGCTTGAAGACCGGGATGCCGGTGGCGGTCGCGAGGACCTCGGCGATGAGCTCGCCGTCGACCTCGGCGACGACGTCCATGTCGCCGGCCTTCCACTCCTTCTCCCGCTTGGCCTTCGCCGCCAGCAGCTGCTTCTCCTTGTCGCGGAGAGAGGCCGCCTTCTCGAAGTCCTGGGAGTCGATCGCGGACTCCTTGTCCCGGCGGACGGCCGCGATCTTCTCGTCGAACTCGCGGAGGTCCGGCGGCGCGGTCATCCGGCGGATGCGCATCCGGGAGCCGGCCTCGTCGATCAGGTCGATCGCCTTGTCCGGCAGGAAGCGGTCCGAGATGTACCGGTCGGCCAGGGTGGCGGCCTGGACCAGGGCCTCGTCCGTGATGGAGACCCGGTGGTGGGCCTCGTACCGGTCGCGCAGGCCCTTGAGGATCTCGATGGTGTGCGGCAGCGACGGCTCCGCGACCTGGATGGGCTGGAAGCGGCGCTCCAGGGCCGCGTCCTTCTCCAGGTACTTGCGGTACTCGTCGAGCGTCGTGGCACCGATGGTCTGCAGCTCACCGCGGGCGAGCATCGGCTTCAGGATGGACGCCGCGTCGATCGCGCCCTCGGCGGCACCCGCACCCACCAGGGTGTGGAGCTCGTCGATGAACAGGATGATGTCGCCGCGGGTGCGGATCTCCTTGAGCACCTTCTTCAGGCGCTCCTCGAAGTCACCGCGGTAGCGGGAGCCGGCGACCAGCGCGCCCAGGTCCAGGGTGTAGAGGTGCTTGTCCTTGAGGGTCTCGGGCACCTCGCCCTTGACGATGGCCTGCGCCAGGCCCTCGACGACCGCCGTCTTGCCGACGCCGGGCTCGCCGATGAGGACCGGGTTGTTCTTGGTGCGGCGGGACAGCACCTGCATGACCCGCTCGATCTCCTTCTCGCGCCCGATGACCGGGTCGAGCTTGGACTCACGGGCGGCCTGGGTGAGGTTCCGGCCGAACTGGTCGAGGACCAGGGACGTGGAGGGGGTGCCCTCGGCAGGGCCACCGGCGGTGGCGGCTTCCTTGCCCTGGTAGCCGGAGAGCAGCTGGATGACCTGCTGCCGCACCCGGTTGAGATCGGCGCCCAGCTTCACGAGGACCTGGGCGGCGACGCCCTCGCCCTCGCGGATCAGGCCGAGCAGGATGTGCTCGGTGCCGATGTAGTTGTGGCCCAGCTGAAGGGCCTCGCGGAGCGACAGCTCCAGGACCTTCTTGGCACGGGGAGTGAAGGGGATGTGACCCGACGGGGCCTGCTGGCCCTGGCCGATGATCTCCTCCACCTGCTGGCGGACCGCCTCGAGCGAAATCCCGAGGCTCTCCAGGGCCTTAGCGGCGACACCCTCACCCTCGTGGATAAGGCCCAGGAGGATGTGCTCGGTGCCGATGTAGTTGTGGTTGAGCATCCGGGCTTCTTCCTGAGCCAGGACGACAACCCGCCGCGCGCGGTCGGTGAACCTCTCGAACATCGTTAATCGCTCCTCAGAGCGGTCAGGCAGTAGAGGGGTCGGTCCCCTCCCTGTCCTTCCGCAGCTTAGTCCCGCAAGCGGGGACCGCTCATTCCAACTGCCGACACCCGTCTGTGGCCTCCTGACCCGAACGCCGACAAATGCTCCAACCCGATGGTGCGAGACGATGTTCCCGCAGGCCAGGTACTTACCCTCACCGGCAGTACGCCGATGGCGAACGTGAGACGCCCGGACCGTGCGTGTCGCCCCTCCCCACTAGGAATGTCTTACCCGCAGCCACTGACACTCCATGCGGTGAACCCCGGTTCCCTCCGCTAAGGGCGAACACTCTTGCGCCCACCCCCACGTCTGGGCGCCCCCCGGAACGGCACGCTCCGTGATCGTTCTCCTACGGTGCGTAACCCGGGCGGGCGGCACGGAGTTCCCCCGGTATGGCCTTCACCGTCCCCCTCCCGCGCCTGCCGGCCGACGACGACGGCGACGACGACGGCCACGCGCGGTGGTACGCGCACGAGCTCGGCTGGGCCGCGGCGCGCGGCCCGGCGGGGGTGGAGCTGCCGACGGGGCTCCGCTTCGACGTGCTGGAGCTGCCGGCCGCCGCGGGAGCCGCCGTGCTGCGGCGCCTGGGCGGGCACTGGCCGGTCGCCGTCGAAGGACGCCGGATGCGCATGCTCGTCGCCGCGGGGAGCGCGGAGGAGCTGCCGGGGCTGCTCCAGTGGCTGGAGTGGGGCGGGATCGCCCTGGACCTGACGGTGCTCGGCGCCGGTGGCCGGATGCCCGCTCCCGTCCCCCCGGGGCTGCCCCCGGGACGGAGTGGCTCCGGCTCGCCCGGCGCCGCCGTGTGGCTGCGCCCTCCCCTGCCCGGGCGTGAGGTGGAACCGACGCTTCCGGCGCTGCCCTCGCCCGGGGCGGGGCCGGCCACCGGGACGGCTCCGGGGGACAGGGGGAACGCCCCCTGTCTCGTACGGCTCGTGGACACGGCGGCGACGGCGTGCCACCGGGTCCGGCTGCTGGGTGCGGGCGACGGGGCCGCACTCAGTGGTTGGCGTCCTCGTACGCCTTCCTGATCTCGGCCGGGACGCGACCGCGGTCGTTCACGTTGTAACCGTTCTCCTTGGCCCACGCGCGGATCTTCGCGGTGTCGGGGCTGCCGCCGGCGGCGACGCGACCCTTGCCACGACCGCCCGCGGCGCGGCCACCGGTGCGCCGGCCGCTCTTGGTGTACGGCTCGAGCAGGCTGCGGAGCTTGTCCGCGTTGGCGGTGGTGAGGTCGATCTCGTAGGTCTTGCCGTCCAGAGCGAACGTCACCGTCTCGTCCGCCTCGCCGCCGTCGAGGTCGTCAACAAGAAGGACCTGAACCTTCTGTGCCACCGGATTTCCTTTCATCGAAAATGCAGTACGCGGAAAGGAAACCGCTTTTCCCTGGAAAACACAAACCCCCGGGAGAGGTTCGGAACCCGGGACAGGCGGGAAACATACGCGATTCGGACATAGGGATCGGTGAGGCTCATCCTCCGATCACAGGTGCAGAAGCATCCGGCTGTTGCCCAAGGTGTTCGGCTTCACTCGTTCGAGACCGAGGAACTCGGCGACGCCCTCGTCATAGGAACGCAGGAGCTCGGCGTAGACATCTCCGGCGACCGGCGTCTCACCGATCTCGACGAAGCCGTGCTTGGAGAAGAAGTCGACTTCGAAGGTCAGGCAGAAAACCCGGCGCACGCCGAGCCACCGGGCCGTGTCCAGCAACTTCCCCAGCACTTGATGGCCGACACCCGCCCCCCGGAAGTGCGGGTCGACGGCGAGAGTGCGCACTTCGGCGAGGTCTTCCCACATCACGTGGAGAGCGCCGCAGCCGACGACCGTGCCGTCCTCGTCGCGTTCCGCCACCCAGAACTCCTGGATGTCCTCGTAAAGCGTCACCGTCGCTTTGTCGAGCAGGATGCCCTCGGTGACGTACGGATCGACGAGGCGTCGCAGGGCCGCCACATCGCTGGTCCTGGCGCGTCGTACGGTCACGGCTTTCGCGGCGGGATTGGGCGGCGGGGACGGAAGGTCGGTGGAGGACATGAGGGGACGCTATCGCCCGGCGGCGTCCTCGCCGGCGGCACCCCGGCTCTCCCCGGTGTGCGCGGCGCCTTCCACTTCCGCCCGTTCCTGTTCGCCTTGCGGCGGTTCTTCGGCGGTCTCTTCCGGGATGTCGCGTTGCAGGATCCGGATGGCGTCATTCAGCGCCTCGCGCTGCTCCTGCGACATCATGCCGAAGAACGCCACGAGCGCCGCGGCGGGGTTGTCGCTCTTGGACCAGGCTTCGTTCATCAGTGCGGCCGAGTAGGCGGCGCGGGTGGAGACCGCGGTATATCGATAGGCGCGGCCGGAGACTTCCCTGCGCACCCAGCCCTTCTGATGGAGATTGTCCATTACGGTCATGACGGTGGTGTAGGCGATGGACCGTTCCTGCTGGAGATCCTCCAGGACTTCCCGGACGGTGACAGGCCGGTTCCATTGCCAGACGCGGGTCATGACGGCGTCTTCGAGCTCTCCCAATTGACGGGGCACGTCGCCACCATAGTGGGGGATGTCGGAATGACTGGCTATTGACGTATCAAAGGTAACAAAAAGGGCGTACGACGCGTAAGCGGTCGTACGCCCTTGGTTTCCGGTCCGAGGCCCGGGTCCGGCGGGTACGTGTCAGGCGGAGCCGTCCGCCTGGCGGGCGGCCTCGGCGCGGGCGAGGGCCGCGTCGACGGCCGCGTCCTCCTTGGCCTTGTTCTGGCCGCCCTGGCTCTTGACGATCACCACGATGAGGGCGATGAAGAAGGCGGCCATCACCACCGGGGGCAGGAGCGCGGATACGTAGTCCATGGCGTCCAGGGTAACTAGCTCGCCGCCCGCTTCTCGGGCGGGGGCGCCGCGGGTCGCCGGCGCGGCGGAAAGACCTCGGAGGGCTTGGGGACGGGCTTGGGCGCGGGGTCCGGGGCCGGCTTCGGGGAGGGCTGCTGCGCCGCGGCGGCGGTCCGGCCCCGGCCACCGGGCAGCGCGAGCAGCCGGGTGCGCGGGGCCGGTGCGGTGCGCTGCCCGGCGAGGCGGGCGCGTACGGACTGCTCGGCCAGGCGCCGGCAGCGCTCCAGCAGTGCGGCGGCCACGGCGCCGTGGCGCAGGCTGCGCAGCGCGGCGAGGTCCTCGGGCCCGGGCTCGTACCCGGCCGCCAGGGCGTCCTGGAGCAGCTCCAGGTATCCGGTCGCCGAGCCGGGGAGGGCATCGCGGTACCGCGCGAGGTCCGCGAGCAGGAAGGCGCGCAGCCGCCCGGCCTCGCGGACCGCCTCGTCGACCGAGCCGGCGAGGCGGTGGCAGTCCTGGACGTCCTCGTCGTCGAGCGGGGCGGGGTGAAGGGCATGGGCGAGGGCGCGTCGGAGCACACGCAGCTCGTCTGCGCCGAACGCCAGGCCGCCGCGGGATCCGTATGGCGTGGGCATGAGGTGACGATATGCGCAATTGGGACGAAAGTCGTTTAAGTCGATGTTCACGGCGTGCCCCTGCAGGCCTCCCGTCCGCCTGCGGGCCGGGGGTCCGCAGGCGGACGGGGGGTCGATGCGGGCTACATCCGCGAGACGTTCCGCTCGTACACCAGCCGCAGGCCGATCAGGGTCAGCCACGGCTCGTGCTCGTCGATGACCGTGGACTCGCCGAGGACCATCGGGGCCAGGCCGCCCGTGGCGATGACCGTGACGTCGGCCGGGTCTCCGGAGGGGCCGACCAGTTCGCGCTTCATGCGCTGCACGACGCCGTCGACCTGGCCCGCGAAGCCGTACACGATGCCCGCCTGCATCGCCGCCACCGTGTTCTTGCCGATCACGCTGCGCGGGCGGGCCAGCTCGATCTTGCGGAGCTGCGCGCCGCTGACGCCGAGCGCCTCGACGGAGATCTCGATGCCGGGGGCGATCACACCGCCGACGTACTCGCCGCGCGCGCTGACCGCGTCGTACGTCGTCGCCGTGCCGAAGTCGACGACGATCGCCGGGCCGCCGTACAGCTCGACCGCCGCGACCGCGTTGATGATGCGGTCGGCGCCGACCTCCTTGGGGTTGTCCGTGAGGATCGGGACGCCCGTCTTGATGCCCGGCTCGACCAGCACCGCCGGCACGTCGCCGTAGTACCGGCGCGTCACCTCGCGCAGTTCGTGCAGGACGGACGGGACCGTCGAGCAGATGGCGATGCCCTCGATGCCGTCGCCGAGCTCGTCGCCGAGCAGCGGGTGCATGCCCATCAGGCCCTGCATGAGCACGGCCAGCTCGTCGGCGGTGCGGCGGGCGTCCGTGGAGATGCGCCAGTGCTCGACGATCTCCTCGCCGTCGAACAGGCCGAAGACGGTCTGGGTGTTGCCGACGTCGATCGTGAGCAGCATCAGCCCTGCTCCGCCTCTCGCAGGTCGAGGCCGATGTCGAGGATCGGGGAGGAGTGGGTGAGGGCCCCCACCGCGAGGTAGTCGACGCCGGTCGCGGCGTACGCGGCGGCGTTCTCCAGGGTGAGGCGGCCGGAGGACTCCAGGACCGCACGGCCGCCGACGAGGGTGACGGCCTCCTCGGTCTCGGCCGGCGTGAAGTTGTCCAGCAGGATCAGGTCGGCGCCCGCCTCCAGGACCTCGCGGACCTGGTGGAGGGTGTCCACCTCGACCTCGATCGGTACGTCGGGGAACTGCTCGCGGACGGCCTTGAACGCCTGCGCGACGCCGCCCGCCGCGACGACGTGGTTGTCCTTGACGAGTGCGGCGTCGGACAGCGACATGCGGTGGTTGACGCCGCCGCCGCAGCGCACGGCGTACTTCTCCAGGGCGCGCAGCCCGGGGGTGGTCTTGCGGGTGTCGCGGACCTTCGCCTTGTGGCCCTCCAGGGCGTCCGCCCACGCGCGGGTGGCGGTGGCGATGCCGGAGAGGCGGCACATGATGTTGAGCGCGGAGCGCTCGCCGGTGAGCAGGTCGCGGGTGCGGGTGGTGACGGACAGCAGCTTCTGCCCGGCCTCCACGCGGTCGCCGTCCTCGACGTGCCGCTCGACCGCGAACTCCTGGGTGCAGACCACCGACATGATCGCCTCGGCGATGTGGATGCCCGCGACCACGCCCGCCTCGCGCGCGGTGAAGTCGGCGGTGGCGACCGCGTCCTCCGGGACGGTCGCGACGGTGGTGACGTCCACGCCGCCGTCCAGGTCCTCCTCGATCGCGCGGTAGGCGACGTCCTCGACGAGTACGGGGTCGAGGCCGGCGTTCACCAGCAGCGCGGCGAGCGCGGGGTCGAGGCCGCACTCGTATACCTCGTCGTCACCGCCGCAGCCGCAGCCGTCGCCGCAGCCGCCGGTCGAGGCCGGCGCACCGATGTTGATCAGGGGGACGTCCACGGGCTGCGGGCGTTCTTCGGGCGTGCTCACGGTTACGGCTCCTGGGGGGCTTCGGCGACGGTCGGAGGGAAGTCTTGGGTGTCGGTGGGGCGGACGTCCAGGGTCCGGTCGGGACCGAGCGTCACGACGAGGTGGCGGCGGAACGCCGTGTCGTCGCGGTCCGGGTGGTCCTCGCGCCAGTGGCAGCCGCGGGTCTCCTCGCGGCGGCGGGCGGCGGCGACGAGCACGCGGGCGACGCACAGGAGGTTCGTGGTCTCCCAGGACTCGACGCCGGGCTCGGCGGCCTTGTGGCGGCCGCTCACCGCCTCGCCGTGGATGGCGTCCAGCCGCTCGGCCGCCTCGGCGAGGCTCGTGGCGGAGCGCAGCACTCCGGCGCCCGCCGTCATGACGTGCTGGAGGGTGGCGCGGCAGGTCGGGTCGAGCAGCGGCAGCAGGGTGGGGGCGGGGTGCGGGACCGGCGTGCGCGACCCGGTCCCGGCGTGCGCGGCGCGGTCCTTCGCGACGGCGTCGGCGATGCGCTCGGCGAAGACCAGGCCCTCCAGGAGGGAGTTCGACGCGAGGCGGTTGGCGCCGTGGACGCCGGTGCAGGCCACCTCGCCGCACGCGTACAGGCCGGGCACGGTGGTGCGGCCGGACAGGTCGGTGCGGACGCCGCCGGAGGCGTAGTGCGCCGCCGGGGCGACCGGGATCGGCTCGGTGACCGGGTCGATGCCGTGGGCGCGGCAGGCGGCGAGGATCGTCGGGAAGCGGGAGGCCCACATCTCGGCGCCGAAGTGGCGGGCGTCGAGGTACATGTGGTGGGCGCCCTGCTCGCGCATGCGGCGCATGATGCCCTTGGCGACGATGTCCCGGGGGGCGAGCTCGGCCAGCTCGTGCTGCCCGACCATGAAGCGGACGCCGTCGGCGTCGACCAGGTACGCGCCCTCGCCGCGTACCGCCTCGGAGACGAGGGGCTGCTGGCCCTCCGCGTCGGGGCCGAGGAAGAGGACCGTGGGGTGGAACTGGACGAACTCCAGGTCGCTGACCTCCGCCCCGGCGCGGAGCGCGAGGGCGACACCGTCGCCGGTGGAGACGGCGGGGTTGGTGGTGGCGGAGAAGACCTGGCCCATGCCGCCGGTGGCGAGGACGACGGCCGGGGCGTGGACGGCGCCGACGCCGTCGTGCTGGCCCTCGCCCATGACGTGGAGGGTGACCCCGGCCGTACGGCCTTCGGCGTCGGTGAGGAGGTCCAGGACGAGCGCGTTCTCGATGGTGCGGACGGCGCGGTCGCGGACCGCGTCGACCAGGGCGCGGGAGATCTCGGCGCCCGTCGCGTCGCCGCCCGCGTGCGCGATGCGGCGGCGGTGGTGGCCGCCCTCGCGGGTGAGCTCGATGGTGCCGGCCTCGTCGGTGTCGAACCGCGCGCCGGTGGCGATCAGGCGGCGTACGGCGTCGGGGCCCTCGGTGACCAGGGCGCGGACGGCCTCCTCGTCGCACAGGCCCGCGCCCGCGACGAGCGTGTCGTCGAGGTGCTGCTCCGGGGTGTCGCCCTCGCCGAGGGCCGCGGCGATGCCGCCCTGGGCCCAGCGGGTGGAGCCGGCGTCGAGGCGGGCCTTGGTGACGACGACCGTACGCAGGCCCGCGGCCGTGCAGCGCAGGGCGGCGGTCAGGCCCGCCACGCCGGAGCCGACCACGACGACGTCGGCGTCGATGGCCCAGCCGGGGGCGGGGGCCTGGAGGCGTATGCCGGTCATGCGGGGGCTCCGAAGGTGAGGGGAAGGTTGTCGATGAGCCGGGTGGTGCCGACCTTGGCGGCCACGGCCAGGATCGCCTCCCCGGTGTACTCGTCGGGGACGTCGGTGAAGTCGGCCGGGTCGACCAGGGCGAGGTAGTCGAGGACGAGGGGCGGGGTGCGCTTGGCCGCCTCGTCGAGTACCGCGCGGGCCGCCGCCCGAACCGCGTCCGCGCCGCCCGGGCCCGCAGCCGCCAGCGCCGCCACCGCGTGGGCGTCGGCCGCCGCGCGTGACTCGCCCAGCTTGGACAGGGCCGCGGCGCGGCTCTCGGAGGCGGGCAGCGTCTCGGCGCGGGCGCGCAGCGCCACCTGGGCGGCGAGCCGGTCGCGGGCGGCGAAGAGCGCGGCGGAGAGCGCGAGGGCGGTACGCCGCTCGGGGGGCGACAGGTAGCGGTTGCGGCTGGAGAGGGCCAGGCCGTCGGGCTCGCGGACGGTCTCCACGCCGACGATCTCCACCGGGAAGTTCAGGTCGCGGACCATGCGGCGGATCAGGGCGAGCTGCTGGGCGTCCTTCTGGCCGAAGAACGCCGCGTCGGGGCGGGTGAGGTGGAGGAGCTTGGCGACGACGGTGAGCATGCCGTCGAAGTGGCCGGGGCGGGAGGCGCCCTCCAGCCGCTCGCCCATGGGGCCCGCGGTGATCCGGATCTCGGGCCGCCCGTCGGGATACATCTCCTCGACGGAGGGGGCGAACACGGCGTCGGCGCCCGCCTGCTCGGCGGTCTTGAGGTCGGTGTCCAGGGTGCGGGGGTAGCGGTCGAGGTCCTCGCCCGCGCCGAACTGGAGCGGGTTCACGAAGACGGTGACCAGGACGTACCCCTGCTTGCCGACGTGCCTGCGGGCGGCCCGGACCAGGGTGGCGTGACCCTCGTGGAGGGCGCCCATGGTCATGACGACGGCCGTACGGCCCCGGGGCGCGAAGTGGTCGAGGGCGTACCCCAGCTCGTCGCGGGTGGTGATCAGTTCGAAGTCCTGGCTCATCGGCCGCTGTCTCCTTCCGCGCCCTCGGCGCCTTCCTGGCCTTCCTGGCCTCCCTGGCCGGCGGAGCCGTTCGCGAGGACGTCCAGCAGGTCCTCGGCGAGCTCGGGCTTGAGCAGGCCGGCCGCGAGTGCCCGGTCCGCCGTCGTACGGGCCATGGCGAGGTAGCCCGCGACGGCGGCGGGCGCGTGCGCGCGCAGCTCGGCGATGTGGGCCGCGACCGTGCCGGCGTCGCCGCGCGCGACGGGGCCGGTCAGGGCGGCGTCCCCGGAGCGCAGGGCGTTGTCCAGGGCGGCGCCGAGGAGCGGGCCGAGCATCCGGTCGGGGGCGCCGACGCCCGCCGTGCGGAGCAGCTCCATGGACTGGGCCACCAGCGTGACGAGGTGGTTCGCGCCGAGGGCGAGGGCCGCGTGGTAGAGGGGGCGGGCGGCCTCGTCGATCCACTCGGGCTCGCCGCCCATCTCGATGACGAGCGCCTCGGCGGCGAGCCGCAGCTCCTCGGGGGCGGTGACGCCGAAGGAGCAGCCGGCCAGCCGCTGGACGTCGACGGCGGTGCCGGTGAACGTCATGACGGGGTGCAGGGCGAGCGGCAGCGCTCCGGCGCGGCGGGCCGGGTCGAGCACGGCGGTGCCGTACCGCCCGGAGGTGTGCACCAGCAGCTGCCCGGGGCGTACGGCTCCGGTCTCGGCCAGCCCCTGCACCAGGCCGGGCAGGACGTCGTCGGGGACGGTCAGCAGCACCAGGTCGGCCCGCTCCAGGACCTGCGCGGGCGGGACGAGCGGCACGTCGGGCAGGAGCTCGGCGGCGCGCCGCACGGACGCGTCGGAGACGCCCGAGACGGCCACCGGGCGGTGTCCGGCGAGCCGCAGAGCCGCGGCGAGGGCGGGGCCCACCCGGCCGGCGCCTACGACGCCGACGGTGAGCCGGGCGGGGCGGGGTTGCGAAGCGTTCACGCGGGCGACGGCCTTCCGTTCCAGTCCGCGGGGGGTACCGGACGATTTCTGGTCATGCTACGCCAGCGTTTCGTTCCGCTTGCCGACTGTCCACAGGGCGTGACCGGCGGTGTGATGATCGGACCATGAGCGATCAAGGTGACGAGAAGGCACGGCGGACCGCCGCGTGGCGGGCGTCCGAGAAGGTCCTGTGGCGATACGCCTCGGAGACGACGCTCGGGGAACGGCTGAGCGCGCTCGCGCGCGACGCGGGCGGCGTCCACGACCTGTCCGAACCGGTCGACGTGTACGGCGACCGGGTCGTCGAGACCCTGGAGCGGCGGGTGGCGGGGCTGCTGGGCTTCCCGGCGGCGGCGTTCTTCCCCACCGGAACCATGGCGCAGCAGGTGGCACTGCGGTGCTGGGCGGCGCGCACCGGCAACCCGGTCGTCGCGCTCCACCCGCTGGCGCACCCCGAGGTGCACGAGCGCCGCGCCCTCACGGCGCTCACCGGGCTGCGGACCGTCCACCCGACGCGCGCGCCCCGGCTGCCCACGGCCGAGGAGGTCCAGGACCTCGACGAGCCCTTCGGCACGCTGATGCTGGAGCTGCCGCTGCGCGACGCCGGCTTCGTACTGCCGCACTGGGACGAGCTGGTGGCGGTGGTGGAGGCCGCCCGGGAGCGGGATGCGGTGGTGCACTTCGACGGCGCGCGGCTGTGGGAGTGCGCCCCCTGGTTCGGGCGGGAGCTCTCCGAGATAGCGGGACTCGCCGACAGCGTGTACGTCTCCTTCTACAAGTCGCTCGGCGGACTGTCCGGCGCCGTGCTGGCCGGGCCCGAGCCGCTGGTGGAGGAGGCCCGGGCGTGGCGCCACCGGTACGGGGGCCAGCTGTTCCAGCAGTTCCCGGCGGCGCTGTCGGCGCTGCTGGGCCTGGAGCGGGAGCTGCCGCGACTGCCGTCGTACGTGGCGCACGCGCGCGTGGTGGCGGAGGCGCTGCGGGAGGGTTTCGCGGGGGCGGCGCCGTGGTTCCGGGTGCACCCGGAGACCCCGCACACGCACCAGTTCCAGGTGTGGCTGCCGTACGAGCCGGAGGTCCTCACGGAGGCGGGCGTCCGCCAGGCCGAGGAGACGGGCGTCACCCTCTTCCGCGCCTGGGCGGACCCGGGCCCGGCCGGTCCGCCGGGCGTCGCGGTCACGGAGGTCATGGTCGCGGCACCGGGCCTGGAGTGGTCGCGCCAGGACGTGGTGGACGCGGCGCGGGACTTCATCGGGCGGGTGTCCGGGCGGTAGTCCGGGCGGTCGTCCGGGCCGCCGCCCGGGCCGCACGCGACAGGTGCACCGGCACGCCCCTGAGCACCTTGAGGAAGCGGCGGTGCTCGCGGGCCGCGCGCAGGGCGCGCCAGTCGTGCGCGCCCGGGAGCGGCGGGGGCGGGGTGCCGAGCTGGGCCGAGCGGTAGGTGTCCAGGAGGTGCTGGTGCAGGGCGTTCATGGGCTCCAGGGTCCGCACCCCGCCCCGCTGAGGCGTATCGATTGACGAGGGACGTCAACTGGCGCGATGCGGGGCGCGACAGCCCTCACCATGGGGGCGTGAGCGTGAGCATCGACATCACGGGCCTGCCGCCCGAGCGCATCGTCTTCGACATCTCGCCCCTCGCCGAGCTGGGCGAGGCGCTGCACGTCCTGTCCGAGCCCGGGCACCACCCCGGGCTGCACGGCTGGGCGACCGCCACCGCCGCCGCGCTCAAGCCGGACCTCGCCGACCGGCTGCACGAGGCGAACTTCCTGTGGACGACGACGTTCTCGGACGTCCACCTGCCGTTCGCCGGAGTACGTGGCGGCGACGGCCGCACCGGCGCCACGCTCGCCGAGGAGCTCGACCTGCTCGACGCGCTGGACGAGGACCGCTTCCTAACCGCCGCCCTGGAGTTCGCCTGCTCCGCGCAGTACGCGGCCGACGGCGCCGTCCGCCCCGAACGCGCCCTGGAACTCGCCGCCAGCCGCGGCCCCCGGCAGCTGGAGTTCACCCGCCGCCTGCTCGCCGACCCCGGGGGCGTACGCGCCTGGCTGCGCCGTCTCTTCGAGGACTGCGACCAGGCCTTCTTCGCCGACACCTGGCGCCGCGTCCAGCCCGCCCTCGCCGCCGACGCCCGCCACAAGACCGAGCTGCTGCGCCGTAAGGGCCTGCCGGAGGCGCTGCGCGCCGTGTCGCCCGCGGTGCGGCTCGACGAGGGTGAGGGCGGGGGCGTGATCGGGGGCGTGAACGCGGGTGGGGGCGCGGGCGCACGGCGCATCGTGGTCGACAAGCTCACCGACGGCCGGACCACCGCCGCCGGGACCGGGGTCACCTTCGTGCCGTCCAGCTTCGGCTGGCCCCACCTGTGGGTGCTGCACTCCCCCGGCTGGCGCCCCGTCGTCCACTACCCCATCGGCGCGCCGGAACTGCCCGGGCCCGCCTCGGTCGAGATGCTCCACCTGCGCATGGAGGCGCTGGCCCACCCCCTGCGCATGCGCATGTGCCGCGAGCTGGCCCGCGCCGCGTACACCAACGGCGAGCTGGCCGAGCTGTACGGCATCACCCCGCCGGAGGTCTCACGCCACCTCGCCGTCCTGAAGAAGGCCCAGCTCGTCACCGTGCGCCGCCGCGGCCGGTACGTCCTGCACCAGCTGGACGTGGCCGCCGTCGCCCGCATCGGCAGCGACTTCCTGGAGACGGTGCTGCGCTAGGGACTGCGTCAGCGGCCTCCGGCCCGTACCAGGCCCGTCTCGTACGCGAGGACCACCACCTGCACCCGGTCCCGCAGCCCGAGCTTGGTGAGGATGCGGCCGACATGCGTCTTGACGGTGGCCTCCGAGAGCACCAGCCGCCCCGCGATCTCACCGTTCGACAGGCCCTGCGCGACGAGCATCATCACCTCGCGCTCCCGCTCGGTGAGCTTCTCCAGGGTCTTGTCGCGCGGGTCCTTGGCGGCGGAGGGCAGCATCGGGGAGAAACGGTCCAGCAGCCGCCGGGTCGTCGACGGCGCGACCACCGCGTCCCCGCTGTGCACCGCCCGGATGGCGCTGAGGAGCTCGCCGGGCGGCACGTCCTTGAGCATGAAGCCGCTGGCGCCCGCCTTCAGACCGGAGAAGGCGTACTCGTCCAGGTCGAAGGTGGTCAGGATCAGCACGCGCGGCGCGCCCGGCTCGGCGCAGATGCGGCGCGTGGCCTCCACCCCGTCCAGGCGGGGCATCCGTACGTCCATGAGGACGACGTCCACGGCCGTGGACCGCAGGACGTCGATCGCCTCGGCCCCGTCGCCCGCCTCCGCGACGACCTCCATGTCCGGCTGGGCGGCCAGCACCATGCGGAAGCCGGTGCGCAGCAGCACCTGGTCGTCGACGAGCATCACGCGGATGGACATGCGATTCCTTAGGTCCGTACGGATTCAGTGGACTTCAGTGGGCTTCAGTGGGCTTCAGTGGGCGGGCTTGAGGGGGAGCAGGGCGCTGATCCGGAAGCCGCCGCCGGGCCGCGGCCCGGCGTCCAGCGTGCCGCCGACCATCCCGACGCGCTCGCGCATGCCGATCAGGCCGTGGCCCCGGCCGTCGGCGCCGCCGTCCTCGTACAGCTCGTGCGACGCGCCCCGGCCGTCGTCCTCGACCAGCAGACCGAGTCCGTCGTCGAAGTAGACCAGCCGCACGCTCGCCCCGACGTCCGGGCCGCCGTGCTTGCGGGTGTTGGTGAGCGCCTCCTGGACGATGCGGTACGCGGTGAGCTCGACGCCGCTCGGCAGCGGGCGCGGGGTGCCCTCGATGCGGAAGTCGACGGCGAGGCCCGCGCTGCGCACCTGTTCCACCAGGTCCCCGATCTGCTGGACGTCGGGCTGCGGCACGTAGTCCTCGGAGTCCTGCGGCTCGCCGGTGCGCAGGATGCCGAGCAGCCGGCGCATCTCGGCGAGCGCCTGGCGGCCGGTGGTGGAGATGGTCTCCAGGGCCTGTTTGGCCAGGTCGGGCGAGGTGTCGAGGACGTACGCGGCGCCGTCCGCCTGGACGACCATCACGGAGACGTTGTGGGCGACGACGTCGTGCAGCTCGCGGGCGATCCGGGCGCGCTCGGCGGCGACGGCGACCTTGGCCTGGGCCTCGCGCTCCTTCTCCAGGCGGGTGGCGCGCTCCTCCAGCTGCGCGAAGTACGCGCGACGGGTGCGCATGGAGTCGCCGAGCACCCAGGCCAGGAGGAACGGCACGCTCAGCACGACGGCGAAGAACACCTGCCCGGCGGTCGAGACGTTCTCGACGGGCCAGCGCAGCTGCGCCAGGGGGGCCGCGCACACGCCGCCGACCAACGCGAGGCGGGACGCCCAGCGCGGGCCGTCGCCCTGCGCGGCGACGGTGTAGATGACGACGAGCATCGCGAAGTCGGCCGGGTTCGTCGCGACGTCGAGCGCCAGCTGGGCCACGCCGATGGCGGCGACGAGCAGCAGCATCTTCTCGGGCCAGCGGCGGCGCAGTGCGACGGCGAGGCAGAGCAGCAGGACGATCCCGGCGGCCACCAGGGCGGGCTCGGCACCGTCGGGGACCTGGGCCACCCACAGCATGGAGAACCCCAGGAGCATCACAGCCCAGAAGCCGTCGACGCCCGTGGGGTGTCTGCGGATGAAGTCGTAGAGGCGGTGCACGTCACCCAGCGTAGGGAAACCGAATAGGTGCAGGGGTCAACCGGAGGTCCCATCCCTGGGACGGGGCCCTACTCCGCAGGGTGGAGAGGGCCGGGCGGAGGGGCCGGTGGAGACTGGTGCCCGTGACGGATGAGACGGCTCGGACGAGTCAGGGGACCGGCCGGGGGCCGAGTCGGTGGACGGGCTGGCGGGCGGCCGCGGAACGCGCGCTGTACGGGCCCGACGGCTTCTACCTGCGCCCTGAGGGGCCCGCGGGGCACTTCCGTACGTCGGTGCACGCCTCACCGCTGTTCGCCGGGGCGGTCGCCCGGCTGCTGGCGCGGGTCGCGGAGGACCTCGGCACGGACGAGGTCGCACTGGTGGACGTGGGTGCGGGGCGCGGCGAGCTGCTGACGGGGGTGCTGGCGGCGTTGCCGGCTTCGGCGCCGGACCTTCGCGTACGGGCGTACGCCGTCGAGCGCGCGGCCCGGCCGGAGGGACTGGACCCGCGCGTGGAGTGGGGGCCGGACCTGCCGTCCGGGGTACGCGGGCTGCTGTTCGCCAACGAGTGGCTCGACAACGTGCCGGTGGACGTCGCCGAAGTGGACGATGCGGGCACGCCCCGGTACGTGGAGGTGGCGCCGGACGGCACCGAGCGGCTGGGCCCGCCGGTCGCGGGAGCCGACGAGGAGTGGGTGGCCCGCTGGTGGCCGCTGCGGGAGCCGGGCGAGCGCGCCGAGATCGGCCGCCCGCGCGACGAGGCCTGGGCGCGCGCGGTGCGCTGCCTCGACGCCGGCCTGGCGGTGGCGGTCGACTACGCCCACGTGCGGGAGGCCCGGCCGCCCTTCGGCACGCTGACCGGCTTCCGCGCGGGGCGCGAGGTGGAGCCGGTGCCGGACGGCTCGTGCGACATCACGGCGCACGTGGCGCTGGACGCCTGCGCGGCGGCGTGCGGAGCGGGCCCGGTGGAGCTGGTCTCGCAGCGGGAGGCGCTGCGGCGGCTCGGGGTCGCCGGGGGCCGGCCCGCCCTCGACCTGGCGCGGAGCGACCCCGCCGGGTACGTACGCGCCCTCGCCGCCGCCGGGGAGGCCGCCGAGCTCACGGCGCGGGGCGGACTCGGGGACTTCACCTGGCTGCTCCAGCGCGTGCCCGGCGAGGGATACTGTCCGGCATGACGGAGACCACGGTCGGCATCGGCGGTGCCGCGGAAAGCACCGACATGGTGCTGAACATCGGGCCCCAGCACCCCTCCACGCACGGCGTGCTGCGCCTGAAGCTCGTGCTGGACGGCGAGCTGATCCAGCATGCCGAGCCGGTCGTCGGCTATATGCACCGCGGCGCGGAGAAGCTCTTCGAGGCGCGTGACTACCGTCAGATCATCATGCTGGCCAACCGCCACGACTGGCTGTCGGCGTTCTCCAACGAGCTCGGTGTCGTCATGGCCGTCGAGCGGATGCTCGGCATGGAGGTCCCGGAGCGCGCCGTGTGGACGCGCACCCTGCTCGCGGAGCTGAACCGGGTGCTCAACCACCTGATGTTCCTCGGCTCGTACCCCCTCGAACTGGGCGGTATCACCCCGATCTTCCACGCCTTCCGCGAGCGCGAGGACCTCCAGCACGTGATGGAGGAGGTCTCCGGCGGCCGGATCCACTACATGTTCAACCGGGTGGGCGGCCTCAAGGAGGACCTGCCGGCCGGCTGGCTCGGCCGGGCCCGGCAGGCGGTGGCGGCGATCCGCTCCCGGATGGACGTGTACGACCGCCTCGTCCTCGGCAACGAGATCTTCCGCGGCCGCACGCGCGGCGTCGGCGTCATGGCGCCCGGGATCGTGCACGCGTACGGCGTCAGCGGCCCGCTCGCCCGCGCGTCCGGTGTCGACTTCGACCTGCGGCGCGACGAGCCGTACCTCGCGTACGGCGACCTCCAGGACACCCTGAAGGTCGTCACCCGCGAGGAGGGCGACTGCCTGGCCCGCTTCGAGTGCCTGCTGGAGCAGACGCACAACTCCCTGGACCTCGCCGACGCCTGCCTCGACCGGCTCGCGGAGCTGCCGCCCGGGCCGATCAACCAGCGGCTGCCGAAGGTCCTGAAGGCGCCGGAAGGCCACACGTACGCCTGGACCGAGAACCCTCTCGGGCTCAACGGCTACTACCTGGTGTCCAAGGGCGACAAGACCCCGTACCGGCTGAAGCTGCGCTCGGCGTCGTACAACAACATCCAGGCGCTGGTGGAGCTGCTGCCGGGCACGCTCGTCGCGGACATGGTGGCGATCCTGGGGTCGTTCTTCTTCGTCGTCGGCGACATCGACAAGTAGCCCGGCCGGGCGGCCCGGCGGTCGAGCGGCCGGCCGGCCCGGCAGTCGAGTGGCCGGGGCCGGCCCGGCGGTCAGGAGGCGGCGTCGCGCCGCAGCTCCACCACGTCGAGCTGCTCGGTCTCGTCGTGCGCCGTCAGGTCGATGACCTTGCCGACCGCGCGCTCCTCCCGGCGCCGTACGGCGAGGGCCTCCTCGCCGACGACGTCGGCCAGGTCCTCGTGCTGGACGGCCTCGATGGCCGCCGGGGCCTTCTTCGGCGTCTGGGTGCCGAAGAAGTCGAAGCCGCCCTGGAGGCGCGGCGCCGGACGCCACTGCGCCGCCTGCGGTGCGATCGCGGCGGTCGGCGGGACCGGGCGCATCGCGGACGCGGCACCGGGACCCTCGGGCTCCTCGGCCTCCGGAGCCTCGGTCGCGTGGGCGGCGGCCTCCGGGGCCTCGGTCGCGTGGGCAGCGGCCTGGCGGGTGGCGGCCTCGTGGGTGGGGGCCTCGTCGGCCGCGGCGGATGCCTCCGCCGTGGGTGCCTCCGGGGACCGCTGCCCGGCGCGACCGGCCTCCTGGACGGCGGCGTTCCGCGCGAGGTTCTCCAGGGCCCTGGCGGCCTGGAGGTACGCGGCCGGGGTCGGCGTCGAGGCCGCGGCGGGCAGCTCCCGGGCGGCCGGCGCCGCGGCCTCCAGCGCGAGCTGCCGACGGCCCTCCAGCGCGCTGGCCCGCTCGGTCTCGGCGGTGGCGTACCGGCGCAGCAGCCCGGCGTGCTCGTTGCGCAGCCCCGCCAGCTCGACGCGCTTGGCCCGCAGCTTCGCCTCCAGCCGGGCGCGCAGCTCGCGCGACTCCTCCAGGTCCGCCTCCAGCTCCGCGATCCGCTCCTCGGTGCGCCACTGGTCGCCCGCGCGGGCCCGGGTCAGCTCGGCGACACGCCGGCCGGCCGCCCGGTCCCAACTGCGCATCAGGACGGCTCCGGTGACGGCTCCCACGGCGGCGGCGGCCGCCAGCAGCCGCAGGACCAGCGGATCCGCGAAGAGCCAGGCGCCTCCGGCACAGAGAACCGACGCTCCGGCGACCGCCGACGGCGGCAGCAGCCGGTGCAGGGGCGGGGAATGGCGGTGGCGTCCACGTGGCATGGCCTGAAATTTACCGTGCGTAGACTCCGTTTGGGGGACAGGCCCGGCAATGTTTCGCCACCGGCCGGCCTTTCCGGTCGGCCTACTTCCCGATCAGCCCCTTCTCCTCCAGGTAAGCCCGGGCCGCGTCCACCGGCTTTGCCCGCTCGGCGTCCACCTTCCGGTTCAACTCCACGAGATCCTCGGTCGTCAACACCTTCGTGATCTTGTCGAGCGCAGCGGCTATCTCCGCCGAACCGGCGTCCTTCGCATTGACGACCGGCAGCACATTGTCGGCGTTCTGCAGCTTCTTGTCGTCCTCCAGCAGCACCAGCCCGAACTGCTCCAGGGTGGCGTCCGTCGTGGTCGTCAGCACCAGTTGGTCGATGCCGTCCTTGACGGCCTGCTTGGCCTGCGTCGTACCGACGCCCTTGGGGTCGATGCCCGCCACGTCGATGCCGTACGTCTTCTTCAGGCCCGGCGCGCAGAACGGCCGGATCTCGCACTCGTCGCCCGCCGCGATCTTCACCTTCAGCTTCGAGGCCCCGAGGTCGGAAAGCGTCTTGAGCTTGTTCTTCTCGGCGAATTCCCTGGACACGGCGAAGGCGTTCTGATCCACCGCGCCGCCGGCCGGGAGCACCTTCAGTCCGCGCGGAGAGGCGAGCTTCTCCAGGGCCGCGACGGTGGCGGTGACATCGCTGGAGGCGACCGGCTTCTCCTCCGACGCCTTCGGTCCGTTCACCTTCGCGTTGAGGAATTCCGCAAGCGTAGCCGCATATTCCGGTACGACGTCGATCTCGCCCTTCTCCAGGGCGGGTTCGTACAGCTCCCGGTTCTCCACGGTTCTGATGGAGGTGGCGTATCCGGCGTCCTTCAGTACCTGCGCGTACAGCTCCGCCAGCACGCTGGACTCGGTGAAGCCGGCCGAGCCGACGACCACCGTGCCCTTGTCGCCGCCGCCGCGGGCCGAGGCGGCGTCCGCGCCGCCCTTCCGCTTCTCCAGGCTGTCGCCCCCGCACGCGGCGAGCCCCCCGGTCAGCGCCGCCACGGCCAGTACCGCACCCGCCAGGCGCGAGGTCCTACTCATCACGTTCTCCGTCCGGATAGGGATACGTCGCTCCGCCGCACCGGGTCCAGGACCCGGCCGGCGAGCACCAGCAGGCCCTCGACCGCCAGGGCGAGCACCCCGACGATCAGCGCCCCCGCGACCACTTGCGCGGTGTCGTACGTGTTGAAACCCGCCGTGATGATCCGGCCGAGCCCGCCCTGGCCGGCCATCGCGGCGAGCGTCGCGGTGGCGATCACCTGGACCGTCGCCGACCGCAGACCGGTCATCACCATCGGGAAGGCGAGCGGCAGTTCCACCTTCCGGAAGAGCTGGCCCCCGGACATCCCCATGCCGCGCGCCGCCTCCACCACCGCCCGGTCGACCTCGCGCATCCCGAGGTACGCGTTGGTGAGCAGCGGCGGGACCGCGAAGAGCACCAGGGCGAGGATCACCGGCAGGTCGCCGTGGCGCCCCAGCGGAGTGAGCGTCAGCAGCACGAGCACCGCCAGCGTGGGCACCGCCCGCCCCACGTTGGAGAGGTTGACGGCGAGGGCCCCGCCCTTGCCGATGTGCCCGAGCCAGAGCGCCAGGGGCAGGGCGACGAGGCATGAGATCAGCAGGGACACCCCGCTGAAGTACAGGTGCTCACCCAGCCGGTGCCACACCCCGCTCTCGCCCTGCCAGTTGGCCCCGGTCGTCAGCCACGTCCAGGAGTCGGCCACCGCGCCCATGCCTCAGCCCGCCTTTCCCGTACGCGGACGCGCCCAGGGGGTGAGCAGCCGCTGCGCGCCGAGCAGCAGCAGGTCCGCCGCGACCGCCAGCAGCACGCACAGCACCGACGCCGTGAGCACCTGCGCCTTGAAGTAGCTCTTCAGCCCGCCTGTGATGAGCGTGCCGAGCCCGCCGTAGTCGACGAGGGCGCCGACCGTCGTCAGGGCGATGGTGGACACCGTCGCCATCCGCACGCCCGCCATCACGGCCGGGAGCGCCAGCGGCAGTTCGACCTCCCACAGCAGGCGCCCGCGCCCGTATCCCATGCCGCGCGCCGCCTCGCGCGTCTCGTCGGGCACGGCCGCGAGCCCCGCCAGGATGTTCCGTACGAGGATCGTGAGCGAGTAGAGCACCAGGCCCGTCACCACCAGGGCGGCCGACAGCCCGAAGAGCGGCAGCAGCAGCGAGAACATCGCCAGCGACGGGATCGTGTACAGCACGGTCGTCAGCCCGAGCACCGGCCCCGCCCACCGCGGCCGGGCGCGCACCAGCAGCGCCAGCGGAAACGCCACGGCCAGCCCGATCAGCACCGACACGACGGTGATCCACACGTGCTGGACCGTCGCGTCGGTCAGCTCCTGGGCGCGGGAGCGGACGTACTCCGCGCAGATCCAGTCGTTGGCCGTCAAGCAGCTTGACGCCGTGCTCACCCGCTCACCCCCGTTCGCCAGTTCGATCCGCCAACGACCCTAACCCCCGCCACCGACAATCACCCCGCACCGCCACACCACGGCAACATGGGCTTCACACCGCACCGGCCACAATGGGGGAACCATGATCCGATTCGAGCGTGTGACGAAGCGGTACCCCGACGGCACGACCGCCGTCGACGACCTGTCGTTCGAGGTGGCCGAGGGCGAACTGGTCACGCTCGTCGGCCCGTCCGGCTGCGGCAAGACGACCACGATGAAGATGGTCAACCGGCTCATCGAGCCGACCGGGGGCCGCATCCTCGTCGACGGCCAGGACATCTCCGCCGTCGACCCCGTCCGGCTGCGCCGCCGGATCGGCTACGTCATCCAGCAGGTGGGCCTCTTCCCGCACAAGACGGTGCTGGAGAACACCGCGACCGTGCCCCACCTCCTCGGCACCCGGCGCGACCGGGCCCGCGCCCGCGCCGCCGAACTGCTCGACCTCGTGGGGCTCGACCCGGCCACGTACGGCGACCGCTACCCCGACCAGCTCTCCGGCGGTCAGCGCCAGCGCGTCGGCGTGGCCCGCGCCCTGGCCGCCGACCCGCCGGTGCTGCTGATGGACGAGCCGTTCGGGGCGGTCGACCCGGTGGTGCGGGAGCGGCTGCAGAGCGAGTTCCTCAAGCTCCAGTCGCAGATGCGCAAGACGGTCCTGTTCGTCACGCACGACATCGAGGAGGCCGTCCGGCTCGGCGACCGCATCGCCGTCTACGGGCACGGCAGGATCGAGCAGCTGGACACCCCGGCCACCGTGCTCGGCGCCCCCGCCACGCCGTACGTCGCCGACTTCGTCGGCGCGGACCGGGGCCTCAAGCGCCTGTCCGTCACCCCGATCGAGCCGGGTGACCTCGAACAGCCGCCGGTGGTCCACCTGGACGACCCGCTCCCCCGCACGCTGGACTCCCGCTGGGCGGTCGTCCTGGACCGCGAGGACAACCTGCACGGCTGGATCTCCGCCGAACAGGCCGCCCGCGGCGAGGGCTCCGTACGCGACCACGCGCACCGCATGGAGGCGTGGCTGCCCGTCGGCGCGTCGCTCAAGCAGGCGTTCGCCACGATGCTCCAGCACGACGCGGGCTGGATCGCGGTCATCGACCGCGAGGAGCGGGGCCGCTTCCTCGGCGTGCTGACCCCGGCCCGGCTGCACGAGGCGCTGCGCCGCTCGACCGCCGCGGACGCGCGGGACGTCCCCCGTACGGACGTGGACGTGGAGACGGTCAGCTAGCGCTCAGCCGGCCGCTCAGCCACACCAGGGCGGGCGGGATCTCGCGGTTCCAGGTGGTGAAGTTGTGCCCGCCGCTGTCGAGGGTGATCGACGACACGCGTGCGGGCGCCTTCACCTTGGCGATGAACGCGCGCGTGCCCTTGAGGTTCCCCTCGCCCTGCTTCGACGTGGTCACCAGGAAGGACGAGCGGCCCTGCGGCAGGTGGTCCAGGCTCCACAGCAGGTCGGCACGGTCGCGCAGCCGCCGGTCGCCCTGGAAGAGGTCGCCGGTGGTGACGTCCTCGGCGGCCTTGTAGTACGCGGAGAGGCCGGCCCCGGCCGCGTACCGCTCGGGGTGGTGCAGGGCGATCTTCAGGGCGCAGTAGCCGCCGGTCGAGTTGCCGATGAAGCCCCAGTTCCGCGGCTGCGTGCCCACGCGGTACGTCCCCGACACCGCCTTCGGGAGGTCCTCGGCGAAGAAGGTCTCGGTCTGCGGGCCGCCGGGGATGTCGACGCACTCGGTGTCCCGGGGCGGGGCCACGGTCGGCCGCAGCATCACCAGCACCATCGGCCGCATCTTCCCGCTCTTGACCTGCTCGTACGCGGTACGCGGGTACTTCAGGCCCTTGAGGAGGTTCTCGGCGGTGCCCGGGTAGCCGGTCAGGACGACCGCGGCGGGGAAGGTCTTGTCCGCGTACGCCGGCTGGAAGTACTCCGGCGGCAGGTACACGTACGCCGGGCTGGTGATCCCCGACTTCTCCCCGGCGACGAGGACCTTCTGGACCTGCCCCGCCGCCGCGGGGCGCCCACCGCCCGGCACGCCCTCCGGCTTCAGCTCGGCGACCAGCTTGACGGACTTGCCCGCCGAGTGGTCGACGACCACGCCCATCTGCTGCTCCTGGCCGAAGAGGTCGGCCCAGGACCCGTAGAAGAGGAAGTAGTTGTTGGCGGCCAGGCCGACCGACGCGAAGAGCGCCAGCTGGGTCGCGAGCAGCAGGCCGACCCTGCCGAGCACCGGGCGCAGGCCCCGGCGCGACAGCCGGGGCCACAGCCACACCGTGGCGGCGAACAGCCCCACGGCGACCACCGCGGCCAGCGCCAGAACCTTGTTGCTGGTCAGACCCATGAGTCGTTCTGGTCCTCTTCGTCGAGAATTTCCCGGAGATGAATGAACCCGCCTCCCCCGGCTGCCGTCCTAGAAAGCGCACGTCTCCGGCCGACCGATTCTGCGGCCGAAAGGAACACTGGAATCTCTCGCGGAGCTACGGGAAACGATGTCTGTCACGAAAGATGGGGATAAGTCGGGATCGGTTCCGAGCCGGGTGCGCCGTGTCCTGCGCGGGCCACGCGCCGAGAAGGTTCCCTCCCTGGTGGGCACGGCCTGTACGGCCATCGGTCTGATCGACATCGCCGCCGGGGTCTTCCCCCGCTTCCGGGCCAGCCGCATGCACGCCATCGCCGAGGTGCTCCCCGGCACCCTGGGCCCGCTGTCGGCGGCGCTCTCCCTCAGCGCCGGTGTGCTGCTCCTGCTGCTCGCGCACGGCCTCAAGCGGCACAAGCGCCGCGCCTGGCGCGCCGCGGTGGTCCTGCTGCCGGTCGGCGCGGTGGCCCAGTTCGTCTACCGCCACTCCGTCATCGGCGTCCTGCTCTCGCTCGTGCTGCTGGCGCTGCTGCTGCGCCACCGCAGCGAGTTCGCGGCCCTGCCCGACCCGCGCAGCCGCTGGAAGGCGCTGGCCAACTTCGTCCTGATGGGCGCCGGTTCCATCGCGCTGGGCCTGGTCATCGTCAGCGCCCACCCCGGGAAGGTCGTCGGCAGCCCGAGCCTGAGCGACCGCCTGGAGCACGTCCTGTACGGCCTGCTCGGCGTGGAGGGCCCCGTCGGCTACCGCGGCGGCGTGGACTGGACGGTCGGCTACTCGCTCGGCGCGCTCGGCCTGCTCACCGCCATCACCACCATCTACCTGGCCTTCCGCCCCGAGCACCCGGTCGCCCGGCTCACCGAGGACGACGAGGCCCGGCTGCGCGCGCTGCTGGAGCAGCACGGCGGGCGGGACTCCCTCGGCCACTTCGCGCTCCGCCGCGACAAGGGCGTCGTCTTCTCGCCCAGCGGCAAGGCGGCCGTCTGCTACCGGGTCGTCTCCGGCGTGATGCTCGCCAGCGGCGACCCGATCGGCGACGTCGAGGCCTGGCCCGGCGCCATCGAGCGGTTCATGGACGAGGCCAAGGCCCACTCCTGGACCCCGGCCGTGATGGGCTGCTCCGAGACGGGCGGCGAGGTCTGGACCCGCGAGACCGGCCTGGACGCGCTGGAGCTCGGGGACGAGGCGGTGGTGGACGTCGCGGATTTCTCCCTCACCGGGCGCGCCATGCGCAACGTGCGCCAGATGGTCAAGCGCATCGAGCGCAACGGATACACGACCCGGGTCCGGCGCGCCCGTGACCTGACAGAAGGCGAGCTGGAGCGGATACGGCACGCCGCGGCCGACTGGCGCGGCACCGACACCGAGCGCGGCTTCTCCATGGCCCTGGGCCGGATCGGCGACCCGGCGGACGGCGAGGCGGTGATCGCCACCGCCCACAAGGACGACGACGACTCCGCCGGCTCCCCGTACGGCGACCTGAAGGCGATCATCCACTTCGTGCCGTGGGGCACGGACGGCATGTCGCTGGAGCTGATGCGCCGCGACCGGTCCGCCGACCCCGGCATGAACGAGCTGCTGATCGTCGCCGCCCTCCAGGCCGCGCCCACGCTGGGCGTCAAGCGGGTCTCGCTGAACTTCGCCATGTTCCGCTCCGCCCTCGCGCGCGGCGAGAAGCTCGGCGCCGGCCCGGTGCTGCGGGTGTGGCGAGGGTTGCTGGTGTTCCTCTCCCGCTGGTTCCAGATCGAGTCGCTGTACAAGTTCAACGCGAAGTTCCGGCCCCGCTGGGAGCCCCGCTTCGTGGTGTACCGCAACACGCGCGACCTGCCCCGCATCGGTTTCGCCGCGATGCAGGCCGAGGGCTTCGTGAACCTCGCCCTGCCCCGCCCCTTCCGCCGCCGCGCCGCCGCCGCGCCCCGCCCCTGCGCCCACCTGCCCCGCTCCGGCGCGGAACACGAGGTCCGCGCCGCCTGAGCCGTAGCGGGCCCGGCCTGATCGACAAGACACCCCCTAGGCTGGACGCATGAGTACGTTGCGCGCGCGTGGCACGGCCCAGGGCCTGCCGGAGTGGGACCGCTGTGCGGTCATGGGGGTCGTCAATGTGACGCCCGACTCCTTCTCCGACGGCGGCCGCTGGTTCGACACCACGGCCGCCATCAAGCACGGCCTGGAGCTGGTCGCCCAGGGCGCCGACCTGGTGGACGTGGGCGGTGAGTCCACGCGCCCCGGCGCCACGCGCGTCGACGAGGACGAGGAGCTGCGGCGGGTCGTCCCCGTCGTACGCGGCCTGGCGGCCGAGGGGGTGACGGTCTCCGTCGACACCATGCGCGCCTCGGTGGCCCGCCGGGCGGTCGAGGCGGGCGCCGTCCTGGTCAACGACGTCAGCGGCGGCCTCGCCGACCCCGAGATGGTGCCGTCCGTGGCCGCCGCCGAGGTGGCGTTCGTCGTCATGCACTGGCGCGGCTTCAGCGACACCATGAACAGCCTCGCCGTCTACGACGACGTGGTCGCCGAGGTCCTCGCCGAGCTCCGCGCGCGCCTGGAGGCGGTCGTCGAGGCCGGTGTCGCACCGGAGCGGATCATCGTCGACCCGGGCCTGGGCTTCGCCAAGCAGGCGCCGCACGACCTCGCCCTCGTCGCCCACCTGGCCGACCTGCGCACCCTGGGCCGCCCGCTGCTGGTGGCCGCCTCGCGCAAGCGGTTCCTCGGCCACGTCCTGGCCGCCGAGGGCGCGCCGCCGCCCCCGGCGCGCGAGCGGGATGCGGCCACCGCCGCCGTCTCGGCCATCGCCGCGCACGAGGGCGCCTGGGCCGTACGCGTCCACGACGTACGGGCGACGGCGGACGCGGTCCGGGTCGCCCGCGCCGTCGAGGGAGCCCTGTGAGCGACGCGCGCACCAACGACACGGAAGCGGTCGAACTGGCCAACACCGCCTTCTACGAGGCGATGGAGCGCGGCGACTTCGAGACGATCTCCGACCTCTGGCTCGACGAGGCGTACGGCGGGATCTCCTGCGTGCACCCGGGCTGGCCGGTCCTTTCCGGCCGCGGAGAGGTCCTCCGCTCGTACGCGCTGATCATGGCGAACACCGAGTACATCCAGTTCTTCCTGACCGATGTGAAGGTGTCCGTGGCCGGCGAGACGGCCCTGGTGACCTGCACCGAGAACATCCTCAGCGGCGGCCCCGCCGAGGACGGCGCCGAGCTGGGGCCGCTCGTCGGCCAGCTGGTCGTCGCGACGAACGTCTTCCGCCGCACCCCCGACGGGTGGCGGATCTGGGCGCACCACGGTTCGCCCGTTCTGGCCGAATCCGGCGACGAGGACGACGACGAGAACGGCTCCTGAGTGGGTAGGCGGGCACAAGCGAGGCCCGTGGGCGGGCGCTGTCGGTGGTCGCAGGTAGATTCGAGTGGTGGCAACGCGCGTCGACCGCACCCGGCCGTGTGCCCGCCCGACCAACGACAGCAGGAGTGATTCGCGTGGATCGTGTCGCGCTGCGCGGCCTCAAGGCCCGTGGGCACCATGGCGTCTTCCCCCGGGAGCGCGAGGAGGGCCAGACCTTCATCGTGGACCTGGTGCTGGGCCTCGACACCCGCCCCGCGGCGGCCGACGACGACCTGGCGAAGACCGTGCACTACGGCATCGTGGCGGAGGAGGTCGTGGACGTCGTGCAGGGAGAGCCGGTGGACCTGATCGAGACCCTCGCCGAGCGCATCGCCCAGCAGTGCCTGAAGCACGGCGGGGTCCAGGAGGTCGAGGTGACCGTGCACAAGCCGGACGCCCCGATCACCGTCCCGTTCGACGACGTCACCATCACCATCACACGGAGGCGCGCATGAAGAGCACGCAGAGCGACCCGACGGTACAGCCGGTGCCCGCCTCCGTGGTGGAACAGGTCGACGCCGCGGACATCACGCTCTCCAACCCGAAGCGGGCCGTGATCGCCCTCGGTTCCAACCTCGGCAACCGCCTGGAGACCCTGCAGGGCGCCATCGACGCGCTGGAGGACACCCCGGGCGTCCGGGTCAAGGCGGTCTCGCCCGTGTACGAGACGGAGCCGTGGGGCGTCGACCCCGGCTCCCAGCCGTCGTACTTCAACGCGGTCGTCGTGCTGAAGACCACGCTGCCCCCGGCGTCCCTGCTGGAGCGGGCGCACGCCGTGGAGGAGGCCTTCCACCGGGTCCGCGAGGAGCGCTGGGGCGCCCGCACCCTCGACGTCGACATCGTGGCGTACGCGGACGTCGTCTCCGACGACCCGGTCCTGACCCTGCCGCACCCCCGCGCCCACGAGCGCGCCTTCGTGCTGGCTCCGTGGCACGACGTGGACCCGGAGGCCCAGCTGCCCGGCGCCGGCGCGGTCGCCGATCTGCTGACGGCCGTCGGCAGGGAGGGCGTCCTCGCCCGGGCGGACCTGGAACTGCGGCTGCCGGAGTAGTCGTTGATCAGGACGCAGACCGTACGGCGCCGACCACGGCCACCACGTAAGGACACCCGGTGAAGCAACTGCGGCTCAAGGTACTGGCCGGACTCTTCGCCGTCGCCGGCATCCTCTCCTGGGGCGGCGCCCGGCTGTGGGAGTCGTTCGGCACCCTGCCGAGCGTCCCGCTCGCCGCGCCGATCGTCCTCGCCGTGATCGCCGTCGTCCTGCTGGCGACGGCCCTCTCGCTCCGCTCCCGCCTGCGCGCCCAGCGCGAGCGGCGGCCGGGGGCGAAGGGCGTCGAGCCGCTGATGGCGGCCCGCGCGGTGGTGTTCGGCCAGGCCAGTGCCCTGGTCACCGCCCTGGTCAGCGGCATGTACGGCGGGGCGGGCGTCTTCCTGCTCGGCTCCCTCGACGTCCCGGCCCGCCGCGACCAGGCGATCTACGCCGCCTTCTCGGTGGCGGCGGGCATCGCGGTGATCGCGGCGGCGATGTTCCTGGAGCGGGTGTGCAGGCTGCCGGAGGACGACGACGAGGTCCCGTCCCCGGGCTGAGCCACCCGGCCGCCGCGGTGCCGCGCTACAGCAGCGTGCCGCCCGCGACCTCCGTCTCGGCGAGGATCGCCGACAGCCGGTCCAGCACGTCGGAGGGGAGCTCGACGCGCGCCGCGGCGAGGTTCTCCTCGATGTGGGCGGGAGTGCGGCTGCCCGGAATCGGCACCACGTGCCGGTCCTGGGCCAGCAGCCAGGCCAGGGCCAGCTGCGCCGGGGTGAGGTCCAGCTCGGCGGCGATGCCCCGGACGGGCGCGAAGCGGTCGTTGTTGGCCTGGTGGTTCGCGGCGCTGAAGCGCGGCATCTGCTGCCGGAAGTCGCCTTCCTTCACCTCGCCGACCGTGCCGGTGAGGAACCCCGCGCCGAGCGGGGACCAGGCCACCAGGCCCACGCCGAGCTCGTGGGCGGCGGCGAGCAGCTCGGGGTCGACCGGGCGCCACATGGACCACTCGGTCTGGACGGCGGCCACCGGGTGCACGGCGTGCGCGGCGCGCAGCTGCTCGGCGGTGACGTTCGACAGGCCGAGGTGGCGGACCAGCCCCGCCCGGATCAGGTCCGCGACCGCGCCGACCGTCTCCTCCAGCGGCACCTGCGGGTCGGGGAAGTGCGGGTAGTAGAGGTCGATCCGGTCGGTGCCGAGCTCCCGCAGGCTCGCCTCGGCGTAGCCCCGTACGTGCTTGGGGTCGGCGTTGACGGCCAGCTCGCCGAAGGCGAAGCCGACCGGGAAGGGGTGCGGCTCGACGCCCTCGGGCCGCCGGAAGCCGAACTTGGTGGCGAGGGCGACCTCGTCGCGCCGCCCGCGCAGCGCCTTGCCTATGAGCCGCTCGTTGTGGCCGTCGGCGCCGTACCCGTCGGAGGTGTCGATGAGCGTGGCGCCCGCGTCGACGGCGGCGAGCAGCGCCCGCTCACCGCGCTCGTCGTCGATCTCGCCGTACACCCCCGGGGACAGCACCATCGCGCCGAAACCGAGGGCGGACACCTCCAGCCCGCCGAGCGAGCGCGTGGGCAACGGCGTCGACTGCTCGTTCGTGATCGTCATGCGGAGAGTCTTCACGGCACGACGGACCGCGTCCACCACCTGTCCGGCATGAAAGATGGCTGAAAACAAGGGAGTTGACCACTCCGGCGCCTACTCCGGTGACCCCTCCGGCGCGGCCGGCAGGACGCCTACTCCGCCATGATGAGGCTCATCGCCTCCGCGCGCGTCGCCACGTCGCGCAGCTGGCCGCGCACCGCCGAGGTGATCGTCTTCGCGCCGGGCTTGCGGATGCCGCGCATCGACATGCACATGTGCTCGCACTCGATGACGACGATGACGCCCCGGGGCTCCAGGATCTTCATCAGCGATTCGGCGATCTGCGTGGTGAGGCGCTCCTGCACCTGCGGCCGGCGGGCGTAGACGTCCACGAGCCGGGCCAGCTTGGACAGGCCCGTTATCTTGCCGCTGGTGGACGGGATGTACCCGACGTGGGCGACGCCCCGGAAGGGCACCAGGTGGTGCTCGCAGCAGGACGTGACCTCGATGTCCTTCACCAGGATCATCTCGTCGTGACCGAGGTCGAAGGTGGTCGTCAGGACGTCCTCGGGCTCCTGCCACAGGCCCGCGAATATCTCCTTGTACGCCCGTGCCACCCGGGCGGGAGTCTCCCGCAGGCCTTCGCGGTCCGGGTCTTCGCCGACCGCGATGAGGAGTTCGCGTACGGCGTTCTCGGCGCGCTTCTCGTCGAACACGCCGATCGTGCCCTCGCCGTCCAGAGTCACCGGGTCGGTCATGTGTGCCTCGTTCCGTATTGCCTGAGTACGCGCGTATGTGAAAAGCCGCGCCCCCACAGGCTAGAACCTGGGGGGCGCGGCTTTCATTCCGGGGCTTCCGGGGGCTTCCCGGCCGTACCGGGGCTTACGCCTCGGGGCGGTCCTCCGTGACCGGCTCCGCCGCCGGGGCGGTGGTGGTGTCGGAGGGGCCGGAGCCGTTCGTCCCGGCGGCACCCGCCGCGCCGTTGGTCAGCGCCAGTTCCTTCGGCGACAGCACCGGCGGCCGCGTCGACGGCGTACGCCGCGAGGAGCCGGTCCACGCCGGGCGGGCCGGGCGCTTGACGATCGGGGCGAAGATCTCGGCGATCTCCTCCTTGCCGAGCGTCTCCTTCTCCAGCAGCCGCAGGACGAGGTTGTCGAGGACGTCACGGTTCTCGACGAGGATCTCCCACGCCTCGTTGTGCGCGGTCTCGATGAGCTTCTTGACCTCTTCGTCGACGAGCGCGGCGACCTCTTCCGAGTAGTCGCGCTGGTGCGCCATCTCGCGGCCCAGGAAGGGCTCGCTGTTGTCGCCGCCGAACTTGATCGCGCCGAGCCGCTCGGTCATGCCGTACTGCGTGACCATGGCCCGCGCGGTCGCGGTCGCCTTCTCGATGTCGTTGGCCGCGCCCGTGGTCGGGTCGTGGAAGACCAGCTCCTCGGCCGCGCGCCCGCCCAGCATGTAGGCCAGCTGGTCGAGCATCTCGTTGCGCGTGGTGGAGTACTTGTCCTCGTCCGGCAGGACCATGGTGTAACCCAGGGCCCGGCCACGGGACAGGATGGTGATCTTGTGGACCGGGTCGGAGTTCGGACAGGCCGCCGCGACCAGGGCGTGACCGCCCTCGTGGTACGCGGTGATCTTCTTCTCCTTGTCCGACATGATCCGGGTCCGCTTCTGCGGGCCCGCGACCACCCGGTCGATCGCCTCGTCCAGCATGTGGTTGTCGATCAGCTTCTTGTCCGAGCGGGCGGTCAGCAGCGCCGCCTCGTTCAGGACGTTGGACAGATCGGCACCGGTGAAGCCGGGCGTACGACGGGCCACGGCGGCCAGATCGACGTCCGGGGCGACCGGCTTGCCCTTCTGGTGGACCTTGAGGATCTCCAGGCGGCCCTGCATGTCCGGGCGGTCGACGGCGATCTGCCGGTCGAAGCGGCCCGGGCGCAGCAGCGCCGGGTCGAGGATGTCCGGCCGGTTGGTGGCGGCGATCAGGATGACGCCGCCCTTCACGTCGAAGCCGTCCATCTCGACGAGCAGCTGGTTGAGGGTCTGCTCGCGCTCGTCGTGACCGCCGCCGAGGCCCGCGCCGCGGTGCCGGCCGACGGCGTCGATCTCGTCGACGAAGACGATCGCCGGGGCGTTCGCCTTGGCCTGCTCGAAGAGGTCGCGCACACGCGAGGCACCGACACCGACGAACATCTCGACGAAGTCGGAGCCGGAGATCGAGTAGAACGGCACGCCGGCCTCGCCCGCGACGGCGCGCGCGAGGAGCGTCTTGCCCGTACCGGGCGGGCCGTACAGCAGCACACCCTTGGGGATCTTGGCGCCGACGGCCTGGAACTTCGCCGGCTCCTGGAGGAACTCCTTGATCTCGTGGAGCTCCTCGACGGCCTCGTCGGACCCCGCCACGTCGGCGAAGGTCGTCTTCGGGGTGTCCTTGGTGATCAGCTTGGCCTTGGACTTCCCGAAGTTCATGACCCGGGAGCCGCCGCCCTGCATCTGATTCATCAGGAACAGGAAGACCACGACGATCAGCACGAAGGGCAGCAGCGAGAGCAGCACCGAGACGAACGGCGACTGCTTCGACGGCGAGACCGTGTAGCTCTTCTCGATCTCACCCGCCGCGAACTTCTTCTGCAGCGTGGCGGCCAGGTCGGAGCCCTGCGTGCCGATGTAGCTCGCCTGGACCTTGTCGGAGTTGTCGACCTTGAAGCCGTCCTTCAGGTCGATCTTGATCATCTGCTCGTCGCCGGTGGTGAGCTTGGCCTGCTCGACCTGGTTCTTGTCGATGGCCTGGACGACCTTGCCGGTGTCCACCGTCTTGTAGCCGCCCGACGAGCCGACGACCTGCATCAACACGACCACGGCGAGGACGGCCAGCACGATCCACATGACCGGCCCACGGAAGTATCGCTTCACGTCCATCCATACGGAGCGATGACGCCCCGTCCCTCCTGCCCGTAGGTAAATGCTGCTATGAGAAAAGACTGTTCTTCGGACGGTACCCCAGCATTGTCACCCGCGACCGCCTTCCCATGCTCCAACGGCGGGAAGGAGGCCGGGGTTCCCGTACGGCGCCGGGACCTCACGCACTAGCCGCCGTAGACGTGCGGCGCCAGCGTCCCGACGAAGGGGAGGTTGCGGTACTTCTCCGCGTAATCCAGGCCGTATCCGACGACGAACTCGTTGGGGATGTCGAATCCGATCCACTTCACGTCGATCGCGACCTTCGCCGCCTCGGGCTTGCGCAGCAGGGTGCAGACCTCCAGGGAGGCCGGCTCGCGCGAGCCGAGGTTCGACAGCAGCCACGACAGGGTCAGGCCGGAGTCGATGATGTCCTCGACGATCAGGACGTGCTTGCCCTTGATGTCGGTGTCCAGGTCCTTGAGGATCCGGACCACGCCGGAGGACTGGGTGCCCGCCCCGTACGAGGAGACGGCCATCCAGTCCATCGTGACGGGGGTGGACAGCGCGCGCGCCAGGTCCGCCATCACCATCACGGCGCCCTTGAGGACGCCGACGATGAGCAGGTCCTTGCCCGCGTACTCAGCGTCGATCTTCGCGGCCAGCTCGGCCAGCTTCGCGTCGATCTCTTCCTTGGTGATGAGCACCGACTGGAGGTCGGCGCCCATGTCTTTCTCGTTCACCCGGGTCACTTTCGTTGCAGCCTGCGTCAGCCTTGCCGAATGACCAGTCTGCCACCCTGCCGACGTGCCTCGACGCGGCCGGGCAGATTGATGGCCCCCTGACCGCGCCAGCTGGTGATCAGCCGGTCGAGTTCCTCGATGTGCCGGGCGAAGAGGGAGCCGGCCGGGGCGCCCTCGGCGATGGCCGCGCGGCGCAGTACGCGGCGGCGGACGGCGGCCGGCAGCGCGTACAGCCGGGCGCAGACCAGCTGGCCGGTCTCGTCCCGTACGGACGCCTCGACGTCGGCGGCCCAGGTGTCGAGCGCGTCGGCGTCGTCCCGGCAGAGCTGGGCCGTACGGGCGAGGGCCTCGACGACGCCCTTGCCGAGCGACTTCTCCAGGGCGGGCAGCCCCTCGTGGCGCAGCCGCGACCGGGTGTAGGCCGGGTCGGCGTTCATGGGGTCGTCCCAGACGGGCAGCGACTGCACCATGCAGGCCTTGCGGGCCGTCTGGCGGTCGAGCTGGAGGAAGGGGCGGCGGTAGCGGCCCTCGGCGCCGGAGACGGCGGCCATCCCGGACAGCGAGCGGATGCCGGACCCGCGGGCGAGGCCGAGCAGCACCGTCTCGGCCTGGTCGTCGCGGGTGTGTCCGAGCAGCACGGCGGCGGCGCCCAGCCGCTCGGCGGCCTCGTCCAGCGCGGCGTACCGGGCGTCGCGGGCCGCGGCCTCGGGGCCGCCGTCGCGGCCGACGGTGACGGTGACGGCCTCGACCGGTTCCAGTCCCATGGCGGTGAGGCGGGCGGCGACCTCGGCGGCGCGCAGGCCGGAACCGTCCTGGAGGCCGTGGTCGACGGTGATGCCACCGGCGCGGACGGGCAGCTTGCGGGCCTCGAAGGCGAGGGCGGAGGCGAGCGCCATGGAGTCGGCGCCGCCGGAGCAGGCGACCAGCACGAGCGGCGTCGACGGCTTGACGCGGGGAGCGCCCGGGGGTGCGCTCGGTGCGGTCGGCGCGCCCGACGGCCTCGGTGAGCCCGATGCGGTCGTGCTGAGCTCGGGGACGGTGTGCTGCGCGGTGTGCTCGGTGAGTACGTCGTGGAGAACGCGGCGGACCGCCAGGCGTATCGCCGCGACCGCAGGATGGGGACCCATGTCCGGTGCCCTTCGTGTGAAGTTTGGGGGGGTGCCTCGGTCGGAGTCTTAACGGTCGGACCGGAGGGTTCGGTCACTCACGGTGCATCGATCGTGACAGAACCCGGCCGATACCCGAGCATCGCACGCCTACCCACCGCCCACGGTCCCTCGGATGGGTGATTGGAGGGGCGTTCTCCTGCCGTCGGCCGGATCGGAGTCGTCACTCTCCTTTACGGTGCTCCCTCTGCTCGCCGCCGTTAACGGTGCACCCGCGCGACCCAGTCCGCCGGTGAGGCGATCTCCGCCTTGGTGGGGAGGGTGTTCGGGGAGGTCCACACCCGGTTGAAGCCGTCCATGCCGACCTCGCCCACCACCGCCCGGACGAACTTCTCGCCGTCCCGGTACTGGCGCAGCTTGGCGTCCAGGCCGAGCAGTTTGCGCAGGGCCAGGTCGAGGCGGGACGCGCCGCGCGCCCGGCGCTGCTGGAACTTCTCGCGGATCTCGGCCACCGACGGCACGACCTGCGGCCCGACGCCGTCCATCACGTAGTCCGCGTGGCCTTCGAGGAGCGACATGACGGCCGTCAGCCGGCCCAGGATCTCGCGCTGCTCGGGCGTCTGGACGAGCTCGACCAGGGAGCGGCCCTCGTCCTCCTCGCCCTCGGGGCGGGCCCCCACGAGCGTCTGGGCGGCCTCGCGCAGCCGCTCCAGCACGGTGGCCGGATCGACGTCAGTGGCGTTCAGGAATGACTGGATCTCGCCCTGCAGATGGTCGCGCAGCCACGGCACGCCGGTGAACTGCGTGCGGTGGGTCTCCTCGTGCAGGCTCACCCAGAGCCGGAAGTCGTGCGGGGCCACGTCCAGCTCGCGCTCGACGTGGACGATGTTCGGCGCGACGAGCAGCAGCCGCCCGCCGCCGTTCTTCCCCGCGGGCAGCTCGCGCGTGGACGGGGCGAAGGTCTCGTACTGGCCGAGGACCCGGGAGGCCAGGAACGACAGCAGCATGCCGAGCTCGACGCCGGTCACCTTGCCGCCCACCGCGCCCAGCACGGCCCCGCCCGGAGAGCTGGAGCGGCGCTCCCGCATCTTGTCCAGCAGGGGTTTGAGCAGTTCGCGGAAGCCCGCGACGTTCGCCCTGATCCAGCCGGGCCGGTCGACGACCAGGATCGGGGTGTCCTCCGGCAGGTGGCCCTCGGGGATCATCCGGGTGTACGCCCGGACGTGCTCCTCCGACGCCTTCGCGTGCCGCCGCAGCTCGGCGACGACCGCCCGCGCCTCCTCCCGGCTCACCTCGGGCCCGGGGCGTACCAGCCGGGTCGCGGTCGCCACCGCGAGGTTCCAGTCGACCATCTCCGCACCACCGATGCTCGTCATGCGTCAACCGTACGTGCTCGGCCGCGTGGAGGGTGAGGGATGGGACGGCACCCTTCCGAGCCTCTCGCCGTACCCGTCAGCGGGTCAGCGCGGCGGCGAGGCGGTCCAGGGCGGGCTGGGCGGCGTGCGCGGACGGGGTCTCGCCGGCGAGAAACGCGAAGGCGAGCAGTCGTCCGTTCGCGGTCACCACCGTCCCGGCGAGGGAGTTCACGCCGGTCAGGGTGCCGGTCTTGGCGCGGATCAGCCCGGCGCCCGGGGAGCCGTCGGCGTAACGGTCCTTCAGGGTGCCGCTGAAGCCGCCGACCGGGAGTCCCGTGAGGACGGGGCGCAGCTCGGGGCGGGCGGGGTCGGCGGCGCGGGAGAGGAGGGTGGTCAGAAGCGCGGCGGATACCTTGTCGCGCCGGTCGAGGCCGCTGCCGTCGGCGAACCGCGCGCCCGCGAGCGGGACGCCGAGCTTGTCGAGCCGCTCGCGGACGGCGCGGCCGGCGCCGTCGAAGCTGGCGGGCCTTCCGGTGGCGAGGGCGGTGTGGCGGGCGAGGGCCTCGGCGAGGTCGTTGTCGCTGTGGGTCAGGGTGTGCTCGACCAGCGCGGCGAGCGGCCGGGAGTAGGTCTTCGCGACCGGGGTGGCCTTCTTGGGCGCCTTGGCGCGGGCGGGTGCCCCTTCGCCGGTGACGTCCAGGCCGGCGAGGAGCCCGGCGAAGGCGCGGGCGGTGTCCCCCGCCGGGTCGGCGGAGCGGGGCGCGGGGCCGGTGGCGGCGGCGCCCTCGGCCCGGCCCTCGTCGGTCATCAGGGGCGTCACCGCGGCGATGTTGTCGTTGACGCCGATGGGGTGGCGCTCCGGGCCGGAGTAGAGGGAGGTGTCGTAGGTGAGCCGGACGCTGGTGATGCCGCGGTCGCGCAGGGCGCGGGCGGTGTCCCGCGCGAGGGCGCCGAGCCGCTCCTCGTCGAGCGTCGGGTCGCCGCCGCCGACCAGGGTGACGGTGCGGAAGTCCGCGGAGGCCACGACGGTGGTGGGGATGCGGTGGTCCGGGCCGAGGGCGGAGAGCGCGGCGGCCGCGGTGGCGATCTTCACGGTGGAGGCGGGCGTCATCGGGGCCACGGCCCCGTTCCCGTACAGCTGCTCCCCGGTGGCGACGTCCACGACCGCCGCCGTACGCAGCGGGCCCAGGTCCGGGGAGGCGAGCAGCGGCTCCAGGGCGGCCGCGAGCGCCCTGCGCGCGGTGGCGGGCGGCAGGGCGGCGCCCTTGTCGCGCGCGGCCGGGACCGCGAGGGCGGTGAGGACGCCGGGGGCGCTCGGGGCGGGCGCGGGGGCCTCGGGCCGGTCGGCGCGGTCCGGGCGGCCGGGGCGGGCGGCCGGGCCTCCGGGGGCGGCCGCACCGTGATCTGCGCCACCCGCGCGGGCCCCGGCGGCGGCGCGGGCGCGCTCCGCCGTACGCTGACCCGAGTCCCAGGGACCGGCGAGGCCCGCCACGCCGGCCGACAGGACCAGGCCGAGCAGGGCCGAGCCGGCGGCGAGCTGCACGACCTTCGGCTCCGGCACGGCCGACCAGCCCCTTTCGCAAGCACTCAGTAGCGTGAGGGACACTTAATCACTGAGCTGTGCCGTGAGCACGGCACCCCCGCTTTGTGTTGATCTTGGAGGAGCCACCCGTGGAGTTCGACGTCACCATCGAGATCCCGAAGGGGTCGCGGAACAAGTACGAGGTGGACCACGAGACCGGTCGTATCCGACTGGACCGCCACCTCTTCACGTCGACCGTCTACCCGGCCGACTACGGCTTCGTCGAGGGCACCCTCGGCGAGGACGGCGACCCGCTGGACGCGCTGGTCATCCTGGACGAGCCGACCTTCCCGGGCGTCCTGGTCAAGTGCCGCGCCATCGGCATGTTCCGCATGACGGACGAGGCGGGCGGCGACGACAAGCTGCTGTGCGTGCCGGCCTCCGACCCGCGCATGGAGCACCTGCGGGACATCCACCACGTGTCCGAGTTCGACCGCCTGGAGATCCAGCACTTCTTCGAGGTCTACAAGGACCTGGAGCCCGGCAAGTCGGTCGAGGGCGCCAACTGGGTCGGCCGCGCCGAGGCCGAGGCCGAGATCGAAAACTCCATCAAGCGCCTGGAGGCGCAGGGCGGCGCTCACTGACGCCCCTGCCCCACCGGTACGTACGACGGGCGGTGCACCCTCACGGGTGCGCCGCCCGTCGTGCGTTCGCGCCCTTGCTCATGCGCATACTGGGCAGACGGGTCGGATGGGAGTGAGGGACAGGGCTGTGGCGGCGGAGGAAGCGGGTGTTCCGGAGGACCGGAAGCCTCAGTCGGACGAGGCGCGCAGCGCCTTCACTCCGCCACCGGGCGTGGAGCAGCCCGTCGTGCCCGAGGAGGACCAGCCGACCTCGGAGTTCGCCGTTCCGCAGGGCCTGGCGCCGGAGACGCCGGCGGAGCCGGAGGGCTCCGCGTTCGCCCCGCCCTCCACGTACGGGGCGAAGCACTCGCCGCCCGCCTTCACCCCCGCACACGGCTTCCCGGAGGTGAAGCTGGCGCGGGACGCGCCCTGGCAGGACCGGATGCGCACCATGCTGCGGATGCCGGTGAGCGAGCGGCCGGTGCCGGAGACGGCGCAGCGGCACGAGGAGGTCCGCCCGGCGGTACCGCGCGTGCTCGACCTGACGCTGCGCATCGGCGAGCTGCTGCTCGCGGGCGGTGAGGGCGCGGAGGACGTCGAGGCGGCGATGTTCGCGATCGGCCGCGCGTACGGGCTCGACCGCTGCGAGCCGACCGTGACCTTCACGCTGCTGACGATCACGTACCAGCCCTCGCTGGTGGACGACCCGGTGACGGCGAACCGGACCGTACGGCGGCGCGGCACCGACTACACGCGGCTGGCGGCGGTGTACGCGCTCGTCGCCGACATCAACGCCGAGGACTACGACGTCACGCTGGAGGAGGCCTACCGGCGCCTCGCGGAGATCCGGCGCAACCGGCACCCGTATCCGGGGTGGGTCCTCACGCTGGCGGCGGGGCTGCTGGCCGGGGCGGCGTCGATGCTGCTCGGCGGTGACATGGCCGTCTTCGCGGTGGCGGCGGCGGGCGCGATGCTCGGCGACCGGCTGGCGTGGCTGTGCGCGGGGCGCGGGCTGCCGGAGTTCTACCAGTTCGCGGTGGCGGCGGTGCCGCCGGCGGCGCTGGGCGTGGTGGTGAGCCTGCTGCACGCGGGGCTCCAGCCGAACGCCGTGATCACCGGTGGGCTGTTCGCGCTGATCCCGGGACGGGCGCTGGTGGCGGCCGTCCAGGACGGCCTGACCGGCTTCTACATCACCGCCTCGGCGCGCTTGCTGGAGGTGGCGTACTTCTTCGTCGCCATCGTGGTGGGCGTGCTGACCGTGCTGTACGTGGGCGTGCAGTTCTTCCAGGCGAAGCTGAACCCCGAGGGGGCGCTCCAGGCGGTGGAGCGGCCCTGGATACAGATCCTGGCGGCGGTGCTGCTGTCGGTGACCTTCGCGGTGCTGCTGCAGCAGGATCGTTCCACCGTGCTCTTCGTGGCGCTCAACGGCGGTGTCGCGTGGGTGGTGTACGCGTCGATCGCGGTGACCGCGGACGGGCCGACGGTCCTCGCGACGGCGGTCGCGGCGGGGCTGGTGGGCCTCTTCGGGCAGCTGTTCGCGCGGTACGAGCACACCTCGTCGATGCCGTACGTGACGGCGGCCATCGGGCCGCTGCTGCCGGGTTCTGCGACGTACCTGGGGGTGCTCAACATCGCGCAGAACAACCTGGACGCCGGCTTCGCGTCGCTGGCGCGGGCGGCGGCGCTGGCGCTGGCGATCGCGATCGGGGTGAACCTCGGGGGCGAGATGGCGCGCATGTTCATCCGCGCGCCGGGGTCGGCGGCGGCCCGGCGCGCGGCGAAGCGGACGCGCGGCTTCTGATCCCCCGCGGGGGCCTCAGGCCGCGCGCGGCTTCTGGAAGCCCGGGCTCCCCTGGGGCATCACGCCGGTGCGGCGCAGGAAGGCGTACCCGACGCCGAGTCCGATGGCGACCGGCCATTCGATGACGTCCGCCACGCCGAGGACGCCGAGGCCCACGTAGACCGGGAGGCCCCGCTTGGCGGGGAGGACCTGGCGGGCGACCGCCACCGGGAGCATGGCCGCGTTGGCGGCGCCGCTCGCGACGCGGTCGAAGGACGGCACGGTGAAGGTGACCGTGCGCCCGCCACCGCCGCCGGCCGAGGTCTTCTCGGGCTTCGTCTCGGGCGCCTCGAAGGCCGTCTCCCGCTCCTTGGGGGGTTCCGCGGCCACCTTCTTGGCGCGTGCGGTCGAGCGTGACTTCGCCGTGGCGGATTTCGTCGTACCGGCGGATTTCGCCGCGCCCGACTTCGTACCGGCGGACTTCGTCGAGGAGGAGCGCTTACGAGGCGTTGAAGATGTGGCCACAGGTCTCACATCCGCACTTCTGGTATGGGCAGTTTGTCTATATTTAGGGTAGCCATTTCGGGACGGTTGAATCGGAATGACGGACGGACCGACGGACCGGAGGCAGTGCCCATGTCACCGTTGCCCAGCCCGCACCTGTGGTCACCCGGTCTGCTCGCGCCGGTGGCGTCGGGTGTGACGTACGGAGTCGCCGCCGGGGTCCGCGGTGCCGCCGATATCGCCGGCCGGCTGATCGGCCTGCCGCAGCGCGACGTGTGGTGGCGGCCCGGCCGCTGCTACATCGAGGTCCACGGGGTGCACGGCGTCGGCGGCGAGCGGGTCGCCGCCCGGGTGGAGCGGGCCCTGGAGGGCCACCCCGGGGTCCTGTGGGCGCGGGTGAACGCGCCCTCCGAGCGCGTGGTCGTGGCCGTCTCCGCGCCGCCGCCCGCCGAGCGCGAGCTGGTCGCGCTGGTCAAGCAGGCGGAGGGCGACACTCACCCGGAGGAGTTCGACGAGTGGTGCCCCGAACCGCACCACCCCAGCGAGGGCCCCAAAACCCGCCAGTCGGTGCCCGCGCTGGCGGCGGACACCGTGGGCCTCGGCATCGCCGCCGTACGGCAGCTCACGCCCTGGATCCGGCTGCCCCCCGAGGTGGCGGCCGTCTTCGGCGCCCTCCAGCACCACCCGAAGCTGCGCCATCTGGTCGCCGACCTCAGCAGTCCCGAACAGGCCGAGTCCGTCCTGCCCGTGGTGAGCGCCCTCGCGCAGGGTGTCGCCACCCGGGGCGGCGGGCTCGCCCTCGACGTGTTCGAGCGGGTCGCCCAGTGGCGGGAGGCGACCGCCGAGCGCAAGGCGTGGGCCGACGCCGAGCCGGACCTGGTGCGCGGCCCGGAGGACGCCGCGGCGGAGCCGCTCGTCGTGGACCGCGCCGGCCCGAAGCCGAAGGACTCGGTCGACCGGTACGCCGAGCGGGCCATGATCGCCGGGCTGACGGCCGGAGCGCTCACGGTGCCGTTCGCCGGGCTGCGCCGGGGGCTGGCGGTCGCGCTCTCCGCCGTACCCAAGGCGCCGGAGGCGGGCCGCGAGGGCTTCGCCACCAGCCTGGGCCGGGCCCTGGCGATGCGCGGCGTCGTCACCATGGACCGCAGCGCCCTGCGGCGGCTCGGCCAGGTGGACACCGTCGTCCTGGAGGAGGACGCCCTGCGCAGCGACCAATACGAGCCGGTCGACCTGGAGCTGCTCAGCGGCGCGGACCCGGAGGCGACGGCCGGACGGCTGTTCGCGCTCTTCGACGCGGACGCGCCGCTCAAGGCCGTACGCGACGACGACGGCTGGGTGCTGGGGCCGCTGGACGAGCTCGACCTCACGGGCCGGACCGGCAAGCAGGCCGACGCACGGCTGCGCCGCCGGGGCGCCGAGCGCACGCTGGGCCTGGCCAAGGGCCGCCGCCTCCAGGCGGTCGCCGGGCTCGGTACGCAGACGGCGCCCGGCGCCGAGGCGGTCGCGGCGGCGGCCCGCCGGGCGGGCGCCCGGGTGGTGCTGGCCACCGACCGCGAGGCACCGGCGTTCACCTTCGCCGACGCCGTGGTCCCGGCGGGCAAGCGCCTGGTGGCGTCCGTACGCGGCCTCCAGGCCGACGGCGCGGTCGTGCTGCTGGTCTCCGGCAACCGGCGCGCGCTCGGGGCGGCCGACTGCGGCGTCGGCGTGCACCGGGAGGGCGAGCCGCCCGCCTGGGGCGCGCACCTGATCGTCGGCTCCGACCTCGAGTCGGCCGGGATCATCGTGGACGCCGTCGGCATGGCCGCGCGCGTGGACCGGGACAGCGCCGTGCTCGCGGCGGGCGGCAGCGGCGTCGGCGCGGTCGCCGCGCTGCAGGGGCCGCCGGCGCAGGCCACCGCCCGGGGCATGACGGCCGGCACGACGGCCGCGAGCGTGGCGTTCTGCCTCGGGAGCTGGCGCGCCCACCAGTTGCTCTCCCGGCCCCTCGCCCCGCCCGTGACCACCGTGCCGTGGCACCTGATGCCCACCGAGCGGGTCCTGGAGCGGCTGAACACCAGCGCCGAGGGGCTCGGCGCCGACGAGGCGGCCGACCGCAGCGGGGGCCCGCGCGGCGGCAACGAGCCCGCGCGCCTGACCCTCCCATCGGCGTTCATCGAGGAACTGTCCAACCCGCTGACGCCCGTCCTCGCCGGTGGCGCCGCGCTCGCCACCGCCGTCGGCTCGCGCACCGACGCCATGCTGGTGGCCGCCATCACCGGCACCTCCGCCCTGATCGGCGGCTTCCAGCGGGTGCGGACCGAGCGCGCCCTCGCCGAGCTGTTCCGCCGCTCCGCGGTCGGCGCGCGCGTACGCCGCGGCGGCAAGGAGCGGCTGGTGACCGCCGGTGACCTGGTGGAGGGCGACGTCATCCTGCTGCGGCCCGAGGACGTCGTACCGGCGGACTGCCGGCTGCTGGAGACCGAGGGGCTGGAGGTCGACGAGTCGTCGCTGACCGGCGAGTCGCTCGCGGTCCACAAGGACCCCGCGCCGGTGGTCGCCACGGATCTCACCGGCCGCCGCTCCATGGTGTACGAGGGCACCACCGTCTCCTCCGGGCGGGGCGTGGCGGTCGTGGTCGCGACCGGCTCCAGCACCGAGGTGGGGCGCAGCCTCGCCACCGCGCGGCAGGCCGCCCCCGAGACCGGCGTGGAGGCGCGGCTCGCCTCCCTCACCCGTACGAGCCTGCCCATCGCGCTCGGCTCGGCCAGCGCGGTCGCGGCGGCGGGCCTGGTGCACGGACGGCCGCTCGCGGACAACCTCGCCTCCGCCGTGAACCTCGCCGTCGCCTCCGTACCGGAGGGGCTGCCCTTCCTGGTGAACGCCGCCCAGCTGGCCGCGGCGCGGCGGCTCGCGGACGTCGGGGCGCTGGTACGCAACCCGCGCACCATCGAGGCGCTCGGCCGCGCCGACGTGCTGTGCTTCGACAAGACCGGCACGCTCACGGAGGGCAAGCTCCAGCTGGCGGGCGTCAGCGACGGCGAGAGCACCCTGGCGCCGGACCGGCTGGACGCCCGGCGCAAGGACGTCCTCGCCGCCGCGCTGCGGGCCACCCCGCCCGCCCGGCAGTCCGAGCCGATGGCCCACCAGACCGACCGCGCCGTGACGGCCGGCGCGCGCACCGGGAAGGTGACCGTACGGCACGGGGCCGCGCGCTGGCGGCGGCTGGACACGCTGCCGTTCGAGCCGTCGCGGGCGTACCACGCGACCACCGGTCAGACGACGCACGGCCTGCTGCTCAGCGTGAAGGGCGCGCCCGAGAACGTCCTGGAGCGGTGCGACCGCCGCCGCGGCCCGGACGGCGGCGAGAGCCCGCTCGACGAGGCGGGGCACGCGGCGCTGACCGCCGAGGCGGAGCAGCTCGCGGGCGCCGGGCGGCGGGTGCTGGCGGTGGCGGAGCGGCGGATGGGCGAGGACGAGGACCTCACCGACGACAGCGTGCGGGAGCTCGTGTTCCTCGGCTTCCTCACGCTGGCGGACCCGGTACGAGCCGGGGCCGCGCCCGCGACGGCGCGGCTGCGGGAGGCGGGCGTGCACACGGTGATGCTGACCGGCGACCACCCGGCCACCGCCGACGCCATCGCCTCCACCATCAGCGACGTCACCGACCCGAAGGTCTGCACCGGCGCCGAGCTGGACGAGCTCGACGACGACGCGCTCGACGAGCTGCTGCCCACCGTGGACGTCATCGCGCGGTGCAGCCCGCACCACAAGGTGCGGATCGTCCAGGCGTACCAGCGGGTCGGGCGGGTGGTCGCGATGACCGGCGACGGCGCGAACGACGCGCCCGCCATCCGGCTCGCCGACATCGGCATCGCGCTGGGGCGGCGCGGCACGCCCGCCGCGACCGCCGCCGCGGACCTCGTGGTGGGCGACGACCGGCTGGAGACGATCGTCGAGGCTCTGATGGAGGGCCGCGCCATGTGGGCGTCGGTCCGGGCCGCGCTCGGCATCCTCATCGGCGGCAACCTCGGCGAGGTCACCTTCAGCGTGCTGATCTCCACGCTGACCGGCTCCACGCCGCTGAACGCCCGCCAGATCATGCTGGTCAACCTGCTGACCGACCTGGCGCCCTCGCTGGCCATCGCGGTGCGCGAACCCGCCGGCCAGAACGCCGAGCGCCTCATGTCGGAGGGGCCCAGCCGCTCGCTCGGCAGCGCCCTGACCAACGAGATGCTGCTGCGCGGGGCCATCACCGCGACCGGCGCGGGGCTGGCGTGGACCGGGGCCCGCCTCACCGGGCGCGGGAAGCGGGCCAGCACGGTCGCGCTGGCCGCGGTCGTCGGTACGCAGCTGGCGCAGACGCTCGCGACGGGCGGGCTCGACCGGAACGTGCTGGCGGCGAGCCTGGGGTCGGCGGCGGTGCTGGCCGCCGTCATCCAGACGCCGGGCGTGAGCCAGTTCTTCGGCTGTACGCCGCTGGGGCCGGTCGCCTGGGGCATCGCGCTGAGCGCGATCGCCACGGCGACGGCGCTGGGGATGGTGCTGTCCCCGCTCGTACGGGAGCGGTGAGGCCCCGGCGCCGCCCCGGCGGGGTCAGCGCTTGGCGTGGCGGCCGCGCGGGGCCGGGGGCAGGGCGCCCTCCTGCCCGTCGGCGGCGGCCTGCTCGTTGCGGGCCTTCTTGCCCTGGGAGCGGGCCCGCAGGTACTCGATGACGATCGGGATCACGGAGAGCAGCACGATCAGCACGAGGATCTTCTCGATGTGCTGGTGCACGAAGTCGATCTTGCCGAGGGAGGCGCCGAGGAGCGTCACACCGGCGCCCCACAGGACGCCGCCGATGACGTTGAAGATGATGAACGAGCGGTAGTTCATCCGGCTCACACCGGCGATGATCGGCGTGAACGTCCGCACGATCGGGACGAAGCGGGCCAGGATCAGCGACTTGGGGCCGTGCTTCTCGAAGAACTCGTGCGCCTTCTCGACGTTCTCCTGCTTGAAGAGCCGGGAGTCCGGGCGCTTGAAGAGCGCCGGGCCGACCTTGCGGCCGAAGAGGTATCCGACCTGGTCGCCGATGACGGCGGCGAACACGATGAGGCTGCACACCAGCCACAGCGGGGTGTCCAGCTTGCCGGTGGTCACCAGCAGGCCGGTGGTGAACAGCAGGGAGTCACCCGGCAGGAAGAAGCCGATGAGAAGGCCGGACTCGGCGAAGACGATGACCAGGACGCCGATCAGACCGAAGGTCTGGATCAAATAGTCCGGGTCCAGCCAGCTCGGTCCGAGCGCAAGCGTATTCACGGTTCCGGGGCTCCTGGGTCAGTGGGCGGGACGGCTACCCAAAGCTATCAACGCTTCCGGCCCCGTCCCGGTTCCACCGCCCCCCCCAGGGTCGCTCCCGCGCCTACACGGACTGCTCGCGGTACTCCCGGGTGTCGACGATCAGCGTGCCGTCGTGCTGCTCGTAGTGGGAGAGGGCGAGGCCGAGGCCGAAGAAGGTGGGTGCCCATTCGCCGACGAATATGCCCCACCGGTCGGCGCGGGCGAGCCCCGTCCCGGGCTCCATGTTGAGGGACGCGGCCCAGCTGGCGACGGAGAGGCCGATGGAGGCGAAGGCGGCCAGGTAGGCGTGTTCGCTGCGCACACCCATCTCGTGCAGCTTCCTGATGACCATGGTGACTCCTTTCCGGCGGTACCGAGGGTGGTACCGATGGCCGTAGCCGACGAGGTGCCCAAAACGGAGGAAGCCATTCCGGATGTCGCCCCGCCTCTCGGCGGTGGGTCGTCACGCGCGCCCGCGTCGGCCGGCCGCGGGCGCGCGTGGCGGGTCACCCCTGCCGGGCGGCGTTCGCCACGATGGCGTCGCGGAGGTGGGCCGCGAAGCCCGGCGTCATGGCGTCGAAGTAGGCCGTGAACCGCTCGTCCGTGACGTACATCTCCGCCAGGCACCGGTGCATCTCGTGCGAGCAGGCGTAGTGCCACCGCTCGATCTGCCGCCGGTGCTCCTCCGCCAGGTCCATCGCGCGCTCACCCGTCGCCGGCTCGCCCTCCGCCATCAGGGCCTGGTAGCGGGCGCCCCAGTCGGCGTTCTCGTCCTGCATGCGCTGCCAGTCCGCCTTGGTGTAGCGGGCGGCGCGGCGCTGTGACTCGCGGTACGCGTCCGTGTCGCCCCAGCGCTGCTCGACCTCCTCGGCGTACTGCTCCGGATCGTGGTCCCCGAAGACCTCGAACTTCTCCTCGGGCGTGAGGTTGATGCCCATCTTCCTCGCCTCCATGGCGTGCTCGACGGCCTCGGCCATCCTCGTCAGCTCGGCGATCCGCGCGGTCAGCAGCTCGTGCTGGCGCCGCAGGTGTGCCCGCGGGTCCGCGTCGGGGTCGTCGAGGAGGGCCGCGACCTCATCGAGCGGGAAGCCCAGCTCCCGGTAGAACATGATCTGCTGCAGCCGGTCGAGGTCGGCGTCGTCGTAACGCCGGTGCCCCGCGTGGCTGCGGCCGCTCGGGGAGAGCAGCCCGATCTCGTCGTAGTGGTGCAGCGTGCGCACCGTCACCCCGGCGAAACCGGCGACCTGTCCCACGGAGTAGCTCATCGCTTCCCGCTCCCTCGCTGAATCGGTACGTCCCTCAGCCTCGGGGCTCACGCGACGTGAGGTGCAAGTCCTGATTCCGGAGGACGCCGATGAAGGGCGGTCCCTCGCCCGCGAAGGTGTACGCGCCGTGCTCGATCCGTTCGATCAGGCCGCGGGTCCATGCGGCCCCCGCGACCGCCGAGTGCACCCAGAGGTTCATGATCTCGCCGATGTGGCCCAGCCCCTCGGGCCCCTCCTCCGGGATGTAGCGCTCCAGGACGTCGGCCTTCCAGCGCTCGATGGCGGCCAGCCGCTGCCGCAGCAGCGCGACCGCCTCCTCGCGCGGCAGGTCGACGATGAAGCCGACCGCCGCGGAGAGGACGTCCGTCTTCTGGTCGTACGAGGTCAGCGACGTGCGCAGCAGCGCGAAGAACTCCTCGGTGCCCTTCTCGGTGATCTCGTACTCGGTGCGCGGCGGGCCGCCGGCCGTGCTGGGCGCCGTCTCGTACGCGCGCAGCATCCCCTGCTTCGCCAGCTGCTTGAGCGCGTGGTAGATCGAGCCGGGCTTGGCGTGGGACCACTCGTGGGCGCCCCAGTACTCCAGGTCGTTGCGTACCTGGTAGCCGTGCGCCCGCCCGTGCTGGCGCACGGCCCCGAGGACCAGCAGCCGGATCGGTGACATCGCGTACACCTCCTAGTCGACCTCGACCAGGCTACGCAGCCGGACACCCCCTACGCGTCGCGCTCCATGTCCACCAGCTCGAACGCCGTCTTCCCGTCCAGCGACTCCCGGATGATGTCGGCGTGACCGGCGTGCCGGGCGATCTCCTCCACCAGGTGCAGCGCCATCCAGCGCATCGACACCCGCCCGTCCTTCGGGAACCAGGGCGCCTCCGGCAGCGGGAAGGTGTCGTCCAGGCTCGGCACCGTCCGCAGGAACTCCTCGGTCTCCTTCGCCACCCGGTCCCAGAACGCGAGCAGACCCTCGACCGACTCGTCCTCCATCAGGCGGAAACTCTGGGCGAACATCTCAGGGCTGGGGTTGAGTTCGTTCGGCGCCTGCTGGGCCAGTCGCAGCCAGGACAGCTCCGCCTGGGCGGTGTGCTTGAGCAGCCCCGACAGCGACAGCTCACTGGCGCTGGGCCGGGTCGCCGCCTGCTCCTCGGTCAGCCCGAGCACCGCGCGCCGGACCCCGCCGCGCTGCGCCTCGATGAAGGCGAGCAGTGCGCCGCGCTCGTCGCCGTGAGCCTCCGCGGGAACGTGAGTGACCATGATCCGTCCGCCTTCCGGCCAGGGGGAGGGGCGCCGACTGCGCCCCTCCAACACCCGCCACACTACGGCCGGTTGAGGACAGTTCGTGTCCTCTACTCAGAACGGGAACCGGCTGCGGCCGTACTGGATCGAGATCCACTTGTACGTGGTGAACGCGTCCACCGTCGCCTCGCCGTTCAGCCGCCCGACACCCGAGTGCTTCTCGCCGCCGAACGGCACGATCGGCTCGTCGTGCACGGTGCCGTCGTTGATGTGGATCATGCCGGTGTGGACGCGCTGCGCGAGCCGCACCCCGCGCTCCACATCGCCCGTGTGGACGGCGCCGCTCAGGCCGTACGGGGTGTCGTTGGCGATCCGTACGGCCTCCTCCTCCCCGTCGAAGGGGATGAGGATCGCCACCGGGCCGAAGATCTCCTGGCTCAGGACCGGGGAGTCGGCCGGCAGGCCGGTCAGGACGGTCGGCGCCACGACGTTGCCCTCGACGGTGCCGCGCACCAGCGCGGTCGCACCCGCCTCGACGGTCTGGTCGACGAGCGAGGAGACGGCCTCCGCCTGCGTGGAGTTGATGAGCGGCCCCAGGTGGGTGGCCGGGTCCGCCGGGTCGCCGGCCTTGAGGGTGCGCACCTTGGCGACGAACTTCTCGGTGAACTCCCGCTCCACCGACCGGTCCACCAGGATCCGGTTCGCGGCCATGCAGACCTGCCCCTGGTGCACGAAGCGGCTGAAGACCGCCGCGTCTACGGCGTAGTCGACGTCCGCGTCGTCCAGGACGATGAGGGCGCTGTTGCCGCCGAGCTCCAGGACGGACCGCTTGAAGTTCGCGGCGCAGACGGTGGCGACGTGGCGGCCGACCCGGTCGGAGCCGGTGAAGGAGATGACCTTGGGTACCGGGTGCTCGATGAGCGCGTCGCCGATCTCGGCGATGTCGGTGATCACGACGTTGAGCAGGCCGGGCGGCAGGCCCGCGTCCTCGAAGACCTTCGCGACCAGGGTGCCGCCGAGGATCGGGGTGTTCTGGTGCGGCTTGAGGACGACCGCGTTGCCGAGCGCGAGGGCCGGGGCGACGGACTTGATCGACAGCAGGAAGGGGAAGTTGAAGGGGCTGATGACGCCCACGACCCCGACCGGGACGCGGTAGAGACGGTTCTCCTTGCCGTCGACCGGCGACGGCACGATGCGGCCCTCGGGGGCGAGCGCCAGGTGGATCGCCTCGCGCAGGAACTCCTTGGCGAGGTGGAGCTCGAAGGCCGCCTTGGTGCGCGTGCCGCCGAGTTCGGCGATGATCGCCTCGGTGATCTCGCCCTCGCGCTCCTCGATGATCCGCAGCGCCCGCTCGAAGACGGCACGGCGCGTGTACGGGTTGGTGTCGGCCCACGCGCGCTGGGCCCGCTCGGCCGCGCGGTAGGCCTGGTCTATCTCGTCGACGGTGGCGACGGTGATGGAGGCGAGCTTCTCCTCGTTGTACGGGTTGAAGTCGATGATGTCCCACGAGCCGCCGCCGGCCCGCCACTCACCGTCTATGTACTGCAGGGCCAGGTCTGTGAAGTACGACATGCCATTCCTTCCGGCAGGCAGGCAGGCGCGTAGGCGTGCGGGCGTGCAGGCTCAGTGGGTGGTCGGTTCCGCTGCGTTGACGCGTCGTCATCGTACTGACGAGTCAGGTGAGTTGGAGGAGACCTCTGAGAAGATCCCGGCTCTCCTCCGGCCCCGGGCTGTCCTGATGCAGCCGCCCCATGACCCGCTCGTACTGGGCGACCTCCTCGCGCTTGTCGAGGTACAGCGCGCTCGTCAGTTGCTCCAGGTAGACGATGTCGGAGAGGTCGGACTCGGGGAAGCGCAGCAGGGTGAAGGCGCCGCTCTCGCCCGCGTGGCCGCCGAAGCTGAACGGCATGACCTGGAGGGTGACGTTGGGCCGCTCCGAGATCTCGATCAGGTGCTTGAGCTGGTCGCGCATCACGGCGCGGTCGCCGTACGGGCGGCGCAGGGCGGCCTCGTCGAGAACGGCGTGAAAGTGCGGTGCCCGCTCGGAGACGAGGATCTTCTGCCGCTCCAGGCGCAGCGCGACCCGGCGGTCGATCTCGGCGCGCGGGGCGTCGGGCATGCCGCGCGTGACGACGGCGTGCGCGTACTCCTCGGTCTGCAGCAGGCCGTGCACGAACTGCACCTCGTAGATCCTGATGAGCGAGGCGGCGCTCTCCAGTCCGATGTACGTCTGGAACCAGCCCGGCAGCACGTCGCCGTAACTGTGCCACCAGCCGGCCATGTTGGCCTCGCGGGCGAGCCCGAGGAGCGACTCCCGCTCGGTCTCGTCGGTGACCCCGTAGAGGGTGAGCAGGTCCTCGACATCCCTCGCCTTGAAGCTCACCCGTCCCAACTCCATGCGGCTGATCTTTGATTCGGACGCCCGGATCGAGTAGCCGGCGGCCTCACGGGTGATGCCGCGCGACTCGCGCAGCCGTCGCAGCTGCGAGCCCAGCAGGATGCGCCGCACCACGGAACCGCTCGATTCACTTGCGGTCACGTCTCCAACCCTCCCCATCGCTGATGTGTACGACGGAGCACCCCCGAGCCCCGAGATGCCGGATTCTGCCACCAAACGCTTCAGCGTGTACTCATTCGATTACTGATAGGCGAAGCCCTGACCGCGCGGAGCCGCCGTGACGAGCACCGGAGTGAAATCCGTCGCCGGAAGATATGGCCAGTAACCGTCACGGGGGTGGACAGGTCGGGCACGTGCACGTGCATCTGCCCTTGCATCAGGTGGTCGCATTCGGAACCATGGTCCCCGCGCACCTGCGTACTCGTTCGTGTTGTCGCACCACAGCCGCGAATCCCGGGAGTGCCTCGCATGGGGACGAATGGATCGACCATGCTCGAGCCGTTAAGGCAGGGGCTTCCTCCGATCGATGCCGCTTCCGTCTCCACCTCCGCCTCCTGCGCACTGCCGGCCCGCTACGAAGCGGTGCGCGGCGCACGCCAGTTCACCCGGGCGACGCTGGACCAGTGGCACCTGGGCGACCGCTTCGACGACGTCTCGCTGGTCGTCTCGGAACTCGTCACCAACGCGCTGCGGCACGCGCTGCCCGCGGACGCGTCCGGCCGTGACACCGTCTCCCCCGGCGAGTCGCCCTCGGTGCGGCTGCACCTGATGCGCTGGGCGAGCCGGCTGGTGTGCGCGGTCCGCGACCCGAGCCCGGACAGCCCGACCGCGCGCGAGTCCGCCGAGGACTTCTCGGCCGAGTCGGGCCGGGGCCTGCTCCTGGTCGAGTCCTTCAGCGACAGCTGGGGCTGGCACCCGCTGGCCGGGACGCTGCGCGGGAAGGTGGTCTGGGCGCTGTTCCGGCTCCCGGACACGCCGGCGGGCGGGGCGGGCGCCGCGGGCGCGACCCCGGCGCCGTAAGGAGGGGCGGCGCCGTAACGAGGGGCGGCGGCTCGGCCGCCGCGCCTCAGCCGCCGACCAGGTGGTCGAACTCCCCGTCCTTCACACCCAGCAACAGCGCCTCTATCTCCGCCGGCGTGTAGACCAGCGCGGGCCCGTCCGGGTGCCGCGAATTGCGTACGGCGACGTCGCCGCCCGGCAGCTTGGCGAACTCCACACAGGAGCCCTGCGAGTTGCTGTGCCTGCTCTTCTGCCAGACGACCCCGTGAAGCTCTGTGGCCGCCATGCCGTTGTACACGTGGTGCACAGGACGCTCCCCCGAGATACATGGTGCAGGTGTCAACTATGCGCGATCATAGCTTTCTTTCCTGTGCAGCTGCATGAGCAGATGCACGTGCACGCCGGGTGGCCCTTCCGTTACAGCCCCCGTCCAGGAGTAAAGACGCGCGAAAGGCCTTTCCGGCTCCCGCACCTGCCCCGGTACGCACACGAAGGCCCCCCGCCGGGCGGGCGGGGGGCCTGTTTACGCGCGCGGTGGGACGTCAGCGCGAGGACGACGAGTACGGCAGCAGCGCCATCTCGCGGGCGTTCTTGACGGCCCGCGCCAGCATCCGCTGCTGCTGGGCCGAGACGCGCGTCACACGCCTGCTGCGGATCTTGCCGCGGTCCGAGATGAACTTCCGCAGCAGATCGGTGTCCTTGTAGTCGATGTACGTGATGCCGTCGCGGTCCAGCGGGTTCGGCCGGTTCTTCGCGGGCTTGCGGTCGGCGGCCGAGCGGCGGGGGGACATGGGGTCAGACCTCCAGGAGGGAGTCGAAGGCGGACGGCAGCCGCTGCCAGGCCTCGCGGCCCGCGGCGTACTCCGCGTCGGTGAGCAGGCAGGAGTCGAGGAGCTCGGCGAGCCCCTCGCGGTCCAGGCCCGGCGAGGTGAAGACGAGGTGCTGGCAGCGGTCCCCGTGCTCGGGGTCCCAGTCCAGCGCGGCCGCCGCCCGGCGCATCGGCGGGACCATCTCCCAGGCGGCGTCCGGCAGCGAGGCGAGCCACGGCCCGGCGGGCTCGACGCACAGCGCGCCGCCCGCCGCGTCCCAGGCCAGCAGCGTGTCGGGCCGGTCGGCCAGCCAGAACCGCCCCCGGCTGCGGGCGGCCGCGCAGCACAGGTCCTCCAGCGCCGCGTACAGCCGCCCCGGGTGGAACGGCCGGCGCCGCCGCCATACGTACGTACCGACGCCGTGCGCGTCCGCGTCCTGCGGCAGCAGCGCGCACGCCGGGTGCTGGGCGGCCGCCGCGGCCTCCACGTCGAAGCCCCCCAGTGCGGCCGCCGCCAGGTCGCCCTCCACCGGGACCCGGCGGGCGGTCGGGTGCAGCTGGGCGAGGAGCGCGCGGTCCTCGTCGTCGGCCTCGGGGCTGTCGAGGACGGCGAGCACGGGCGCGTACTCCAGCTGGCGCGCCCAGGTGTCGGCGACGGTGCGCTGGTCTGTGGCGGCCGCGGCGAGGCCCGCGTCCATCAGGTCGTCGCCGTTGCCGAGGTACGGCAGGAGGAGTGCCGGGTCCACGGCGGTGATGACGGAGGTGACGCGCAGTCCGGCCGCCGCGACCACCTCGGCCATCGCCTTGGGCTCGACCGAGTCCCACAGCTCGACGACCGCGAGCCGGGTGAGCCCGGCGTCGGCCAGCCGCTCCAGCTCGGGCACCAGGTCCTCGCGGAGCGCGCAGCAGGCGCAGTCGTTGACCAGCGGCGTCTCGCCCGTCGACAGCACGCCGGTGGCGTCCCGGACCGTGCGCGTCACCGTGCCCTCGGGCGCCGTCGACAGGTCGTGGTGGAGCGCCACACTGCCGGGGACGGTGGCGAGCAGCCGCTCCACGGCGGCGGCGCGGGCGTCCGCGTGCAGCCCGCCGACGATCGCGACGGACAGCATCAGCGCGCCCCGCGGCGGCCGTCGGCCCCGTAGCGCTTCTGGAACTTCTCCACGCGCCCGGCCGTGTCCAGCACGCGTGCCTGGCCCGTGTAGAAGGGGTGGCTCGCGGAGGAGATCTCGACGTCGATGACGGGGTAGGTGTTGCCGTCCTCCCACTCGACCGTCTTGTCGCTGGTGGCGGTCGACCGGGTCAGGAAGGCGAAGCCGCCGGCCTTGTCGCGGAAGACGACGGGCTCGTACGGGGGGTGGATTCCGGGCTTCATCGCTGGACTCAGCGCTCCTCTCGGAAGTCGACGTGCCGCCCGACGACCGGGTCGTACTTGCGCAGCGTCATGCGGTCGGGGTCGTTACGGCGGTTCTTGCGGGTCACGTAGGTGTAGCCGGTGCCGGCGGTGGACCGGAGCTTGATGACCGGTCGGAGTTCGTTGCGGGCCATGCGGCGAGAGTATGTGAAAATGGTTTCCATTACCAAGCCACAGTCTTGGAAGGCTCACGAGAGGTAGGTCACCTTGTCCGCCCACTGCCAGCTGACCGGCGCCCAGCCGGGCTTCGGCAACCGCATCTCGCACTCGCACCGGCGTACGTCACGCCGCTTCGACCCCAACATCCAGCGCAAGCGCTACTGGCTGCCGAGCGAGGGCCGGTACGTCCGGCTGACCCTGTCCACCAAGGGCATCAAGACCGTCGACGCCATCGGCATCGAGGCGGCGGTGGCCCGCATCCGCGCCCGTGGGGTGAAGGTCTGATGGCGAAGAAGAGCAAGATCGCGCGCAACGAGCAGCGCAAGACGGTCGTCGAGCGGTACGCGGCCCGGCGCGCCGAGCTGAAGGCGCTCATCCGCCGCCCCTCGACGCCGGAGGCCGACCGCCTCGCCGCCCAGGCGGAACTGCGCCGCCAGCCGCGCGACGCCAGCGCCACGCGCGTACGCAACCGGGACAGCGTGGACGGGCGGCCGCGCGGCCACCTGCGGAAGTTCGGCATGTCCCGGGTGAACGTGCGGCAGCAGGCGCACGCCGGGTTCCTGCCGGGGGTGCGCAAGTCCTCCTGGTAGCACGCCAACGGCGCGTACCGGCTGGTAGCTTGACGGCGTGAACGTACAGAGGCTCGTACGGAACACGGCCGTCACGGCGGCCGGCTGCGCGGTCGCGCTCGCCCTGACCGGCTGCGGCGGTGGCGCGGACACGGGCGACGGCCGGGGGAAGGCCGACGGCGGCCCGGCCACCGCGCCCCCTTCCCCCACCGCGTCCCCGGCCACGCCCCCACCCGCCCCGGCCCTCGAAGGCGCGTGGCTCGGCGTCACCGACGGCAAGGCCGTGAACCTCACCGTCAAGAAGGGCCACGTCGTCGTCCTCGCGGAGTCCCGGCTCTGCCAGGGCTCCGCGAGGGACGCGGGACCGGGCGCGGTGTCCCTGACGGTGAAGTGCCGGGACGGCGACACCGGCCGGGCACGCGGCACCGCGCGGGAGGCCGGGGGCGGGAAGCTCGTCGTGACGTGGGAGAGCGGCACGACGGACACCCTCACCAAGGCGCCGACCGGGGAGAACGTCCCGACGTCACTGCCGTCCCTGCCGCCGCAGCCCTAACGCCGGTCCGGTTCCCGCAGGGCGTCGGAGAGCGACTCCAGCGCCTCGCGCAGCAGGCGCACCCCCTCGCGTACGACCGGCTCGGGGACCTCGTCGTCCCCGGTATGGACCTCGTCCCAGCGCGGCACGCGGCCCTCGCGGATGTCCTTGGCGCCGCGTTCGGTCGCGCGGCGCAGGGCGTCCGCGAGGGCGGCGGCCGCGGGGAGCGGGGCGGCGTCGCGGTCCGGGAGGTGGGCCTCCATCAGCATCGTGGCCCGGCCCAGCTGCGCGAGGGCCTGCTCCGCGCCGTCGGCGGCGGTGTGGGACAGGCCGCGGTGCCTGACCGGTTCGTGGGTGGCGCGCGCGTGGGCCTCCTGCCAGGCGACCCGGGCGGTACGGGTGGCGAGCACGGCCTCGCGTACGTCGGCGGCGTCGCGGCCGGCGGCCGGGTGGGCGTAGTGGGCGAGCACGCAGGCGGCGTACCGCCCGTCCGCCGCCAGCCAGTCGGCGAGCCGGGCGCGCAGCCGAGGCGTCTCCCACGCCGGGTACACGGCGTACGCCACCATCGCCAGCACCCCGCCGAGCAGCGTCAGCAGCACCCGCTCCGGGACGGTCTGGTCCCAGGTCTCGCCGCCCATGCCGAGCAGGAAGACGACGTACGCCGAGACGCAGACCTGCGCGGCGGCGTAGCCCGTGCGCATCAGCAGGAACATCCCGAAGGCGCACGCCACGGCGAGCGCGGCGGAGGTGTACGTGCCCGGGGTCGCGGTCCGCACGACGGCGGTGGCCAGCGCCACGCCGAGCAGGGTGCCGCAGAAGCGGGCCACCGCGCGGGCGTAGGTCTGCGTGAAGTCGGGGCGCATGGCCATGACGGCGGCCATCGGCGCCCAGTACCCGTGCCCGAGGGGCAGCGCCGTACCGAGGAGGTACCCGAGCCCGGCGACGGCCGAGACGCGCACGGCGTGCCGGAAGACGGGCGAGCCGCCGCGCAGTTCGCCCCGGAGGTCGCGTACGACGCCGGGCACCAGGCTCAGCAGCGAGGGCCGCGGGCGGGCCTCGCCCGGTTCGGCCCGCCCGCTGGGCGTCGCCGTCTCGACGACGTCCTCCAGGAGGGCGGCGAGGCGGACGGCCGCGCGGCGGGCCGGGCCGGTGAGGATCGCCCCGGTGTCGGGGGTGCGGAGCGCGGCGAGGGCGGCGGGCGGGATGATGGCCGGCCGGCCGTGGCGGATCGCGCCGGCGGCGGTGTCGAGCACGGCCCCGGCGGCGTCGAGGAGTTCGCGCACCCGCGCGCGCTGCGGACCCTCGTGCGGGACGCCGACCGCCGGGTCGGCGAGCGAGGCGAGCACCGGCCGGATGCGCTCGGCGAGCCCGCGCGCCCCGTGCAGCTCGGCCGGCCGGCGGCGGGCCTGGCGGCGGGTGACGGCGGCGGCGCTGCGGGCCGTCATGAGCGGCACCGGGTCGAAGGGCGCCGACGGGTCGTGCCGCAGCCGCCGCGCGTAGTCGGCTTCGGCGGCCAGCGCGTCGGCGAGCGCATCGCGGTGCGGGCCCCAGCGGCGGAGGGGCACGAGCACGATGAGCGCGGCCTGGACGAGCCCGCCGGCGGCGATGACGAGCGCGTGACCGGCCGCGGCGGCGACGGAGGTGGGGAGGGTGACGGTGACCAGCATGATGGCGACGTTCGACGACGCGATGACCCCGGCCGTGGGCCCGGCGACCCACGCGAGACCGGCGAGGAAGGTCCACGCCACCAGCAGGCAGAGGAACAGCACCGGGTGGGCACCCGTCAGGTAGCCCACGAAGGTCGACACGGCGAGGCTCACCCCGGACGCGAGCGCCAGCGTCGGCCGCGGCCGCCAGCTGCGCTGGAACGTGGCGACCGCGGCCTGGAACGCCCCGAACGCCGAACTCACCGCCACGGTGGTCCCGAACGCCGCGAGGCTCACCCCGACGACCAGCGCCAGCCCGGCGGCTCCCCGCAGCGCGATCAGCGGCTCCAGCCTGCGCCGCTCCACCGTGAGCCCCGCACGGGCGGTCGCCTTGAGCGCGCGGAGCCAGGTCATGGGGACGAGGGTAACGGCATACCACCACATACCGGACGCACGCACCTTCGGCGGAAACGGCCACCCGCGTGAGGGGGACGGGGGTGGAGCGTGGGGGGTGGTCGGACGTCAAACGACTGAACGCGCGCGAAGCGCGGTGAACGAGAGTCCGACCACCCCCCACCGGAACCCCCGGCACCCGCCCAAAGCCCACCGGCACGAGCCACCGCGCACCGCGAGCCACCGCGCAACGTAAACCCACCCACGGGCAGGAGCCACCCCACACCAGGCGAAGCCCCACCGGACAGGAGCCACCGCGCACCGCAGGCACGCACTCAGCGGGCAGCGCGCCTAGCGGGGCAGCGCGCCTCCCGGAGGCTCGGTCCGGGCCCGGTCGGCCGCGTCGCGGCCGTGCTCCCAGCCCGCCGCGTCCACCGCGCCGCGCACGCGCGTGGTCGTCGTCGCCGGGAACATCCGGTCCGCCTGCGCCGTCACCGCCACGTCCCGCGCGGCCAGGACCGGCAGCAGCGTCGGTTCACCGGCGGCGACGCGGCGCGACGTGGCCGCCAGCCGGTCGCCTATCCGCTGCGCGTACGCCAGCAGGAACGACTGCCGGAACGTCTTCGTCCGCTTCCGTCCGCCCGCCCTCTGCCCGGCCTCCGCCTTCGTCATCGCGCCCGTGCCCTGCACCAGCAGCGAGGTGTAGAGGAGCTCGACGACCTCCAGGTCCGGTTCGTAGCCGACGACCGTCGAGAAGCCGAAGGCCTCGTTCCACACGGCCCGGCAGTGGTTCGCCGCCGCGACGGCGTCCAGCAGGATCGCCTTCGCGGTCTCGTACGGCGCGTCGACGCCGATCCGTATCGCGGCGGGCGCGTCCGCGCTGTGCGTGCGCGCCGCGAGCGCCGCCTCGTCGAGGCTGTGGCGCGCCATCAGCTCCTGCGCCTTCGCGGTGAACGCCTCCGCCTCCTCCGGGTACCCCGTCGCCTCCGCCTTGGCGAGCAGCGCCCGGATCCGGCCGAGCATGCGCGGCTCGCCGTGCACCGGGACCGTGTGCGGCACGGCGGCGCCCGGCGCCGGGCCGACCGGCTCGATCGCGGGCAGCCGGGCCAGCAGCCGGTACAGCTCCAGCACGGCCGTGGCGTACGAGAAGCGGTCCGCGCGCCACACGGGGCCGGCGGGCAGCGCGGCGAGCTGCGCGGCCCAGCGGGGCGGCGGCTCGGCGTACGCCCGCGCCTCGGCGGCGATCAGCTCCGACACCAGCCGCACGTGGTGCTCGTCGAGGTCACGCCGCACCAGGCGGACGACGTCGGCGGGCTGCCAGCCGCGCTGCCAGGCCCGGCGTACGAACTCCTCGCCGCGCCGCGCCAGCTCCGCGTCGGCGGCGGGCTCGGCGGCGAGCAGGGACGCGCCGGTGTCGAGGGCCGCGTCACCCTCGGCGTACAGGGCGGCGGCCAGCGCCTTGTCGACCGCGGTGCTCATGGCCGCCGCTCACCGACGGCCCGGCGCACCCGCGCCCATCCGCCCGTGTGCCCCACCGACATCGCCATGCCTCCTCACCAGCCGCTTCCCCACCGGACACCATGGTCGCAGCCACCACCGACAACCGCCGTCAGGCCGCGGGCGCCGGCCAGCGGGACAGCACCGCGTCCAGCGCGTCGACCGCGCGCCGCCAGGAGGCGTCGACGTCGCGCGGGTGGGCGAAGCCCGACGCCGCCTCGATGCCGGCCCAGCCGTGGAACGTGCTGCGCAGCAGCCGGACCGCGTCCGTGAGGTCCGGCTCGGTCAGCCCGTAGCCGCTCAGCACGGCGGTCGTGGTCTCGATGGAGCGCAGGTGACCGGGCGACTCGGCGAGCACGGCCGGGTCCAGCCGCAGCTGGTACGCCGCGTACCGCCCGGGGTGCTCCAGGGCGAAGGCCCGGTACGCGTCGGCGAAGGCCCGCAGCGCGTCGCCGCCCGCGCGGCCGGCCACCGCGGCCGTGAGACGGTCGGCGAACTCGCGTGCGGCGAGGACCGCGACCCGCGTGCGCAGGTCGGCGAGGCTCTTGACGTGCGAGTACAGGCTCGCGTCCTTGACTCCGAAGCTCCGCGCCAGGGCCGACACGGTGACCTTGTCCAGGCCCACCTCGTCCGCCAGATCCGCCGCCGCCCGCGTCAGCCGGTCGGCCGTCAGCCCGGCACGCGCCATGAGTCACCCTTCGTCCGTCCCGGAATTCCGCGCCACCTTACCGGCACCCGGGATTGTCGGTGCCGGGTGCGAGACTCGCCGGTGTGAACGAACGCTGGCTGGTCGACGGCACCGAGGGCGGCGGGGCGCGGCTCGCCCCCCTCGGGCGCGACGGCCTGCCCGCCGGGCCCGTGCTGACCGAGCCGGACCTCGTCGAGGCGGTCCGCTCGCGCCCGCACGTCGGCCGCTGGGTGTGGCGCTCCACGGCCGCGCTCCACCCCCGGCTGCTGGACGCCGGCGTCCGGGTGGAGCGGTGTTACGACATCGAGGCCGCCGAGCAGCTGCTGCTCGGCCACGAGGGGCGCCTCGGCGAGCCGCGCTCGGCGGCCGCGGCGTGGGCGCGGCTGCACGGCCTGCCCGTACCGTCCGATCCGCCGCCGAGGGCCGCCGAGCCCGGGTCGCAGGCGCCGCTGTTCGAGCCGCGGCCGTCGGCGCTCCCCTTCGAGGCCCTGCTGGAGGTGTACGCGGACCAGGGGCGACGACACGAGGCCGCCGAGCACCCGGGCCGGATGCGGTTGCTGACCGCGGCCGAGTCGGCGGGGTGGCTGGTGGCCGCGGAGATGCCCCGGGCCGGCCTGCCGTGGCGGGCCGACGTGCACCGGGCGCTGCTGCGTGAGCTCCTGGGCGAGCGGTACGCGGGCGGGGGCGAGCCGCGCCGGCTGGCGGAGCTCGCGGACGAGGTGTCGGCGGCCTTCGGGCGCCGGGTGCGCCCGGACCTGCCCGCCGAGGTGGTCAAGGCGTTCGCGGAAGCGGGGGTCAAGGTGCGCTCGACGCGCCGCTGGGAGCTCGCGAAGCTCGACCACCCGGCGGTCGCGCCGCTCCTCGCGTACAAGAAGCTGTACCGGATCTGGACGGCCCACGGCTGGGGCTGGCTCCAGGACTGGGTGCACGACGGCCGCTTCCGCCCGGAGTACGTACCGGGCGGCACGGTGAGCGGCCGCTGGACGACGAACGGCGGCGGGGCGCTCCAGATCCCCCGGGTGATCCGCCGCGCGGTCGTCGCCGACGAGGGGTGGCGGCTGGTGGTGGCGGACGCGGACCAGATGGAGCCCCGCGTGCTGGCGGCCATCTCCCGCGACCCGGGCCTGATGGAGGTGGCGGGCCATGACGACGACCTCTACGCGCGCCTGTCCGACCGTGCCTTCTCCGGCGACCGGACGCACGCCAAGCTGGCGCTGCTCGGCGCGATCTACGGACAGACCAGCGGCGACGGCCTGAAGAACCTGGCGGCGCTGCGCCGCCGCTTCCCCCGGGCGGTGGCGTACGTGGACGACGCGGCGAAGGCGGGCGAGGAGGGGCGGCTGGTGCGCACCTGGCTCGGCCGGACGAGCCCCCGCGCGGCGGGCGCGGCCGAGGCGGACGAGGCGGGCCTCCCCCAGGAGGGCACCGAGGAACCGCTGTCCGACGGCGAGTTCACCCCGGGCTACGCCTCGGTGAACGCCCGCGCGCGCGGCCGGTTCACCCGGAACTTCGTGGTGCAGGGCAGCGCCGCCGACTGGGCGCTGCTGATGCTGGCCGCGCTGCGTCGGTCGCTGGCGGGCATGCGGGCCGAGCTGGTGTTCTTCCAGCACGACGAGGTGATCGTGCACTGCCCGGCCGAGGAGGCCCCGGCGGTCGCGGAAGCGATCCGCGCGGCCGGGGACACGGCCGGGCGGATCGCGTTCGGGGAGACACCGGTGCGGTTTCCGTTCACGACGGCGACGGTGGAGTGCTACGCCGACGCGAAGTGAGCACCGCGCCCGGCCGTCGGCCCGGGTCGTACACCGGGTCGCACAACGGGGCGGGCCCCGCATCCGTGGATTCGGATACGGGGCCCGCCCTGGTGGTCACACCGGAAGGCTGCGCGTGTGTCAGTCGACGGAGGCGCTGAAGTTCTCGGAGATGACGTCCTCCAGGATGTGCGACAGGGCGGCGTCGCCCTTGACCGCCGTGGAGTTCTCGGCGCAGGTCTGGTTCTGGGTGTCCTGCAGGATGTCCTGAACACCGATGTTGAGGATGATGTTCTGGACGTCAACCTGGGCCGGCAGGCCGACACAGGGCTTGTTCAGCGTGCCCTGGACGAGGCCGATCTGCGGGCTCATGTGACCGCCGGTGGCGGTGTTGCCGTACACCTGCTTCGAGAAGTTGCCGTTCTGCGTGTCGACACCCCGGTCGCCCGTGGCGGCGGCCATCGGCGCGGTGACGCCCAGCACGGCCGCAGCGACGCCGGCGGTAGCCAGAACCTTCTTGATCATGGTTCATCCTTGCTCGTCGAGAGACCCGTGTGCTCGGGTCGTCCGTAACCGCGCCCACCGCCGGGCGCAGTGTCTTTCCTGAGGTCCTTCATGTGGCGTGACCGCGGAGAGGACCACACCGGGACCGGCCCGCGCGACTCGAGGACACGCGGGCCGGAAGGCGTCCGCCCTTAGTCGACGGCGGCGGAGGCGTTCTCCGAGAGGACGTCCTCCAGGATGTGCGACAGGGCCGCGTCGCCCTTGACCGCCGTGGAGTTCTCGGCGCAGGTCTGGTTCTGGGTGTCCTGCAGAATGTCCTGAACACCGATGTTGAGCAGGATGTTCTGGACGTCGAGCTGGGCGGGCAGACCGATGCAGGGCTTGTTCAGGGAGCCCTGGATGAGGCCGATCTGCGGGCTCATGTAGCCGCCGGTGTAGGTGTTGCCGTACGACTGGGTGGCGAAGTTGCCGTTCTGCGTGTCGACCCCGCGGTCGCCCACGGCGGCGGCCATCGGCGCGGAGGCGCCCAGGACGGCCGCAGCGACGCCGGCGGTAGCCAGAACCTTCTTGATCATGGTCCATCCTTCTCGTCGAGAGACCCGGTGCTTGGGTCGTTCTGATCAACAGCCCAGAGCGGTTTCAGTTGCGCGTTGTCACTCGAAGAGCTCAATTACCAAAAGACGGACTCACCGTTTTTATGACCATAGTTTTGTCTTTGTCTGACTCCGCTCTCAGCGGGTACACATGCGGTATGGACGCTCTCATCACGTACAGCATGGATTTGGCCGAGAGGGACCATCTTGTCGGGATCGGCCCGCTCGTGGCCGGGATCATCCTCGTCGGGTTCCTGATCGGCGCGTTCTGGCTGGGACGGCGCATCCGGTCGCGGGAGCCGGCCCCGCCCAGGCCGGACGACCAGCCGCACCGGCCGGCGGACGCGGGCCTGCCGGGCGAGGCCGAGGGCTACCGCAAGCCCGCCGAGCTGTCCGAGCGCGAGGACCGGGTGATGCCGTACGAGCTGAAGCACGAGAACACGGAGCCGGACACGTCCCCGCGCACCGAGCACGACCACAAGTGGCGCGGCGCGCCCAGCGGTGGCTTCGGCAGCGGCGGCCCCACCACGGGCGGCTGACCGCTCCTCCACCCGGCCGTCCGGCCATCTCGGATCGACCCCGCCCGGGCCATCGCGGGCGGGGTCGATCCGGCATCGTTTCGCGGGAGCCCGCACGGGCACCCGGGGGGCATGCCCAGCACGGACCCCGCCCGCGGCCCCGGTACGGACGTCAGGGCGCGCACGGCGCACCCGCCCGCGCGGGCCGACGGGCGGGACGCCGCGCGGATCGCCGCGCAGGTCATCGCACCGGCCCTCGCCGCGGGCCTCGCCGTCCGGCGGCGCGCCGGGATGGCGCTCGCCGAGCGGTACGCCGTCGACCGGCGCGCGACCGGGCTCCTCACCGCGCTCCGCGACCGTTACGGCCCCGGACCGCTGCGGCTCGACCTGGCCGGGCGGCGCCTCGCGGTCGTACTCGACGCCGGGGACGCCCGGCACGTCCTGGACGGTACGCCGGACCCGTACTCCCCCGCCGGCCGCCCGGGGAGCGCCGCGGCGGCGCACTTCCAGCCCCACGGGGTGCTGACCTCGCACGGGACGCGGCGCGATGAGCGGCGCGCGTTCAACGAAGGCGTGCTGGAGTACGGCCAGCAGCTGCACAGCCTGGCCCCGCACTTCGTACGGGCGGTACGGGAGGAGGCCGGGCGGCTGCTCGGCGCGACGACCGCGGGTGACGGCGAGATCGGCTGGAGCGCGTTCCGGGAGGCGTGGGACCGCACCGCGCGGCGCGTCGTGCTCGGCGACGCCGCCCGCGACGACACCGACCTCAGCGCGGCGCTGGGGCGGCTGCGCTCCGCCCGGGCGGCCACCGGGCCCCGGGACCGTCTCGAGCGCCGGCTGCGCGACCACCTGGACCACGCGGAACCCGGCAGCCTCGCCGTGGAGATCGCGAGCGCGGTGGCCGGCGCGGGCGCGGGGGCCGCGGATCCGGTGGGGCAGGTGCCGCACTGGCTGTCGGCCTTCGACGCGGCGGGCGTCGCGGCGTTCCGCACCCTCGCCGTGCTCGCCACGCACGAGCCGCAGACGGGGCAGGTCCGCAGCGAACTGGCCGTCACCGACCTCACGGAGCCGCACCTGCTGCCGTACACGCGGGCCTGCGTCCTGGAGTCCGTACGGCTGTGGCCGACCACGCCGTTCCTCGTGCGCGAGTCGGTCCGCGACACCGTCTGGGGTGGGGAGACCCTGCCGCGCGGGACGGAGTTCCTCATCTACGCGCCGCTCTTCCACCGGGACGAGGCCCTGCCGTACTCCGACCGCTTCACGCCGGAGATCTGGCTGGACGGGACCGCGCAGGACACCGAGGCCCTGATGCCGTTCAGCGCGGGCCCCGGCGAGTGCCCCGGCCAGGACCTGGTGCTGCTGGTCGCCTCGACGGCGCTCGCCGCACTGCTGGAGCGCCACACCTATCTGCCGTACCGGCCCGGCCTGCTGCGGCCGGACCGGCCGCTGCCCCGCACCCTCGACCACTTCGGCCTGCGCTTCGTGGCACTTCCGCACATTTCGCGCGGGTGGCTGTGACATGATGCGAGAGCCTCGCCACGGCTGTGAACGGAAAGGTCCGGCATGGCTCCTCGCTCCGGGAAATGGCAGCGCGTACCCCTCATTCCACAGAGCAGGCAGGCGACGGGGATCGAACCGTCGCCCGTCTATTCCATGCTGATGCGCGAATGGAGAGCGCAGGGGCGTGCGGTGCCCGGGGCTCCGGACCATGAATGGCAGGCCCTCATCTCCCGCCCCGTCTGGCCCAGCCGTTGAGCCATTCGCCGGGGTGCGGGGTTCGCATTCGAGTGAATCAATGCGGAAATCAGCCTCAATGACGCCTTTCCGCTTTCACATTCGTTCTGATTTTCGCAGTGGAAGCCGAGCCCCTCATCACGGGCTCGATCGTCACGAAATCCGTGGCATGACTTCCTCCTGCGGAAAGGAAGCCGAACATGAAGTGCAAGAAGGCCGCCGTGGCCATCGCCGGTCTGGTCATGGCGCTGGGCGCGGCCGCGCCCGCCGCCGCCGACGCCGAGGCCCAGGGTGCCGCCGTGAACAGCGGCGGGCTCATCGCCGGCAATGTCATCCAGGTGCCCGTTCACGTGCCGATCAACGTGTGCGGCAACACCATCAACATCGTCGGACTGCTCAACCCGGCCTTCGGCAACGTCTGCATCAACTCGGAGAAGGACGGCAAGTGAGCGGAGTGCGCGTGAGGTAGCGCCACCACCCCGATCGCTCAGCGAGAGCCGAAGCCGGTCCCGGACAGATGTTCCGGGGCCGGCTTCGTACGCGTCCGGGGGCGGAATGCCCCAAGCGGGCGATGAATTCCCCCAACGGTCTACGGAAAGGCGGACCCGCATTCCCGATCGGTCTCTTGGTCATACTTTTGATCCATCCGACGGACGGCCCCGGTGCCGTGCCGCGCGAAGGAGCAGACATGGCCGATCGGAAAAAGCGGAGAACGCGTACGCGGCCGACGGCGCTCGCCGCCGGCCTCCTTGTCTCAGGAGTCTTCTCGGGAGCCTTCGTGACGCCTCCGGCCCACGCCGCCGAGCCGCCGGCCCCCTCGCCGGCACCGGCCCCGGCGCTGGGTGCGTACCTGCACTACGGCCCGCCCGGGATCCGGCGGATGGCGGAGCTGCAGCGGTGGCTCGGCGGCACCGAGCTGCGGGTCGGTCACACCTACCTGCCGGGTGACCTGTGGAGCAACATCGAGGGCCTCCCCGGCTTCCTGCAGCCGTGGGCGGAGTGGCGGCGCGCCCGCGAGGACCGGCTGTTCGTGCTCAACGTCCCCATGCTGCCCCGCAACGAGGACCACCTGCCGGACCCGGTCGTGCGGCAGATGCTGCGGCTCGGCGCGGCCGGGGCGTTCGACCGCCACTTCCGGACGCTCGCCGAGCGGCTCGTCCGGCTGGGGGCGCCGGACACCGTCCTCGTCGTGGGGTGGGAGATGAACGGCATCACGTACACGCACCGGTGCGGGCCGGACCCGGAGGCGTGGAAGACGTACTGGCGCCGCATCGTCACCGCCATGCGGGCCGTGCCGGGCCAGCGGTTCCGGTTCGACTTCGCGCCGAGCCGCGGGACGGACGCCGTTCCGTGGACCGCGTGCTATCCCGGCGACGACGTCGTCGACATCGTGGGGATGGATTCCTACGACCAGCCGCCCGGCGAGACCTTCGACGACATGGTCGAGCAGCCTTACGGGCTGCGCCACCACGTGGAATTCGCCGCCGCCCACGGAAAGCCGATCTCGTACCCCGAGTGGGGCCTGTTCCGCAACGGCGACAATCCCGAGTTCATGCGGCGGATGCTGGAGTGGATCGACGAGCACAAGCCGCTCTACCACACCATCACGGACTACTGCCCGCACGGCGTCTGGCAGTGTGACGACAATCCGAGGTCGTCGGAGGTGTTCCGTACGAAGCTGTCGCTGCCCAGGCCGCAGCCGAAGCCCGACGAGCCCGAGCCCGGGGGCGGGACGACGCCCCCACCGGAGCCGGTGGAGCCCAAGCCGGTGCCCGTCGAACCGGGACCGCCCGTGACACCCGCCCCGCCCCCGTGCCGGGTGGTGGACCTCGGCCCGTGGATCCGCCAATGGCTCGGAACCACGCTCTGCGTCCCCGTCGAGTGGGTGCACTTCAGCCGGGCCTGACGCCCGGACGCCCGCTCAGCCCTCGCCGCGCCGCTCGCGCGCCACGTCCGCCGCCCAGCCGCGGACGCCCGCGTACGCCGCCCGCAGCAGCAGGGCGGGGGCCATCCGGCGGCGCGCCAGCAGCAGCCGCTGGTTGCGGACGGGAGCCGGGCGCCACTGGCGCTTGTACGGCTCCGTGCCGCGCAGCAGGCTGAGTGTGGCCCGGCCGTTCGCGCTGCACTCGGTCGCGCAGTTGCGCAGCAGCATCGTCGTCACGTCCACCTTGCCGGCGCGCAGCGCGGGATCGGCCCCGTACAGATAGGCGCCGCACAGGCGCGGCGACATCAGGGTGAGGTCGGCGGCGACCACGTCACCGCCGATGCGGAACTCCGTCACCATGGCGTTGCCCGACTCGACCATCGGCCGCACGGCCCGTTCGAGGTGCTCGGCGAACCGGGCGCTGAGGTGCTCCGCCGTCACCCCGCGCCCCGCCCACTGCCGCCGGTGCAGGTGCAGGAGCCGCTTCAGCGCCACCGGTACCTCCGCGGCCGGGACGACACGCTGCTGGACGCCGAGCCGGTCGATCTTGCGCAGCTTGGAACGGGACCGCTGCGCCCGCGCCGACGGGAGGCGCTCGACCAGTCCGTCGATGGTGAGGGCGGGCAGCTCCAGGCAGATGGAGTCGGGCAGCCTGCGCCGCGGGCCGCGCCAGCAGGCGTAGACCCGCTCGGCGGCCGCCCCCGCGCGCACCTCCCGCAGGTCCAGCACGGCGGTACGGGTGAGGGCGCCGAGGGCCCGGGCCAGCTCGGGCACGGCCTGCGCGCACGCGTCGTCGACCAGGACGTCCGAGAAGTCGGTGATGGTCCCGCCCAGATGGGTCAGCACCGGCACCGGGCCCGGCACCAGCCGCAGCGGCGCCGCCGCGACGAGCCGCCCGTGCCGGCGTACCAGGACGAGGCGGAGGCGGCCCGGGGTGCCGTACGACACCCACCACGAGTGCAGCCAGGAGTGCGCCTGGAACGGGGTGGCGGCCTCGCACCGCCGGTACAGGTCCGCCCATTCGCCCGCGAGCCGGCCGAACTCCTCGCCGTCCCGGCAGACGGTCGTCTCCCAGCTCATACCGCCTCCGGCCGCGTGGCGGCCGACGGATGCGGTGCCGGCGGCGGCACCGGGCCGGGCAGGGCCGGGTGCCGGTCGTGCCCGGCCCCTCGGCCCCCGCGCGGCCGGGCCAGCAGCGCCAGCCCGCCCAGCAGCCCACCCGCGCAGCCGCCGACGAGCGCGGCGAGCGGCGCGGACGGCGACACCGGGCTCGTCGGCCGGGCCGCCCGGGTGAACTGCAGCACCTTCACGCCGGTGCTCTCCTCGGTGTGGCCGCCCTTCCGTACGAGCGCCCTCGCCACGCTGTCGGCCAGGGCGGCCGCGGTCGCCGGGTCCGCCGCCCGTCCCGTGAGCGAGATCATCGGGGCGTCGGGCGAGGTCGCCGCCTGGACGCTCGCGCGCAGGGTGCCCGCCGTCACGCCCGCCTCGACCTGGGCGTCGCCGGTGACCGCGATGTCGGCGGCGACCCGCCCGTACGCCTGCGCGAGCCCCATCGCCCCGGCCGGGTCGGACCCCTCGGCCGCCACGACGACGACATGGCTGGTCGCCGCGTACTCCGGGGTCTTCAGCAGGCCGTACGCGCCACCGCAGGCGAGGCCCAGCAGCACGGCCGCGGGAACGAACCACCGGCGGCTGCGGCCCTTCGCCACGGTGCTCCTCAGTACGGTGCTCCTCAGTCTGGTCAGCCAGCCGATCACCCGGCGTACGACAAGGGAATGAGGGGTCATCGTTCACTCACTTCGCGATAGTTCGTCGTACAGGGACAGCAGCCGCCGCGCGGTGCGCGCGATGTCGTAGCGGTGTACGGCGGCGGGTACGGGGAGCCGCTCCCGGGGACGGACGTCCAGCGCGGCGGCCACCTCGGCGACCGACCCGCCGATCCGCCGCGCCCCCGGCGCCTCGCCCGGCGGCAGGCCGTCCAGCGCCGGGCACGCCACGTACCGCACGGGCAGCCCGGCGGCCAGCGCCTCGACGCACGCGAGCCCGAAGGCCTCGTCCGCCGACGCCGACACGAAGACGTCCATCGCCGACAGCAGCTCCGGCAGCCCGCGGGACACCGCCCCCGCCCAGACCACCCGCTCCGCGACCCCGCACTCCCCGGCCAGCCGCTCCAGCGCCGCCCGCTGCTCCCCCTCGCCGACCAGCAGCAGCCGGGCCTCCGGCGGCAGGTGGGCCAGCGCGCGGATCAGCGTGTCGAACCGCTTGCCCGGCACCAGGCGGCCCACCCCGCCGACGACGTACGCGTCCGGCGCCAGGCCCAGCCGCCGCCGCGCCGCCCGCCGCGCGCCCGGGTCGAAGGCGAAGCGGGCGGCGTCGATGCCGTTCGGCACGGTCCGCACGCGCGCAGGGGGCACGCCCCACGCGGTCAGGCGCCGCGCGACCGCGTCGGAGACGGCGACCGTCGCCGTGCCGAGCCGCTCGCCGGCCAGGTACAGGGCCCGGGCGCCGGTGCCGAGCGGCCGGCCCTCGATCTGGTCGGCGCCCAGCGAGTGCTCGGTGGCGACCACCGTGCGCACTCCGGCCAGCCGGGCGGCGATCCGCCCGTACAGGCAGGCCCGGTACAGGTGCGTGTGGACGACGTCGTACCCGCCCTGCCGGATCAGCCGGGCGAGGCGCGGCAGAGCGGTCAGGTCGCGGTTGCCGCGCATGCCGAGGTGCGCGACGGGGAAGCCGTCGGCGCGCAGGGCGTCGGCGACCGGGCCCGGGTTGGTGAGCGTGACGACACGGCTGGTGGCGGCGTGGCGCATGTGCGGGAGCAGCAGGCGCAGTTGCTGCTCGGCGCCGCCGATGCCGAGGCCGGTGATGACGTGGAGGACCTTGAGGGGCCGGGTGACGGGGCCGGTCACGGCACCGGGACCGGGTCGGCGAGGGCGGTGAGCTCCGCGAGGTCCACGGCGGCGCGCCGTACCGCGTGCAGGCGGCGCTTGGCGTGCAGCCGCCAGCCGCCGTCCCGCTCCCCGATGTGCACCCGGGGCAGCGCGAGCACGCCGGCCGGCTCCGCCGGCGGGTCGATGGCGCAGCCGTACGCGTACCCCGCCTCCCGTACGGCCGCCGCCACGCGGGCGTCGAGGTGGCCGTACGGGTAGCAGAAGCCCTCCGGGGCCCTGCCCGTGATCGTACGGAGCAGCTCCCTGCTGCCGGCGAGCTCCTCGCGTACGACGGCGTCGCGGGCGGACGTCAGCGAGACGTGCAGCAGTCCGTGCGAGGCGACCTCCATCCCGGCGGCGGCGCAGCGGCGGATGCCCGCCTCGGTGAGCAGCGGCTTGCGCGGGCCGCGCGGGTCCCAGGCGTTGTCGCCGCCGAGCCGCCCGGGGAGGACGAAGACGGTGGCCGTGCAGTCGTGGCGGCGCAGGATCGGGACGGCGTGCTCCAGGAAGTCGGCGTACCCGTCGTCGAAGGTCAGGCCGACCAGGCCCCGCGTGTCACCGTGCCGGGCGGCGTACAGCAGCAGTTGCCGTACGCCGACGCCGCGCAGGCCGCGGTCGCGCAGCCAGCGCAGCTGGCGGTCGAGGCGGGCCGGGGAGACGGTGATCTGGTACGGGTCATCGGTGGCGTCGTCGATGGAGTGGTACATCGCGATCCACGGGCGTGGATTCCGAGGACTCCGGGGTTTCCGAGGGGGCATGGGCGGGCCTCCGCGCAGCGGTACGGACGGTTCGGGTCAGGGAGCGGATCAGGGACGGGACCACCGGCGCACGCAGCAGGCGGGCGGTGGCGAGGAAGACGGCGGTGACGGCGACGAGCGCCAGCGGGGCCGCCAGGAGCGGCGGGCCGGCCGCGCACGACCACCCCGCCGCGGTGGCGACGGCGGCGGCCGCGGTGAGCCTGCCGAGGCCCCGTACGAGGCGGGCGGTGTCGAGCGGGATGCTCTGCCTGCGGACCCCGAGCAGGAGGAGGGCGGCGGAGAGCGTGATGCCGAGGGCGTTGCCGGCGGCGATGCCCGCCGCGCCCCAGGGGCCGACGAGGACGAGCCCGGCGGCGGCGGTCACGGTGACGCCGCCGGTCATCACGACGGCCGGGTACCAGAGGGGCGCGGAGGCGGAGAAGTAGCAGCGGACCAGCGCGCTCACGAGCGTGTGGCCGAGCAGCCCGAGCGCGTACACCCGCATGACGGCGGCGGTGGCGGCGGTGTCCGCATGGTCGAACGCACCCCGCTGGAAGAGCAGTTCCACGATCTGCGGGGCGGCGGCGATGACGGTCGCGGCCCCGCCGAGCACGATGACGCCCGCGAGCAGCAGGTCGTGCTCCGCCCGGCGGCGCGCGGTGCCGGTGTCACCCGCCGCCATCGCGCGCGCCACGACGGGGAAGGTGACGGTGGACATCATCAGCGAGAGGACCATCGGCAACTGCGCGACCTTCTGCGCGTAGTTGAGGTGCGAGATCGCCCCGGCGGGCAGGGGCGCGGCGAGGAACCGCTCGACCAGGACCTGCGACTGGCGGGTCACCGCGAAGACGATCACGGGCGCGAGCAGCGCGACGACGAGCCCGCCGGCGCGCGCACCGGTCGTACGGCCGGAGGAAGCGGTTCGGCCGCTCCCCTTCCCCCACAACTGCCGCCGCAGCGACGGCCCCTGGACCAGCACCATCAGCGTCCCGCCCGCCGCGACGCCGAACGCCGCCGCGCGCACCCCCCACCGGGCGCCGAGCAGTACGACCGCCGTGATGATGCCGGCGTTGTACGCGACGTTGATCGCGGCCGGCGGCAGGAACCGCCCGTGGGCGCGCAGGGCCGCGCTGCAGTACCCGGCCAGCGTGAAGGTGAGCACGCACGTCGCCGTGAGCCGCGTGCAGTCGACCGCGAGCGCCTGCTGCGGCAGCCCGGGGGCCAGTACGGGTACGAGCCAGGGCGCCGCCAGCACCGTGAGCCCGGCGGCCACGCCCATGCCGAGGACCGCCTTCGGCAGGGTGGCCCGGACCAGCGCGCGTACCGGATCGGTGTCCTGCCCGAGGGTGCGCCGGGCCAGGGCGCCGCTGAAGGCCGGCACCAGGATGAGCGCCATCGCGTCCTCGATGAGCAGCGTGGCGGCGAACTCCGGCACCGTCCACGCGACGAGGAACGCGTCCGTGTCCGTACCGGCCCCGAAGGTGTGCGCGAGCAGCTGGTCCCGGACCAGCCCGAAGACCGCGCCCGCCGCCGTCAGCACGGCCGTGAGCAGCGCCGCGCGGGCGAGCAGGCGGTTCGACGGCCGCCACGGGGCGGGGTCCGCGGGCCCGGCCTCGGGCCCGGTCTCGGCCTCGGTCCCGGACCCGGCCTCGGCTCCGGACCCGGTTCCGGACCCGGCGAGCGCGACGGCCCGGGGGCGCGGTGCGTCGTCAGCCACGCGCCACCACCGCCCTGCCGGCCACCCCGCCGACCGCCCCGCCGGCATCCTGGAGGGGCCTCAGCGCCCACCGGGCGGCGAGCCCCAGCGCCACCGCCGTCAGGACCGTCGACGGCCCGCCGATGTCGGCGTACGCGAAGTCGACGAGCTGCCAGACCAGCAGCCCGACCGCGACCGACCGGCAGTCGGCGGCCCCGGCCGGCGCGGCGCTCCTCCGCAGCGCGCACACCAGCAGCGCCAGCCAGCTCCCCACCACGGTCACCACGCCCAGCAGCCCCTGCTCGGCGAGGACGAGCAGGTACATGTTGTGCGGCGACAGCAGCGGCTGCCGGGTGAAGCCCTGGCCCGCCCCCGCGGTGTCGCTCCCCGACGAGAGCGCGAGGGAGGCGTGGCCGTCGCGGTACTGCGGGAAGCCTTTCAGCCCCACCCCCGTGACCGGCTCGTCGCGCCACATCGACGCCGCCGCCGCCCACAGGGCGTACCGGTCGGTGACGGACTGGTCCGGCGCCGCCGCGACCTGCGAGATGCTCGCCACCCGCTCCTCCAGCATCCGCGACCCGACGCCGAACCCCGCGACCAGGACCACGCCCAGCGCCGCCGCCGCGAGTCCGATCCGCACGGCCCTGCGTACGCCGGCCAGGACCAGCTGCAGCCCGCAGGCGAGTACGGTCGCGATCCACGCGCCCCGGCTGAACGACACCGCGAGCGGCACCACCAGCAGCCCGCAGCAGACCCCCGCGGCGACGCGCGCCCGGCGGTCCGGCGCCCCGAGCGCGATGCCGAGCGCGACCACCAGCCCGTACGCGACGACCGTCGCCATGCCCATCACGTCCGCGGGCCCGAAGGTCCCCACCGCCCGTACGTCCTCGCCCTGGTACGAGGCGCCGGTGCCGGTCGCGTACTGGACGACGCCGACCGCGCCCTCCACGAGCGCGAGCCCGACCATCGCCCAGCCGACCAGCGCGAAGTCCCGGCGGTCGCGTACCAGCAGCACCACGGCCGCCGGTACGAGCACGAAGACCTGGAGGTAGCGGACGACGCCGGGCAGCGCGCCGACCGGGTCGTGGGCCGTGACGGCCGCCGCGCACACGCCCACCACGGGCAGCCCGAGGACGACGGCCGCCACCCGGTCCAGCGGCCGCGCCCGGGCGCGTACGACGCGTACGAGGCAGAAGGCGACGAGGACGGCGGACGCCAGGTCGGCAAGCGTGCCCCCCTCGCCGGCGCCGGGGGGAACGACGAGCAGCGCGACGACGGCCGACAGCGGCACGAGCGGTGCCCACCCGGGTACCGGCATCAGCTGCCCGCCGGGCGGATCACGGAGGCCGCCGTGCGCAGCAGGATGCACACGTCCTGCCAGAGGGACCAGTGGTCGATGTAGTGGTTGTCGAAGCGGCACCGGTCCTCGATGGAGGTGTCCCCGCGCAGCCCGTGCACCTGGGCGAGGCCGGTCAGCCCCACGGGCATCCGGTGGCGTGCCGCGTAGCCGGGGTGGGCGCGGCTGAACTCGGCGACGAAGTACGGCCGCTCGGGGCGCGGGCCCACCAGGCTCATGTCGCCGCGCAGCACGTTCCAGAGCTGCGGCAGCTCGTCGAGCGAGGTGCGGCGCAGGAAGGCGCCGACGGCGCTCATCCGCTCGTCGTCGGCGACGCTCCAGCGGGTGGCGGCCTCGATCTCGTCGGCCGGGCGGAGGGTGCGGAACTTCAGCAGCGTGAACAGCCGGCCGTCCTTGCCGACCCGCTCCTGGCGGAAGAGGACCCCGGGCCCGTCCGAGACCCGGATCGCGGCGGCGCACAGCAGCAGGAGCGGCGCCAGGACGAGCAGCATCGGCGCGGCGACGGACACGTCCAGGATCCGCTTGGCGAGCGGCGCGCGGCGGTCGTGCGGCACGTCGAGGCGGCGGCAGGCGAAGCCCCACAGGTGCCGGTTCATCGCGGTGTCGCGGCCGCGGTCGGCCGCGACCTGCCAGCTGGCGCAGCCGTACCGGCTGAAGAGCGCGACGAGCTGGGCCGCCGGGCTGGTGAAGACGGCGTCGCCGACACCGTTCTGGATGACGGCCCGGTGGATCTCCTCGGTCGTGGTCAGCTCCGGGAGCGACGACGACGGCTCGTGCTGCGCCCCGCCGGCACCACCGCCGGGGCTGCCGGCGGTGGCGACGATGCCGACCGGCCGGATGCCGTACTCCGGATGCCGGGCCAGCGTGCCCGCGAGGCGCCGCGCGGCCGCGGCGGCCCCGACGACCAGCACGGAGCGCGGATGGGCGCGCGCGACGCGGCGCCGCCGGTGGTGGAGGGCGGCGCGGCAGCCGGTCACGCACGCCAGGTGCAGGGCGTACGCCGACGTCAGCGCCGCCGTCCCGAGGGCGCGGTCCGGCGCCTGCGCGGCGAGCAGCGCGGCGGCCGTGCACCACGCGACGGCGGCGCGCGCGGCGAGGGCGGGCAGTTCGTCGAGTACGGAGGGGACGGGGGCCAAGGCGGCGGACCGGTACAGCCCGGCGTGCGCGTTGAGCGCCGCCACGCCGAGGGTGAGCTGCATCAGGAGGGCGGAGTCGCGCTGCTCGGCGGTGAGCAGCAGGGCGCCCAGCAGGACGGCGACGCAGTCCACGGCGACCAGCGACGCCGTGAACGGCGGCTCGGCACGGAGCCGCCGGGGCGGCCCGCCGACGGGTACGCGGTCGGCCGCCGCCCGGGGCGGCCCGACGGTGACGGGGGCGGCGGAACGGGTGCTCTCGGTCTCCGCGGTCACCGGGCGACCGGCTCTCGGAGCACGGGCGGGCGGCGCCGCGCGGTCACCTCGTCGTACACGTCCGCGAGGGCGGCCCCGACGCGGTGCACGTCGAAGGCGTCGCGTACGTGGTGCTGGGCCCGGCGGGCCAGGGTCCGGCGCAGGAGCGGCCGCTGGAGGAGCCTGATCAGGGCGGCGGCCAGCGCGCCGGGGTCGTCCGGCGGGACGAGGCAGTGCGCCTCCTGGCCGGGCGGCAGGCTCTCGCGGGCGCCGTCGACGTCGGTGAGGAGGACGGGGCGCCCGCTCGCCATGGCCTCCAGCGGCGCGAGGGCCATGCCCTCCCAGCGGGACGGCAGGACGACGAGGTCGGCGGCGCGGTACCAGGGCGCCGGGTCGTCGACGGCTCCGGCGAAGGTGACCCCGGGTGGCGCGGCGGCGCGCAGCGCGGGTCCGGACGGGCCGTCACCGACGAGGGCGAGGTGGGCGCGGGGGACGTGTTCGACCACCGTCCGCCAGGCCTGGAGCAGCGCGTCCTGCCCCTTCTGCCGGCAGAGCCGCCCCACGCACACGACGAGCGGCGACGCCATGACGGACGGCACGGGCCCCTGCCGCGCACTGCCATCGCCACGCGGACCACCGCCCCGCGCACCGCCGCCATGCGCGCCGCCGTCACCTGGGCTGAATCGATCCTCCACACCGTCGGCGAACCTCGCCACGTCGACGCCGTTGCGGACCACGCACCACGACGCGCGGACCCCGGCCCGGACACCCCGCTCCCGCTCCGCCTCGCTCACGCAGACGACACTGTCGGTCCAGCGGGCGGCCGCCCACCGCTCCCAGTGCCGGGCGAGCACACCCGTCAGTCCGCCGACCGCCTCGAAGGACCAGGCGTGCGGCTGGTGAACGGTGGGGACACGGCCGCGTACGGCGAGCCGGGCCGCGAGCCCCGCCTTGGCGCTGTGCGCGTGCACCAGGTCCGGCCGTACGAGCTCGACGATCTCCGCGACGCGGCGGCATTCGGCGGGCAGCCGCCACCCCGGGTCCCGGCCCGCGCGCCAGGGGTGCACCTCGCCGCCCGCGGCGCGTACCGCCCCCGCCAGCGGCCCGTCGGGCGGGCACGCCACGGCCACCCGCATTCCCCGGGCCACTTGTGCGCCGACCACGTCGGTGACCACCCGGGCCACGCCACCGTCGCCGGGCTGGACAACATGCAGTGCGGTGAAAGGAAGACGCACGCGTGACCCTTTCTACGAAGCCTTTTGACGAATCGGATGGCAGTGAGGGGGTCGGCGCTGTCGAAGCGCGCGCGCATTCGCGGAATCGGCGAGCTGCTCCGCTGCACCATGCCATAGCGCGCCGAATGTGGAGGATCCGGGAAGGATTCGAGCAAGAACGTTATAACTCAACAACCGGACTGACGAAGGACGTGAAACACGGTCATCCCAACGTTCGGAATTCCAGGTGCTTTTCACCGCGTACGGCGTGCCGCGTCGTCGGCGTGCCGGTCCGACGGTTCACCCGTTCGGTAGCGCAACCGGGGAAATGGTGGGGCGTTGTTGATGTAGCCGGGCACGTCGACCCGCAGCATCATCGAACTAGGAGCTCTTCACCATGTCCCGTATCGCGAAGGCCGCCGTCCTGACCTCCGCCATCGCCGCGTCCGTGGCCGGCACCGCCGGTGTCGCTTCGGCCGACGCCCACTCGGAGGGCGCGGCCGTGAACTCCCCCGGTGTCATCTCCGGCAACCTGATCCAGGTTCCGATCCACATCCCGATCAACCTCTGCGGCAACACCATCGACATCGTCGGTGTCCTGAACCCGGCCTTCGGCAACGTCTGCATCAACGACTGACCGAAGACCGCGACCACAGCCGCGACCACCACCGCAGCCGAAGCCACAGCCGAAGCCGCAGCGAACGCGTCCGCGTCCGTCGTCAGCCGCGTCGACGCCTCCACGCACCGACGCCTCCCCGCGTCACGCACTCGGTGCGCCACCCCTTCCGGGGTGGCGCACCGAGTCGTTTCCGGCCCCTGCCACCGCCTTCGACGAAGCCCTCTTCCCCCTATCGGCGGCGCTCCGCCCGATTCCCCACGCGGCGCCTCCGCCGCCGTTTCCGCAGGTCAGGCGCACCGATTCACCCACGGAGCCGAGTCACCCTCCGTAACGGATGCGATTGCGAACCGCGTTGCCTCGACACACGGTGATGTCACGTTCCCGACGCATCCTCACCGGAAGGACAACACATGCGTCTCCTGACATCCCGCCGTACGGCGGCCTCGGTCATCTGCGCCGCCCTCACCCTCGGTACGGCCGGGGCCGCCTCCGCCCACTCCGACTCCGCCGCCCCGCTGCCGCAGGCGCCCTCGCTGCTCAAGCAGGTCCAGCCGCTCGACAACACGGGCGACCTCGTCATCCCGGTCACGGATCTGCTCAACGCCGTGATCAAGGCGGACGGCGGCAAGCTGAGCACCACCGTCGCCTCGAAGTACAACGCCGACATCGACGCCGTCATCGAGGCGATCAAGAAGGCGAACGCGGCGGAGGCCCCGGCCTCCCCGAGCCAGCCCAACCAGCCCGGCCAGCCGAGCCAGCCCAACCAGCCGGGCCAGCCCGCTCAGCCGAACCAGCCCAACCAGCCGGGCCAGCCCGCTCAGCCGAACCAGCCCAACCAGCCGGGCCAGCCCGCTCAGCCCAACCAGCCGGGCCAGCCCGCCCAGCCGGCCGCGCCGCACGCCCCGGTCGACGAGACGACCGCGGACGACACGCAGATCGACCTGGCCATGGACGCCATGGACCAGGCGCTCACCGACATCGACAAGCGGGTCGACGAGCTGATCAAGGTCTCGACCGAGGGCCAGACGGCCGCCGTCTCGAACCAGGTCCAGTCGACCCTGAAGGCCGTCGCCGACTTCCTCGCGGCGACCGCCAAGAACATGCAGGGCACGCCCGCGACCAACCTGCCGGCGCCCAACGACATGACGCAGACGCCGATGGTCTGACGCGTCGCCGCACCGGACGAACCCTGTTGGCCCAGTAACGCTGAGCCAACAGGGTTCTCCTGTTGTTTTCCTCTTGCCCTTTGATCGGAGAATACGACCGATCCTCATCATTCGGGTGCAGTACCAAGAATTCCTTCCTTCCGGAGTTTCCGCCGCGCGGAGGGCTCGTTACAGAGGACAGGGCGCCACACAGCGGGAATGCCAAGTGACCTGCGCCAGGCGCGAGTTGTCGTGATCAGACGCCACTCCAGGAAGGACTCACCACCCATGAAGCCCACGAAGGTTGCCGCCGTCGTCGCCGGTTCCGTGATGGCTCTGGGCGCTGCCGCCCCGGCCTTCGCCGCCGACAGCCTCACCCCCACCAGCCTGAACGGCGCGGTCGACACGCTGGGCAAGCGCGGCCTGACCGAGGCCGTGCCCAGCGACGCGGTGAGCAAGGCGGCCGACAGCAACCTCGTCGGCAAGGTGACCGACACCGCCGGCGACCTCAAGCCGAAGAACAAGGAGCTGCTCGGCGGACTGCCGCTGGGCGGCAAGTAAGCGTTGCACGCGGCACCGTACGGGGGCCGGGGCGGGAACGACGTCGTTCCGGCCCCGGCCCCCGTCGTGTATCCGTCGCGCTCCGACCTCGCGTTCACGCCGTGATTGCCATTGCTGCAACCAGGCGAATTCTGACGCGTTTATCGGCGCGTGCTCGTTCATTCAGTCAGCAACGTACTCACAAGCCCGGGAAGGCGTACGCAGCACATGAACCCGAAAACTCAGGTCGGCGTGGGAATGGTCGTCACGGCCCTGGCCTCGGCCGCGTCGGCAGCCCTGGCGACTCCCGCGGCCGCCGCGCCGGCGGCCCCCGTGGACGTACCGCTCCAGCCGCTCGGCATGGTGCTCCCCATGGCGCCTCCGACCGTGAGCACCGGCGTACCGATCCCCATGCCCGGCGCACCGATGGGGCCGACCGCGGCCGGCCACGGCCGGGTCCAGCCGCTGCACCTGCCGCAGGTGCCGTTCACGAGCACGCTGCCGGAGACGCTGGTCACGGCCACGCTCCCGGAGGTCATCGAGGACCAGCCGGTGACCCGCGCACTGCTCTCCGCGCCCGCTTCCGACCTGCACACGACGACCCCGGGCGCGAAGGTCGACGCCCCGGTCACGCTGCCGCGCCCCGAGGCCCTGGGTCTGCCGAACGTCGAGCTGCCGCAGGTCGGCGTGTTGCCGCCGGCCGTGGCCGGGATCCTGGAGTCACACCTCGGGCTGACCAGCGCGGCGCCCGGATCCACGAGCTGACGCCGTAGCCGAACGCGTCCAAAAGAGGGACATAGGGCGCGTTATGCGCTCTTCATGCGGGTTCGACCGTTACCTCCCCATAACCGCCACGTTGTAAGGGGAGTGACGACCGCAGGCCCGCGGTCGGTTTTCCCCCCTGTACGAGGAGTTTGTGATGTCTCGCATCGCGAAGGCTGCCGTCATCATCGCCGGCACGGGCGCCATGGCCCTGAGCGGAGCCGGTGTGGCCGTCGCCGCGGAGGCCGATGGGGCCGCCGTCAACAGCGCCGGTGTCATCTCCGGCAACGCCATCCAGGTGCCGATCGACGTGCCGATCAACTTCTGCGGCAACACGATCAACGTCCTCATCGGCATCCTGAACCCCGCCTTCGGCAACGTCTGCATCAACAAGGACGACGACAAGAAGAAGGCCGACAGCGACTACAGCAACGGCGACTACAACAACGGCGGCGACGGCAAGGGCCACGACGACTACAACAACGGCGACAACGGCTACGGCGGCGACAGCCACATGCGCTGACCCGCGACCCAGCCGCGCTCGCTCCACGCGTTCCACCCCGTCAAGGTCCCCCGGCCCCCAGCGGCCGGGGGGCCTTCGGCTGTCCCCCCGTATCCGTCCCTCCCTCGTGCCCTCCGTCTCATCCGTACCGGTAGATACGGCGGTGATCGGCGAGCTCGGCGGGCGTGACGTTCCACGGGGGCATCCGCTCGTCCCGTGCGACCACGCGCCGGTGCTGGTCCGAGCCGCGCGGCGGTGGGGTGTCGGGCAGGTAGCCGGCCCTCGGGTTCTTCGACTGCCAGCGCGACCAGACGAGGTCGACGAAGGCGTGGTGCAGCCAGAAGACCGGATCGTTGACGGAGGCGCCGCCGAGCATGAGGCCGCCGACCCACCGGTGGACGCGGTTGTGGTTGCGCCACCGCCCATTGCCGCGCTCCCGCGTCCAGCCCTCCAGCCTGTTGCGGAAGCCCGTACGGCTCGTGGAGTTCCAGGGGTACGAGTCGTAGACCCTCTCGTCCATCGCACCCTCCAGCTCCCGCCGGGTGGGCAGGTCGACGGGGTCGGCCGGATTGCCGAAGTCGCGCGTCAGGAACCGGTTCTCGGTGACCCCGACCTTGATGGTCCAGTTGCCCTTGGCATACGCGAACGGGCCGGTCATCACCTGCAAATCGCGCCGGCGCCCGTTGCCGCCCATGAAGTCCTCGCCCCAGAGCGGGGAGGAGCGGGTGTTGTCCCGCGTCCAGTCCCAGTACGGGACGGTCACCTTCGGGTCGACCTCCCGCAGCGCCCGCTCGAACTCCAGCAGGTACTGCCGGTGCCAGGGCAGGAAGGACGGGGCCATGTGCGCGACCCGCAGCCTCTTGTCGCCGTCCGAGCGGTAGTACTCGACGTGCGTCCGGACGAAGTCGTCGTACCGGCCGGCGCGCTTCAGCTCCAGCACGGCGGCGACGAACCGCCTGCGCTCGGCGCCGGTGAGATCGCGCTGGTCCTTACGCGTGTACACCATGGGCCGCGCCTCCTTCGGCCAGCCGCGCGGGGCCCAACTCGTCCACCGCCGCGCGGGTCGCGGCGAGCGGTGTGGGGTACGACCGGTAGTGGTCGACGGGGCTGAGATAGCCGCCGTCCGCGCACCGCATCAGATGCAGCCGGCGCCCGTCGACGCGGACGTCGAGCTCGTCCCCGTACAACCGCCGCCCCTGGATGCGCCGTCCCTTGTACGTCTCGTCGAAGAGCACGGCGCGGGAGAGGGCGGCGCCGGTGACCGCCGCGACGGTGAGCGCGAACAGCGTGCGCAGCGCGGTACGGCGCCTCATGACGCCCATCGACGACCTCCCTTACCGGTGGGGTTTCACCGGGCACAACGACAGGGCGCGAAAACCGTTCCGGAGAGTGAAATGAGCCCCGGTGCCATCGGCCGAACGGGTGGAAACGCGCCCGAGCACTCATGACAACACCACTAATATCCGGCGGCATGACCTCTTCCACCGTCGAATCGCCGGGCCGGCGGCGTTCCCTTCTGGGAACCCTCGCCGTCATCCCCTGGACCGGTGATCCCACCGCCGAATCCGAGACACCGCGCACGCCGTTCCTCATGGTGTACTCACTCGGGGACGGCGCCGAAGGCCCCGAGGCCGGCGGGGAGGCGATGCGGGCCGAGCTGGAGAAGCTGGGCCTGTCGATCGGCGATCGCCTGACCGATCTGAGCCGCGCCCGGCAGATCCCGGTCTCGCTGCTGGTGGAGGCACAGCGGGCCGTCCTGGAGCTGCCGTTCGCGAAGGCGCAGTGCCCGGTCCCGCCGGAGTGGGAGAAGGACGCCCACGAGACCGGCACGGTCTACCTGATCATCGCGACCCGCCCCTGGCCGGACGCCGTCGCGGGCCAGGAGGTCGGCCCGGACCGTCTGCGTGCCTTCGTCTCCGACGACGAGCTGCTCCAGTCCAGCGCCCACTGCCTGCTGCCGGTCCGCCGGGTACGGGTCTGACCGCCCTCGCCACCATGACCACGACCACCACGAAGGACACGGTGTCGCACGCCCGGTCCGCCCCCACCATGAGCACGGGGGCGGGCCGGGCGTTCGCATGGATGCTGATCACCACGGGCGCGGCGGGACTCCTCGCGGCCTGGGTGATCACCCTGGACAAGTTCAAGCTGCTGGAGGACCCGAATTTCCAGCCGGGCTGCAGCCTGAACCCGGTCGTCTCCTGCGGCAACATCATGAAGAGCGAGCAGGCCGCCGTCTTCGGCTTCCCCAACCCGCTGCTCGGCCTGGTCACGTACGCCATGGTGACCGCCATCGGCGCCGCCCTCCTCGCCGGTGCCCGCTACCGCCGCTGGTACTGGCTCGGACTGAACGCGGGCACGCTCTTCGGCGTCGGCTTCTGCATGTGGCTGATGTACCAGTCCCTGTACGAGATCAACGCCCTGTGCCTGTGGTGCTCCCTGGCCTGGACCGCCACGATCGTCATGTTCTGGTACGTGACCTCGCACACCATCCGCAACGGCCTCCTGCCCGCACCCCGCGCGCTGCGCGGCTTCCTCGACGAGTTCACCTGGGTGCTCCCCGTCCTGCACCTCGGGATCATCGGGATGCTGATCCTGACGCGCTGGTGGGACTTCTGGATCAGCTGACGGCGCCGTCCGGATTCCGGCTCGGACGAGAGCAGGTCCGAGCCGGGCTCTCGGCTGAGGCGCCTTCGGAGTCGACCACGGTATGCGCGGGGCATTGCCGACAGACCGGCAGGCGGACCACCATGCGGGTGCCTGCGGCGCTGTCCGCAACGGTGAGCGTGCCGCCGTGACGTGCGGCGATTTCACGGGCGATGGGCAGGCCGAGACCGGTGCCACCGGCGTCCCGGCCGCGGGCGGCGTCCAGCCGGGTGAAGCGTTCGAAGACCCGCTCCCGGTCGGCCGCTGGTATCCCCGGTCCGTCGTCGACGACCTCCGCCGTCACGTGCCCGTCGTCATCCGCCCAGACTCGGATGGCGACCAGGGAGTCGGCATATCGACAGGCGTTGTCGAGGAGGTTGCGCAACAGCCGTTCCAGGTGGAGTGCATTGCCGAGTACCGGCGGCACCTCCTTGGTGGCGTGCGCCACGTGCAGGTGCTCGGCCGCCGGAAGGTGTTGGTACTCCCGTACGAGGTCCTCGCCGAGTGGGGAGAGGTCGACCTGGTCATCGTGCGGAGCGGAGCGCCGGGCGCCGTCCATGTCTGCGAGGAGCAGCAGGTCGTTGGTGAGGGCCTGCAGGCGGATGACGTCGGCCAGTGCGTCGGACGCCGTGTCCGGCCAGTTCACACCCTCGGGATGGCGTACAGCCGATTCCAGCTGGGCACGCAGCGCCGCCAACGGGCTCCGCAGCTCGTGTGAGGCGTCGGCGATGAACTCCTTCTGCCGCACGGTGGCTTGCTCGAGCCGGTGCAGGGTGTCGTTGGTGGTGCGGGCCAGACGTGCGATGGCGTCACCGGTGCCGGGTTCGGGAACTCGGCGATCGAGGGACGTGCTGGTGATCGCTTCCAGCTGGCTGCGCATCGCCTCCACCGGCCGGAGCGCGCGAGCGGCGGTGAAATGGACCAGAAGTCCGGCCAGGAGTCCGACGAGCGGGACGCCGGAGGTGAGCGCCACCCAGTAGACGTTGTCGATGTTGCCTTGCTCGTCCTGGATGTCGTGCAGTAGCTGCACGGCCATCAGCAGGAGCAGGGCGGTGGCCACGGCTGAGGTGAGGGCGAGTCGGCTGCGAAACGGGACGCGGTCCGCTCCCCGCCCGAGCGCCGCCCACGTCGCTGCTCCGGTCAGCAGTCCGGCCGTCGGCGCGATGAGGAACAGACCCCACCGCAAGGCGGAGTGCGCGGTGTCGTGGGGACGGTTGCCGTTCACGTCGGTCAGGGCCTGTGCGGCCGTGAAGTACAGGACGCCGGCGATGCCCCCGGCGAGCAGTGCCGCACAGGCGCGCTTGAACGACGGGCGTGGCCTGGCCGTTCCATAGCAGGTGACGGCTACGACCAGCGCTCCCACCAGAGTTCCCGGCCAGTGGAGAAGCGCGAGCTCCGGACCCACGCGGTCCGTGGCGAGTCGCTCCGGAAGCGTCGCGGCCAGGGGCCCCGCCGACCGGTCGGCGTACTGAAGCCATGCTGTCGCAGCCACGACGACGAGGCCGGCCACGGCAGCGGTCGCCCAGGCCGGCCGGGGTGGTCGGGGCGGTCGGGACCGTCGGAGCGCGGAGTCAGCCATCGGCCCGCCCGCTGATGCGGTAGCCGCCGCCCCGAACGGTCTGAATGGTCTCCGTGCCGAACGGGCCGTCCACCTTCTTGCGCACCGCGCTGATGTAGACCTGCACGATGTTGGGGTCTCCGGTGAAGTCCGCCGACCAGACCTCGTCCAACAGGTCCAGTTTGGTCACCACCTCCCCTTCCCGGCGCATCAGACTGTGCAGCACCCCGAACTCCTTCGGCGTCAGCGTGATCCTGGCCTCCCCCCGGCCGCAGGTCCGCTGCGCGGTATCGAGCCAGAGACCACCGCATTCGAGGACGGTGCTGTTCCTTCGCGTGCCGCCCCGACGGAGGAGGGCCCGGATGCGAGCCTCCAGAACCACGTACGAGAAGGGCTTCGCCAGGTAGTCGTCGGCACCGGTGTCGAGCCCCTCGGCCTCGTCGTATTCGCCGCTCTTCGCCGTCAGCATGAGCACCGGCACGTCGCTGCCATCGGCCCGGAGCTGAGAGCAGATCCGGTAGCCGTTGAGGCCGGGCAGCATGATGTCCAGCACGATCGCGTTGTAGGGATGCTCGCGGGCCAGGTGCAGGCCGGTCACTCCGTCGTGTGCGACGTCCACCACGTAGCCGACCGCCGACAACCCCCGCTGCAGCGAGGCGGCGAGCCGTTCCTCATCCTCGATCACCAGCAAGCGCACGCCTCAGTATGGCCTGGCGGATGGAAGGGACCCTGAGGAAATCCTCAGCCCTCTTCACTCGATCCTCAGGCCCTGCCCCGCATGGTCACGGCATGCCGCAGACGATCGTCCCCGCGCGCCCGCCGACTCGCGGGCAGACGCCGCCCGAGGGGGAAAGCAGCTATACCGCCCGGCGGCTTGCCTCGTCCCCGGCGGTGCCGCTCTTCCTCGCCACCGCCTTGTTCCTGATCTACACCCTGTACGCCCTCCGGGAGCATGCCCGCTTCGGCACCAGCGGCTACGACCTCGGCATTTTCAGCCAGGCGATCACGTCATACGCAGCTGGTCATCTACCCGTGTCGGAAATCCGTACGGCCACGGCTCCCGACGGATTCGACGGTGCCGCGTACCCGCTGCTCGGCGACCACTTCCACCCGATACTGGCCTTGCTGGCCCCGGTCTATGTGCTGGCGCCGTACGCGGAAACCCTGCTCGTGTCCCAGGCGGCGCTCCTGGCGGTTTCGGTCCATGTGGTCACCCGTGCCGCTCAGCGGCACCTGCCCAACCCTGGCTGGGCACTCACCATCGGAGCCTCGTACGGCCTGTCCTGGGGACTGCAGCAGCTGATCGCCTTCGACTTCCACGAAGTTGCTTTCGCCGTCCCCATCCTGGCACTGGCATGCTCGGCCTACCTCGACGGGCGCTGGGGAAAAGCTGCTCTGTGGGCCGCGGCGCTGCTGCTGGTGAAGGAGGATCTCGGGGCGACCACGGCCGTCTTCGGACTGTTGCTGATGCGCCATCACCGCCGTGTCGGCCTGCTTCTGTGCGGGGCGAGCACAGTGATCACCGCGCTGGTCGTATGGGTGGTGATACCCGCCCTCGCTCCGGACGGGCGGTACGGATACCTGACGCAGCAGTACACCTACGGAGTTCTCGACGGCTGGGCCGTGAAGGCCGCGATGCTCGCCGCCCTCTGCGCACTCACCCTTGGACGTGCGCTGCGCAGCCCGCTGGTCCTCCTGGTGCTTCCTACCCTGTTGTGGCGCCTCACCTCGCCCAATCCCGCGTACTGGGGGATCGAGCTGCATTACTCGGCGGTCCTCATGCCCATCGTCTTCCTCGCCATGATCGACGTACTGCGCCGGGGAGTCCGCCTCACTGTGGTGGCTCCGCTCCTCGTTGCACTTCTCCTGCTCTCCGTGCAGCCGTTCCGCGACCTGGTGACCGCCGACTTCTGGCGTACCGGCGCCAGGGAGACCGCCGCACGCACCGCGATCGAGACCATCCCGGACGGCGCCCGTGTCGCAGCGAGCAACAGCCTGTCCCCGCACCTGACGGATCAGGCCGTGGTCTACCTCGTCGCGGATGGAGTCCTGGACAAACGTGAAGAGATCGACTGGGTGGTGGCGGACACCCGGGAGCCCTTCCCGGTGGGGGCGGTGCTCCGCGTCATCAACCAGGCAGAGGCTTCGGGTTGGCAAACGGTGTACGCAGAAGAGGGTCTGGTGGTTCTCCGGCGAGGAACAGCTGATCAAAGTGGAGTGGTCCAAGCGTGCATGATCACAGGCACGGCGTAGGCATGTTTTCGCTGCTGCGACTGTGCGCCGGCGTGCCGATCAGGCACGGCTGCCCGGCCGGGCCCGGTGTGGCGCATCGCACCCTGAGCACAACGAAAAGCCCGGCTCGGATGAGGTCCGAGCCGGGCTTTCGGCTGAGCCGCCTTCGGGATTCGAACCCGAGACCTACGCATTACGAGTTGTCCGATCTTGGTCCGGGGCTGTCCACGTCCGTCCGCGAAGAGCCTTGCACCGCTGGCCAGAGGCCGCACGTGCGGCTGGCGAACCTCGGCGGACAGTGGCGGACGAGGCGCCGTATGAGACCAGAACTGAGACCGTCAACAGCAGTGACCCTCGGGCCGCGCGTCACAGGGTCGTGGCCTGGTTCTTCTCCTCCGGCAGCCTCGTGCACAGGAGCGCTGAGCCTAAGACTGACCAAGGCTCAGTTCGGCCACCCCTGATCACGGGCGGCCGCGACCTGCGGAGGGCCTATCCGATCAACGCTTTGACGTGCTGCTGAGCTGTCGGCAGTTGTCGACGTTGGTCACCACTGAGCGCCCTTCCGCGGCCCGCGGACGGCCCGGAAGAGCGCTCGTGTTGCGCCGGTCTTCGGCTCGATGGATGCGGTTCCGTCGGCACCAGACTGCTCCATGCTGAGATCAGAATCAGAAAAACGCATCCGTGTCACCGGATTGGATATAGCATCGCACTCCAACCTGGTGAGGATGTGCCACTTGATTCTGCGTGAGTTCTTGTACGTGGACACCGATAAGGTGCGGGCAATGCTGGCCCAACTTGATGGAGGTGTTGCAGAGGAGGAGCGAGAGACCAGCACCCAAGAGAAGAGGTCCACGGTTGGGCCTCGAAGCTTCGCCCAGCATCTGCAGGTGACTGGTAGCGAAAGGTACACACAAAAGTCGCTTGGCGATGCTCTTTTCCCCATGCTGGAAGAGGCTTTGGAGTCGGAAGGCCTGCTTAAAGATATCTCAGAAGAGGTGTCCGATCTCTCTCAGTGGACCACAGGGGATATTGCAGAAATCGCCCCGCCCGGTTCACTCGTTCGCATCACCGCCATGGGCTCCCTCTTCGACACTCGATATACAGCCAGTGTCTTTTCGGCCTTCGCCTCCGTTGCGCTTGGTCTTCAGGGAATGGGCGTGAGCTTGGACCCTGATGCGAGTAAGGCGCAGCCCGGAAAAGGGAAGGCCAGAGGCGGGCAGCAGGGGTCGAAGCCGTCGAGGCCCGGAGAAGTGCAGCCGGATCGGCAGCTGGAAGACTCCATCCCTGACTTCGCAGGGGTCGGAGGTATGGATGGGAATTCGCTACGCTCCATCATCCGCATGGCGAGGGGAATCTTTGCTCCAGGACTGCACATCAACCTCTCACCCGTCGATGCGGGAGGCGTACTAATCGGATCTCGCCTGCAGGAAGGGCGACAGTACCTGGATACAGAAGCGGACATCCTATTCGCGCGCTACGGGACAGAGCCGCAAGAGTGGACACTAGTAGGTAGCGTTGGAAGCTACGGCCCGAAGGATACAGGCTTGCCTGAATTTGATTTCTTCAGGCCGGATGGGACCGTAAATAGGGCTCGATTTGCGGACAATATTAATGGCCTCATGAAAACTTTGGGAGGAATGGGTTTTATCGACCTTCCGCAGAATCCGGGCTTCTCTGTGATTCCGTTCGCTGTCTATCGAACGATTCCGCGCGCTTCCAGCCTCTTGGCGGTGCGTGACTAGCAGGCCGGCCGAACGGCTTCGGGCTGGAGCTGCTTTGGGGCGAGTGATCATGGCCCCGTAAGCTTGCGGCGCGTCGGGCAGCCTGTCCGCAGAGGCAGCGCGCGCCCGCGCCCTGCGCGGGCCGTGATGAAGCAGGGAGAGTCCACCGCCTCGGACAACGGACGGTCCTGAGGAGCGCTACGCCTGGCGTCCTCGCCGCCCGCACATGGCCTGCGGCCGCCCAGGGAGCGCCTCAGAAAGCTTTCGCTTGGTCACCGACAAGGCGACTGGTGAACCCGGCCGCGCAGAGGCGCTCATACGCTGCTGACATGGCCTCGGGGACCTCTTGCCGGATCGTGAATCCCTGATCCGGGTACACCAGTAGCCGTTGGTGGGCGCCGACGAGCATGTCGATCACGAGGTGCGCGTCTCGGATGGTGTCCACGTACTCGTTCAGCGTCATCGGCGTGGAGGCGCATACGACCTCCACTTCCGGCCACAACTTGCGGGCCGTGGCGTACGCCCGACGTTCCTCGTACGGCTTGCTAACCAGCAGCACCGACGACACATCCAGCCCCCGCTCTTCCAGCAGGCAGCGGGAGAATCGGACGTTCTCGCCCGTGTTGCGGGCATTCGGCTCCACCAGCACAGCCGCCTCCGGGACGCCCAGCTCCAGGGCACGCTCGCGGTAGTGCTCAGCCTCGCCACGGGGCATGCGGTCGCGTGTCGTGCGGCTCGTGGCACCCGTGAAGACGATGAGCGGCATCATGCCGCGCCGGTACAGGTCGACCGTGGTGTCCGCGACTCCGAGGTCGTGGCTGCCGAGACCGATGCCGACCGAGCAGGGGCGCGGCTCGTGATTCATCTGCTGGAAGTCCCACAACCGCTGGGCATCGGACCAGTTCTGTGCCGAGATCACTGCCCCTCCTGGTCGTTCGCGGAATCGGGCACCTTGAAGTCGTATGCCCACGCGAACCGAGTTGCGGCGTGGATGCCGATGGCGAACTCCACCACGGTCCCGTCGGCGGTGTAGGTGGTGCGGTGCAGCTCTACCACCCACTCGCCGGGCGCCAGCTGGAGAAGCGCCGCTTCCTCCGACGTGGCGGCCCTCGCGAACAGCTCCTCGCGCATGCGGTCGATCTCATACCCAGCGTCGTAGAGCACGCGGAATCCGCCGCCCCGGCCGGCCGGTCCCGGCGTCGGGTCCACCAGGCGGGTCCCCTCGACGTGTTCGGGTCGGTAGTAGCTGGTGAGGGTGTGTGTCGGCTGGTCGCCCTCTTTCACGAGACGAGCCCTCGAGTACACGTCAGCGCCTTCGGGCAAGCCGTGCGCGGCCGCGACGAGCGGCGGCGCCGGCACGCGGCTGACCGTCTGCGTCTGCTCGTTACGGCGGTACGACCGGCCCGACGCGACGCGGTCGGCGATGAACGCCACTTCGTCGCCGTCACGCCATTTGGCCTTGTCGTAGCGAGCGATGCCCAGTCGCTTCAGCGGGGCTTTCTGTCGCACGACGGTGCCGTGACCGCGCGATGAGGTCACGAGGCCTTCCGCCTCCAGAGCTTTGTACGCGGCATGGACCGTGGACTTCGAGCCCTCACCGGCCTCCACCAGGTCTCGGATGTGCGGAAGCTGCTGGCCAGGGGCGTACTGGCCGCTCCTGATCTGCTCGGCCAGCTTGTCTGCCAACTCGCGCCACTTGGGTGCCACGCGCAACTCCTCTCGACGAGTCCAGTCAAACACAGTCCCAGGACTGTTGACAGTCCTGGGACTGTGCGCCATTGTCTTCTCGCGCTCCGCAGTCCTAGGACAGCGGGTGCGGGAGAGGCCTTCTTTGGCCTGCCCCGACGCCCGGAGGGCTCCGCGTAGGCGGGTCGGCTCGATGGAAGCGACTGGTGCTTGAGAACTGAACAGCGTGATGAGGTAGCCGCCTCCTCCGATAAGGCGGCCGGCGCGGAGCAAAGTCCGCGCGCTCAACCCCTCCGCAGCCGCTCGGCTGCGGCGGTTGCCTCCTCCGCCCGTCCGGTCCCTTCGCGGGCTGCCGTACGGGCGGGGCTGAGGGGAGCCGGAAGTCGGTTCCAACGGCGAGAACCCCCGATGCGGGAACACCGGGGGTTCGGTTCGGGCCGTTCCTCTCTGGAAGGAGCAAGCCCAATGAAGTCCATCGCTGCACTTCAGACGGCTGTTACGGCCGTCGCGTTCGACGGTGAGCCGTCGGACGCAGAGCTGGACGCGATCGAGCAGGAGATGCCGCTGATCCTGGCGGAGGTCGACCTGCTCGACGCGCAGATCATGACGCTGGACCGTCCGGCCACGGTGCTGGACGAGCGGCGCATCCGCCGGACCCGCAACCGGGTCCTCGCCGAGCGCCGCAACCTGACCAACCGCGCCAGCCTGGCGCACGCGGGCGGTGCCGCATGAGCCGCATCGCCTTCTGGATGCTAGTGCTGCCCTGCATCGCCGTCGGGACTTGGGGCGCCGCCATCGGCAACTGGGACCTGCTCGGCCTTGGAGCGTTCATCGAAGCTGGCGTCATCGGCGTGAACTACCTCCTGATCCGCGCCGACGAGTGCGAGGACGGAGGTGCGGCGTGAACGCCACCGGCAAGCCCCTGAGCCGGGTGCAAAAGGCCGTGCTCGGTCTCGCGTTCGCGCCGATGCTCGCCACGGGCGGCGCAGGCGCCTACGGCACCTACACCAACATCAAGACCGCCTACGGGTCCGGCACGGCGGTGGGTGCGGTCGCGGCCGGTGAAGGCGCGACCGCCGTTCTCGCGGTCGTGCTGCTCGGCCTGACGCTGCTGGGTCAGTCCGCTCCGCTGGTGATCCGGGCGGGGCTGTGGGCTCTTCCCGCCGCCGCGTCCGCCATGTCGGCCATGGCCGCTACCACCGTGGGCGAGATCGTCATCTACGCACTCACACCGCTGGGCATGACCACGTCCGCCGAAGGTGCCGCGTTCCTGGCCCGAAGGATCGTGGTCTACCGCGACGGCCGGGACGCCGAAGCCGAGCGCCGTGCCGCCGAGGTCGTACAGGCGCTCGCCTACCACCGGGCGCGGGCCGCGAACCACCCCGACGAGAACGTACGGCGGAAGTCGGACCTCACGTCGTGGAAGCTCGCGCGGAAGGTCGGCACGGGCGACCTCGCCCTCGGCGAGAAGCTGCTCGGCGTCCAGCGCACCCAGCTCACCACCGGAGCCGAGCAGGCGCTCGCCGCCATGTTCGGCGCCACGCTCGCCGCCCCGAACATCGCTGGATCGGTCGACGAGCCGGACGCGGTGACGGTGGAGCTGGAGGTCGACCGGTCCACCCGCCCGGCCATCCCGGCGAATACGGAGCAATCGACCCAGACCAGCACGGAACGGTCTACCTCTGAGCAGGCCGTTCCCGCCCTGGAGCCCGCCAGCCCGCCCGCTCCTGCGGCGCCGGAGGAATCGACCGGTCCGACCGCGGTCCGCGCAGTCGCCGCCGAGCAGGCGACCACGCGTCGGGTGACCCGCCGGGTGCCCGAGGCCGCGAAGTCGCCCCAACCGCGCCGCACGAAGGACGAACTACTCGCCGAGGCAAGGCAGTTCACCGAGTCATGGCCGGTCGAGCATCTGACGGCCGACCGGATCCGCAGGGAGCTGCGGACGTCTCCGGCGAACGGGCGGTGGCTGCGCGACACCCTCAAGACCGAGCGGAGGGCGGCGTGAGCGGGCTGAGGATCGGCTCGCTGTGCACCGGTTACGGCGGCCTGGACATGGCCGCCCAGGCCGTCATGGGCGGCACGCTCGCCTGGGTCTCGGACATCGACCCCGGCGCGGCCCGCATCTTGGCCCACCACCACCCCCAAGTGCCGAACCTCGGCGACCTGACGGTCGTCGAGTGGGCCGAGGTCGAGCCCGTCGATGTCCTCGTCGGCGGGTATCCCTGCCAGCCGTTCTCCACCGCGGGCAAGCGGAAAGGAACCGCCGATGAGCGGCACATTTGGCCGTCGATCGCCGACGCCCTTCGCGTTCTACGACCCCGCGTCGCGGTCTTTGAGAACGTCGCAAACCACCTTCGACTTGGGTTTGCCGACGTCCTCGCCGACCTTGCCCGCCTCGGGTTCGATGCGGAGTGGTGCTGTGTCCGCGCGTCGGAGGTCGGCGCTCCCCACCAGCGAAACCGGCTCTTCCTCCTCGCCACTGCTGCCGACACCGCGGACCTCGGACACGAACGGGGTCGGGACACATGGCGACGGTGGGCTGGACCTGCGGACCACGGTCACGCTTCTGCCCACACCGGCCGCGAGGGACTGGAAATCCGGGGAGTCGAACCTCATCGGCACGAACGCCAGGCCGCTGAACGAAGTTGCGGTGAACGCGATTGGGGCCCCTACGCCCCCGCTATCCAGCGCTGGGAACGCGTCACCGGACGACGTGCCCCCTGGGCAACTGACGATCGACGCCGCCTGAACCCGGTCTTCGTCGAGTGGCTCATGGGCCTGCCCGCCGGCCACGTCACAACCGTGCCCGGCCTGACCCGCGCCCAGCAGCTCAAGGCCCTCGGCAACGGCGTCGTCCCCCAGCAGGCCGAAGCCGCCATTCGTCTCCTGCTCGCCCAGTCCGCGACCGGACCGGTCGCCTCCATGACCTCATCGAGGAGCACCCATGGAATCGCTGCCTGAACCCGCCCGGATCGTCCAGCTCCCGGACGGCACCTACACCTACGCCGACCACCTGCCCGCCATCCAGTCCACCGCCGTGCCGCAGGTGGTGCACCAGCACATCCACCAGGCCCCGCCCGACCGCACCGTGCAGCGCATCGCGCTCGGCACCGGCATCGGCGCCGGCGCGGTCGCGGCCGGCGTCTACTTCGGCCCCCTGCTCGTCGGCGCCCTGACCGCCATCGCCGCCAACCTCGCCATCCTCGCCTTCCTCGCCGTCGCCATGGCCTGGGGCGTCGTGAGCGTCGTCCGGTCGGTCGGTGGCGCGGAGGGCAAGGCCGCCGCCAACACCCTCACCCGTGCCCGTCGGAAGGGGAAGTGATGTTCAACGCCGGAGACAAGGTGCTGATCGTCGCGTGCGAGGACGATCCCCGCGCGGTCGGCAAGACCGGCCGGGTGCTGGACGAGGTCCCGCCCGGCCCGCTCACCGACGGTCGCTGGACCGTCGACCGGATCAGCTTCTGGATCGCCCCGGTCTTGGTCCACAGCCACGAGATCCGCAAGGTCAGCGACTGACGGCTGCCTGTCCGCCCCCGGCCCACCGGGGGCGGGTGGGGAGCCGGACAGACCGGTCCCAGGAAGGCATCCGCCATGGGCAAGCACGAGTCGGACCCCAAGCTCAGCACCACCGAAAAGGCCAAGGTCGCCTACTACGTGGCCCGCATGTGCAAGCGCGGTCTCGCGGGCGAGACCGTCCACCAGACCGACCTGGAACGCAAGGTCGAGCGCGTCATCGACGGCGCCCGCCAGCGCGAGGAGAAGAGCGCCAAGAACAGCCGCAAGTAGCTGTGCCCCGGGGCGGCCGACAGCCGCCAAGCATCCCGACCGCCCCGGGCCTCTTCCGTCCCACTGTCGAGAGAGGAAGACATCTCAGTGAAGCACCCCGAGGACGACAGCGAATTGTTCGACCGCCTCGAAGCCGAGATGGCCGCCGAGGGCGGAGCCGAGGTGGTCGACCTGGACAAGGCCCGAGCCGCCCGCGACACCACCACCTCCACCACCACGGCCAACCCGACCGAGCCCGAGGGTGAGCGGCCGTTGGTCGACCTGCCGACGCCGGTCGCGACCGGACCGGGCTACCTGGGCCGACTGGCCGGAGCCAAGCGCCGGGACGTCATTCCGGTCTGGCTGAGGTCCACCTCTGAACTGCGTACCGCCGCCGGGTGGGTGGCCCGCCACTACACCCACACCGTCGGCTATCACGCGCTGCGTGCCCCGATCTACGCCGCCCGTCTCGCACTCCAGTCGCCTGCGGGTGCGGCCCGGTTCGTCGGGGGCGTGATGCGGTGGGTGGCCGACCGTGAAGGTGAACCGGTCCGCGCCGCCGCCGTGCGGCGGGAGGATGCGGCCGAGTACCTGCGGCTGTCCGCGCAGCGCGACAGCCGCGTGCGGCTGCGGATGATGGTGGCCGCGCTCACACTGTTCGTCGGACTGGTCACCGCGCTCGCCATCTACGTGCTCGCCCCGGGCTGGGTGCAGGCCATTTCGGTCGGCACGCTGGTGCTCGCCCTCGGCGCCGCCGGCCGCAAGGCCGACAACCCCGTCGTCCACCGCGCGGTCGAGCTGCCCAAGGCGACCAAGCTCACCAGTGACATCGTGCTCCGGGCGCTCGGCGCTCTCGGCATCCCCGCGATCAACCAGGCGCAGGCCAAGGGGCGGGACGGGTTCGAGTTCACCGCCCCGATCACCCGCGACGGCCCCGGCTGGCGCGCCGAGGGCAACCTCCCCTTCGGCGTGACGGTCACGGACATCATCGAACGCCGCGAGCGCCTCGCGTCCGGCCTGCGTCGCCCGCTGGGGTGCGTGTGGCCCGAGGCGGTGCCCAACGAGCACACCGGGCGGCTGGTGCTGTGGGTGGGCGATCAGGACATGAACCAGGCGAAGAAGCCCGCGTGGCCGCTGGCCAAGTCGGGACTGGTCGACCTGTTCAAGCCCGTCGCCTACGGCACCGACCAGCGCGGACGCTGGGTCGAGGTCACCCTGATGTACATCGCCGGGGTGATCGGCGCGATCCCCCGCATGGGCAAGACCTTCCTGCTCCGCCTGCTGCTCCTCATCGCCGCCCTCGACCCGCGGGCCGAGGTCCACACCTACGACATGAAGGGCACCGGCGACCTCGACCCCGTCGGCAACGCCGTCTCCCACCGGCACGCCGCAGGCGACGACGACGAGTCCATCCAGTACGCGCTCGCCGACTTCCGCGCCCTGCGCGAGGAACTGCGGCGCCGAACCAAGGTGATCCGGGGCCTGCCCCGTGACATCTGCCCCGAGTCGAAGGTCACGTCGCAGCTGGCGGACAAGCGGTCGCTGGGACTCCACCCGATCGTCGTCGGCGTGGACGAGTGCCAGGTCCTCTTCGAGCACGCCGACCACGGCAAGGAGTTCGAGGAGATCGCGACCGACCTGGTCAAGCGCGGCCCGGCCACCGGGATCGTGCTGCTGCTCGCCACCCAGCGCCCGGACGCCAAGTCGCTCCCGACGGGGATCTCGGCCAACGCCGGTGCCCGCTAGTGCCTCAAGGTCATTGGCCAGACCGAGAACGACATGGTGCTGGGCACCTCCGCCTACAAGCGCGGCGTGCGGGCCACGATGTTCGCCTGGGGCGACAAGGGCATCCACTACTTCGTCGGTGAAGGCTCCAACGCCCGGATCGTCGCCTCGGTCTACATCGACGCCCCCGGCGCCGAGGCCATCGGCGCCCGCGCCCGCGCCGCCCGCGAGAAGGCCGGACTGCTGACCGGCTACGCCATGGGCGAGTCCCCGGAGGCCGTGACCGGCCCGGCCTACGACCTGCTCGCCGACATCCTCGCCGTCGTCCCCGCCGCCGAGGCCAAGGTGTGGTCCGAGACCGTCGTGGCCCGCCTCGCCGAGCTCCGCCCCGACGTCTACGACGGGTGGGAGCCCGACGCGCTCACCGCCGCGCTCAAGCCGCACGGCATCTCCACCGTCCAGGTCGGCCGCCGCATCGACGGCAAGGTCGTCAACCGGCGCGGCATCACCCGCTCCCACATCGCCGACGTAGTCGCGGAGCGTAACGGAAAGCGGGACGCGGGATGACCACCCGGAGCCGCTAGCGCTAGCAGCAGTCCCCGCTAACGTTAGCGGCTCCGCTAGCACCCAAAACCACCTCTGATCAGGCTGCTAGCGGATAGCGGCCCACCTGCGAAAACCTCTGGAAACCGCCTGGGAGGGCCCGTCATGACCCCCGCCCTGCTCGCTATCGCCTGCCTACTTGCTGTCACCCTCGGTCACTTCGCGAGGTGTGCGGCGTCGCCGTTCGGGACCTGCCGCAAGTGCCGCGGCCTCGGTCACGCGCTCAAGACCGACCGCAACGGACGCCCCAAGCGCGGCAAGGACTGCCGCCGCTGCCAGAACACCGGCAAGCGCATCCGCGTCGGCCGCTGGCTCTACAACCGCGCCACCGCCACCTACCGCGCTGGCACCCGCTAACCCCCACCCTTACCCACCTCGCCCACACCTGAAGGAGGTTCCGGCATGGCCGTGACCATCTCCCTGGTCGCCCTGTTCGGACTCGTCCTGTTCTTCCTCCTGCGCTCCAACACCCTCGGCTACGGCTCCGCGTTCATCGCCGCCGGATTCGGCTTCTTCCTCGCCTCCACCGGCGCCGCCACGCCCATCAACCAGCTCGCCAACGCCGTCCTCGACGCCATCCCCAACCTCTGAGGAGCCCCAGTGCCCAACAAGTCGCTGCCCTGGTTCGAGACGCTGACCGACAGCGTCTTCGCCCTCGGTGCCGCCGCCCGCGAGACCCGCACCGCCCACCAGGCCGCCCAGTCCGCCAGCGCGCAGTACGACCTCGACCGCATCCGCCTCCTCGACGGCGAAATCACCGTCCCCGGCCGCTTCACCCCGCCCCGCCCGCACGACCGTGCCGTGATGGGTATCGGCAAGACGCTGAACGAGTGCCGGGACCGGATCGAGCGGCTCTACACCGAGGCGGCCCTCAGCTACGCCTCCGGCACCGCCTGGGCCATCCTGCGCGTTCTCGACGGCCAGGAGCCGCCCCGGGTGGAGCTCGCTCTCACCGCCGAGGGGTATCTGAGCATCCCGGGCGAGCTCGCCCCCATCCCGCCCGTGATCGAGGGCCTGGACCGCTGGCGCGACAACGCCAAGTTCGAAAAGGCCCGCCAGCGGTGGTGGGACTGCGACTCCGCCGGTGAGTACGCCTCTGCCCTCGCCGACGAGGAGTACCTCGCCGACCACCAGGCGTACGAGATGTACGAGGCGAACGGCGAGGCCCGGGGACTGGCGGACGCCGCCTACGCCTACGGCGTCCTCGCCGAGTCCGGCCTGAGCTACGCCCTGCTCGGTGCCCGCGCCCGCCACAGCCACCCGTAGCTACGCCGAGGGCGGCCCCCTGAATCCGCCAAGACCCCGGGGCCGCCCTCGCCTGCCAGCACTGCCTAGAGAACTGGAGACACCCAGCATGACCCATGCCACCCCGGTCCGGCGAGATGTCCTGGCCGGTCGCCTTGTCGATGTCGCGCTCCGGCTCGCGGCCAGCGGGCTTCCGGTACTGCCGCTGAGTGCCGATAAGCGACCGTTCGGCAACTGCCCCAACTGCTCGGATAACCGGTGCGGCGGGCGGCCGAACATGAAGACCCCCGGCCCCTGCCAGTGCCCGCGTCCCTGCCACGGATGGGCCGCCGCCACCACCGACCTCACGGTGCTGTCCTCCACCCCCTGGGCGGCCGTGTGGCGGCGTGCCAGGGCCGTCGCCTACCACCCCGGCGGCGCCGGCGTCACCGTGGTGGACCTGGACGACGCGGACGCCGTCGCTTGGGCCCGCACCGCCCTGCCGCCGACCCTCACCGTGAACACCACGCGTGGGGAGCACTGGCTCTACAGCGGCGTGATGCGCTCGGTCAACCACGTCCGCGCCGGTGTCGACATCAAGTCCCTGATGTCCTACGCCCGTTGGCTCGGACCTGGGACCGGAACCATGGCGCCCCTGCCGCCGGTCGTCCGGGCTCTGGTCGAGGAGAAGCCCTCCACGGTCCGGCCCGTGCCGACCGCCGTGTCTGCGCCGGTCGGGGGCGGGAAGTGCTCCCACCGCTCGCCCGCGTATCTGGAGCGGGGGATCGCCATGGCCGAGCAGCGCATCACCGACGCCACCAGCGCGGTCCACAACACCGTGTACGCCACGTTCCTCGCGGTGCTGTCCGCCCACGGCCGGTGCGGCTGCCTGACCGAGGCCCACATCGCGCGGCTGTTCACGGCCGCGCAGGCCAAGGGGGAGTCTCCGCGGCACTGCACGACCGCCTGGTCCAACGCCCTTGCGGCTCTGGGGATGTGAGATGTCCGAGGACGAGAAGAACCCGGCCCGCGAGGTCATCACCGACTACGCGCAGCAGCACTTCCGGTACTTCCGCACGGTCGACGGCACCGTCTACGCCCAGCGCAACGGCCACCCCGTCGCCCGCCCGATTCGCTCCCAGGGCACCACCGGCAGCCACCGCCAGGAACTCATGGTCGGCCTGTTCCGCGACGGCCTGGGCGTCTTCAACGGAACCGCCTTGAAGGAGGCACTCGACTTGATCGAAGCACTCGCGCTCACCGAGGACGTCCAGCCCGTCCACATCCGCGTCGCCCCCGGATTCGACGGCGCCACCTGGCTCGACCTCGGGCGCGACGACGGCCTGTCCGTCCGCATCCACCCCACCGGCTGGGACATCCTCACCCCCGACCCGCGCGAGGTGTGCTGGCGCCGCACCCAGCTCACCGGCGAACTCCCGCTGCCGGTCAAGGACACCGACGGCAAGGGCATCGACCTGCTGCTGCGGCTGTGCAACTTCTCCGACGCCCGCGCCGAGTCCCTGGCCCTGGCGTGGTTGATCGGCTGCCTCGGCCCCGACGTCCCCGTCCCCGCCCCCTTCCTCACCGGCCCCCAGGGCGCGGGCAAGTCCACCGCGGGCAAGATGCTCGTGCGGATCATCGAGGGCATGAGCGGCGACCTGCGCCGCGCGCCGAAGGACGAGGAAAACCTCATCACCGCCGTCGCGGCCGGATGGGTCACCGGCCTGGACAACCTCTCCCACCTCGGCCCCGACCTGTCCGACCTGATGTGCTGCATCGTCACCGGCGCAGAGAACATCAAACGGGCCCTGTTCACCGACGGCGACGTCGTCCGCGCCCGCTACCGCCGCCCCATGCTGCTGACCGGCATCGACGTCGGCGTCATCCGCCCCGACCTCGCCGAACGCCTCCTCCCCCTCCGCCTGGAACGCCCCCGCGTACGGCGGACCGAGGCGGAGCTCTGGGCGGAGTTCGCACGCGACTTGCCCGTGATCCTCGGGTCCGTGCTCGACCTGGCCGTCGAGGTCCGCGCGACCCAGGCCGACATCCCCACCGACCTGCGGATGGCCGACTTCGCCCACCTGTGCGCGCAGCTCGACGCCGCCAAGAACTTCGGGGCCCTGGACGCCTACCGGGCCAGTCTCGACGACCTCAACGACGACGTCATCGAGGGCGACCTCCTCGCCCAGACCGTCCTCAAGCGCGCCGCCGACATCGAGCCCGGCACCGAGGTCCGGATGACGTCCGCCGAGTGGCTGCACGGTCTGACCCAGCTCTACACCGGGGAGGGAGAGTTCCGGCCCCTGCCCAAGGGCTGGCCCACCACCGGCAAGGTCCTCTCCGACCGCCTCAAGCGCCTCCAGCCCGTCCTCGCCGCCCGCGGCGTCCTCATCGACTGGGGCCGCACCCGCTCCGCCCGCTACATCGAAATGGCCCGCCCCAAGCCCCCGCAGGGCGAGCCACAGCAGATGTTCTAGACCCCGCGCCGCACGGCGTCCGCACAAGCAAGAGGAGCACCCCCGCCCGGCGGCGCCCGGTGCTCCTCTTGCTCTTCGGCGGCTCGCCGCCGCTCAAAAGGCGTGCCGCTCTGCGGCTCCTTCTTCACGCCCGAACGCGCGCACAACAACAGACACAGAGCCCTCTTTTTCCTAAGTAGTAAGACGCTGCGTCACCCGCGTCACAACGGTCCCGAAGACCGGCCCTGGCCTGCAGCAACGGGGGTGACGCAGAACCCGAATCTCTGCGTCACCCTTCGTCACCTGCGTCACCCCATGACGGACGGCTCCGTCACCAGTGACACAACCCCTTACGCCCTGCGTCACCCAAACCCGCAGGTCAAAGGCCCAAATGACGCTGATGACGCCGTGACGCAGAAATCCCCACCTCGGACAGATGCCGCCTGCCCAGACGTCACCCTCCACCGCCGCAACTCCCGGGCACGAGCCCCGGAACTCCGCCATGAAGGAGCACCCAGTGACTACCGCGATGGAGCCCACCGTCAGTCGCGCGTTGTTCACCGTCAAGGACGCCGCCGACTACCTCTCCCTCGGCCGCTCGACCCTCTACGAGCTGATGGCCGCTGGCGTCCTGCCGTACGTGAAGGTCGGCCGCGCCCGGCGCGTCCGGCGGACCGACCTGGACGCGTTCGCCGCCGGACTCCCGCAGCAGACCGTCTGAACCCCCGAACCACCCGAGACGGCCCCGGCCTTCACCGGGGCCGCCTCGCTCATGAGAGGAAGCGATGAGCCCCCGCAAGCCGAACATGGAGTCATCCATCTACCTGGGCACCGACGGCCGGTGGCACGGCCGCGTGACCATGGGCGTGAAGTCCGACGGAAGCCCAGACCGCCGCCACCGGACGGGCAGGACGGAAGCCGAGGTGACCCGTAAGGTTCGCGCGCTGGAGAAGCTGCGCGACGAGCAGCGCGCGCCGAAGGCGGGCCGCGTGCCGACCGTGGCTGAGTGGATGGAGACCTACCTGACCACGATCGCGAGCCTGAAGCTCAAGCAGCGCTCGTTGGACGACTACTGGTCCAAGACCCGCAACGACATCATTCCCGGGGTAGGCCTGCACCGGCTGAACAAGCTGGAGCCGGAGCATCTGGAGGCCATGTACGCGGCGATGCTGGAAGAGGGGCACGCGCCCTCCCACGTGCTCAAGGTGCACCGCATCCTGTCCCGGGCGCTGAAGATCGCCCATCGGCGACGGATGATCGTGGAAAACGTGGCAACGCTGGTCGACCCGCCAACGCTGGATGAGACGGAGGCGAATCCGTTCACGCAGGAGGAAGCGCGCGCGTTTCTGGAGGCAGCGTCAAGGCGCCCCACCTTCGTGCGCTGGCTCGTCGGTGTCGGGATGGGATTCCGGCAGGGCGAGGCGCTCGGCTTCCGGTGGCCGTACGTCGACCTGGACGCTGGGCTCTTCCACCCCCGCTGGCAGCTTCAACGGCTCACCTGGAAGCACGGCTGCGCCGACCCGCATGCGTGTGGTGAGCGGCTGCACCGATTCGAGCCGTGCCCGCCGGAGTGCACCGTCCACAAGGCCTACAAGCGTGGTTGCCCCGAGCCGTGCGCGAAGGGGTGCACCAAGCACGCGAGTGCCTGCCCGGAGCGGAAAGGCGGTGGCCTGGTCTTCACTCGCCCCAAGACGAAGAAGAGCCAGAACCCAGTGCCGATCCCCCCACCTTTCATCCCGCCCCTGCGGGAGCTCCGGGCCCTGCAGGAGGAGATGCGGGTGGCCGCTGGTGACCTTTGGCAGGAGCACGACGTCGTGTTCGCGCGCCCGGATGGCCGACCGCTCGACCCGCGGCAGGACTACGAGGAGTTCAAGGAACTGCTCGAAGAGGCGGGGATTGATGACCGGCGCCTCTACGACGGGAGCCGCCACACGGCCGGCACGATCCTGAACGAACTCGGCGTGGACATCGTGACCATCATGGAGATCCTTCGGCATACCCAGATCAGCCAGACGAGGCGGTACGTCAAGGGACGCTCCGAGCTGTCGCGAGCCGCCATGCGGCAGATGGGCAGCGTCTTCCTGCCCCAGCCCCAGCAGCCCATTCCGGCCCCTACTGAGACCACAACTGAGACCACGGACACCCGCGCAGCCCGTGCGCGCCGCCGACGGCGTATCCGCTGAACGAGAAAACCCGACGTAGGAACGTTCCTAGGTCGGGTTTTCAGTGGAGCCGCCTTCGGGATTCGAACCCGAGACCTACGCATTACGAGTGCGTTGCTCTGGCCAACTGAGCTAAGGCGGCACCGCCCTGCAATCCCCGTGGATGCCCAGGGGGTGCAGCAGCGAGCCCAAGTCTACACAGGTCCAGTGGGTGCCTCGCACACCTGCCGGTCGCTAGCGGCAGCGCTTGCCCGCCGGGGGGACCGTGCCGGTGAGGAGGTAGGTGTTGATCGCGGTGTCGACGCACTCGCTGCCGCGGCCGTACGCGGTGTGGCCGTCGCCGTCGTAGGTGAGGAGGGTGCCGGAGTCGAGCTGGGCGGCGAGGGCCTCGGCCCACTTGTAGGGGGTCGCCGGGTCGCGGGTGGTGCCGACGACGACGATGGGGGCCGCGCCCCTCGCCTCGATGCGGTGCGGGGTGCCGGTGGGCTTGGTCGGCCAGTGGGCGCAGTTCAGCGAGGCCCAGGCCAGGCCCCTGCCGAAGACGGGGGACGCCTTCTCGAAGGAGGGCATGGCGGCGGTCACCTCCGCGGTGGTGGTGAAGGCGGGCGGCTGGTCGAGGCAGTTCACGGCGGCGTTGGCGTACATCAGGTTGGAGTAGGTGCCGTCGGACTCGCGCTCGTAGTAGGCGTCGGCGAGGGCGAGCAGGCCGGAGCCGTCGCCGTCCATCGCGCTCGTGAGGGCCGCGCGCAGCTGGGACCAGGTGCTCTCGTCGTACATGGCGGCGATCACACCCGTGGTGGCCAGGGACTCGCCGAGGAGGCGGTTCTCGCCGGTCGCGACCGGACGGGTGTCGAGCCGCCGGAAGAAGGCGGTGAGGCGATGGCCCGCGTCGGCGGGTGAGACGGTGCCGAGCGGGCAGTCGGGCTGCCGGACGCAGTCGGCGGCGAACGATTCGAAGGCGCGCTGGAAGCCGGCCGTCTGGTCGCGGTTGAGTTCGGCGGTCGGGAGGGACGGGTCCATCGCGCCGTCCAGGACGAGCCGGCCCGTGCGGGACGGGAAGAGCTCGGCGTACGTGGCGCCGAGGAAGGTGCCGTAGGAGGCACCGACGTAGGTCAGCCTCCGGTCGCCGAGGACCGCGCGCAGGATGTCCATGTCGCGCGCCGCCTCGACCGTCGAGACGTGCGGGAGGAGCTTGCCGGAGCGCTTGGCGCAGCCTTCCGCGAAGCGCTGGTACGACCCCGTGAGCAGGTTCCGCTCGCGCGGATCGTCCGGCGTCTGGTCCACCTGCGTGTACGCGTCCATCTCCGGGCCGTCGAGGCACTCGATGGGCTCGCTGCGGGCCACGCCGCGCGGGTCGAGGGCGACCATGTCGTACCGGGCCCGGACCTTGGCCGGGTAGCCGATGCCGGCGTACCCCTGGAGGAACCCGACGGCCGAGCCGCCCGGGCCGCCGGGGTTGACCAGCAGGGAGCCGAGGCGCTTGCCCGGGCCGGTGGCCCGGACGCGGGAGACGGCCAGCTCCAGCTGCTCGCCGTGCGGCTTCGCGTAGTCGAGCGGGGCACGCAGCGTGGCGCACTCGAAGCCGGGCGAGCCGCACGCGCGCCAGCTCAGGCGTTGGCCGTAGTACTCCTTGAGCTCCTCGGTCGATGCGATGGCGCGCGACGCGGTGGCCGACGCGGAGAGGGTGGTGCCGCCGTCGGTGCAGCCCGCGGCGAGCAGACCGAAGGCGGAGAGGGTGACGGCGGTGACGCGGAACAGGCGAGCGGAGTCCATTCCCGGAGCGTAGCCGGATGGTGACGCAGTGTTCCTCTTCGTACCCGTACGGGTGACTAGCCCGCGCGCAGCGCCATCGTCATCGCCTCCACGGCGAGCAGCGGCGCCACGTTGCGGTCCAGGGCCTCGCGGCAGGCGAGGACCGCCTCGATCCGGCGCAGGGTCCGCTCGGGGGTGGACTCCCGGGCTATGCGGTCCAGCGCGTCCCGTACGTCCTCGTTGGCGATGGCGGTTCGGGTACCGAGCTGGAGGGCCAGCACATCGCGGTAGAACCCCGTCAGGTCGCTGAGTGCCAGGTCCAGGCTGTCGCGCTGCGTACGCGTCTTGCGGCGCTTCTGCTTGTCCTCCAGCTCCTTCATGGCGCCCGCCGTGCCGCGCGGCATGCGGCCGCCTTGGGACGCGCCCAGCGCCGCCTTCAGGTCCTCGGTCTCCTTGACGTCGAGCTCCTCGGACGCCTGCTTGGCGTCCTCGGCCGCGGCGTCGATCAGCTCCTGCGCGGCCTTGAGGCAGCCCCCGACGTCCTCGACCCGCAGCGGCACCTTGAGCACGGTGGCCCGGCGGGCGCGGGCGCGCTCGTCGGTGGCGAGCCGGCGGGCGCGGTCGATGTGCCCCTGCGTGGCGCGGGCGGCGACGGCCGCGGCCTCGGGCTCGATGCCGTCGCGCCGGACGAGGACGTCCGCGACGGCGTCCACCGGAGGCGTCCGCAGCGTGAGGTGTCGGCAGCGGGAGCGGATGGTGGGCAGCACGTCCTCGATGGAGGGCGCGCACAGCAGCCAGACCGTGCGGGGCGCGGGCTCCTCGACGGCCTTCAGCAGCACGTTCCCCGCGCCCTCGGTGAGGCGGTCGGCGTCCTCCAGGACGATGACCTGCCAGCGCCCGACGGCCGGCGAGAGCTGGGCGCGCCGGACGAGCTCGCGGGTCTCCTTGACGCCGATGGAGAGGAGGTCGGTGCGGATGATCTCCACATCGGCGTGCGTCCCGACGAGGGTGGTGTGGCACCCGTCGCAGAACCCGCAGCCGGGCTCCGCGCCGAGCGCCCGGTCGGGGCTGACGCACTGCAGGGCGGCGGCGAAGGCCCGGGCGGCCGTTTCGCGCCCGGATCCCGGCGGGCCCGTGAACAGCCATGCGTGCGTCATCTTCGACGCGTCGGGCGGCGGCGTGCCCTGCGCGTCGGCCGTGACGAGCGCGTCGGCGTCACGCGCCGCGGCGGCGAGCTGCGCCTGGACGCGGTCCTGGCCGACCAGGTCGTCCCATACGGGCACGGGTCACCGCCTTCCTGCGTACGTGCTGCTCATGCTGACCGTGCTGATCGTGTCGGTGTGGATTCCCATTGTGGGGGACGGGTCTGACAACGCCCGCCCCTCAGCGCCGGCGGCGGCCGCCCCGCGGGTCGTCGTCCTCGTCGTCGTGCGGGCCGAACAGCTCGTCCGCGAGCGACGGCAGGTCGTCGAGAGGCGTCTCCTCCGCCCAGTCGGAGCGCCGCCGCGGCCGCCCCTGCTCGTCCATCTGCGGCAGCTCGCGGGTGCGCTCGGCCGGCGCGACGCCGTCCGGCTCCTCCTCCCGGAAGAACCCGGGCGGTACGCGGTCGGCGGGCCGGTCGGCCCGTACGGGCGGCAGGACGGCGGTCTCGTCGAGAGCGGCGTCCGCGCCGGTACCACGGGGGTCACCGGTGGCGCCGGTGGCGTGGGGGTCGCGGGCGTCGCCGGTGCCGCGGGGGTCGCGGGGGTCGCGTACGGGAGGCAGGACCGCCGTCTCGTCCGCCGGACCGGCGGCCTCGGGGCCCGGCTCCGCCGGGACGGGACGCAGAACCGCCGTCTCGTCGTCCTTGCGCATGTCGACGGTCTTCCGCATGTCGACGCGCGGGACGGGGACCTCCTGGGTCTCCTCGTCCGGGTTCACGACCGGGGTCGGCACCGTGGTCTCGGTGGGGGACACCCCCGGCGACGCGTGCGACGCCGAAGCCGCGGCCGCAGCCGCCGCCTCCTCGGCGCGGCGACGGGCCTCCTCCGCGCGCAGCAGGGCCTCCTCGGCCTTGCGCTGCTTCTCCAGGCGCCGCTCCTCGGCCTCGACGCGCAGCCGCTCCTGCTCCTCCTTCAGCTTGCGCAGCCGCTCCTGCTCCTCGCGGCGGGCCTTCTCCTCGGCCTCGCGCCGCTGCCGCTCCTCCTCGGCGAGCCGGCGGGCCTCCTCCGCCCGCCGCCGGGCCTCCTCGGCCTGACGCTCGGCCTCGCGGCGCCGCGCCTCTTCCTCCTCGCGGCGCTTGCGCTCCTCCTCCTCGGCGCGCAGCTTGGCGAGCTGCTCCTGGCGCTCGCGCTCCAGGCGCTCCTCCTCGGCCTTGCGGGCGGCCTCTTCCTCCGCCTTGCGCCGGGCCTCCTCCTCGGCGGCCTTGCGCGCCTCCTCCGCAGCCTTCACCTCGGCCTCGGAGAGCGGCAGCATCTGGTCGAGCCGGTGGCGGATGACGGTGGTGACGGACGCCGGCTCCTGCCCCGCGTCCACCACCAGGTAGCGGCCGGGGTCGGCCGCCGCGAGGGCGAGGAACCCGCCCCGTACCCGCCGGTGGAATTCGGCGGGCTCGGACTCCAGCCGGTCCGGCGCCTCCGTGAACCGCTCCCGCGCGGTCTCCGGCGAGACGTCCAGCAGCACGGTCAGGTGGGGTACGAGACCGCCGGTCGCCCAGCGGTTGATGCGGGCGATCTCGGTCGGGGACAGGTCGCGGCCGGCGCCCTGGTAGGCGACCGACGAGTCGATGTACCGGTCGGAGATCACGATCGCGCCGCGCTCCAGGGCGGGGCGGACCAGCGAGTCGACGTGCTCGGCGCGGTCGGCCGCGTACAGCAGCGCCTCCGCGCGGTTGGACAGTCCGGCGCTCGACACGTCGAGCAGGATGGAGCGGAGCCGCTTGCCGATGGGCGTGGCGCCCGGTTCACGGGTGACGACGACCTCGTGGCCCTTGGCGCGGATCCACTCGGCGAGCGCCTCGACCTGGGTGGACTTGCCGGCTCCGTCGCCGCCCTCCAGGGCGATGAAGAAGCCGGTCTTCGACGGCGCCTGCGCCGGGTCCGCGCCGCGCAGCGCGTCGCGCAGGTCGCGGCGCAGCGGCACGCCGGAACGGTCGTCGGTCCTGGCCAGGACCAGGACGGCGACGGGCAGCAGCAGCGCGCCCGCCAGCATCAGCGTGAAGGCGGCGCCGCCGTGCGCGAAGACGAAGTCGCCGCTCGCGAGCCGGTGCGGTCCGATCGCGGCGGCCAGCAGCGGGGCGGCGAGCGCGCCGAGCGCGATGGCAACCCGTACGACCGCCTGGAGGTGCGCGGTGACGCGCGGCCGCCGGAACTCCTCGCTCTCCTGGTCGATCAGCGCGTGCCCGGTGTGGGCGGCGACACCGGCCGCCAGGCCCGCCCCGAGCGCGAGGAACAGCACGGTCGCGGTGTCCGGCACCAGCCCCATCGCGAGCAGCGCGACTCCGGTGGCGGCCAGCGCCAGCGCCAGCAGGCGGCGGCGGGACAGCGCGGGCAGCACGGCCCGCGCGGACCGGATGCCGAGGCCCGTCCCGCCCATCAGCGCGAGGATCAGCAGCGCGAACGCGACCGGCCCGCCGCCCAGGTCCTTGGCGTGCAGTACGGAGACGGCGGCGGCGGCCGCGATGGCCGCGGCGACGGCGACGCAGCCGAGCACGAGCAGCGGTATGGCGCCCGTGCGGCCCTTGTCCGGGCCGCTGCCGGTCGACGGGCGGCGCAGGCCCTCCAGCGGGGAGCGCGGGCGCGGGGTCTGGGTGTCCGGGAACTCCAGGAAGTACAGGACGGAGACCGAGGCGGCGAAGAGCCCGGCCGCGACGTACGAGCCGAGGGCCGCCTGGTGGCCGGAGAACCAGTCGATGCCCGCCCCCAGCACGTTCCCGACGAGCGTGGCGACGAGGAGCACGGCGGCCGCGGCGGGGATGGCGGCGAAGCCGGTACGCAGCGACAGGCGCCGCAGCGCGTCCATGTGGTCCGGCAGCGGGCGTACGGCCGCGCCCTCGGGCGGCGGGGCGGGCAGCAGCGCGGGGGCTGCGCTCTCCTTGGCGACGGTCCAGAACCGCTCGGCCACGCCGGAGAGGAAGGCGGTGGACAGCAGGAAGGCGAGCGCCTTGTCCGGTGTCCAGTCGATCCACAGCGGTGCGACGATCAGCAGCGCGACGCGCACGCCGTCGGCGCCCACCATGGTCCAGCGCCGGTCGAGCGGACCTCCGGGGGCGGTGAGCGTGGTCATGGGCCCGAGCAGCACGGCGCCGAAGAGCAGCGTGGCCAGGATCCGCGCCCCGAACACGGCCGCGACGGCGAACGCCGCGCCCCGGTAGCCGCCTCCGAGGGCGTCCTCGGCGATCGCGGCCTGCAGGGCCAGCAACACCAGGACCAGCAGGGCGAGGGCGTCTCCGACCCCGCCGACGAGCTGCGCGCTCCACAACCGCCGCAGCGGTTGGTTGCGCAACAGAGCCCGTACGGCGCGCTCGCGGGAGTCCGCGGCTAGTGCGGCGTCGGAGTCTGAGGTGGGGCTCAAGACCGTTGGCTGCTCGGCTCGCGTCATCCCCTCAGCCTATCCGGCCGGACCGACACCCAGTCCTCCCGCCCGAACAGACGCCCGCGCTCGCCGGGCGCACTCACCCTCGCCCGTCCTCGCCCTGCTCGTCCCTACTCCTCCGACGACGCCTTGGAGGCCGTGGCCTTCTTGGCGGCGGTCTTCTTGGCGGCGGTCTTGGTCGCCGTCTTCTTCGCCGCGGTCGTCTTCGCCGCCGTCTTCTTGGCGGTGGCCTTCTTCGCGGTGGTCGTCTTCGCGGTGGTCGTCTTCTTCGCCGCCGCCTTCTTGGCCGGCGCCTTCTTCGCGGTCTTCTTCGCCGGGCCCTTCGCGCGCTTCTCCGCCAGCAGCTCGTAACCGCGCTCCGGCGTGATCGTCTCCACGCTGTCGCCGGTGCGCAGGGTGGCGTTGGTCTCGCCGTCCGTGACGTACGGTCCGAAGCGGCCGTCCTTGACGACGACCGGGCGCTCGCTCACCGGGTCGGTGCCCAGCTCCTTCAGCGGGGGCTTGGCGGCGGCGCGCCCGCGCTGCTTCGGCTGGGCGTAGATGGCGAGGGCCTCCTCCAACGTGATCGTGAAGAGCTGCTCCTCATCCGTCAGGGACCGCGAGTCCGTGCCCTTCTTCAGGTACGGGCCGTAGCGGCCGTTCTGCGCGGTGATCTCCACGCCCTCGGCGTCCGTGCCCACGACGCGCGGCAGCGACATCAGCTTGAGCGCGTCCTCCAGGGTGACCGTGTCGAGGGACATGGTCTTGAAGAGGGAGGCCGTGCGGGGCTTGACCGCGTTCTTGCCGGTCTTCGGGGTGCCCTCGGGGAGGATCTCCGTGACGTACGGGCCGTAGCGGCCGTCCTTCGCGACGATCGTGTGACCGGTCGCCGGGTCCGTGCCCAGCTCGTACTCGCCGCTCGGCTTGGCGAGCAGCTCCTCCGCGAGCTCGACGGTGAGCTCGTCGGGCGCGAGGTCGTCCGGGACGTCGGCGCGCTGGTGGTTTTCCTGGTCCTTCTCGCCGCGCTCCACGTACGGGCCGTAGCGGCCGACGCGCAGCACGATGCCGTTGCCGACGGGGAAGGAGGAGATCTCGCGGGCGTCGATCGCGCCCAGGTCGGTGACCAGTTCCTTCAGGCCGCCGAGGTGGTCGCCGTCGCCGTTCCCGGCCTCGGCGGCGGCACCCGCGGCTCCGGCCGCGTCGCCCTCACCGAAGTAGAAGCGCTTCAGCCACGGCACCGCCTGCGCCTCGCCGCGCGCGATGCGGTCGAGGTCGTCCTCCATCTTCGCGGTGAAGTCGTAGTCGACGAGCCGGCCGAAGTGCTTCTCCAGCAGGTTGACGACGGCGAAGGAGAGGAAGGACGGCACGAGGGCCGTGCCCTTCTTGAAGACGTATCCGCGGTCGAGGATCGTGCCGATGATCGAGGCGTACGTCGACGGGCGGCCGATCTCGCGCTCTTCCAGCTCCTTGACCAGCGAGGCCTCGGTGTAGCGGGCCGGCGGCTTGGTGGCGTGGCCGTCCACGGTGATCTCTTCGGCGCTCAGCGCGTCGCCCTCGGCGACCTGCGGCAGCCGGCGCTCGCGGTCGTCGAGCTCGGCGTTCGGGTCGTCGGCGCCCTCGACGTACGCCTTCATGAAGCCGTGGAAGGTGATCGTCTTGCCGGACGCGGAGAACTCGACGTCCCGGCCGTCGCCGGCGTGGCCGCCGATCTTGACGGTGACGGAGTTGCCGACGGCGTCCTTCATCTGGGAGGCGACGGTCCGCTTCCAGATCAGCTCGTACAGCTTGAACTGGTCACCGGTCAGTCCGGTCTCGGCGGGCGTGCGGAAACGATCACCCGAGGGGCGGATCGCCTCGTGCGCCTCCTGCGCGTTCTTGACCTTGCCGGCGTACACGCGGGGCGCGTCGGGCAGGTAGCCGGCGCCGTACAGCTGCGTGACCTGGGCCCGGGCCGCCGCGATGGCGGTCTCGGACAGGGTCGTCGAGTCCGTACGCATGTAGGTGATGAAGCCGTTCTCGTACAGCTTCTGGGCGATCTGCATGGTCGCCTTCGCACCGAAGCCGAGCTTGCGGCTGGCCTCCTGCTGGAGTGTGGTGGTGCGGAAGGGGGCGTACGGGGAGCGGCGGTACGGCTTCGACTCGACCGACCGGACGCTGAAGGAGGTGTCGGCGAGGGCGGCGGCCAGGGCGCGCGCGTTCGCCTCGTCCAGGTGCAGGACCTGGCCGGCGGAGGACTTCAGCTGCCCGTCGGAGCCGAAGTCGCGGCCCTGGGCGACGCGCCGGCCGTCGACGGTGGCGAGGCGGGCCGTGAGGGTGGACGGGTCGGAGGGGTCCCCGGCGCGGCCGGTGGCGAAGGTGCCGGTCAGGTCCCAGTACTCGGCGGAGCGGAAGGCGATGCGCTCGCGCTCGCGCTCGACGACGAGGCGGGTGGCGACGGACTGCACGCGGCCGGCCGACAGCCGGGGCATGACCTTCTTCCACAGGACCGGCGAGACCTCGTAGCCGTAGAGGCGGTCGAGGATGCGGCGGGTCTCCTGGGCGTCGACCATGCGCTTGTTCAGCTCGCGCGGGTTGGCGACGGCGGCCTGGATCGCGTCCTTGGTGATCTCGTGGAAGACCATCCGGTGGACCGGGACCTTGGGCTTGAGGACCTCCAGCAGGTGCCAGGCGATGGCCTCGCCCTCGCGGTCCTCATCGGTGGCGAGGAAGAGCTCGTCGGACTCGGCGAGCTGCTCCTTGAGCTTCCTGACCTGGGCCTTCTTGTCGGCGTTGACGACGTAGATGGGCTGGAAGTCGTGTTCGACGTCCACCCCGAGGCGGCGCACCTCGCCGGTGTACTTCTCGGGCACCTCGGCGGCGCCGTTGGGGAGGTCGCGGATGTGCCCGACGCTCGCCTCGACGACGTAACCGGGGCCGAGGTAGCCCTTGATCGTCTTCGCCTTGGCAGGCGACTCGACGATGACGAGTCGGCGGCCGCCCTGTGCGGTCTCGCTGGTCGGGGACAACTTCGCTCTTCTCTCCGGTCGACGCTCGGTGGAGTGTGCGGCGCGGTGCGTGCGCATGGCCTGCCCGCGCACCGTCTGCACTGCTCACACACTGCTCACGCACTGTGCTCGCTTCTGCTCGCTTCTGCTCGCTCACAGCTGTGATGCTGCTGTCGCTGCGGAGTGTGACGGTACAACCCGCCCCCGTGTCAAACGGCAAAAGACCGCAACGGCCACTCGAACGGTAACCCGAGTCCGGCCATTCCTGCCGCCCGGACTCCCCTCACGGCACGGAGCCGCCCATTCCGCCGTCACCCCGGACGGGGCTCCGGCGGCGGTCCCGGAAGACTCCGGTGGCGGCTGCTGCCGTGGTGCTCGCCACGGCGTCCGCCGCGGCTGCCGCTCCTCCAGGGAGCGGTTCTCGGATCGGTTCTCAGACCCGGCCGAAGCACCACGCCCCGAGGATCACGAACGACGCTCCGAGGCAGGTCGCGAAGGTGACCGCCGCCACCGGGCTGACTCCGTACGCCACCGGGGCGCGGTGCAGTACACGCGCTCCGGTCCACACGAGCAGCGCCGCTCCGAACAGCGTGAACGCCACGCCGGCGAAGATGGCCGGTCCGCTCTCCATGCCCGTACCCCGTTCCGTTCCCAGGTGCTTGCGTGCCCTCAGGGGCGAGGCTGACACCTTCGGACGTCAGGAGCGCGAATTGCGGGTGAACGGCGCGGGGTGGACGGCTCCGGTTCACCCGCGCGGCGCCTTCACGATCTTGGCCGGTTTCCTCCCTTTCCCGGCGGGTGACACGACCGGTGTCACCTGGCCGCCGGCTCCAGGAAGCCCTCCTCCACCAGCAGCCGGATCGCTTCCGGGGTGCGGTCCCGCAGCAGCACCGGGTCCTCCCCCAGCAGCTGCGCGATCGCGTCGAGGATCCGCCCGGCGCTCAGGGATCCGTCGCACACGCCGGCGAAGCCCGCGCCGACGGCGTCCACCTTGGTGGCACGGCGCATGCCGCGGTGCTGACGGAGCACCACGTGCTCGGGGTCCTCGGCGCCGGGCAGGCCGACCTGCTCCTGCACGACCTCGGGTGCGAGCAGGAAGTGGTCGGCGAGCAGGGCCGCGTCGTCGCGCGACCGCAGGTAGTCCTGGCGGGCGAAGTGCGCCCGGACCGTCTCGCCGAGCGGTTGTTCGACCGGGTGCGGCCAGTCCTCGATCACGATCGACGGCTGCTCGGCACCGGACTTGCGCAGCGTGATCCACCCGAAGCCCACGGCCTTGGTCTTGCGCGCCTCGAACTCGTCCAGCCACGCCTCGTACCGCGCCTCGTACGCCTCCCGTCCCGCCCGGTGGTCGCCCGCGTCCCGCAGCCACAGCTCGGTGTACTGGGTGATGTCCTGCACCTCGCGCTGCACGATCCAGGCGTCGCAGCCGAGCGGCACCCAGGAGCGCAGCCGCTCCTGCCAGTCCTCGCCCTCGACGTGCTGCCAGTTGGCGAGGAAGTGCGCGTACCCCCCGTCGTTGAGCCGGTCGCCCGCCTGCTGGACGAGCGTGCGGCACAGGTCGTCGCCGCCCATGCCACCGTCCCGGTAGGTCAGCCGGGCGCCGGGAGAGATGACGAACGGCGGGTTCGACACGATCAGGTCGTACGACTCCGACTCCACCGGCTCGAAGAGCGAGCCCGTGCGCAGGTCGGCCTCCGGCGCCCCGGACAGCGCGAGGGTGAGCCGGGTGAAGCCCAGCGCCCGCGGGTTGAGGTCGGTCGCCGTCACCCGGGTGGCGTGCTGCGCGGCGTGCAGCGCCTGGATGCCGGAGCCGGTGCCGAGGTCCAGCGCGGAGCCGACGGGCGTGCGCACGGTGATCCCGGCGAGCGTGGTGGAGGCGCCGCCGACACCGAGGACCACGCCCTCGCCGTGACCGCTCGCCCCGCCGGCGCCGCCCACGGCGCAGCCGAGGTCGGAGACGATGAACCAGTCCTCGCCCTCGGGGCCGCCGTACGGGCGTACGTCCACGGTGGCGCGGATCTCCTCGCCCTCCTCGGCGACCCAGCCGTCGGCGAGCGCCTCCTCCAGCGGCAGCACGGCGCGCGCCCGGTCCCGCGGCACGGGCCGCTGGAGCAGGAACAGCCGCACGAGGGTGTCGAGAGGCCCGTCCCCGCGGGTGGCGCGCAGGGCGGGCACCGTCTCGCTGCGAGCGAGCGCGGCGTAGGCGGCTGCGCCGAGGCGCTCCAGCAGCCCGTCTGCGGTGAAGTCGGCCGCGAGCAGGGCGTCGCGGAGGCGGGCGGCGCGGTCGGGCACCGGGAGGCTGGCGAGAAGGCTGGTCGTACTCACCTGTTCATTGTGACCGCCACCACCGACAACCGCCGATCGGCCCGGCGCCGATGGGCCCGGCGCCGGGCCGACCGCGGACGGATGCCGAACCGACCGCGGACGGATGCCGAACCGGCCGCGGACCGGTGGCGCCGGACCTGAGGCGAGCGGGCGCGTCGCGCTACTCGGAGCCCTTGCCGCCGCTCGGCGAAGCGCTCGCCGCGGCGGAAGCGCCCGCCGCGGCCGAAGGAGAGGCGGCGGAGCCGGGCTTGGCCGGCGGGGGCGTCGGCGAGGCCGTCGCCTTGGCCTTCTGGCAGCCGGGCTGCTTCGCCATCGCCTGGCCCAGCTCGCCGGACTGCAGCTTGGCCAGCGCGTCCTGGTCCATCTTCTCGATGCGCTTCAGCCCGTCGGCGACGGCGGACAGCCCGTCGGCGAACTTCCGCTGGTCCTTGGGGTCGAGCGCGTCGACCTGCTTCTTCAGCCCCTCGTACGCGGTGGCGGTGTCGTTGAGCTCCTTGACCGCGTCCTGCTGGAGCTTCTCGCCGTTCTCGACGGGCGGCGCGCCGGCCTCCTGTACGGCCTTGGCGAGCGCCTTGTCGGCGTCGGCGATGTCCTGGAAGGCCTTCGAGTCCGCGGCCTGGATGTCGGCGGGCTTGCCGTCGGCGGCCGTGGAGATGATGGCCTGCTGGGCGTTGGCCCTCTTCTGGATCTGCGGCTGCGCCTGGTCGCACACCTTCTTGGCCCAGGCGTCCACCTTGCCGCCGTCCTCGTCGTCGCCGCCGCAGCCCGACAGCACGAGCATCAGTACCGCACCGCCGGACAGTGCGGCCGCAAGCTTCTTGTTCACCGGATCGGTCCCTTCCAAGGCTCTCGGCCCCGGAACATACACGCCAAGTGGGCGACATCCGCGTGTCGTGCGACCATTTCGTACGCTCTTGCACCGTTTGCACCAAGGGAGAGACGGCTCACGCCGACACGCGAGCGGGCGGACGGAACGTCATTTCGCTCCGCCCGCCTGCTGACCAGGCGCTAGATCGCGGGCGCCTTGCTCGCCACCCTTTCCGGCGAGTTGTTGTCTTCATCACCCATCGACACGGTGCGCCGCTTGGAGACGTACACCGCCGCGATGATGACGACGATCGACAGCGCCGCCACCCCCGCCCGTACGCCGGGGCTGGCGTCGTCGCCGTAACTGAACTGCACGATGGCGGGCGCGATGAGCAGTGCCACCAGGTTCATGACCTTCAGCAGCGGGTTGATGGCCGGTCCGGCGGTGTCCTTGAAGGGGTCGCCGACGGTGTCGCCGATGACGGTCGCGGCGTGCGCCTCGCTGCCCTTGCCGCCGTGGTGGCCGTCCTCGACGAGCTTCTTGGCGTTGTCCCACGCGCCGCCGGAGTTGGCGAGGAAGACGGCCATCAGGGTGCCGGTGCCGATGGCGCCCGCGAGGTACGCGCCGAGGGCGCCGACGCCGAGGCTGAAGCCGACGGCGATCGGGGCCATGACCGCGAGCAGGCCGGGCGTGGCCAGCTCGCGCAGCGCGTCCTTGGTGCAGATGTCGACGACGCGCCCGTACTCCGGCTTCTCGGTGTAGTCCATGATCCCGGGGTGCTCGCGGAACTGCCTGCGCACCTCGTAGACCACGGCTCCGGCCGACCGCGACACCGCGTTGATCGCCAGCCCGGAGAAGAGGAAGACGACGGCGGCGCCGAGGATCAGCCCGACCAGGTTGTTGGGCTGGGAGATGTCCATGACGAGATTGCGCTCGGTGGCCAGGGCTCCCACGTCGGCGACCGCCGTGGCGATGGCGTCGCGGTACGAGCCGAAGAGCGCGGCCGCCGCGAGGACGGCGGTGGCGATGGCGATGCCCTTGGTGATGGCCTTGGTGGTGTTGCCGACGGCGTCGAGGTCGGTGAGGACCTGGGCGCCGGCGCCCTGGACGTCGCCGGACATCTCGGCGATGCCCTGGGCGTTGTCGGAGACCGGGCCGAAGGTGTCCATGGCGACGATGACGCCGACGGTGGTGAGCAGGCCGGTGCCGGCCAGCGCCACCGCGAAGAGCGCGAGCGTGATCGACGCGCCGCCCAGCAGGAAGGCGCCGTACACCGACAGCCCGATCAGCAGCGCGGTGTAGACCGCGGACTCCAGGCCCACGGAGATGCCGGCGAGGACGACCGTGGCCGGACCGGTCAGCGACGACTTGCCGATGTCCCTGACCGGGCGGCGGCTGGTCTCGGTGAAGTACCCGGTCAGCTGCTGGATCAGGGCGGCGAGCACGATGCCGATGGCGACGGCCACCAGGGCGAGGACGCGCGGGTCGCCGCCGTGGGTGCGGATGGCCGACTCGGTGACGCCGTCGAGGGCGGCGTAGGAGGAGGGCAGGTAGACGAAGACGGCGGCGGCGACGAGCGCGAGCGAGATCAGCGCGGAGATGAAGAACCCGCGGTTGATGGCGGTCATCCCGCTGCGGTCGGCGCGCCGCGGGGCGACCGCGAAGATGCCGATCATCGCGGTCACCACGCCGATCGCCGGAACGATCAGCGGGAACGCCAGTCCGAGGTCGCCGAAGGCGGCCTTGCCGAGGATCAGCGCGGCGACGAGCGTCACGGCGTACGACTCGAAGAGGTCGGCCGCCATGCCGGCGCAGTCGCCCACGTTGTCGCCGACGTTGTCCGCGATGGTGGCGGCGTTGCGGGGGTCGTCCTCGGGGATGCCCTGCTCGACCTTGCCGACGAGGTCGGCGCCGACGTCGGCGGCCTTGGTGAAGATGCCGCCGCCGACGCGCATGAACATGGCGATGAGCGCCGCGCCGAGGCCGAAGCCCTCCAGCACCTTGGGGGCGTCGGCGGCGTATACGAGGACCACGCAGGAGGCGCCGAGCAGGCCGAGGCCCACCGTGAACATGCCGACGACGCCGCCCGTACGGAAAGCGATCTTCATCGCCCGGTGGGAGACGACCGTGAGGTCCTTTTCCGGCTGGCCGGGTGCGGGAGTGGCCTCCCGCGCGGCCGCCGCCACGCGCACATTGGCGCGTACGGCCAGACGCATGCCGATGTATCCGGTCACCGCCGAGAAAAGCGCGCCGACCAGGAAGAAGAGCGAGCGGCCCGCGCGCTGCGACCAGTTGTCCGCCGGCAGCAGCATCAGCAGGAAGAAGACGACGACGGCGAAGACCGCGAGGGTCCGCAACTGCCGCGCCAGATAGGCGTTCGCGCCTTCCTGTACGGCTGCCGCGATCTTTTTCATGGCGTCGGTGCCCTCACCGGCGGCCAGGACCTGCCGTACGAGGAGCTGGGCCACGACCAGCGCGGCGAGCGCCACGGCCACGATGACGATCACGATGACGCGATTGTCGTCGGTGAGTACCGCGGCGGCGAGAGAAGTGGGGTGCCCGGACAGCTGTGTTTCGAAGAGCCCCGCCATTCGTCCTCCTTGACGTCAGAAGAGCTCAAGATGTGGACGGATTGTAGGGAGCGGAACCCGATCAAAACAGGGCGCCGTAGAACAGAATTGACCTTCCCTGGCCGGTCGGCAAATGATCGGTTTCGGGAAACCACTCGAACGCAGTAATACTTTTGATCTTCCCTACGGTGATCGACGATCAATTCCAGTGATCGGCCATTGCCCGGGAAATGGAAAAAGGCCCTGCTCAGCAGGGCCTTTCGAGACTGCTCACGTCACCGGTGACGGGTGCGGTGGGTGAGGTCAGGGAAGCGTGGTGGTGGGGCTCGCCGGCCAGCTCATCCGGATGACGCCGCCGTGCTCATCGGCCGAGACTTCCACGTCGTCGACGAGCCCGCTGATGACCGCGAGGCCCATCTCGTCCTCGCCCTCCGCGTCGTCGAAGTCCTCGGCGGGCACGGAGGAGCCGCCGGTGAGCGGAACCCCCGCGGCGTCGGCGTCGGCGACGGCCGCGCCCGGCACGTCGTCGGCGACCTCGATGGAGAACGCCTTGTCCTCCTCGGTCAGCGCGACGCGGATGGGGGCGGTCACGCCGTTGCTGCGGTGCAGCCCGACCGCGCGGGAGCAGGCCTCACCCACGGCGAGCCGGACCTCGTCCAGCACGGCTTCGTCGACTCCGGCCCTGCGCGCCACGGCGGCTGCCACCAGACGGGCGGTCCTGACGTGCTCGGGCTGGGCGCTGAAGCGGAGTTCAACGGTGGCCATGCGATCCCCCTCGGACATGAGAGCGTGCGAGCGTGCGTCTGAGAGGACCGGGCTGGACGCCCGGCACCTCTGCCCTGCCCTCCGGAGGCCGGCTCCTCGCGGGGGCTGTGTGCGCCCTCGAAGGGCCCTTCCGGCCCGGGCCTTGTCCAGACCTGGTTCCGGAAACCTGCTCCGAAACCGGGCCCGGGCGACGGTCAGGGCCCCGGAGAGCTCCTCCGGAGGCCCTGCCTCCGGAGGCTCGTACCGGAAGGCTCCGGCCGGCTCAGTCGGTCGCCGCGACGGCTTCGTCCACCGAGGTGTGGATGGGGAACACCTTGGTCAGACCGGTGATCCGGAAAATCTTGAGAATGCGCTCCTGGTTGCAGACCAGGCGCAGGGAACCCTCGTGCGCGCGGACGCGCTTGAGGCCACCCACGAGCACGCCGAGGCCGGTCGAGTCGAGGAAGTCCACGCTCTCCATGTCGACGACCAGGTGGTAGTTGCCGTCGTTCACCAACTCGACCAACTGCTCGCGCAGCTTGGGCGCGGTATACACATCAATCTCGCCACCGACCTCGACGACCGTACGGTCGCCCACATTGCGAGTCGACAGGGACAGGTCCACGGATCCTCCAGCACCTTGCTATCGAGCGGTCGTCCCTCGGATCTCCCCAGCGGAGCCCGGGGACCGATCGCCAGCCGCGATGGCATTCAATCACTTACCAGCAGCCATGCACGACGCCTTGGGAGCATTGTCGGTCAGGCCGGTGACACACTCGGTGCCGATGGCCATGAATCACCGCCCCAGTCGACCTCCCGAGAACGTGGGCTCCCGCCCCTCCCCCGGCACGGTCCTCGACCGGCTCACCGCGGGGGCGAACCGGGCTGCGCGCATCACTCATACGGAGCACCTGCCCCCTCGGGCGGGTCGGCATGCCCTCTGGCCCGATCGGATCCGGCCGGAGGTGATCAAGGCCATCGGGGCGGCCGGTATCGACCATCCGTGGGCCCATCAGGCCGCCGCCGCGGAGCTGGCCCTCGACGGGGAGTCGGTCGTCATCGCCACCGGCACCGCCTCCGGCAAGTCGCTCGCCTATCTGGCGCCCGTCCTGTCCGCACTGCTCGACGGCTCGGAGGCGCCCAACGGCCGGGGCGCCACCGCGCTGTACCTCGCCCCCACCAAGGCCCTCGCCGCCGACCAGCGGCGCTCGGTCAAGGCGCTGGCCGCCCCCCTGGGCAACCGCGTCCGGCCCGCCGTCTACGACGGCGACACGCCCATCGAGGAGCGGGAGTGGGTCCGCCAGTACGCCAACTACGTGCTGACCAACCCGGACATGCTCCACCGGGGCGTACTCCCGTCGCATCCCCGCTGGTCCTCCTTCCTGCGCGCCCTGCGCTACGTCGTCATCGACGAGTGCCACACCTACCGGGGCGTCTTCGGCTCCCACGTCGCCCAGGTGCTGCGGCGCCTGCGCCGCCTCTGCGCCCGCTACGGCTCCTCCCCCGTCTTCCTCCTCGCCTCCGCCACCGCCGCCCAGCCGGCCCTGGCCGCCGGGCGCCTCACCGGTCTGCCCGTGGCCGAGGTCGCCGACGACGCCTCGCCGCGCGGCGAGCTGGTCTTCGCCCTGTGGGAGCCGCCGCTGACCGAGCTCCAGGGCGAACAGGGCGCCCCGGTCCGCCGTACCGCCACCGCGGAGACCGCCGACCTCCTGACCGACCTGACCGTCCAGGGCGTCCGGTCGGTCGCCTTCGTACGCTCCCGGCGCGGCGCCGAGCTGATCTCCGTCATCGCGAAGGAGCGCCTGGCGGAGGTCGACCGCTCGCTGGCCCAGCGGGTCGCCGCCTACCGGGGCGGCTACCTCCCCGAGGAGCGCCGGGCGCTGGAGCGGGCCCTGCACTCCGGCGAGCTGCTCGGGCTCGCCGCGACCACCGCCCTGGAGCTGGGCATCGACGTCTCCGGCCTGGACGCCGTCGTGATCGCCGGGTACCCCGGCACCCGGGCCTCGCTGTGGCAGCAGGCGGGCCGCGCCGGGCGCTCCGGCCAGGGGGCGCTCGCGATCCTGGTCGCCCGCGACGACCCGCTGGACACGTACCTCGTGCACCACCCCGAGGCGCTGTTCCGCCGGCCGGTCGAGTCGACCGTCCTCGACCCGGACAACCCCTACGTCCTCGCCCCCCATCTGTGCGCGGCGGCGGCCGAGCTGCCGCTCACCGAATCCGACATGGCGCTGTTCGGCCCGGCCGCTCCGGACCTGCTGCCGCAGCTGGAGTCGGCCGGCCTGCTCCGGCGACGCGCGTCGGGCTGGTACTGGACGCGCCGCGAACGGGCCGCCGACCTGACGGACATCCGGGGCGAGGGCGGCAGCCCCGTCCGGATCGTCGAGGCGGGCACGGGCCGGCTGCTGGGCACGGTCGACGAGCCCGCCTCCCACGCCGCCGTCCACGAAGGCGCCGTCCACCTCCACATGGGCCGCACCTACCTGGTGAAGGAGCTGGACCTGAAGGACTCGGTGGCCCTGGTCGAGGAGGCCAATCCGCCGTACTCCACCACCGCCCGCGACACCACCTCCATCTCCGTGCTGGAGACCGACACCGAGATCCCGTGGGGCGACGGGCGCCTCTGCTACGGCTCCGTCGAGGTCACCAACCAGGTCGTCTCCTTCCTGCGCCGCCGCCTGATCACCGGCGAGGTGCTCGGCGAGACGAAACTCGACCTGCCGCCGCGCACCCTGCGCACCCGCGCCGTGTGGTGGACCGTCACCGAGGACCAGCTGGACGCCGCCCGGGTGAACCCGGAGCAGCTGGGCGGGGCCCTGCACGCCGCCGAGCACGCCTCCATCGGCCTGCTGCCGCTCTTCGCCACCTGCGACCGCTGGGACATCGGCGGGGTGTCCGTCCCGCTCCACCCGGACACCCTGCTGCCGACGGTCTTCGTGTACGACGGCCATCCGGGCGGAGCGGGCTTCGCGGAGCGCGCCTTCCACACCGCCCGTGAGTGGCTCACCGCGACCCGTGAGGCGATCGCGTCGTGCGAGTGCGAGGCGGGCTGCCCTTCCTGCATCCAGTCGCCCAAGTGCGGCAACGGCAACGACCCGCTGCACAAGCGCGGCGCCGTGCGCCTGCTCACGGAACTGCTGCGGGGAGCCCCGGCTGCCCCCGAGGAGGCCCCGCCCTCGCCCTGACCTGCGGCGCGTACGGCCCGAAACGGGCCCGTGCGGTCACGTCGGCGATCTCGCCGCGCACGGCGCACCGCACCACCTCGGCCTGCTGGGCGCGGGCGACCCGGGCCGCCGCGGCGCAGGGGTGCTCGCCGCCCCACAGGGCCAGGTCGGCCGCCGCGAGGGCGGCCAGGTCGGCCGCTCCACCCGCCCGGTGCCGGGCGGCCACGGCCTGGCCCAGGGCCAGGACCACCGCGAAGACCGTGCACAGCACGCTCGCCGCCATGACGACCCACACGGTGGCGACACCCCGGTCGGCGGCGCCCCTCACCTTGCCCCGGTCCTCGCGGCGGCACGCGCTCCGGGCGACCGCCGGGGCCGGCGGCCGGGCCGGCCCCCTCACGGCTCCACCCCCACGGTGTCCTCGGCGAGCGCGGCCGCCTCCGCGCGCAGGGTCAAGGCGAGCGTGCCCGGCCCCGGCGCCGGGGCCTCCACCCGTACCCGCCACAGCTCACCGGCCCGCTCCATCGACACACGCGCCCCCGTCGGGGCCGCCGAGCGGGCGGCTGCCACAGCGGTTTCGCGGGGCTCCGAGCGGGCCGCCGCCCGCGCCCCGGCGCGTGCTGCGTCCACGCACTGGATCTGTGCGGCGGCCGCCGCCAGCGCCCAGATCAGCACCATCGTGAAGGCCACCAGGGCAGGGATCACCACCGCCGCCTCGGCGGTCACGGAGCCCCGGTCATCGACGGCGAGCGCGAAGCCCCGGTCACCGCCGGCGGGCGCGGCTTCAGAACTGCGCATCGAGCGCCCTCCCGATCACCGACTCCAGCCGTCCCGACACCGCGTCGCTCGTGACGATCTTGTAGAGCACGGCCGCGAAGGCGCAGGCCGCCAGCGTCCCCATCGCGTACTCGGACGTAATCCTTGCTTAGTTTCTATGTCTCATTGAGGTAGTCCGAGAACGAGCAAGCTGCGAAAGTCTCTTGCACTCTCTCTAGTCTCAATCTTACGGTGCACGGCATGCATCTGATCTTCTACAGCCGCGCGGGCTGGGAGTGTTGGGGGCTTGGGCGTCAGCCGCTGATCCCAGAAGGCATGCCGGTCTTGATCGACGAGGACTTGACCTTCGAGGACGATGGCGCACCCCGGCCCACAGTGGCGGCCAACCGCTGGCTGCGCGATCTACCTCTCAACGGGGCGCGGTCGCCACGGACTTGGAAGAACTACGCGCAGGCTCTGCGGTGCTGGCTGGAGTTCCTCGCCCGGCTCGGCGTTGATCCGCTCGGGGAGCGGCAGCCCTTGCGGGACGCTTTGAGCGCGTTCTCGGAGTACCGGTTCGCGGGGCCGCTGGAGGCCCGCTGGGACGAGGGCACGTGGGACCAGAACATCAATACCGTGGCCCGCTTCTATGCGTGGGCTGAGGATGAGGGGCTCTGCCCGGCTGTGCCGTTCACGTACCAGGTGGTCCGGCGGTACACCGAGGCCGGCGTGCAGCTCGCGCGACGGAACACGGCCACGGTTCGGCGGGCGAAACCGCACGTCACGGTGAAGTATCTGGAGAGCGACTTCCTTGAGCTGTTCCTTCGGGCGCTGGCCGGCCTGCGCCCGGATGGTGAGCCGGACTCGTTCCGCGGCCGTCACCTGGGGCGCAACGCCGCGATGGGTGCGCTGGTGCCCTCCAGCGGCCTGCGGGCCCAGGAGTTCACGCACCTGCTGACGTACGAGCTGCCTGCTCTCCCGGCTCGCCGCAGCGTGGTTCCTGTCCGGTTCCCGCTAGCCGCGCAGATCACCAAGGGCAAGAAGCCGCGGGAGACGTGGGTCAGTTACGACCCGCTGGCCGAGGTGCACCAGTACATCGAGCTGGACCGCGCGATGCTGACGGAGGGCCGCCCATACCGCCCCGACCCACGCCTGGGCGAGCCGTTGGTGATCACCGAGCCGGACTGGGAGGGCGGGAAGGTCAACGGCCGCCGAGTCTCCTGGCGCAAGCTGACCTTGAACGAGCGGCTGCGGCTGGTAACACCGGAGGGCACGCCCGCGATCATCGCGGTGCAGTCGGACGGGACCCCGTTCACCGACTGGGCGACCGTCTTCCGTCGAACCTCGGAGCGCATCCGGCGGGACTTCGAGCCGCGGTTCCCGACGGTCGGCCCCCACGTGCTGCGTCATACGTTTGCGATGGCGACGCTGGAGAAGCTGGTCAAGGGCCACTATCAGCGGGCTGCCGCTCTGGTAGCTGACGCAGGTGAGGACGCCGCGCTGTCGCTGTACCTGACGAAGGCGGACCCGCTGATGGTGCTGCGCGATTTGCTCGGGCACTCCAGCGTGACGACCACGGAGATTTACATCCAGCGCCTGGACGTGCAGCGGATCTACCGCGAGCTCTACGACGAGGCGGGCAAGTACAGCGGCCAGGCCGCTGCCGAAGCGGACGCCGAGTTCGACGACGAGGAGGATGCCACATGGTGACCCGGGTCGAGCACGCTCCGCTGCGCATTGAGTTCACGTTCCCTAACGGCACCGCCTGGACAGGGGATTTGAGCGCCACGGCCAACGAGGAGCTGGCGGAGGACCTCGCTCATGGCCTCGTTCAGATGGTGCATCCGCTGGGCCGCATCACCGCACGTCAGAGCGCGGTAACGTACACGTCGACGATCCGGCGGATGGTCGCGGAGCTGGCTGCGCTGGGCTTTCACGGTCGCTTGGCGGATCTGCGCACGAGCCACGTTCTGTCGTACTGGATGTCCGTCGGTGGCAGGCGTGTCTTCCACACCCGCCGCCTGCTGGCTGGCTGCGGGGACCGTGTGGACGCGGGTATCCGGGTCTATCTGGACGGGAAGGCCGTCAAGAGCCCGCCTCGGAGCAAGCCTCTGCAGCCGTACACCGACGGCGAGTGGCGGCAGATCGAGACTGGGCTGCGGGACTATCTGCAGCAGATCATGGTCCGTCAGCGTGAGGTTCTCGACCTGGCCGCACTGGGCCCTGACAGCTCCGACCTCGGCCGGAACCGGCAGAACTTCGCGTGGCTGGTGCATGAGCATGGGCCGCTGAAGGTCCCGGATGCGGCCAGGGTTATGGGGCTGACCGTGGACTACTTCCGCGACGGGGTCGGCGGCCAGTACCGGGCTGTGCGGAGTGCGATGTACCCACCGGTGCAGGTGGCGACGGCCATGCGTCTGCTGTTCGGCGTCTACAGCGGCGTTGTCCCGGACGGGATCCGGGATCTGGGGCTGCACGATTTCACCTGGACCGGGGACCGCACGGTGCTGATGGACTACGTCAAGGGACGCCGCGGCCCGGAATCGGTGAACCTTCCAGCTCGGGCCGTGCGGCTGCTGGAGCGCTGGCTGGAGCTGTCGGAGCCGGTGCGGCGACTGGCTCCGGAGTCGATGGCCGGCGACTTGTTCGTCTACCTGGACACCGAGTACCGCAGCACGGACGGCGCGAAGGCCCAGTTGTCGGTGCTGTCCACCCGGGCCGCCGTCAAGAGCGGGGAGAAGGCCCGGCGTCAGCTGGCGAAGGAGCTGAATCTGCGTTCGGACGTGGGAGAGCCGCTGCTGTTGCACTCGGCGCGGATCCGCACGACCTACCACAATGTGTTGGCGCGTCGGGGGTGGACTGGTCGTACGAGGATCGACCCGAATCACACGGCCGCGGTGGAGGGCAGCCACTACGTCTCGTCCACGACGCCAGCGCAGGCCGAGTCGGTGGAGACCATCATCGAGGACGCCCAGGCTGACATCTTGCGGCGCAGTCGCCCGCCGATCGTGTTGAGCGATGAGGAGGCCGCCGACTTCGTCACCGAGCAGCCCGAGCAGGCGGCCCGCCTGGGCCTGGACGCCGAGGCGATGGCCGAGCTGCTGGGCGGTGAGATGGACGTGTTCACCGCGGCGTGCGCCAACCAGCTTGCCGGACTCCACGGCCCCAAGGGCAAACCGTGTCCGGCCCGGCCGTGGGTGTGCCTGCTGTGTCCGCTGGCCGTCTTCACACCTCGACACGCGCCCAACCTGCTGCGGCTGAAGGCCTACTTCGCCCGTCAGTCGCGGCAGCTGACCGTGCAGCAATTCCTGGCCGTGTTCGGCCCGTACGCCGACCGCCTCGACCACGACATCCTGCCTCGCTTCGACGCCTGCCTGCTGGAGAAGGCAGCCGGCGAGGTGGACGACATCGACTCTGAGCTGCCCCTGCGGCCCGAGGAAGGAACCCAGTGACCCCCGCTAGTGCCCTGGTCGTGGAGAGCCTGGCCGGTCCCATCCCCCGGCAGTGGGCCCAGCAGTCCCCGTTCGCGGGTCTGGACGTGTGCCGCGAGGCCGGATGGGACATGTGGTCGGACGGTCCGTATCCCGTGTTCGACGAGGACTTCTGGGACCTGTCAGGAGTGAAGTTCCCCAAGGGGGTGCGGAGCAACGTCAAGCGCCTGGACTTCACGGGCATCACCAACCCGGCCCTGCGGCTGACCGCCAAGGAGTACGTGTTCGCGCTGGTCGTGCCCGGCCACGAGCGTGTCCTGGCCCTGCCGGAGGCCCGGCGGGAGCCATACAAGCCGGAGTCGGCGTTCAACTTCTGCGTGCAGCTCGTGCGGTGGATGAACTTTGTGACCGAGCAAGGCATGTCCTCACTGAGTGAGGTGATGCAGGAACACTGCGAGGTCTACCGAGAGCTCCGCTCGCACCGTACTCGCAAGCGGCGGCAGGGCAGCGGGCCGATCACACCGGGCACCATGTTGACGATTCTGCGGCCGGTCGTGGACCTGGCCATCTACCGCGAGTTGTTCACAGTGGACGCCTACCGGTCCGGGTTCACGCCGTGGGAGGGGCACACGGTCAGCGAGGTCGCGGGCTGGGAAACCTATGCCTTGTCGTCGACGCCGCCGGTGGCGGAGGAGGTGTTCCAGCCCACGGTGGCGGCGGCTCTGTATCTGGTGGAGACGCTCGGGCCGCTGGTGGCCGAGGAGCTCGAGCGCATGCTGGAGTTCCGGGCCGGCAGGGGCGGGCAGAACCCCCGGGCCGTCACGGCGAAGCACCGCGCCGCTGTCATGGCCGCCGCCGACTGGCATGTCCGCGAGCAGGTACCGCTGCTGACCATCGACGCCCGGCAGGTCACGCGGCGCGTCAAACGAGGCTGGCGGCCCGACGATCCGCTCCTGAACGTCGACATCGGCGAGTTTTTCGGCCAGGCGACCCGTTCCAGATACGCGAAGATCGCGGACCACCTGGTCGACGATCTTCGCCCGTACCTGGAGCCTGTGGTGGCCAAGGTTGGGGTCGCAGGCATGTTCGGCCGGAAAGCCTCCCAGGTGCCCCGAGCCGATGACTCGCAGCAGCTGGTGCCGTGGACTCTGCCGCTGACCGGGGACGAGCTGCGGAGCCTGCAGATCGTTCTACTGGCCGCCTGCCGGGTCCTGGCCGCGGCCCTGAGCGGCATGCGGGCCGGGGAACTGGACGAGCTGACCGCGGACTCCCCGCAGCCGCCTGTCACCGTCTCCGGCGGCACCCAGCGCTTCAAGCTGGGCAGCAAGCTGATCAAGGGGCAGGAGTTCGGCGGCGTCGCCGAGGAATGGGTGGTACTGGAACCGGCCTGGCGGGCGGTGAAGCTCGCCGCCCACCTCAACCAGGCCCGGGACGCTCAGCGGGCCTTCGCCCGCTCGCCGATGGACTTCCTGCACAAGAGACTGCGGGAGTGGGTCAACAGCCCCGCCGGCCAGCGGCTCGGCCTGGCGCCGATCCCGGCTGGTCCGGTGAACGGACGGATGCTGCGGCGAACGCTCGCTCTGTCGCTGGCCCACCGCCCCGGCGGGCTGCTGGCCGCGAAGATCCACCTCAAGCACGTCTCCGTGGTCACCACCGAGGGCTATGCGATGCGGCCCGGCGGCTCCCAGGGCAACCTGCTGGCCGAGGTGGAGCGGGAGCAGGACAAGAACCACTTGAAGCTCACGAAGGAGGCCTTCGAGGACTACCGGGCGGGCCGCATGCCGGCGGGTCCCGGGGCCCGGGAGCTAATCGCAGCGTTCGAGCACATCGACGCGGCGCTCAAGGATCACGAGCCGGGCACTGCGGCCGTGCTGGAGGCCGAGCGTCGGCTGGAGAATTTGCTGAGGCAGCAGTCCAAGCACCTACATCTGCAGACCGCGAACTACTGCTGGTTCCGTGACCCGCACAAGGCCCTGTGCCTGAAGCTGGCGGGCACCCCGGAAGCGACGAAGCCACTGGGTGGGATGTGCGACTCGGCCCGCTGCCCGCAGGCCACCCATCACCCCTGTCACCTGCCTGTCTGGCAGAGTCAGGTCGGCACCGGAAAGGTCTTCCTGGCCAACCCGCGCTTCCCCAAGGGCGAGAAGAAGCGGCTCGAGCCCGAGGTGGAACGGGCCCAGCGGGTGGTGGACGAAATCATGACGGCGGCCGGTACATCGGACGGAGACAAGTGACATGCCACGGATCAGTGACGCGGACCGGGCCCGCAACGAGGAAGCTATCCGCGCCGCGACGGACCGGCTGCTGCGGGGGGAACTTCCGCCCGGCGGGAAATGCGATCTGAAGACCCTGGCCGCCGAAGCGGGGGTGCCCCGCACCGGCTTCTACCCGAAGAAGAACCGCGACGGCAGCACCCGGCCAGGCCCCTACCAGCACCTGGCTGAGGAGTTCGAGCGACGCCTTCAAACTTTGCAGGAGGCCGGGCAGATGGTCGACCCCAGAGCGGCGCAGATCGAGCGGCTCAAGGCCCAGGTCGTCGAGCTCAAGGACCGGCTCGCGAAACGGGACGAGGCACTGGCCGAGCTCACGGCGTTCAAGACCCTCGCCATCTCCCGGCTCACGGCCCAGCACGAGGAGATCGAGCGTTTGAGGGAACAGGCCGCCACAGTCGGCAACGTCCACCGCCTGCCCGCATCCCGCAGCGACACGGCCCCGTACGGTTCGTGCAGCTGACTGCCCTCACCGAGCCCAGAGCTATTGCCCCCGGACCTCGGTGAGGTCCGTCACGAGCACGTCCAGGTCACCGGTGTAGACGATCACGTCTTCGTCGTCGGCCGGGGCATCGAAGCGGGCGAAGAAGTCGTCCAGGGCTTGTGGGGAGACGGTCAGCGCGTTGGCGTCCTCGCGCTGGTTGCGTTCGGCCAGGCGTCGCAGCAGTTCGTCGCGGTCGGCGGGGAGGTAGACGACCAGGGGGTGGCCGCCCGCTTCGCGGGCGGCTTGCCGCCAGGTATCGCGCTCGCTGCGGCGCCACAGGCCGTGGTCGAGGACGACGTCGTTCCCGGCTTCGATCTCCTTGGTGAACCGGTCCCGGATCGCTTCGACCACGGGCCGTTCACGCTCGAAGTAGGTGTGCTCGGGGTAGTCCACGCCGTAGCGGCCGTGGAGTCGGTGGACCTCCTCGTCGACGGACAGCCGGAGGTAGCCGCGGTCGGCCAGGGCTTGGGCGACGGTGGTCTTCCCGGAGCCGGTGAGGCCGGCCAGGAGTACGGCGAGGGGCACGTGGTCATCCTTTCGCGACATGGTGTCCGCGAGCGCGGGTGCTGCCTGTCAATCCTGGCCGCTGTGGGCGTGGGGACGCCAGGTGGTGAAGATGTTGCGGGCCTCGGAGGGCCAGCCGAAGGGCATTCGGTCCAGGCTGACTCGGCGGAGGGCGAAGCGCGGATCGCTGGTGTTGATCACGCCGCCGTGCTGGCCGACGTGGGTGAGCAGGCGGTTGGCCTCGTCGCGGACGGCTGGGGTGTGTTCCTGCCAGGTGCCGGAGGTGAAGTGCTGCACCCGGCGGCGGAGGTCGTCCAGGACGCCCGAGCGCCACTTGAAATGGTGAACCGCGCAGATGCGGTCCGCGTTCGGCCGGTGGCCGGGGGAGCGGTGGTTGCCGGAGGAGACGGTGACGTCGTGGCGGGCGAGGACGATCTTTCTCGGGTCGCCGTGCAGGAGCCGGTGGGTGAGGTGGCCGCCGAGGGGATAGGCCAGGTCGAGGCCGCCTTCGGGCCTCCAGCCGGTCAGGCGTCCGCTGGCGGCGACGCGGTCGAGCATCAGCCCGCCGACCACCCGGTGTCCGGTCTTCTCGGCCTGGGCGATCACCTCGTAGAGCGGGGCGGGGTACTGCTGGAACTCGTCGGCGTCGGCGAGCAGGTGCCAGCCGGGGCCGGCCTGGTGTCGCAGGGTGTCGCGGAGCTGGGTGTTGGTGTGCTCGTGCCAGGGTCCGGTGCTGGTGCCGGTGGGGATGATGCCGAGTTCGCGGCAGGCGGCCTGGAGCTCGTGTCGCTGGGTGTCGGGGACGTGGTCGGGGAAGTGGAAGGCGATCAGGAACCGCTCGACGCCGAGCCACCGGTAGTGGCGGACCCAGGCGGCCAGCAGGGGAGGCTCGATGGGGCCGATGACGGCGATCAGGGCTGGAGGTGTGCTCAGCATCGGGACTCCTTGGCCGTGAGCGGGGTGAAGGTTCGGGTGAGGAAGTCGGCTTGCTCGGCGGCCGTCCACATCCCGACGAGGCCGGGTGCCTCGGAGCCGGGAGGCTTGGGCGGCTGGTGGATGACGGCGTGCAGGGCAGCGGCGAGACCGTCCGGGTCGCCGGCGGGGAAGGTCAGGGCCCAGGGCTGGCTGTGCAGACGGCCGGTGAGGGCGGGGTCGTGGTCGGAGACGATGAGGGGGACGCCGAGGCGGGCGGCGTCCATCACGAGCCCGGATTCCTTGCCGACGCCGGGGTGGCGGGCGACCAGGGCAGCGTCGGCGGCGCCGTAGACCAGCCGCAGCACGCTTTCCGCGACGGGACCGGGCACGGTGTGCAGGCGGAGGTGGGGCAGGGTCCGCCACCGCTGGAGTACGGCTTCGTCGAGCGGATCGCCCGCCACCACTAGGTGCAGCGGCTCCTTCAGCCGGGCCAGGGCGGCGTCGATGACGTCGATGTCCTTGTACGGCCACCAGCCGCCCACCAGACACACCGTGGCTTCGGCGGCGGAAATGCCGAAGGCCTTCCGGCCGCCGTTGCGTTCAGCGTCGGTCAGGCGGCGGCCGTCGTCGACCGCGAAGGCCTGTACCACTGCTGGCAGGTGGGGGAAGGCCGCAGTGAACTGAGCGCCGACGGCCTGGGTCGGGTACACCGCGATCACCCGTTGCTCGCCCCGGCAGGTGAGCCGGCCAAGCAGCCTCACGACGGCGTCCTCGGTGGTCACAGCCTCGTGGAGGAACCGAAGGTGCGGCTGGCCGCCGAGGAGGGCGGCGGCCCCGTGCAGGGCCTCGCTCGCGGTCAGGATCACCACCGCGTCGGCGCCGGACTCCAGACGACGGGCGGACCGCAACGCGGACGCCTCGGTCAGGCAGCGGGTGATCAGGGTGATCTGGTGCGGCAGCCGCCGCAGGCGGCGGGGCCAGCGTCGCGACCGGAAGACCCGCTGTCCGGCGGCCGACAGCCCGGCTGCGAGCCGGGCGGCGGCCAGCAGCACGGCTGCCCGCCGCCCGGCCGGCGCGGTCGCCAGCCGGGCCCCCGCCTCGCGCAGGGCCACCACCGCGTCTCGGGCGGCGCCGTGCGGGGCGATGACAAGGCTGCCGGGCCGGGCCTGGGCGAGGGCCACCAGCGTGCGCTGATGGTGCCCGCCCAGGCGGTTCGCGTACGGCTCGATGAGCACGAGCGGGCCGGTCACCCCGAGACCGCCTGGTCCCCGTGGGCGGCGGTGAACCTCTCCCGCAGCCAGGTGGGATTGTTGAGATGATCGAACTGCTGCGGAGCGCGCGCGGTCTGGCGGGCGAAGGTGACGCCCTCACGGGCCCCGGCTGCGGCGTAGGCGGCGAACTCGCCGCTGCGGCTGAGCGTCCATGCCTCGACGCGCTTGTGCGCGTCGTCGTCGGCCATGCCGTACTCGCTGCCGCGCGAAAGCATCGCGCACTCGCGGAAACCGGCCTTCCAGGCGTGGAAGGGGCTCTGGTTGAACCTGGTGATCCCGGCCGTCTCCTGGGCGAACTCGATGCGTCCCGGCAGGGCGGCCAGCACGTCCACGGCCTCGCCCATCTCGCGCAGGGCACTGCGGCGGATCAGCTTCAGCCCGCCGTAGCCGTAGGTCAGGCCGTTGACCGGGTTAGCCGCCCGCCACACCCGCATGGAGATGCACTCATCCAGCGGCTCGACGGCCGCCACATCGAAGCCGTGGTCGATGGCGAAATCGCCGTCGGCGAGGAAGAACTGCTCGCGCTCGACAACCTCGGCACACAGCCGGTAGGCCCGGCGCATCCCGTGCACACCGTGCAGCCGCTTGACGGTGCCGCCCAGCGTCCGCTGGAGCCGGGAGTGCAGGGAGTTAGCCATCGGCTCGTCGTACGACAGGAAGACGGCGTCGAAGCTGGTCACGAGATGGCCTCCAGGTAGCGGGCGGCGACCAGGCCGGGGGCGAAGTCGGCGGTGGAGGCGTGGGCCCGCTTGGCGTGGACGGCGTGGAACTCGTCATCCGTGGCCAGGCGCTCGGCCAGGACGACGGCCTCGGCCGGGGTGGCGAAGCACAGCTCGGGGTCGATGTGCTCGGCCAGCCAGCCCAGACGCGGGGCGATGACCGGCAGGCCCATGCCCTGGCAGTCGATCACGCTCATCGACCAGGGGCAGCCCGGCCGGAAGGGGGCGATGCCGAAGCGGGCGCCGGCCAGCAGGTTCTTGTAGCGGACGCGGTCACCGCGGTCGGAGACGACCTGGACGTGCGGCAACGCGGCGAGCTGGTCCCGCATCCTTTCGGGGCTGTCGTCCAGGCCTTTGCGCTCGGCGCGGCGCTGGCCGAACAGGTCCATGACCCGCAGCCGTACCGTGCCGGAGGCCACCAGGTCGCGGGCGAGGTCCACGAACTGCCCGGTGCCGTAGTGCGCGTACAGCCGGTGGTTGTAGATGCCGATCGCCGTGCCGGAGGCGGGCCGGGTGGTGGCTGGGTCGCGGACCAGGCGTTCGTCGCGCGGGGCGGGTACCACCCGCAGCTTCTCGCCGAGGTCTACGGTCATCCGGGCGGCGGCGGCCGACACCCAGGAGGCGGCCGTGGCGGAGTGGACCATCACGCGGTCGCAGGCGGCGAGGCCGGCGGCGAAGGCCAGCAGCACCGGCCGCCCGAGCCCCGCGTCGTTCAGGGAGGGGTCGAGCATGAGCTGGCCGCCGCCGGTGAAGGAGAACGGCAGGTAGTGGCAGTACCCGGCCAGCAGCGCGTTCGATCCGGCCTCCAGCAGGGCCGTGCGGATCGCCGGAGCCTCCTCGACCTGGTTGGCCACCACCACATCCGGCTTCTCAGCCCGGATGAGCGCCACCAGCTCGTCGATGTCCGCCGAGAACCGGGCCCGGTACTTCGTTCCGGGCACCTTGGTCTGGTGGAAGCCGCAGCGGTCGTCCCCGGCCGGAGCTGGGGCCGCGACGGTTACCTCGGCCCCGGCGTCGGCCAGGGCCGGGCCGAGCAGGTCCGCGAAGATCCACCCCGAATCCGCGGACAGCTGGTCGGGGTTGGAGATGTTCAGCAGGTACAGCACGCGCATGATGCGTCGCCTCCCTCATCTGCCCGGGGGTCGATCCGGGCCGCTGAGGGAAGGAAAACGGCGACGCGGGCCGTGACGGGATGATGAACTTGGATCACTCACGGTTCATTCATGCTCACCAACAAGTGACGCGGGGCGGGGCTTCGATGGACGCGCACAGCGAGGAGATCACCGTCGAGCAGGCGGCCGAGGACTTCGCGGCCGAGCTCGCGCGGTGGCGGGAAGTACGCGGCATGTCCAAGCGGGGCTTAGCGCTGGCCATGGGCTTCGACCCGTCGTACGTCAGCCACATGGAGTCCGGTCGCCACAAGCCGAGCGAGGAATTCGCCCGGCTCGCCGAAGAGACGCTGAACGCCGGGAAGGCGATCTGGCGGCGCTGGTGCGACTACGAGCAGGCCCGGACGAGAGCCCGGCGCCCGGCCGTGGCCCCGCCGGCCCCGCGCAGGCCCGAGCAGCCGTACGCCACCGGCTCCGCGCTTGTCGTTGAACACGACGCCGCCAGGCTCCAGTACGACGGACGCTCGTACCGGCTCACGATGCGGCGGCTGCTGCGGAACACCGGCGAGGAGCCCGTGACCCGCTACCTGATCCGCATCTCCGTCGACCGCTACCCCGGCGACCCCGAGCGGTCCAACGCGCACTACCGGGCCCACCCGCTGACCTGGGACGAACTCGACCTCACGGCCACCTGCCGGGGCGAGACGATGCGGTGGCAGGCCAAGCACGACCGTGACGCCTTCAAGGAGGTCTGGCTGCTGTTCGACAACGAACACGGCCGCTTCCCGCTCTACCCGGGCGAATCGGTGTGGATCGAGTACGCCTACACCGTCGGTGACGAGAAGTGGGGGAACTGGTTCCAGCGGGCCGTACGCCTGCCCACCGAACAACTGGAAGTCCAGCTTGCCTTCCCCGCCGCCCTTGATCCGGTCGTGTGGGGAACCGAGACCTCCATGACCGCCGAAGCTTCACCGCTGCGGACCCCTCCCGTCCGCAGCGATGACGGTGAACTACGGCAATTCACATGGATCACGACCACACCCGCCCTGCATGCTCGGTACCGTCTTGAGTGGAGGTTCCGGGCGCGGCCCGAACACAACACGGATCAAGGGGACTTCAGGTGATTGACGTGCGGCCCAGCCAGCGGATGCGGGACCTCGGAGTCGTCCAGCACGGCGCCGGCATTCTCGCCGAACCGGCCCGCGCCTTCACCCTGCCCGCCGAGCGCGACGAGGCCGAGCGCATCACCGACGAGCTCTTCGCCGCGATGGAGCGGATCGGCCAGGTGCACCCTTTCGCCAAGGGCATGGGCATCGCCGCCCCGCAGATCGGCATCGGCCGTGCTGCGGCCGTCGTCCAGCCGCCCGCTGATGCGCCGGCGATCATCCTGCTCAACCCGCGGATCACTGACCGCTCCGACGATGCGGACGAGCAGTACGAGGGCTGCCTGAGCTTCTTCGACGTCCGCGGCCTCGTCCCCCGCCCCCTGAAGATCACCGTCGAGACCACGAACCTGACCGGCGAAACCGTGACCACCGTGTACGAGCGCGGCCTCGCCCGCCTCATCCACCACGAGATCGACCACCTCGACGGGCTGCTGTACACCGCCCGCATGAGGACCGGCGTCGGCCCGATCCCGGTGGAGGAATACCGGCAGACCGGCCAAGCCTGGACGTACGGATGAACCGGAATTGTCTCGTCCTTAAAACAGCAGCAAGTCTTCTCCGGATGAGGGTGGAGTAGCCTCGGCGTCCTTCGAAAACTCGAGCTGCCACCCGGACGCCTCGGTGTACGGCATGTGCGTTTCCGAGCCGGGGCAGAGCACTAGGGCCTTGCGCTGACGCTCCCGCTTGTGATCGACAAGGGAGCCGTACCCGGTCCGGCGCGTGGGCATCAGGGCGATGTTTCGGCCGCAGACGGGGCAGGTGGCACGAGGGCGTGAGGGCATGGCGAAATCTCCTTGTTGGAAGGCGCGTTGAAGGGGGAACAGCCCCGCGAAACCGGAGCGTGTTTGGAGAGTAGAACCGTGGCCTGAACCCTGGCGAGCGGCGGCTGGAAGCACCACAGGAAACCGCATTCCAGCAGGTCACCCGCAAGAGAACTCAAAGGAACCCAACGGAACAGACCAATCAGGTCGATCAGGGTCTAGTCGGCTCTAGAAAGCTCTAGGCGACCGGACGCCAAGTTGGCTGGATCTCGTCAACTTGTCTTACGGCGAAGCAGCTTTGGGTGCAGCAACGTTCCCCTCGTGAGGGCGGGGCGGGTGGACTTCGCGAGAACCGGGTGTGGCTGGAGCGTAGAGTCCGGCCGCCGAGGCTGGCGAGTGCCGGCTGCGGAAATAGGAAGCGACTGCGTTACCGCAGGTGAAAGGCCGTGCAAGGTTCTGCAAGGGGACGTAATGACCAACTACGGCTAACTGTGACTAACTCCTGCGAGGTACTTGCACACCAACTTGGCCAGAACGCAGCGGTTGTCTATACCTCGCCCTCGCGGAGAGGTTTTAGGGCATGACGAAGATCCTTCCTGCCGGGGCGTAATCGTGGAGGTGGAGGCCGGAATCGACCTTTCACCGCGAGGGTAGAGAACGGGAACCGACAGCGCCGTGAGGCGCCGTAGGAACCCGCCATGAACCGCGCGTAGGCAGAGTGTGGCCAGGGTGTATTCAGAGTGCGCGTAAGGGGTCTCAGAGTGTCGCCAGAGTGATGGCAGAGCGCTCCGGAGAGATCTCAGCAGATTGGCCTGATCCGCTCGCCCCGAGGGGAGTCTCGCAGCTCGGCCACGGATCCCGAAGCGCCCCGAGCGGCTCTCGGCCAGGGGCCTCGCGTTCGCTTCCGCAGGGTTCAGCGGGGTTCCGCGGGGTTCAGCGGGGTTCCGCAAGGACTGGCGTTGAACGACTGCCGCGAAGCGTGTCGGAGCATGGCCGAAAGTGCAACGAGAAACCGAGTACATCGAATCGACCGACGGCATCAGAACTTGAGAGGCTGGAGCCGTATGCCTCGGAGCCGAGAAAGACGGAGTGCCGCGCATTGATCATCCTGGACGCGAACATCCTCAAGGGGACCTCTCTGCGGGGTCCCGCCGCGGACGTGCTCCGTGCCATCCGGGCGGCGGACGGCGAGCGCGTGGCTGCTCCATGGATTGCCATGGAGGAGGTCGCCGCACAACAAGCGCTGGCCTACCGGAAGAAGCTCGACGTGGCCATGGATGCCATAGACGAGCTCCGGAAGGCCACACCCTGGGCACATGTCCCCGACCCCAGTAGGTGGTCTGCCGAGCACGTGCGTGATCACTGGCGGGAGCGGTATTCGTCCATCGCGGAAGTCATCGAGACCTCCGCGGAGGTCTATCAGCAGGCCATGTTCCGGGAGACGAACCTGATCGCCCCGTGCAAGACCGTCAACAGCGGCAAGAACAAGACCGGCGCCCGCGATGCCGCGATCTGGCTGACGGCGGTCGAGTATGCGCGCGTCCATCCAGAAGAGACGGTCTACTTCGTCAGCGACAACACGACGGACTTCGGCGACGGTACGTCGTTCCCGGTGCCGATGAACAAGGACATCGCCGGCATGGAAGACCGGTTCTTCCTGTTCACGTCGCTCGACGGCATCGTGACGAAGTTCGCACGGGAGCTGGAGGCCAGCGCCGAGGAGATTCAGGGGCTCCTCAACACCGAGGAGACCCGTGCGACCATCTTGGAAGCGGCCCGGGCCGCTTCTAAGCGCTACCGAACGATTCACGGCCTACGGGTAACCCTTGCCGCAGATGCTGTCGCGAGCATGGACAGGCTGCGTCCCGACTTGGCCTCCCCTTGGCGACCGACCGAAGTGGCGATGCTTAAGGTGCTGGAGGTGAGCGGCCGTGAGGTTGGTGGTCACCACTGGTTCACCGCGTGGGTGCGGTGGGTGCTCACCGAGAGCAAGCCGCGCCTAGCCTTCCCAAACGATCGCTTGGCGTACGTCTGGGAGACGCGGGTCCTGTTGAGCACGACGGCCGACAAGGCCCTGACGGTCCTCGACTTCAGGCGCCCGGGCCCCATCTCACCGGAGGATGTCCCCAGATTGCCGGAGGTCCCCCGGGTCGCAGACGACCCGGTTGCGATCGCGGCAGCGCGGAGGCTGTTTGAGAACCCGGAGTTCCGGGTCACCCTGGAACGTCTGGCCGCGGGGTCGGTACGCGACCTCAGGTCCATGCAGGCGGCGATCGGCCAGATCTTCAGCCACGGCCAGATGGCCAGTGAGGTGACCGACCAGCTCTCGGACACTCTGCGCACTTTGCAGAACGAGGGCCCCGGCGAGGAGGCCTAGGGTCTCCTTGAAAATCGATCTTGTCCCTGGTGATCATCACGCTGGACTTTCAGTGGCTTTCGCGCAACGGAAACACGTGCCCTGGATACACCTGCCCACGACGACCTGGCGCTCGACTACGGGCTTCCCATCTCACCCAGTCACAGTCGGGGAAGGCTGTCGCGCGCGGCAGGGGCCGCGACACGACTGCGCTCCGGAACAGCCGACCGATGCGGCACCTGTCACCTCCCAGTCACCGAACCTGCGGCGCCAGCAGAGTCAGGCGTGGCCACTCAAGGCGCCATGTGACATGCGCCACGCCAGCCAGGCCGGAAAGAGACACCATGACCCCGCACGTCACTGCGCCTGTACGAGTCACAGCCCCCGCCTAATGCGACTCTGGCAAGGTGGGACACGGCGAGTGCCGCGACACGCTTGGTAGTCATGCCCGCGTCCCCGCGCAGCCGGGCGAGCCCGGCCTTCAACCGCTTCCACATCGCAATCCCCCTTGCATCGATCCGAATCTCACCCGTTCACAGCAATCCGCCGGCCAGCCCCACGAGCACCGGCGCCACCCCGACCGCGAGGAACGCGGGCAGGAAGCACAGACCCACCGGCGCGGTGATCAGCACCTGGGCCCGCTGGGCCCGGGCCGCCGCCGACCGCTCCCGTTCCGCGCGCAGCCCGGCGGCGAGCCGGGACACCGCGTCGGCGGCGGGTGCGCCCGAGGCCGACGCCCGCTCCAGACAGCGGGCCAGCCCCTGGGCGCCCGGTATCGCGGCGAACCCGCCCCACGCCTCGGCCGGTTCGCCGCCCAGCCGCAGCTCGGCGGCCGTACGGGCCAGCCGCTCCCCGACGGGGCCGCCCAGGGACTCGCCGACCGCCTCGGCCGCCTCGCGCGGCCCCGCGCCCGCCGACAGGCACGCCGCCAGCAGGTCCGCCGCCAACGGCAGGCCCTGTGCCGCCCGCCCGTCGTCGGACAACCGTCTCGGGCGCCGCTGCCAGCGCCGTACGCCATAGGCGCACGCGACCGCCACCACACCGCCGACCAGCCCCTCGACCAGGACGTATCCGGCGAGGGCCGCGGCCACGGGCGCCGTCCAGCGCCGCGCCCACGCCCCGTACGGCGGTCGCCGTGACGGACGCCGGGCGCAGCGCGCCTCCAGCAGCGCGGCCATCCGCCCGCGCCCCCGGCGCTCACGGCGCAGGGCCGCCACCGACCACACCACCCAGACCGCGACGGCGGCGAGCGCGAGCGCTGTCCCCAGCCTGTGGAAGAGTTCGGCGTTCACGGCTCCTCCCCGGCCCGTACGATCCGGCCGGCCCACCACAGACCGGCCGCCTCCAGCAGTCCGCCCACGACGAGGCAGCCCGCGCCCGCCGGAGTGTGCAGGAGCACCCGCAGCGGATCGGCCCCCATGGCCCAGCCCATGGCCAGCCCCACGACCGGCAGGACGGCCAGCAGTCCGACCGTGGCCCAGGCGCCCGCCAGCTGCGCCCTCAGCCGCTCGCGCTGGTCGCGCTGCTCCCGCAGTGCCGCCTCCAACCGGTCGAGTCCGGCGGCCAGCCCGGCGCCGCCGTCCGCCGCCACCTGCCAGCAGGCGGCCATCCCGGCGAGCCCGTCCGCGCCGTCCTCCCGGGCCACCCGCCGAAGGGCCTCCGGGACGTCGCCGCCGAACCGCGCCGCCGCCAGGACAGCAGCCTCCTCGGAACCCAACGCGCCCGTGGAGCCGGCCGCGAAGCGCAAGGCCTGCCCCGGCTGCCACCCGGCGCGCAGCTCGGCCGCGACGGCCCCGCACAGCGCGATCACCGCCTCCGCCCGCCGGTCGCGTGCCCTGGCGCGCTCGCGGGCCGCGAGCCGCCGCCGCACCAGCGGCACCGCCGCGCCGCCCGCCAGCAGCGGCAGTACGGAGGCCCCGAGCACCGCGATCAGACCACCCGCCGCCAGGCAGAGCCATTCGCGTCGCAGCCGCAGCGCCGGCCACCACCGCCGCCAGGACCAGGGCGCGGGCTCCACGGCGCCTCCTCCCGCGACGGCTTCCCCTCCCGCTCCGGCGAACAGCAGCCGCGCCCGCCGCAGACCGCGCTGCCGCTCCATGAGCAGCCACGCCGCCGCACCGGCGCAGACCACCGCCGCGTACACCGGCTGTCCCGTCACCACCGCGCACCTCCGATCAGCGACCGCAACCGCTCCCAGCCCCGCTCGTACAGGAACCCGTCCGCGCCCCACCGGAGCGCGGGCACCGTCACCACCAGCCCCTGGCGGTCCCGCTCCAGCACATGCACCTCGGCGATCCGCCGCCGCCCGCCCCGGTCGCGCACCAGGTGCAGCACCACCGACAGGCCGGCCGCCAGCTGGCTGTGCAGCGCCGCCCGGTCGAGCCCCGCCGCCGTGCCGAGCGCCTCCAGCCGGGCCGGCACATCGGCCGCGGTGTTGGCGTGGACGGTGCATGAGCCGCCCTCGTGGCCGGTGTTCAGAGCGGCCAGCAGATCGGTCACCTCGGCTCCGCGCACCTCGCCCACCACCAGCCGATCCGGCCGCATCCGCAGCGCCTGCCGCACCAGGTCCCGCAGGGTCACCCGGCCGGCGCCCTCCTGGTTCGGCGGCCGCGCCTCCAGCCGCACCACGTGCGGATGATCGGGCCGCAACTCGGCCGAGTCCTCGGCCAGTACGATCCGCTCGCCCTCACCGACCAGACCCAGCAGGGTCGACAGCAGCGTCGTCTTGCCGGACCCGGTCCCGCCGCTGACCAGGTACGAGACGCGGGCTTCCACCAGCGCCCTCAGCACCCGGTCCCCGCCCGGCGGCACCGTCCCCGCCGAGACCAACTCCCGCACGGAGAACGCGCGCGGCCGGACCACCCGCAGCGACAGACACGTCGAACCGACCGCCACCGGGGGCAGCACCGCGTGCATCCGCGTCCCGTCCGGCAGACGGGCGTCCACCCAGGGCCGGGCGTCGTCCAGCCGCCGGCCGGCCACCGCGGCGAGCCGCTGCGCCAGCCTGCGCACGGCCGCCGCGTCCGGGAAGGCCACGTCCGTCAGCTCCAGCCCACCGCCCCGGTCCACCCACACCCGGTCCGGCGCCGACACCAGGACGTCCGTCACCGCGGGATCGGTCAGGAGCGGTTCCAGCAGACCCGTGCCGACGAGCTCGGACCGCAACACCTCGGCAGCCCCGAGCACTTCGGCGTCGCCCAGCAGCCTGCCCTGCGCCCGCAGGGCCGCCGCCACTCCGGCCGGGGTCGGTTCCGAGCCGCTCTCCGCGAGCCGGCGGCGTACGGATTCCAGCAGGCCCGCCGTCATGACACCCCCTCCCCGGCGAGTGCGCGCTCCCAGAACGCCGCGCAGAACCGCCCCAGCGGGCTGCGCGCGCCGTCACCCGGCGGGGCACCCGCGTCGAGGTCGGCCATGAGACCCGGTTCCAGGGGCAGTTCACCGGCGAGCGGCAGCCCGAGCACGTCGGCGATCCACTGTTCGTCCACCCCCGCGGCGTACGGTCCGCGTGCCACGACCCGAAGATCCCGCAGGACCATGCCGACCGCCGACGCCACCCGCTTTGCGCCCGCGACGGCGCGCAGCTCAGCGGGCACGACCAGCAGGCCGAGGTCCAGTTGCGCCAGCGCTTCCGCGGTGGCCTCGTCGATCCGGCGCGGCAGGTCGACGACGACCACGCCACCGCGCCTGCGCGCCGCCGCGAGCACCGACCGCATCGCCTCGGGCGGGATCGTCACGGCGTCGCCCCGGTCCCAGCTGAGCACCCGCAGACCCCGCAGGGAGGGCAGGGACTCCTCCAGCGCCCCGGCCGCGACCCGGCCCTTGGAGGCGGCGAAATCAGGCCATCGCAGGCCCTCCGCCTGCTCGCCGCCGAACAGCACGTCGAGGCCGCCGCCCAGCGGATCACCGTCCACGAGCATCGTGCGCCGCCCGCCACGGGCCGCGGTGACCGCCAGCGCGCAGGCCAGCGTCGAGGCCCCCGCACCGCCCCGGCCGCCGATCACCCCGACGGTGAGCGCCTGTCGCCCCACGCCCTCCGCCACGTCCGCGATCCGGTCGACGAGCCAGCTCTCCGCGTCGGGCAGCCGCAGCACGCAGTCGGCGCCGATCTCCACCGCGCGCCGCCACACCCCGGGATCGTCCTGGTCATGACCGACGAGCAGGACGCCGCTCCGGCGTGTGGCCCCCCGGCACCTGACGGCCGCGTCGTCCCCCACCAGGATCAGCGGGGCGCTCTCCCAGGCCGCCCGGTGCTCCGGCACCGTGGGGTGGACCTCCGGGTGCGCGCCGGCCGCGGCGCACAGCCGCAGCAGGTCGTCGAGGAGCTCCGCGTCCTCCGTGATGATCAGCGGCCCGGCCTGCCGCGCGTCGGATGCCGGCGCTCTGTCGGATGTGTGTGATCCGGCCATAATTCCGCCCCCTGCTCACTGTCTTCACCCAGCTCTTCATCCCGGTCTTCGCCTGGTCTTCGCCCGCCGCTTCGCCCGTACTTCGTCCGCGCTTGCGCAGGCGTCGTCGGTGCGTTCATTCGCGCGGTGTTCGCGGCGCGTTCGCGGACTCTCCGCACGGTCTCCGCGTCACCTTCGACGGTGTTCGTACGCGAGGCGAGATCCGCGAATCCCGCCGACCGCGGACTTCGCGGCTGGAATCACCGTGCACGGCTTCCGGAAAAGAAGTGGATCTTGCTCGGAAACTGTGGACAACTCGCCACTTGTGAATATCCCGTTCGCCCATACCAGCGACTTCCGGAGCGCAGCACTTCCGCTACGCTGAGTGAGGAACGCATCGCGTCAGGGACGGGCGCGACCGAGACGCGGAGGAGGGCGGCATGAGCGCAGCCAAAGGGGCCCGACGCGCGAAAACGCGTCCGGACATGCGACGACCCCCGCCGGGGGGGAGAGCGGGGGTCGTCTTCTCCGGCCGACTCGGGGGGGGAGGAGTCGGACCGGGTTAGCACGGTCGCGAACGATCCGTGACTTCCATGGTGTACCCGAGAGCCCTCTCAGGCAAACCCACGCGCCCCAGCGTACGCCGAATGGCGGGCACCTATGCTCAGGCTCGTGGAAAACCACTCCTTGCCGCGCACCGCAGCCTTCTTTGACCTGGACAAGACGGTCATTGCGAAGTCATCGACTCTGACCTTCAGCAAGTCCTTCTACCAAGGCGGCCTGATCAACCGCCGCGCCGTCCTGCGGACTGCCTACATCCAGTTCGTCTTCCTCGCCGGGGGCGCCGATCACGATCAGATGGAGCGGATGCGGGAGTACCTCTCCGCACTCTGCAAAGGCTGGAACGTCCAGCAGGTCAAAGAACTGGTCGCCGAGACCCTGCACGACCTGATCGACCCGATCATCTACGACGAGGCCGCCTCCCTCATCGAGGAACACCACGCCGCCGGCCGGGACGTGGTGATCGTCTCCACGTCCGGTGCCGAGGTCGTCGAGCCGATCGGGGAGCTCCTCGGGGCGGACCGGGTCGTGGCGACCCGCATGGTCGTCGGCGAGGACGGCTGCTTCACCGGAGAGGTCGAGTACTACGCCTACGGCCCGACGAAGGCGGAGGCGATCCGGGAGCTGGCCGAGTCGGAGGGGTACGACTTGTCGCGCTGCTACGCGTACAGCGACTCCGCCACCGACGTACCGATGCTGGAGACCGTGGGGCACCCGTACGCGGTCAACCCGGACCGTGCGCTGCGCCGCGAGGCGGCAGCCCGAGGATGGCCGGTTCTCGTCTTCACCCGCCCGGTGCGGCTCAAGCAGCGACTGCCCGCGCTGCGGATGCCGCCCCGCCCGGCGCTGGTCGCGGCGGCCGCGGTGGGCGCGGCGGCGGCCACGGCCGGGCTCGTCTGGTACGCGAGCCGGCGGCGGCAGCCGGCGTAGCCCGCGGTCACACGCCCCAGGGGCGCCCGCTTCGCCCCTGCTTGATAAGAAAAACCAATAAGCGGAGCCAGGGCTTTCACTTCCTCCCCGACGGGAGTACAAAGGAGGTAACGGCCCGCGAGACCAGAGGCTCCGAAAGGATCACCTGTTAAGCAAGAAGGCCCCACGGACCGAAGCACAGAAGCCGAGCACCCACGCGACGTCGACCCGTCGATTACGGGCCAGCCGCACCAGGCGTCGGGCAAAGTACCCCGCCTGATGGGCATATATCGAGGACGCATGGTAACCCGGCGGACGTGCCAGCGGCGGTACCGATATCGGTACCGCCGCAACCCTTCTCCCCGCTTCTAGGCGGCGCCGCGCTGGAGCGCCTCGCAGACCGCCGTCGACTCGCGCACGCCGAGCTCCACCGCGCGTCCGCAGTGCGCGATCCACGCCGCCATGCCGTCCTGCGTCCCGGACAGATAGCCGTCGAAGGCCGCCACGTACGCCTCCCGCCCCAGCTCGGCGTGGCCCACCTCCGCCGGGCAGATCGCCTTCGGGTCCAGCCCGCTGCCGATCAGCACGATGCGCTCGGCCGCCCGCGCCACCAGGCCGCTGTACGTGGTGAAGGGCCGCAGCGCCAGCAGCTCGCCGTGCACGACCGCGGCCGTCACCAGCGCCGGAGCCGAGCTGCCCGCGATGAGCAAATCCGCCAGCCCCTCCAGTCGGCCGACGGCCTCGGCGGCGTCCGGCAACGGCGCCCGGATCAGCGGCTCGTCGACGGCTTCGCCCTCCTGCCGGGGCCTGCCGACCTCGGCCGCGGACCCGCCGGAGGCGCCCGCGTCACCCGGGTCGCCGGCCGCCACCAGGTGCAGCCGCGCCAGCACACGCAGCGGCGACTGCCGCCAGATGGACAGCAGCTGGCCCGCCTCGGCGCCCAGGCGCAGCGCCGCTCCGACCGTCCGGGCCTCCGCGTCACCGCTGAAGTCCGTGCGCCGGCGTACCTCCTCCAGCGCCCAGTCGGCGCCCGCCAGCGCCGCCGACGCGCGTGCGCCGCGCAGCGCGGCCTCGGAGGTGATCTCACTGCTCCGGCGGCGCATCACCCGATGGCCGTAGACGCGGTCGACGGCCTTGCGTACGGACTCCACGGCATCGGGCACGCCCGGAAGGGCGCCCAGGGCGGCCAGGGGGTCAGCGGCACTCGTACTCATAAGTAGGGAGGCTACGCGCCCGGCGCCTGGCGCCCCACCGCCGAGTGGCGAGCCTCATACGCGGCACAACATGACGCAATCGTGCCGCTACACACCGCTACTCTATATGAATATGAAGATCGCTTTCGTTGGGAAGGGCGGCAGCGGCAAGACCACGCTGTCCTCGCTCTTCATCCGCCACCTCGCCGCCACCGGTTCACCCGTCATCGCCGTCGACGCCGACATCAACCAGCACCTGGGCACCGCTCTCGGCCTGGACGAGTCCGAGGCCGCCGCGCTGCCCGCGTTGGGTGCGCACCTGCCCCTGATCAAGGAGTACCTGCGGGGTTCGAATCCCCGGATCGCGTCCGCCGAGACGATGATCAAGACGACCCCGCCGGGCGAAGGCTCCCGCCTGCTGCGGGTCCGCGAGGACAACCCCGTCTACGACGCCTGCGCCCGCCCCGTACGGCTGGACGACGGGGAGATCAGGCTGATGGCGACGGGCCCCTTCACCGAGACGGACCTCGGGGTCGCCTGCTACCACTCGAAGGTCGGGGCGGTGGAGCTGTGCCTCAACCACCTGGTCGACGGACCCGACGAGTACGTGGTCGTCGACATGACGGCCGGCTCGGACTCCTTCGCGTCCGGCATGTTCACCCGCTTCGACATGACGTTCCTGGTGGCCGAGCCGACCCGCAAGGGTGTGTCCGTCTACCGTCAGTACAAGGAGTACGCCCGCGACTTCGGCGTCGCCCTGCGGGTCGTCGGCAACAAGGTGCAGGGCCTGGACGACGTGGACTTCCTGCGCGAGGAGGTCGGCGACGACCTGCTGGTGACGGTCGGCCACTCCGACTGGGTGCGCGCGATGGAGAAGGGCCGTCCGGCCCGGTTCGATCTGCTGGAGTCCGACAACCAGGCGGCGCTGCGGACGCTCCACCGGGCGGTGGCGGACGCGTACGGGCAGCGCGACTGGGAGCGCTACACGCGCCAGATGGTGCACTTCCACCTCAAGAACGCCGAGAGCTGGGGCAACGCGAAGACGGGCGCCGACCTGGCGGCCCAGGTCGACCCCGCCTTCGTCCTGCGTGAGGGGATCGGTGCCGTTCAGCCCGCCTGACGGGCCTTGACGGGTGAGGCCGCCGGGGCGGCCGGGCGGGCGGCGAGGAACTCCGCCCAGCCGCCCTTCGGTGCCTCCCCGACCTTCAGGGTGCGCAGCTTCGCCAGTACGGCGGGGTCCTGGGCGTCCAGCCAGTCGGCGAGCTGCCGGAAGGAGACGCAGCGCACCTCCTGCCGGCCGCAGACCTGCGCGATCGTCTCCTCGACGGCGCGCATGTAGGTGCCGCCGTTCCACGACTCGAAGTGGTTGCCGATGATCAGCGGGGCACGGTTGCCGTGGTACGCGCGGTCGAAGGCCTGGAGCATGCCGTCGCGGAACTGGTCGCCCCAGTAGGCGTGCATCGAGGGGGCGCCCTTGGCGGTGCCGGACTGGTTGACCATGAAGTTGTAGTCCATCGACAGCGTCTCGAACTGCCGCCCCGGGACGGGGATCATCTGCAGGCCCAGGTCCCAGAGCCCGCGCTCCTTCTCCGGCCAGATCTGGTTGTTGATGCCGCTGGTGTCGTAGCGCCAGCCCAGCTCGCTCGCGGCGCGTACGAAGTTCTCCCGGCCCTCCAGGCAGGGTGTGCGGGCGCCGATGAGTTCCTTGTCGTAGTCGAACGGCAGCGGCTGCTCGGCCGTCAGGCCGGCGTTGGTCTTCCAGTTCTTGACGAAGGCCTTGGCCTGCGTGATCTCGCTCTTCCAGTCATCGACCGACCAGGTGCCCACCCCCGACTCCGGACCGCAGAAGTGGCCGTTGAAGTGGGTGCCGATCTCGTTGCCCTCCTGCCAGGCGCCGCGCAGCTGGCGCACGGTGTCGCGGATGCCCTCGCGGTCGTTGAAGCCGATGTCGGACCGGCCGGGCGCGTGTCCGGGCGGGTGGTAGAGCGCCGCCTTCTCCTCCGGCAGCAGGTAGACGCCGCTGAGGAAGTACGTCATCGTCGCGCCGTACTTCTTGCCCACCTTGCGGAAGTGCGAGAACAGCTTCTGGCTGTCCTCGCCGGCGCCGTCCCAGGAGAAGACGACGAACTGCGGCGGCCGTTGACCGGGCTTCAGGCGCTCCGCCTTGCGCAGGCCGGGCTGGACGCCGGTGAAGGCGGTGGAGCCGTCACCGATGAGCCGGACCGCGTTCTTGGGGGCCGCCGCCTTCTTCGGGCCGGGGGCGCCCTCGGTGCGGGCGGCCTGACCGGAGCCGCCGCATCCGGTCAGCCCGGCGACGAGCGCCGCCGTGGTCGCGGCAGCGGCCGCGGCCGTACCGACAGTGAACCTCTTCGTGACGGCCATCATCCGCCCGCCCTTCTGTGCTTACGGGTGCTTGCGAGTGCTCCCAGGGGCCCAGGGGTCTGCTGAGAGCGCCGTCAACCTCGCATCGCGGGCGTGAGTGTGAATGTATGACAAGCCGTACTAGAACGATTAATCACTGAATCGGGTGAATCACTGCACTATTTGCCCCGAAAGTCATGCCTGAATCTTTACTCTGCATTACGATCAATTTACTGAGAGTTGGCAAACCCGCTACTTAGCGCCGTAGCCCACGGCCGCCGTGACACACGGCCGCGACCCCCACACGTTCGTTCGATTCGCACGTACCGCGACCGCGCCGCCCCGGAGGACATGGGAACCATGACCGCCTGCATCCCCCCGCGCCTGTCCCGTTCTGGCCGTACGTCCAGCGCGGACGGTGACGCACCACCCCCATCCCAGCGACCCCACAGCCCGCCCGGCGACGGCCGGTTCCGCGCGCCGCGCCAGGCCCGCCTCCGCGGCCGGTTCCACATCGCGGGCACCGACCTGTCCGCGTCCATCGTCGTCTTCCTCATCGCGCTGCCGCTCTCCCTCGGCATCGCGCTCGCCACCGGCGCGCCGCTCCAGGCCGGCCTGGTCGCGGCCGCGGTCGGCGGCATCGTCGTCGGCCGGCTCGGCGGTTCGCCGCTCCAGGTCAGCGGGCCCGCCGCCGGACTGACGCTCGTCACCGCCGAGTTGATCCAGAAATACGGCTGGCGCACCACCTGCGCCATCACCGTCCTCGCGGGAATCGCTCAACTCGGCCTTGCCACGCTACGGGTGGCGCGTTCCGCGCTCGCCGTCTCCCCCGCGATCGTGCACGGCATGGTGGCGGGCATCGGGACGACGATCGCCCTCGCCCAGCTCCATGTCGTCCTCGGAGGTACGCCGCAGAGCTCCGCCGTGGACAACGCCCTCGGGCTTCCGGCCCAGTTGCTGGACCCCCACCTCGCGGGGCTGTCCGTGAGCGTGCTCACCATCGCCCTCCTGCTGCTGTGGCCACGGATTCCGGGGACCGCCGGCCGGCTCCTGCGGAAGGTGCCCGCCGCGCTGGCCGCCGTGGCGGCGGCGACGCTGCTGGCCGTCGCCTCCGGGATGCGCGTGCCGCGCGTGGACCTGCCCTCCTGGAGCAGTCACGCGCTGCCCGGGTTGCCCGAGGGGCCGGCGCTCGGCATCGCCGCCGGCGTCCTGACCATCGCGCTCGTCACCAGCGTCCAGTCCCTGCTGTCCGCCGTGGCCGTCGACAAGCTGGTGGCCGCCCGCAAGGAGCCCAAGGTCCATGTGCCGCGCTCGAACCTCGACCGCGAGCTGGCCGGGCAGGGAGCGGCGAACATCGTCTCCGGGGCGCTGGGCGGTCTGCCGGTCGCCGGTGTCGCGGTGCGCAGCGTCGCCAACGTGTCGGCGGGCGCCATCAGCCGCAACTCCACGATGCTGCACGGCCTGTGGGTGGTGCTGGCCGCCCTCTTCCTCGTCCCCGTCCTGGACCTGATTCCGCTGCCGGCGCTCGCCGCGCTCGTGATGATCGTCGGCATCCAGATGGTCAGCATCACCCACATCCGCAGCGTCACCCGCCACCGCGAGGTCATCGTGTACGCGGTGACGGTGGCCGGTGTCGTGCTGATCGGCATCCTGGAGGGCGTGGCGCTCGGCATCGTGACGGCCACGGGCCTCGCGCTGCACCGGCTGTCCAAGACCCGCATCACCGTCGAAAGCAGGGACGACGCCGAGCACGTGCGGGTGCGCGGGCAGTTGACGTTCCTCGCCGTGCCCCGGCTGAGCCGGGCGCTGCACCAGATCCCGCAGGGCGCGTACGTCATCGTCGAGCTGGACGGGTCCTTCATGGACCACGCCGCCTACGAAACGCTGCAGGACTGGCAGATGACGCACCTGGCGCGGGGCGGGCAGGTCGAGGTGGCCGGGCGTTCCGGGGTGCGGATCGGAGAGCTCGGCTCGAGTGCGGACGCCTGCTGCCGGCCCTGGACCGCGTGGCGCAACCACCACTGCGGCGAGCACCCGGACGCCGACCGGCCGGAGCCGGCGGGCGCCATGGCGGACGCGTCGGGTCCGACCGGCCGCCAACTGGCCAGTGGGCTCAGCTCCTTCCAGCGCAACACGGCCCCGCTGGTGCGGGACGAGCTGGCGCGGCTCGCGCGCGAGGGGCAGCGGCCGTCGCAGCTCTTCCTCACCTGCGCCGACTCCCGCCTGGTAACCAGCATGATCACGGCGAGCGGGCCGGGTGATCTGTTCACCGTGCGGAACGTGGGCAATCTGGTGCCGCTGCCGGGGGAGGAGTCCGGGGACGACTCGGTGGCGGCCGCGATCGAGTACGCGGTCGACGTGCTGCAGGTGCAGTCCATCACCGTGTGCGGCCACTCCGGCTGCGGCGCGATGCAGACGCTGCTGAACGCCCCGCCCGGGACGCCGCAGGCGGCGCAGACCCCGCTGCGGCGCTGGCTGCGGCACGCGCAGCCGAGCGTGGACCGCATGAAGAGCAAGCACCGCACCTGGACGCGGCTCTCCGGCCGCCTGCCGGCGGACGTGGTCGAGCAGCTGTGCCTGACCAACGTGGTCCAGCAGCTGGAGCACCTGAAGGCCCACGAGTCGGTGGCACGCCGGCTGGCCGAGGGCACGCTGGAGCTCCACGGCATGTACTTCCACGTCGGCGAGGCGCAGGCGTATCTGCTGTCGGGCTCGGACGGGTTCGACGAGGTCTTCGACCCCGTGACCGCCACGCTCCGGGAGGAAGCTCCGGCATGACCGGTCCCGTCCCGGTGGCGCTCGCCATGGCCAGGGGCCGGGGCCGGGACCCCGGCCCCGGCCCCGCTGGGTGAACCTCCGGCGGTCGGCGGCCGTGCACGTCGGTGTGGTTCCTCCTCCCCACCGCCCGGGGAAGGGGAACCACACCGACGCCCCGCCTCAGACACCGACAGGTCTAAACCAATGCTCGGGAAACCCTTGTCATCCCGGGCACCGGGCTGATGAGGTATGGGCTGGGACACATCGGACGCCCTGGGAATGGGAGATGTCGTGAGCAACGAGAGCTTGGCCAACCTTTTGAAGGAGGAGCGGCGCTTCGCTCCGCCCGCCGAGCTGGCCGCGCACGCCAATGTGACGGCGGACGCGTACGAGCAGGCCAAGGCGGACAGGCTCGGGTTCTGGGCCGAGCAGGCGCGGCGGCTGAGCTGGGCCACCGAGCCGACGGAGACCCTCGACTGGTCCAACCCGCCCTTCGCGAAGTGGTTCGCCGACGGCAAGCTCAACGTCGCGTACAACTGTGTGGACCGCCATGTCGAGGCGGGTCACGGCGACCGCGTCGCCCTCCACTTCGAAGGTGAGCCGGGCGACAGCCGGGCCCTGACCTACGCCCAGCTCAAGGACGAGGTGTCCAAGGCGGCCAACGCGCTGACCGAGCTCGGCGTCCGCAAGGGCGACCGGGTCGCGGTGTACATGCCCATGATCCCCGAGGCCGCCATCGCCATGCTGGCCTGCGCCCGCATCGGCGCCGCGCACTCCGTCGTCTTCGGCGGCTTCTCGGCCGACGCCGTCGCGTCCCGCATCCAGGACGCCGACGCCAAGCTGGTCATCACCGCCGACGGCGGCTACCGGCGCGGCAAGCCGTCCGCGCTGAAGCCGGCCATCGACGAAGCCGTGACCAGGTGCCCGCAGGTGGAGCACGTGCTCGTGGTCCGCCGTACCGGTCAGGACACCGCCTTCACCGAGGGCCGCGACCTGTGGTGGCACGACGTCGTGGGCCGCCAGTCCACCGAGCACACGCCCGAGGCGTTCGACGCCGAGCAGCCGCTCTTCATCCTCTACACCTCCGGCACGACCGGGAAGCCCAAGGGCATCCTGCACACCTCCGGCGGCTATCTCACCCAGGCGGCCTACACGCACCACGCCGTCTTCGACCTCAAGCCGGAGACCGACGTCTACTGGTGCACCGCCGACATCGGCTGGGTGACGGGCCACTCGTACATCGTCTACGGGCCGCTGGCCAACGGCGCGACGCAGGTCATGTACGAGGGCACGCCCGACACGCCGCACCAGGGCCGGTTCTGGGAAATCGTGCAGAAGTACGGGGTCACGATCCTCTACACGGCGCCGACCGCGATCCGTACGTTCATGAAGTGGGGCGACGACATCCCCGCCAAGTTCGACCTGTCCAGCCTCCGCGTGCTCGGGTCGGTCGGCGAGCCGATCAACCCCGAGGCCTGGATCTGGTACCGGGAGAACATCGGCGCCGGCAGGACGCCGATCGTGGACACCTGGTGGCAGACCGAGACCGGCGCGATGATGATCTCCCCGCTGCCGGGCGTCACCGAGACCAAGCCCGGCTCGGCCCAGCGCCCGCTGCCCGGCATCTCCGCCACCGTCGTCGACGACGACGCGAACGAAGTGCCCAACGGCGGAGGCGGCTACCTCGTCCTGACCGAGCCGTGGCCGTCGATGCTCCGCACCATCTGGGGCGACGACCAGCGCTTCATCGACACCTACTGGTCGCGCTTCGAGGGCAGGTACTTCGCCGGCGACGGCGCCAAGAAGGACGACGACGGCGACATCTGGCTGCTCGGCCGGGTGGACGACGTCATGCTGGTCTCCGGCCACAACATCTCCACCACCGAGGTCGAGTCCGCGCTCGTCTCGCACCCGAAGGTCGCCGAGGCGGCGGTCGTCGGCGCGGCCGACGAGACGACCGGCCAGGCCATCGTCGCGTTCGTGATCCTGCGCGGCACCGCGAGCGAGGACGACACCCTCGTCGCCGACCTGCGCAACCACGTGGGCGCCACCCTCGGCCCGATCGCCAAGCCGAAGCGGATCCTCCCGGTCGCCGAGCTGCCCAAGACCCGCTCCGGCAAGATCATGCGCCGTCTGCTGCGCGACGTGGCGGAGAACCGGGAGCTGGGTGACGTCACCACCCTGACCGACTCGTCCGTCATGGAGCTGATCCAGTCCAAGCTGCCGGCCGCCTCCAGCGAGGACTGACCCGGCACACAGCGGGCAGCAGGAGGGCACTCGGCGCACAGTCCGCGCCGGGTGCCCTCTTCGCATGCACGCGTTAGGGTAAGGATCACGTCAACAAAGCGATAAAGGGTGCGCCGGGAAGTCTGGTCGGCAGGTGTTTCGTCCTGCCCGCCGCCGTACCGACCGGAGGTCCCCCGTGGCCGCGCCCAAGCCGTCCCACTCCCCCGCACCCCCGTCCGCCGCCCGGAAGTTCCTCGATCGGCTGCCCTTCCCCGAGCGGACGTTCGTCGCGGACGCGCTGCGCGCCGAGACCGTCGGCGGCGTCCTCCTCCTGCTCGCCGCCATCGCCGCCCTGGTCTGGGCGAACACCCCGATCAGCGCGAGCTACGAGACGGTCCGCGACTTCCACATAGGCCCGGCCGCACTCGGCCTGGATCTCTCCCTCCAGCACTGGGCCGCCGACGGCCTGCTCGCGATCTTCTTCTTCGTCGCCGGTGTCGAGCTCAAGCGCGAGCTCGTCGCGGGCGAACTGCGCGACCCGAAGGCCGCCGCCCTGCCCGTGGCCGCCGCGCTCTGCGGCATGATCGCCCCCGCTCTCGTCTACGTCGTGACCAACGTCGCGGGCGGCGGCTCCCTGGCCGGATGGGCCGTGCCCACCGCCACCGACATCGCCTTCGCCCTCGCCGTCCTGGCCGTCATCGGCACCTCGCTGCCGTCCGCGCTGCGCGCCTTCCTCCTCACGCTCGCCGTCGTGGACGACCTCTTCGCGATCCTGATCATCGCGGTCTTCTTCACCAGCGACCTGAACTTCGCGGCGCTCGGCGGCGCGGTCGCCGGCCTCGCCGTCTTCTGGTTCCTGCTGCGCAAGGGCGTACGCGGCTGGTACGTGTACGTACCGCTGGCGCTCGTCATCTGGGGCCTGATGTACAACAGCGGCGTCCACGCCACCATCGCCGGCGTCGCCATGGGCCTGATGCTGCGCTGCCTGCGCCGCGAGGGCGAGGAGCACTCCCCCGGCGAGCACATCGAGCACCTGGTGCGCCCGGTGTCGGCCGGCCTGGCCGTGCCGCTGTTCGCACTGTTCTCGGCGGGGGTGTCCGTCTCCGGCGACGCGCTGGGCGACGTCTTCACCCAGCCCGTGACGCTCGGTGTGGTGCTCGGCCTGGTGGTCGGCAAGGCCGTCGGCATCTTCGGCGGTACGTGGCTGACCGCCCGCTTCACGAGGGCGTCGCTCAACGAGGACCTGGCCTGGGCGGACCTCTTCGCCGTCGCCACGCTCGCCGGCATCGGCTTCACCGTCTCGCTGCTCATCGGCGAGCTCGCCTTCGCCGGGGACGCGGCGCAGACCGACGAGGTCAAGGCGGCGGTCCTGATGGGCTCCCTCATCGCCGCCGTATGCGCCTCGGTCCTGCTGAAGCTGCGGGTGCGCAGGTACCGGGCGCTGCTCGAGGAGGAGGAGCGCGACGAGGACCTCAGCGGTGTGCCGGACGTGTACGAGATCGGCGACCCCGCGTACCACCTGAGAATGGCCGAACTGTACGAGAAGAAGGCCGCCGACCACCGGCGGCGGGCGGCCGAAGCGGCCGCCGCCGAGGCCGAAGTGGCGGGGGCAACGCGCAGGGACGGCGACGGTCCGGCATGATCTGAGGTCGGACCGTAGGAGAGAAGAGGGAGCGAGACGATGAGCGACCCCGCCGGCAACGGTGCATTCGGCGCGGCTGGCACGGACCGCAGCCTCGGCCAACTGGTCGCTTCGGCGACCACCGAGCTGTCCGCGCTCGTGCACGACGAGATCGCGCTGGCCAAGGCCGAACTGCGTCAGGACGTCAAGCGCGGTGCGATGGGCGGTGCCGCCCTCAGCGTCGCGGGCGTGTTCGCGCTCTTCTCGCTGCCGGTGCTGAGCTTCGCGGCCGCGTACGGCATCCACAACCTGGGACTGGGCCTCGCGTGGTCCTTCCTGATCGTGGGCGGCGCGTACCTGGTACTGGCGGCGCTGGCGGCGCTGCTGGCCGTGTCGAAGTTCAAGAAGGTCAAGCCGCCGGAGCGGTCCATCGCCTCCGCGAAGCGGTCGGCGGCGGTGCTGGGCAACGCCAAGCCGCACCCGCGCGGCGCGGGCACCCCCGCCCTTCCGGTCAAGGGTGAGGCCGAGGTTGTGGCACGCTCGTCCGCATGACGGTCCCTGAAAGCAGCGCGGGCGGCACGGGCAGCCCTGGCAGCAGTCCCGTACGGATTGATGGTCCCTGGACACACAGGGACGTGGCCGCCAATGGGGCGCGCTTCCACATCGCCGAGATGGGCGACGGGCCGCTGGTGCTGCTGCTGCACGGCTTCCCGCAGTTCTGGTGGACCTGGCGCCACCAGCTGCCGGCGCTCGCCGACGCCGGTTTCCGCGCCGTGGCGATGGACCTGCGGGGCGTGGGCGGCAGCGACCGTACGCCGCGCGGTTACGACCCCGCCAACCTGGCCCTCGACATCACCGGTGTGGTGCGTTCGCTGGGCGAGCCGGACGCCGCGCTGGTCGGCCACGACCTCGGCGGTTACCTGGCGTGGACGGCGGCGGTGATGCGGCCCAAGCTGGTGCGGCGCCTGGTGGTGTCCTCCATGCCGCATCCCCGCCGGTGGCGCTCGGCGATGCTCTCCGATTTCGCGCAGACCCGCGCCAACGCGTACGTATGGGGCTTCCAGCGGCCGTGGCTGCCCGAGCGTCAGCTCGTCGCGGACGACGCGGCGTTGGTCGGCCGGCTGATCCGGGACTGGTCGGGGCCGGGGGCGGACGAACCGGACGAGGACGTGATCGCCGCGTACCGGCGGGCGATGACCATCCCGTCGACGGCGCACTGCTCGATCGAGCCGTACCGGTGGATGGTGCGGTCGCTGGCCCGGCCGGACGGCATCCAGTTCAACCGGCGCATGAAGCGGCCGGTGCGGGTGCCGACGCTGCACCTGCACGGCGCGCTGGACCCGGTGATGCGGACGCGCAGCGCGGCCGGTTCGGGCGAGTACGTGGAAGCGCCGTACCGCTGGAGGCTCTTCGAGGGGCTGGGCCACTTCCCGCACGAGGAGGACCCGGTGGCCTTCTCGACGGAGCTCGTCAACTGGCTGAAGGACCCCGAGCCGGACCGGTAGGACGTTGCACCGGAAATACGAGGGAACGGTTGTCCTACGAACAGCCAAATGCCTCGCGCATAGGCCGATTGGCGGCGCCGCGGGCGGTTACCGACCTTGGGGCCCGGGCAGAGGTCCGGGTATGGGCTGGACGCACGACTACGCTGACGCAGCACGCAACCGCCGCTCGGTCTCGGCCTCGGCTTCCACGCCGAACCCGCAGAGGAGCGGCCCGCAGGGCCAGGGGCCCGATCCCCGCCTCGGGATCTCGCGCATCCTGCGCCGCCGGGCCCGCTGGGTCTCGGCCCGGCTGCGGCATCCCCGCGACTGAGCCGGACTGCCGGACTGCCGGGCTCGGCCGGGCGGTTGAGCACATGGTTCAGCCGGGCGGTTGAGCGCCGGGCTCAGGTGGACGGTTGAGCCCGGCAGCCCGTCTCAGAGCGCGCAGGCCTGGCTGTCGACCTGCTGGTTGGCGGTGCGGCCGCGCTCGATGTCCTCGCGGATCTCGTCGACCGTCAGGGCGTAGCCGGTGTTCACGTCGTCCAGGGACCTCGCGAAGATGACTCCGTAGACCTTGCCCTCCGGGGTGAGCAGCGGGCCGCCGGAGTTGCCCTGGCGGACGGTCGCGAAGAGCGAGTACACATCGCGGCGCACCTCGTCGCGGTGGTAGATGTCCGGGCCGTTGGCGTTGATCCGGCCGCGGACGCGCGCGGAGCGGACGTCGTACGCGCCGTTCTCCGGGAAGCCCGCGACGATCGCGCTGTCCCCGCTCCGCGCGTCCGTGTCCGTGAACTGCAGCGGCGTCGCCTGCAGGTCCGGTACGTCCAGTACGGCGATGTCGCGCTGCCAGTCGTACAGGACTACCCGCGCGTCGTACAGCCGCCCCTGACCGCCTATCTGGACGGTCGGTTCGTCCACCCCGCCCACCACGTGGGCGTTGGTCATCACACGGCGCTCGGCGAAGACGAAGCCGGTCCCTTCGAGGACCTTGCCGCACCCCTGGGCCGTACCGACGACCTTGACGATGGACTTCTGGGCGCGGGCGGCCACCGGGCTGCCCGCGAGCGCCGGGTCCGGCGGGCGGACCTCGGTGATGGGCTCGTTGGAGAACGGGCTGAAGACCTGCGGGAAGCCGTTCTGCGCCAGTACGGAGCGGAAGTCGTCGAACCAGGTGTCGGCCTGGTCGGGCAGCACCCGGTCGACCCCGAGCAGCACCTTGGAGCCGCGCACCTCCTTGCCGATGGTCGGCAGGGTGGTGGGGGCGAGGAGGGAGCCGAGCAGCCACGCCACGAGCAGCATCGCCACCACGTTGACGAGGGCGCCGCCGGTGGCGTCCAGGGCGCGGGCGGGCGACCAGGTGATGTGCCGGCGGAGCTTGTTGCCGAGGTGGGTGGTGAAGGCCTGGCCCACGGAGGCACAGACGATGACGATGACGACGGCGACGATCGCGGCGGTCGTCGAGACCTTGGCGTCGCCCGTCAGCGGCCCCCAGGCGAGCGGAAGCAGGTAGACCGCGACGAGACCGCCGCCGAGGAAGCCGATCACCGACAGGATTCCGACGACGAAACCCTGGCGGTAGCCAACGATCGCGAACCAGACGGCGGCGACCAGCAACAGGATGTCCAGCACGTTCACCGTCATTAGCCTCGCAGATTCGTCTCCGGCCACCCCGGCCGGCCTCGGAGCGGAGTCATCAGCCTGTCATGAGCGCCAGTCGAGCGGGACCTGCCTGGTCCGGTCCCAGGGGCGCTCCCAGCCGGCGAAGTGGAGGATGCGGTCGATGACGCCGGCGGTGAAGCCCCACACGAGGGCGGACGCGACCAGGAACGCCGGCCCGCGGTGGCCGCTGGGATGGACGGTCGTGGCGCGGTTGGCCGGGTCCGTGAGATCCGCCACGGGCACTGTGAAGACGCGGGCGGTCTCGGCCGGGTCGACGGCGCGGAACGGGCTCGGTGACCTCCACCAGCCGAGGACGGGCGTCACGACGAAGCCGCTCACCGGGATGTAGAGGCGCGGCAGCACGCCGAAGACCTGTACGCCGGCGGGGTCGAGGCCCGTCTCCTCCTCCGCCTCGCGCAGCGCGGCGCGCAGCGGACCGGTGGTGGCCGGGTCGCCGTCCTCGGGATCGAGGGCGCCGCCGGGGAACGACGGCTGGCCGGCGTGCGAGCGCAGGCTGCCGGCGCGCTCCATGAGGAGCAGCTCGGGGCCGCGCTCGCCCTCGCCGAAGAGGATCAGCACCGCGGCCTGGCGGCCCCCCTCCTCGGGCGGCAGGAAACGGCTCAGCTCCTCGGGCGCGATGGTGCGGGCCGCGCGGGCGAGGGGCCGGAGCCACGCGGGCAGGCCGTCGTCACTGACGGCCACCGCCGTACCGGCTCCGCCGGCCGTACCGGTACGGCCGGCGTGTCCTCCGCCCTCCTGCCGGGCGTCTTGCTCAGCGCGCGTCATAGGCACCCCCGGCTTTCCCAACGTGTTCCGCTCCCCGGTTCGTTCCATCACCCTCTGTGACGCGAGCTGTGACGCGGACTGTCACTCGGTCCGTTACCCGATCCGGCACTCGGCCCGCTACCCGATCCGTCACTCGGTCCGGCACCCGGTCCGTCACTCGTCGTCGCCCGTGGCGAGCGGGGCGGCGGGCCGTCCCGGGTAGTCCGGCGGCGGGGCCAGGCGCTGGCCCGGCAGGCCGCCCATCTCGTACTTCAGCAGCTTCTGCGCCTTCTCCGGGTCCGTCTCGCCCTCGCCGTACGACGGGCACAGCGGCGCGATGGGGCATGCTCCGCAGGCTGGCTTGCGGGAGTGGCAGATCCGGCGGCCGTGGAAGATCACGCGGTGGGACAGCATGGTCCACTCGGACTTCGGGAAGATCGCGCAGACCTCCTCCTCGACCTTCTCCGGGTCCTCCTGCTCCGTCCACTTCCAGCGGCGTACGAGGCGGCCGAAGTGGGTGTCCACAGTGACGCCCGGTACACCGAAAGCGTTACCCAAGACCACGTTGGCGGTCTTGCGGCCCACGCCGGGGAGGGTGACGAGGTCCTCCAGACGGCCGGGGACCTCGCCGCCGAAGGTGTCCCTGAGCGCCGTGGAGAGCCCGATCAGGGACTTCGCCTTGGCGCGGAAGAAGCCGGTGGGCCGGATCAGCTCCTCCAGTTCCTCGGGGACGGCGGCGGCCATGTCCTCGGGGGTCGGGTACTTCGCGAAGAGCGCCGGGGTCGTCTGGTTGACGCGGAGGTCGGTCGTCTGGGCCGACAGGACGGTCGCGACGAGCAGCTCGAAGGGGTTGCGGAAGTCGAGCTCCGGGTGGGCGTACGGATACACCTCGGCGAGCTCCCGGTTGATGCGGCGGGCCCGCCGCACCATCGCCAGCCGCGACTCGCTCTTGCCCGTGGTCGCGCCCGTGGTCTTGCCCGCGGTCTTACCGGCCGCCTTGCCCGTGGTCTTGTCGGTCGTCTTCCCGGCCGCCTTCCCTGCCGCCTTCCCTGCCGTCTTCCCTGCCGCGGCGCGAGACGGCTTGGGCGCGGGCTTGGACGCAGCGGTCGGCGCGGCGGACGAACGCGCTCGTGACGAACCGCCCGATTGAGCCGCCTTTGCCGATTTTTTCGGTGAAGGCGACGCGTGTTCGCCCACAGCGGAATTCTGTTCCCCGGACACTCTCCCGGCCCCCTTGGCCTGCGCTCTCACCGGCGAATTGGACACCCGGCCAGCCTAAGCGCCGACACCGACATCCGCCCCGGGCACGGGCGATCACGACCCAATCGGGGCCCTGCCGCACGGACACGCGTACCAGTGCGTCAAACTTGTTGTGATTGATCGCACTGTTTTACCGTCCGGCATCATGGGACCCACACCCAACGTCCCTGAGCAGGTCGACATAGGAGAGAACTCGTGGACGACGTTCTGCGGCGCGCCCCGCTCTTCGCGGCGCTCGATGACGAGCAGGCCGCGGAGCTCCGCGCCTCGATGAGTGAGGTGACGCTCGCCCGTGGCGACGCGCTCTTCCACGAAGGCGACCCGGGCGATCGGCTCTACGTGGTCACCGAGGGCAAGGTGAAGCTGCACCGCACCTCCCCCGACGGGCGCGAGAACATGCTCGCCGTCCTGGGCCCCGGCGAGCTGATCGGCGAGCTGTCCCTCTTCGACCCGGGCCCGCGCACCGCCACCGCCACCGCGCTGACCGAGGTCAAGCTCCTCGGCCTGGGCCACGGCGACCTCCAGCCCTGGCTGAACGCCCGCCCCGAGGTGGCCAGCGCCCTGCTGCGCGCCGTCGCGCGGCGCCTGCGCAAGACCAACGACCAGATGTCGGACCTGGTCTTCTCCGACGTGCCGGGCCGCGTCGCCCGCGCGCTCCTGGACCTGTCGCGCCGCTTCGGCGTGCAGTCCGAGGAGGGTATCCACGTCGTGCACGACCTCACCCAGGAGGAGCTGGCCCAGCTCGTCGGCGCCTCCCGCGAGACGGTCAACAAGGCCCTCGCCGACTTCGCCGGCCGCGGCTGGCTCCGTCTGGAGGCCCGCGCCGTGATCCTGCTGGACGTGGAGCGGCTGGCGAAGCGCTCGCGCTGACCCGCGCCGGTACCCCGTTCGTACGAAGGGCCGCCCCGCGATCCGCGGAGCGGCCCTTCGTACGTCCCGGCGGGCTCAGATCAGGCCGTGCTCGCTCAGGTACTCCAGCTGCGCCCGTACCGACAGCTCGGCCGCGGGCCACAGCGAACGGTCCACGTCCGCGTACACGTGCGCCACGACCTCCGGCGCGGTCCGGTAGCCGTTCTCGACGGCCGTCTCCACCTGGGCGAGCCGGCTCGCGCGGTGGGCCAGGTAGTACTCGACCGCGCCCTGGGCGTCCTCCAGCACCGGCCCGTGCCCCGGCAGCACCGTGTGGACCCCGTCGTCGACCGTCAGCGAGCGCAGCCGCCGCAGCGAGTCCAGGTAATCGCCGAGACGGCCGTCCGGGTGCGCCACCATCGTCGTACCGCGGCCCAGGATGGTGTCCCCGGTCAGTACGGCGCGATCGGCCGGGAGGTGGAAGCTGAGCGAGTCGGCGGTGTGCCCGGGCGTCGGTACGACGCGCAGTTCCAGGCCCCCGACCTCGATCAGCTGCCCCGCCCGTAGCCCCTCGTCGCCGAGGCGCAGCGCCGGGTCCAGGGCCCGTACCGGCGTCCCGGTCAGCTCGGCGAAGCGTGCGGCGCCCTCCGCGTGGTCGGCGTGGCCGTGCGTGAGGAGCGTGAGCGCGACGCGCTTGCCCAGCCGCTCGGCGGTCTCGACGACCCGGGACAGGTGGCCGTCGTCGAGCGGCCCGGGGTCGACGACCACGGCGAGCGCGGAGTCCGGCTCGGAAAGGATCCAGGTGTTCGTGCCGTCGAGGGTCATGGCGGACGGGTTGGGCGCGAGCACGTTGACGGCGCGTCGGGTGGCGGGGCCGGAGATCACGGCTCCGCGCGGCTGTCCGGGAAGCGCGGCGGCGTCGGTCATGCGGAAGGCCCCCCTGTCGGCAGCTGCGAGGACACCCGCTTGGTGAACTCGTCGTGGCCCGGCCAGCTCAGGATCACCTGGTCGCCCTCCAGGCGCGCCTCGGCCAGTACGGGGGTGAGGTCCTGGTCCCGTGCCGCGGCCAGGGCGGCGGCGGGCGTGGTGGCGTACCGCGCGAGGGCGCGCAGGGTGGCGATCGTCGGGGGCATCATCAGCAGCTCGCCCCGGTCGTACCCGGCCGCCGCCTCCGCCGGGCGGATCCACACCGTGCGGTCGGCCTCGGTGGAGGCGTTCCGGGTGCGCTGGCCCTCGGGCAGGGCGGCCACGAAGAACCAGGTGTCGTAGCGGCGGGGCTCGAACTCCGGGGTGATCCAGCGCGCCCACGCCCCGAGGAGGTCGGAGCGGAGCACCAGCCCGCGCCGGTCGAGGAACTCCGCGAAGGCCAGCTCCCGGGCCACGAGGGCCGCCCGGTCGGCCTCCCAGTCGTCGCCCGTGGTGTCGGCGACGACGGAGTCCGCCGTCGGCCCGGCGAGCAGGACGCCCGCTTCCTCGTACGTCTCGCGCACCGCCGCGCAGACGACGGCCTGCGCCTCGGCGGGGTCCGCGACCCCGAGGCGGGCCGCCCAGTCGGCGGGGGAAGGGCCCGCCCAGCGCACGGGGGTCCGGTCGCGGGGGTCGACTCCGCCGCCCGGGTACGCGTACGCGCCGCCTGCGAACGCCATGGAGGTGCGCCGGCGCAGCATGTGGACCTGCGTGCCCTGGGTGTTCTCGGCGCCTTCGGGGGCCTCGGCGGCGTCGCGCAGGAGCATGACGGTCGCGGCCCGCCGCGGGGGCACCACCTCGAGGGAGCCGTCGGCGAGCGCGCGGATCCGATCGGGCCACTCGGGTGGGTACCACTGACCATTGGACATGGCCGGATGCTATGCGCATCCGGCCCGATGTTCGAGAGGGACCCGGCAGCCCGGAAACCCGCCGCCTCCGGTCCGGTCCCGGACGGGGTCAGTCCCAGACGGTCGGTCCCGCACCGTCAGTCCTCGACGGCCAGTCCCGGACGGTCGGTCCAAGACGGTCGGTCCAAGACGGTCGGTCCCAGACCGGTCAACCCAGACCGTCAGCCCAGACCGGTCAGTCCAGACCGTCAGTCCTGGACGAGCTCGACCTGGATCTCGACCTCGACCGGCGCGTCCAGCGGCAGCACCGCGACGCCCACCGCGCTGCGCGCGTGCACGCCCTTGTCGCCGAGCACCTCGCCCAGCAGCTCGCTCGCGCCGTTGAGCACGGCCGGCTGCCCGGTGAAGTCCGGCGCGGAGGCGACGAAGCCGACGACCTTCACGACGCGCGCGATGCGGTCCAGGTCCCCGGCGACCGACTTGACGGCCGCCAGCGCGTTCAGCGCGCAGATGCGCGCGAGTTCCTTGGCCTCCTCGGGCGTGACCTCGCCGCCCACCTTGCCGGTGACCGGAAGCTTGCCCTCCACCATCGGGAGCTGGCCCGCGGTGTACACGTACACGCCCGACTGGACGGCCGGCTGGTACGCCGCCAGCGGCGGTACGACCTGCGGCAGCGTCAGGCCGAGCTCGGCCAGCGTCGCCTCGACCCGGCCGGTCACGCCTTCTCCCGCTTCAAGTACGCCACGAGCTGCTCGGGGTTGTTCGGTCCCGGCACGACCTGGACGAGCTCCCAGCCGTCCTCGCCCCAGGTGTCCAGGATCTGCTTGGTCGCGTGCACGAGAAGCGGCACAGTCGCGTATTCCCACTTGGTCATGGTGCCGACTGTAGCCGCTGCCACCGACGGCGACGCCGCCAAGGGCAGCCTCCTGCTAGCCGTGCCGGGGCACTGGTTAGGCTCGAAGGCGTGAGCAGGCTCCAGGTCGTCAGCGGCAAGGGCGGTACCGGTAAGACGACGGTCGCCGCCGCCCTCGCGCTCGCCCTCGCGACCGAGGGCAAGCGGACCCTCCTCGTGGAGGTCGAAGGCAGACAGGGCATCGCACAACTCTTCGAAACGGAGGCGCTTCCGTACGAGGAGCGCAAGATCGCCGTCGCGCCGGGCGGCGGCGAGGTGTACGCGCTGGCCATAGACGCCGAGCGCGCCCTCCTCGACTACCTCCAGATGTTCTACAAACTCGGCTCGGCCGGGCGGGCGCTGAAGAAGCTCGGCGCCATCGACTTCGCGACCACCATCGCCCCCGGCGTACGCGACGTCCTGTTGACGGGCAAGGCGTGCGAGGCGGTACGCCGCCGGGAGAAGCACGGCGGGTTCACGTACGACTACGTCGTCATGGACGCCCCGCCGACCGGCCGCATCACCCGGTTCCTGAACGTCAACGACGAGGTGGCCGGTCTCGCGCGCATCGGCCCGATACACAACCAGGCGCAGGCCGTGATGCGGGTGCTGAAGTCCCCGGAGACGGCCGTGCACCTGGTGACCCTGCTGGAGGAGATGCCCGTCCAGGAGACCGCGGACGGCATCGCCGAGCTGCGCGACGCCTCGCTCCCGGTCGGCAACGTCATCGTCAACATGGTCCGGCCGCACGTGCTGGACGAGCACGCGGTACGGGCGGCCGCCGGCGACCACCGCAAGGACATCGCCAAGGCGCTCGCCGCGGCGGGTGTGAAGGCCCCGGCCCGGCTGGTCACCCCGCTCCTCGACCAGGCCGCCGAGCACGCGCGCCGGGTGGAGCTGGAGCGGGAGCAGCGCGAGGTACTGGCGAAGCTTCAGGTCCCGACGTACGAACTGCCCTTCCTGGGGGAGGGCGCCGACATCGCGGGGCTGTACCGGCTGGCCAAGGACGTACGCGAGCAGCTTGGGGGGACCGCATGACTCCGAACCAGGCCCGAGCCCTGGACCCGGCCCCGGCCCTGGAGGTCGATCCGCTCCTCGACGACCCGGCGACCCGCATCATCGTGTGCTGCGGCGCGGGCGGCGTCGGCAAGACGACGACCGCGGCGGCCCTGGGCGTACGGGCGGCGGAGCGGGGCCGCAAGGTGGTGGTGCTGACCATCGACCCGGCCCGCCGGCTCGCCCAGTCGATGGGCATCGACCAGCTGGACAACGTCCCGCGGCGCGTCGACGGCATCGGAGGCGGCGGCCAGCTGCACGCGATGATGCTGGACATGAAGCGCACCTTCGACGAGATCGTCGAGGCGCACGCGGACCCGGAGCGGGCCCGCGCGATTCTGGGCAACCCCTTCTACCAGTCCCTGTCGGCCGGTTTCGCGGGCACGCAGGAGTACATGGCGATGGAGAAGCTGGGCCAGCTGCGGGCGCGCGACGAGTGGGACCTGATCGTGGTCGACACGCCGCCGTCCCGCTCGGCGCTGGACTTCCTGGACGCGCCGAAGCGGCTCGGGTCGTTCCTGGACGGGACGTTCATCAAGCTGCTGATGGCGCCCGCGAAGGTGGGCGGCCGGGCCGGGATGAAGTTCCTGAACGTCGGCATGTCGATGATGACGGGGACCCTCGGCAAGCTGCTCGGTGGCCAGCTGCTGCGCGACGTGCAGACCTTCGTGGCGGCGATGGACACGATGTTCGGCGGGTTCCGTACGCGCGCGGACGCCACGTACCGGCTGCTCCAGGCGCCGGGCACGGCCTTCCTGGTGGTGGCCGCGCCCGAGCGGGACGCACTGCGCGAGGCGGCGTACTTCGTGGAGCGGCTGGCGGCGGAGGAGATGCCGCTGGCCGGTCTGGTCCTCAACCGGGTCCACGGGAGCGGCGCCGCACGGCTGTCGGCCGAGCGGGCGCTGGCGGCGGCGGAGGTCCTGGACGGGGAGCATGCGGAAAATCTTGACGAGAGCCGCATTGTGGATCAGGGCGACGGGAAGACTGGTGTTCGTGGCGGCCACGACGACAGCCCGTCGGAGGCCACCTCTCCCGAGCCGCCCCCCGCATCACCCATCAGCGATGCCCTTGTCGAGGTCTCGCCCGCCGTCGCCCAGGTGACGGCCGGTCTGCTCCGCCTGCACGCCGAGCGCATGCAGGTGCTCGCACGCGAGCGCCGCACGCGTGACCGCTTCGCCGCGCTCCACCCTGAGGTGGCGGTGGCGGAAGTGGCCGCTCTGCCCGGCGACGTACACGACCTCGCCGGTCTTCGCGCCATCGGTGACCGGCTGGCGACGGCGAACCCGGACAGGGACGCGACCGGGGGCACGACCGGGGGCACGCGCTAACGGCGGCGGGCCCTCGCCGGAGCCGGGCCCTGACCCTCGCCTGAGCCGGGCCCTGGCCCGAGTCGGGCCCTTGCTGGAGTGGGGCATTGCCGGAGGGGCTTCGCCGGAGCCGGGGAGCCAGGGCCTCGCCGGAGCCGGGCTGTCGGCGGCTACCCCACGGCGGCGTACGACTCGTACGTCTCGTCGTCGTTCAGCGCGACGGGCAGGATGCCCGCGCTGCGCTCGTACTCCGTGCGCGCGGTCTCCAGGAGCCGGCGCCACGAGGTGACGGTCGGGCGCCGACGCAGCAGCGCGCGCCGCTCACGCTCCGTCATACCGCCCCACACGCCGAACTCGACGCGGTTGTCCAGCGCGTCGGCCAGGCACTCGGTCCGCACCGGACATCCGGTGCACACCGCCTTGGCCCTGTTCTGCGCCGCTCCCTGCACGAAAAGTTCATCCGGATCGGTAGTGCGGCAGGCCGCCTGCGCACTCCAGTCAGCTACCCAGCCCATACCGGCGCCGTCCTCTCCCGAATCGAGGCTCCCCCACGGCGGCGAGCGGCATATTCACCGCCGCCAGTTGAGGACGTTACGGAAGGTGGACACAGCGCAACACCCCCTTCGGGCCCAATCTTGAATGGCCCGAACGGACTATGCGTACGCGGCAGATCACCCAGGGGAGTGACCCGTGGACATATCCCCCTCATCCCCTACAACATGACATGTCCGATGATCAACAACGGGCGTCCGCTGACGCATGCGGCGGAAACGGACACCGCCCGGCGAGGGCGGCCGGAGGGCACGAAGAGAGGGGCGGTACAGGCTCCTTCGGTGGTCGGGCCGAAAGATCCGCGACTGCTGTGACAGTTGTGACCAGCTTAGGCCAAGGCATATACGCGTGTCCGGCGAATGAGAACGTAGGCTGCTGCCATGCCAAAGAAGCGCTCGGGCGGAGGCCTGACCGGCACCCAGCAGGCCGCCAAGTTCCTCGGTGTCAGCGTGCTCTCCGGAGCCGTACTGGCGGGCATCGCCCTGCCCGCCGCCGGCGTGCTGGGCCTCGCGGCGAAGGGGACGGTCCAGGGATTCGACGAGATCCCGGCCGACCTGAAGCGGCCGCCACTGAGCCAGCGCACCACGATCCTCGACTCCGAGGGTGGCCAGATCGCCACCGTCTACTCCCGCGACCGCACGGTCGTGGACCTCAAGGACATCTCCCCGTACATGCAGAAGGCGATCGTCGCCATCGAGGACTCGCGCTTCTACGAGCACGGCGCCATCGACCTCAAGGGCGTGCTGCGCGCGCTCAACCGCAACGCCCAGTCGGGCGGTGTGGCGCAGGGCGCCTCGACGCTGACGCAGCAGTACGTGAAGAACGTCTTCGTGGAGGAGGCCGGCGACGACCCCGACAAGGTCGCGCAGGCCACGCAGCAGACGCTCGGCCGCAAGATCCAGGAGCTGAAGTACGCGATCCAGGTGGAGGAGGAGCTCGGGAAGAAGAAGATCCTCGAGAACTACCTCAACATCACCTTCTTCGGGCAGCAGGCGTACGGCGTCGAGGCCGCGGCCAAGCGCTACTTCTCCAAGTCCGCCAAGGACCTGAACCTGGAGGAGGCCGCGATGCTGGCCGGCCTCGTCCAGTCGCCGAGCCGCTACGACCCCGTCAACGACGTGGAGGAGGCGACCAAGCGCCGCAACATCGTGCTGCAGCGCATGGCGGCCGTCGGTGACATCAGCCAGGCGGAGGCCGACCGCGCGAAGGCCACCCCGATCCAGCTGAAGGTCAGCAAGCCGAAGAACGGCTGCATCACCGCCGTCGACGGCGCGGGCTTCTTCTGCGACTACGTCCGCGAGGCCTTCCTCTCCAGTCCTGTCTTCGGGAAGGACCGGGAGGAGCGCAACAAGATCTGGAACCGCGGCGGTCTGACGATCCGCACGACGCTCGACCCGCAGGCGCAGAAGGCGACGCAGGCGTCGATAACGGAACACGTCTACCAGAGCGACAAGGTCGCGACGGCGGTGACGATGGTCCAGCCCGGCACCGGCAAGATCCTCGCGATGGGCCAGTCCAAGCCGTACGGCTTCGGCAAGGACGAGACGCAGATCAACTACTCGGTCGACCAGCGCATGGGCGGCTCGAACTACGGCTTCCCGGTCGGTTCGACGTTCAAGCCGTTCGTCGCGGCGGCGGCCATAGAGCAGGGCAGGCCGCCGACGCAGACGTACTCGGCGCCGTACGAGATGCCGTACCCGAGCTCGATCTCGACGTGCAGCGGCAAGCCGTGGGTCAACTACGGGGACAAGCAGCGGCTGGAGAACGAGAACGAGTCCGAGGTCGGCCCGTACGCGCTCCAGGAGGCGATGGCCAAGTCGGTCAACACGTACTTCGTGCAGATGATCGAGGACATCGGTCTGTGCCCGGTCGTCGAGATGACCGACAAGCTGGGCGTGGTCCAGGGCAACGGCAAGAAGCTGCCCGAGGAGCCGTCCCCGCTCACCCTCGGTTCCACCGGCATCTCGCCGCTGCGGATGGCGTCGGCGTACGCGGCCTTCGCCAACCGGGGCACGTACTGCACGCCGATCGCCATCGAGTCCATCAAGACGGCGGACGGCAAGAGCCTGAACGTGCCGAAGAGCGAGTGCAGCAAGGCCATGTCGGAGCGGACGGCCGACACGATCAACCACCTGCTGCGCGGAGTCGTCGACTCCGGTACGGGCCGGCAGGCCGGCCTCAGCGACCGCGACAACGCGGGTAAGACGGGTACGACGGACTACCGGAAGAACGCGTGGTTCGTCGGCTACACGCCGAATTTGAGCGGCGCGGTGTGGGTCGGCAGCGCCAGCCAGCAGGTGGAGATGGAGTACATCACCATCGGCGGGCAGTACCACGAGAAGGTCTTCGGCGGTCAGGTCCCCGGCCCCATCTGGAAGGACGCGATGTCGGGCGCGCTGGAGGGCAAGGACTCGCCGCCGTTCGTCCACGTCGACATCCCGGACCCGTCGCCGAAGCCCGACGGCAAGGGGAAGCCCAAGCCGGGCGACGACCCCAAGCCGGGCGGCGGAGGCCACTCGCCGTGGCCGGGCATCTCCATCCCGCCGGACCTGATCGGCGGCGGCAACGGACGCGGCGGCCAGGGGAACAACGGTGGCGGCAACGGCGGTTGGGACTGGGACCGCTGAGCCTGCCGGACCGTGCGCGAAAGGGGGCGCCCACCGGTGAAAACCGGTGGGCGCCCCCTTTTGGCTGTCGCTGCGCCCGCGCGGTGTGAGGGGCGGGCCCGTTGTGAGGCGCGGACCTCAGCCGGGGTTGGGCGGGGGCCAGCCCGGGTCGCGCGGGGAACTCAGCCGGCGAGCAGCTGCTTGACCACCGCGGCGACGCGGCCGCCCTCGGCGCGGCCGGCCACCTTCGGGTTCACGATCTTCATGACGGCGCCCATCGCGCGCGGGCCCTCGGCACCGGCGGCCTTGGCCTCGTCGATGGCCTGGGACACGATGGACCGGAGCTCGTCGTCGCTCAGCTGCTGCGGCAGGTAGGCGTCGAGGACGGCGCCCTCCGCCTTCTCGCGCTCGGCCTGCTCGGCGCGACCGCCCTGCGCGAAGGCCTCGGCGGCCTCGCGCCGCTTCTTCGCCTCCTTGGCGATCACCTTCTGCACCTCGTCGTCGGAGAGCTCGCGCTTCTCCTTGCCCGAGACCTCCTCCTTGGTGATGGCGGAGAGGGTGAGCCGGAGGGTCGAGGAGCGCAGCTCGTCGCGCTCCTTGATCGCGGCGTTGAGGTCTTCCTGCAGCTTGGACTTGAGCGTGGTCATGCGCACAAGTGTGGCAGGTGCGATGACCTGCACGCCCGCTGATTTCCGTGCGGTGCTCCGTCTGGGACGATGACCTCATGCGCGCGCGATACGGAGTCCCCCTGAAAGTCACCGCAGGAATCGCAGCGGTCGGCGCGGCCGGCCTGGTCTACGCCGCCGGCTTCGAGGCACGCTCGTTCCGGCTCCGCCGGGTCACCGTCCCCGTACTGCCACCCGGCACGCGCGACCTGCGGATCCTCCAGGTGTCCGACATCCACATGGTGAGCGGCCAGCGCAAGAAGCGTGCCTGGCTCCAGTCCCTGGCGGGGCTGCGCCCGGACCTCGTCGTGAACACCGGCGACAACCTCTCCGACCCCGAGGGCGTACCGGAGGTCCTGGACGCGCTCGGTCCGCTCCTCGAATTCCCCGGCGTGTACGTCTTCGGGTCCAACGACTACTACGGGCCCAAGCTGCGCAACCCGGCCCGCTACCTGTTCGAGAAGGCCCAGGGCCGCCACGGCCTCAACGGCAACGCGCCCGCCGTCGGCGCCGTGCACAACCCGTGGGAGGGGATGCGCGACGCCTTCGACGCGGCGGGCTGGCTGAACCTCACCAACACGCGCGGCCGCCTCAAGCTGGAGGGCCTGGAGCTGGCGTTCACGGGCCTGGACGACCCGCACATCAAGCGCGACCGGTACGACCTGGTCGCCGGCGGCCCGGAACCGGACGCGGACCTCTCCCTGGCGGTCGTGCACGCGCCGTACCTGCGCTCCCTGGACGCCTTCACCGCGGACGGCTACCCGCTGATCCTGGCGGGCCACACGCACGGCGGCCAGCTGTGCATCCCCTTCTACGGGGCACTGGTCACCAACTGTGACCTGGACACGGACCGTGTCAAGGGCCTCTCCACGCACCGCGCCGGGGGGAACACCGCGTACCTCCACGTCTCGGCGGGCTGCGGCACCAACCGGTACACGCCGGTGCGCTTCGCCTGTCCGCCGGAGGCGACGCTGCTGACGCTGACGGCGCGGGACTGAGCGGGGGCACTGGGGGTCCCGCCTGGTGCTGTTCAGGCCCCTGGCGGCGGGGGCCGACCGGGACCTCACGAGCCCCGCGCCGATCAAGGCCCCTATCCAGGCCCGCCGGGGACTGATCAGCACCACCTGCCCGGCCGGTGCTGATCAAGGCCCCCTACGGTGGAGGGATGACTGCCCCCTTTTCGACGCATGTGCCCGCATCGGCGGTCGTCCCTCCCGTCCGCCGCCCGTACGCGGCCGCCTTCCGCGCCCTGATCGCGCTGGCCGCGCTCACCGGAATCGCCATCGACCTGGCCCTCGGCAGTCCGGGCCGGGTGCTCAGCTACTTCACGATCCAGAGCAACCTGCTGGTCGCGGCGGTCTTCGCCGCGTCGGCCCACCGCGCCTGGTCGCGCCGCCGCCAGTCGCTGCCGCCGCTGGTCACGGGCGGCACGCTGCTCTTCATCACCATCACCGGCACCGTCTACCACCTGCTGCTGGCGGGCGACACGGCGCGCTTCTCGATGACGGACGGCGGCCCGTCGACCGCAACCGGCTGGCACCTCCTCGCCAACCACCTGCTCCACACGGTGACGCCGATCGCGGCGGCCCTCGACTGGCTGCTCCTCACCCGCCCCGGCGGCCTGCGCGCCCGCCACGCCACCCTGTGGCTCCTCTACCCCCTGGCGTACCTCGTCTTCGCCCTCACCCGCGGCGCCCTCCTCTCCCCCGGCACCCCGGCCCGCTACCCGTACCCCTTCCTCGACGTCGCCGCCCACGGCTACGCCGCCACCTTGACGGACGCGGCGATGCTGGGCCTGGCCTTCGCCGCGCTGGCCTTCGCACTGGTCGGCCTGGACCGGATCAGGCCCACGCCGCGGCTCCGCGAAAACCGGATTTCGTCTCCGGGCGCCGGTGGGCTAAAGTAAACGACGTCGCCGGGACACCGGACGACATCGGGGTGTAGCGCAGCTTGGCAGCGCGCTTCGTTCGGGACGAAGAGGTCGTGGGTTCAAATCCCGCCACCCCGACAGCTGAAACACAAGGTCCCCCGACTACTCACATGAGTGGTCGGGGGGCCTTGTTTCGTGTGCGTGTCTATCTGCGTGACTACCGCTCCGGATCTCGCTTGAAGATGCCGTCCATGACCACGGCCCCGGTCTGGATCACGGGGCGGATCTGCTTCCGGTAGACACCACATCCTTGGAGTGCCTGGCGGAAGGCCCGTCGTACGTCCGTGGCGTCGAGTGGCTTGCCCACTGCCGACGAGAAGACGAGCCTGTGTTCCTCCCACTTGTCGCCAGCAGCCAGCCGCTCCCAGCCCTGGTCCTCGAAGTTCTGCCACAGGACCTCGACGCAGCGCGCCGGCAGAGCGAGCGTGCGACAGGACTTACGGGTCTTGGTATCCCCACCGCGCCGGACCGAGCGCCACACTGGCTGGGCCCTCCAGGAGAACGTGGTCACAGGTCAGCGCCCGCAACTCCTCGGTACGTGGTGCGGTCAGGAGGGCAACGACGATGTAAGCGTGCATCGAGGTCCCGGGCAGCGGCCTTCAGCACCGCCTCAGCCTGGGCAAAGGTGAGCGCCTTGGAGGGACGTCCTGGCTGGCCTTGCGGTACGGAGTACAGCTCCACGACGTTGCGTTCACCTTGTCCCGTGCCATGGCCCGCTTGACCGAGCGATTCAGGCAGGAGTGAACCGCCTGAAGTATGCGCGTGCTGAGACTCTTGGCCTTGATCGCAAGCCAGCGGTCCACGTCCTCCGCACTCAGCAGCTTCCGGGCGCCCAGGCGCGCTTCACGATCCGCTTGCCACTCGGGTACCCGAGGCTCGCAGTGGCGATCCAGCGTGCCGCTTGTCGTCCCAGTGGAGGCCGCCGTCGCCTCGGCTGCGGCGCTGGGCCATCAGGCTGCCTCCTCAAAGCGGGATGCGAGGAACTCGCGCAGTCCGTCGGCGGGGATGCGGCGGCTGCGCCCGATCGTCAGCGGGGGGGGGAGGCGGCGAGTGCGGATCAGGTGGTAGACGGCGGTGCGGCCGATCTTCAGCCGGGCCATGACTTCGGGAACGGTCAGCAGCTCGTCACTCATCCCAGCCACCGCCGTCCAGCGCGTCGAGGTCCGCACGGATCTCTCGGGCGAACTGGCGGCCGTCTTGGATGTCCGGGGCGATGGTCTGGGCGAGCCACGATTCGCCGGGGGTGTGGCCAGCCCAAAGCCGCCCACCGACCTATGGCAATCGTCGTACAAGCCGTCACCGCGAGTGGCAACATGCCTACGTGGATTTTTCCGAACTCGCACAAATGAACACTGAGCCGACTCCGACTGCCGTAGGGGCATTCCTGGTCCAATATCTAGAATCGAATGGCCCGTCCAAAAGAGTCGACTTGCTGCTTGCTGTAGAAGCCGCCTGGAAAAGGGCGGCGGGGCGAGCAATGAAAACCTCGGCAACGGCAAAGGTCAAGAAAGCACTTCAACAGCTGGAGACGCAGGGCATCATTCGACCAACCGGCGCACATGGAATTTGGACACTTACCGAGTACACACCAACGAGCCCCGCCCCGACGAGTGAAACGCTAAGTAATGACGACTTCCAAGAGCAGGAGGACCAGGAGCTCCCTCCTGCAGAAGTAGAGGTTGGAAGCGGTAAGCAACTCGTATACGCATACTATCTCGACGTCTACCGAGAGCTGGCCGAGTCACGCGGAGAGCGGCGGTGGCCCATAAAAATCGGAATGACCACTGGACCCCTGGAAGCTCGAATGGCAACCCATCGAACAGCCTTGCCCGACATCCCCAAAATTGCGGCAATAATCAGGACCGATAATGCCGCTCTACTAGAAAGGGTTCTGCACGGCATCCTCACCTTGCGCGGACACCGTCACGATGAAACGGGCGGGTCTGAATGGTTTATCACGAATTCTCAGGAACTTAAGTCCATCTATGAATGGGTCACAGCCGGGTGACGGCTCTGCGCCTCGCCCATGCTCGCTAAGGACTCCGGCCGCGATGCGTGCTCGGCCGTGTCCCGCTCACCCCCCAGGCTGCTCTACAGCCCATGACATGAGCCGCGGCACGGCTGAGTGTCTCACTGCGTGACGACGTCAGCACACAGCGGCGGACAAGCGCGCACACTTATGGACCATCGCTGCAGGCGAGAAGCACACCAGCCCCAGGAAGAAAGCCCGCTCAACTTGCTTAGGGACGAAGAGGTCGTGGGTTCAAAACCCGCCACCCCGACAGTGAAGCACCAGTTCAGGGGCCTTTCCGCAAGAGCGGGTCGGGCCCGTGAGTGGTTTCGGGGATCCAGGAGGTGGCCTCGCCGGTTGACTGCAGGCAAGGACCTGGCTTGAGCAGTCCCCCAGGATCGGGAAGCCACATCGTTCCCCCAGAGCGTCGTGCGGATCTGGCCCAGCACCGGTCGCACTGCCAACCCGGTACGGATATCCGAGCGCGGTGATCGGCATCACCGACGCATGAACGTCGTCATCCTCCGATGGTCGCCCCGGAGCGCTGTCCTCCGGGTCCGTACGTTCCGTCATCCTCAGGGGTGGACCCCCAGTAGAGTCCAGTCCATGCCTAGGTTCGCCGAGTTCGATGCCTCGTCCCTCCGTCGTACCAGCTCAGTAGAGGGCGGATTTCCTTGGCGCGGTCAGACCGTGACCTTGATACGAGTCGACGCCAAGGGGATCGTCACCCAGGCGACCCGCATAACGGAGAAGCGGGCGATGCTGTCCCAGGCGGGTGCGAAGGACCTCGTGCTCGCCGCATGGCCTGGGCAGTGGTCTCAGGACGTCTTTCTGGTCGACGACCTCAAGGCCGCGCGCGAGCAGATGGGTTGAGCTGGTCCTTCCCAGCAGAAGCCCCGTACGGAGACACTGTGATGGACCAGGAGTCGCCGAGGAGCACGTTCAGTTTCGCTCCGCCCGTTGACGACGCCACCGCTTGGCACCTCCGGCTCGACGACCTTGCGGCCAGGCTTGTCGAAGCGTTTCCCGGGGCGTCCACCTCTTTGAGTGGAGGCCTCGGCCCGCGCTCCGCCGACGCATTGTCCTTTGAAGTGCCATTCGATAACGGGGTATGGCTGGAAGGGCTTGCCACGACACTCGTCCCCGGCATCGGCTCGGTCATGGTGATGCAAGCGTCCGCAGTCGAGGCCGCGACCTTCGCCGCCTGGCTGCGTGACTCGTTTGTCCCCTCTCCTGGTCTGGTCCACTTCACCAGCGAACTGGCGCTGAGCTACGGCGAGGAGACCTACGAGGTTCTTCCTGCCCACGGCAGCGTCGACGAGATCGCTCAGGTGCTCCAGGAGCACCTCGACTCCTCCCATCGCCCGTGAAACGAGGCGCGACCTATCGGCGCGCACCCCTCACCCGGTCGGACTCCCCCGGTCGACGCCGCCCCCCGCCCCCCGCAGGCTCGGAAGCTCAGGTGGTTACCGGAGGAGAGAGGGGCGGCCATGAGTCAGGCTGGCGGCGGGGCCGGCGGGGGGCACGCGGGCGCCGGGGGACACGCGGGGCACGGCGGGGCCGGGGGGCACGGGGAGCACGGGGGTGTCGGGGGGACCGAGCGGCATGCGTACGCGCGGCATGACGGGGTGCCGGGCGGGGGGACCGGGCGGGCGGGGTGGGGGTCCGCCGGGGCGATGTTCGCCGGGGTGTTGCTGCTGGTGGAGGGGGTGCTCGGGATGCTGCAGGGCATCGCGGGGATCGCCGAGGACGACGTGTACGGGCGGGTCGGCGAGTACGTCTTCGAGTTCAGCGTCAGCGCGTGGGGGTGGATCCACCTCGTCCTCGGGATCCTCGTCGCGCTCATCGGCGCCGGGATCCTCAGCGGGGCGGCGTGGGCCAAGGCGAGCGGTGTCGCACTGGCGTCGCTCGCCGTGATCGCGAACTTCGTCTGGTTGCCGTACCAGCCGGTCTGGGCCGTGGTCTCGATCGCGATCGGCGTCTTCGTCATCTGGGCGCTGTGCACGGAGGACACCCCGCCCGCCGTGCGCTGACGTCCGGGCACCGTGTCCCGCGCCCCGAGCCGTCGGGTTGGATAGGGGCATGACGGATGCACACGCCACGCCCGACTGGGAGCTGCGGTTCCGCGCCCCCCGCGTCTCCCTGCCCGACTGGGCCGAGGACGCCCCCGACCGTGCGCTGTTCGTGTCGAACGCGACCGGCACGTACGAGCTGTACGCCTGGGACCGCGCGACCGGAGCGCAGCGGCAGGTCACGGACCGCCCGAACGGCACCACCGACGGCGAGCTGTCGCCGGACGGGGCCTGGATCTGGTGGTTCGCCGACACCGACGGCGACGAGTTCGGCCGCTGGATGCGCCAGCCGTTCGAGGGCGGCGCCGACGAGCCGGCCGCGCCGGGGCTGGAGCCGTCGTACCCGGCCGGCCTGGCGATCGGGCGGGACGGCACGGCGGTGATCGGGTGCTCCACCGACGACGAGGGGACGACCATCCACGTCATACGGCCCGGCCGGCCGCCCGTGGAGATCTACCGGCACCGGGAGTCCGCCGGGGTCGGCGACCTGTCGCGCGACGGGACGCTCCTCGCGATCGAGCACACCGAGCACGGGGACGCCATGCACGCGGCGCTGCGCGTGGTCCGGCTGGACGGGTCGGTCGTGGCGGAGCTGGACGACACCAAGGGCGGTACGGAGGAGCTCGGGCTCGCGGTGCTGGGCTTCGCGCCGGTGGACGGGGACACCCGGCTGCTGGTCGGGCACCAGCGGCGCGGGCGCTGGGAGCCGATGCTGTGGGACGTGGCCACCGGGACCGAGACGGAGCTGGGGCTCGACCTGCCCGGCGACGTGTCGGCGGAGTGGTATCCGGACGGGTCCGGGCTGCTGATCGTGCACGGCTTCGAGGCGCGCAGCGATCTGTGGCGGTACGACATCGCGGCGCGCGAGCTGGTGCGGGTGGAGACCCCCGCCGGGTCGGTGTCGAGCGCGACGGCGCGGCCGGACGGGACGGTGGAGTACCTGTGGTCCTCCGCCGCGCACCCGCCGGCGGTGCGGTCCACGGCGGGCGGCGTCGTACTGGAGCCGCCCGGCCTGAAGGCACCCGCCTCCGTGCCGGTCGAGGACGTGTGGGTGGACGGGCCCGGCGGCCGCGTCCACGCGCTCGTGCAGCGCCCGGCGGGTGCCACGGGCCCGCTGCCGACGGTGTTCGAGGTCCACGGCGGTCCCGCGTGGCACGACAGCGACGCGTTCGCCGCGGCGCCCGCCGCCTGGCTGGACCACGGGTACGCGGTCGTCCGCGTCAACTACCGGGGCTCCACCGGCTACGGGCGCGAGTGGACGGACGCGCTGAAGCACCGCATCGGGCTGATCGAGCTGGAGGACATCGCGGCGGTCCGGGAGTGGGCGGTGGCCTCCGGCCTCGCCGACCCCGCGAAGCTGGTGCTGGCGGGCGGCTCCTGGGGCGGGTACCTCACGCTGCTGGGGCTCGGTACGCAGCCGGAGGCGTGGGCGCTGGGTCTGGCCGCCGTACCGGTGGCGGACTACGTCACGGCGTACGAGGACGAGATGGAGGCGCTGAAGGCGCTGGACCGCACGCTCTTCGGCGGGTCCCCGGAGGAGGTGCCGGAGCGGTACCGGGCGTCGTCGCCGCTGACGTACGTGGACGAGGTCCGGGCGCCGGTCTACGTCTCGGCGGGCGTCAACGACCCGCGCTGCCCCATCCGCCAGATCGACAACTACGTCGACCGGCTCGCGGCCCGGGGCGCGGTGCACGAGGTGTACCGGTACGACGCAGGGCACGGCTCGCTGGTGGTGGAGGAGCGGATCAAGCAGGTGCGGCTGGAGCTCGACTTCGCCGCGCGGCACCTGGGGGGTGTCTTGCCGATCAGGCCGGATCAGTGAGCGGCGTTTGGTGCATGGGGTCTCCCCAGGCCCCTTGGGGCCGAGGGGACGGCTCGCAAGGCGGAGGAGGGAGCCTCCCCCGTTGCCCGAAGGGCTACGGGGGCCATCGGCGACCGACGACAACGCGGCGAGGAACGGTGCCAGGCGTCGCGAGCCCGGCAAGATCGGCAAGACACCCCCCAGGTACCCCGCCGCCGGGGAGGTGAGGGGGTTCCGTACCGTGGAGGGGTGTACCGGTTCCTGACGACACCCCGCTGGTGGGGGATCAACATCTTCGTCCTGCTGGCGATCCCCTTCTGCGTCTTCATGGGGACCTGGCAGCTCGGCAGGTTCGAGGACCGCGTCGAGTCCCACCAGGAGGCGGAGCGGCGCCCCGACCCGGGCGCCGCGGCGCGGACCGCGGAGCCGCTGGACGAGCTGCTGCCGGTCACCCAGGAGACCTCGGGCCGCCACGCGACGGCGACCGGGCGGTACGGGCCCCAGTTCCTGGTGCCGGGGCGCGAGCTGGACGGCCGCACCGGTGCGTACGTGCTGACGCTGCTGCGTACGGACGGCGGCAAGACGCTGCCGGTGGTACGCGGCTGGCTCCCGGAGGGGCGTCAGGCCCCGGCGGCCCCGGCCGGCGAGGTCACGGTGACCGGCGCGCTCCAGGCGTCGGAGAACACCGGCACCAAGGGCGTGCGCGCGGCGGGCGGGCTGCCGGCGGGGCAGGTCGGCATGATCAGCGCGGCCTCGCTGGTGAACCTGGTGCCGGACGACGTGTACGACGCGTGGGTCACGCTGACGGAGTCGCCGGCGGGTCTGACGCCGGTGCCGGCGACGGCGGCGCAGGGCAGCGGGCTGGACCTGAAGGCGTTCCAGAACCTCGGCTACACGGGCGAGTGGTTCGCCTTCGTGGGCTTCGTGCTCTTCATGTGGTTCCGCCTGTTCCGTCGGGAGGCGGAGGCGGCGCGGGACGCGGCCCTCGGCCTCGCACCGGAGTCACCGGAATCACCGGGACCCGCACCGGCGCCGGGGTCGCCGGAATCACCGGAACCGCCGGAGACGGAGCAGGCCCCGGCGGCCCCGGCACGGGGCTGAGTCACCGGGGCCCGGCCCCACCGACAGGTGGACGAGCGGCTACTGCGCGACCCGCGCTGCCGTGTAGTACACCGTGCCCGCGCAGGCGTTCGGGATCGTGGCCTCGGCCGTCGGCGAGCCCGCGTCCGGGGTGTGGGTGATCGTGACGCTGCCGTCCGCCGGAGTGCCGTCCTCCGTGGCGAGCTGGGGCTCGGTGCCCTCCGGGGCCGTGCCGGTCGAGCCGTCCGAGCCGCTGGAGCCGGTCGAGGTCGCGCCCCCGTCGGCCGAGGGGCTCGGGTCCGGGGAGGGGCCGCCGTCCGGCGGCGTCGTCGGGCACGTCTCGCTCGGCACCCAGGCGAACCTCACCTCGTACGAACCCGAGGGCTTCAGCAGCAGCGGCCCGTCCGCCGGGCCCGAGGGGTCCGGAAGGCCGGTCGCCGCGTCGCCCGGCATGTGGCGGACGCGCGTGATCTTCGCGCTGTCGGCCGCGCCGCTCGTCCGGACGCCGATGGTCCCGTCACCGGGGATGGCGCAGTCGCCACCGGAGACGTTGGCGATGCGGAAGGTGCCGTACACCTTGCCCTCCGCGTCCGGCTCCCCGGCCTGTGCCGTGGCCACGGCCAGCTGGTCCGCCGCGCACACCGGTGTGCTCGGCGGCACGGAGTGGGTCGGGGGGACCTGCCCGCCGCCGACCGTGCCGTCCGCGGCGCCGGAGGCGGACTCCGGCGGCTTCTGCGCGTCGCCGCGGCCGCTGCCGCCGGGGCCGCCCGGGCCCTCGCCGCCGCCCGTGACACCGCCGCCGGGGCCGGCCTCGCCGCCCTCGCCGCCGGTCTCCTCGCCCGTGCCGCCCTGGGCGTCCTCGCCGTGCCCGGCGTTGACCGGGCGGTCGTCGGAGGTGCCGCCGGAGCTCGCCACGTGGACGAACGCGGGCACCGCCGTACCGAAGAGCAGCGCTGCGGCCGCCATGCCGACGAGGGCCTGCCGCTTGCGGGCCCGGCGCGCGGGCACCGCCTTGCGCAGGTGGTCGAGGGCTCCGTCGGAGGGCCGGAGGTCCCCCACCGCGCCCTGGAGCATCCGGCGCAGGGCCAGTTCGTCTTCGCCGAAACCATCCTGGGCGTCCAGGCCGCCCAGTCCATGCAGACCGCCCAGGCGGTCGCCGTCGTTCACAATTCCGTTCCCAGTCCGGTGGTCGTTCACGTGCAACGGTCCGTCCGGCCCGTACTGCTCGAACCCGTCCTCGCCCTTGTGCGGCTCGCTCATGCGTTGGCCTCCATGGCGACGCGCAGCGCCGCGATGCCGCGTGAGCCGTACGCCTTCACCGACCCGAGCGATATGCCCAGCGTCTCGGCGACCTGCGCCTCCGTCATGTCCGCGAAGTACCGCAGCACCAGTACCTCGCGCTGTCGGCGCTGCAGCCCGCGCATCGCCTTGATCAGCGCGTCACGCTCCAGCTGGTCGTACGCGCCCTCCTCGGCGCTCGCCATGTCGGGCATCGGCTTGGAGAGCAGCTTCAGCCCGAGTATGCGGCGGCGCAGGGCGGACCGGGACAGGTTGACCACGGTCTGCCGCAGGTACGCGAGGGTCTTCTCGGGGTCGCGTACGCGCCGGCGGGCCGAGTGGACGCGGATGAACGCCTCCTGGACGACGTCCTCGCAGGAGGCCGTGTCGTCCAGCAGCAGCGCGGCGAGACCCAGCAGCGACCGGTAGTGGGCGCGGTAGGTCTCGGTGAGGTGGTCGACGGTCGTCCCGGCCGCGGCGGTCGCGGTCGCGGCCGCACCCGGTACGCCGGCGGTGCCGGCGGCCTCGGCGGCGCCGCGGGGGGACGGTATGCGGGTGGTGCGCCTAGCTGCGGGCATGGGCGCGATCACCGGCATGCCGCCGGGCTGACGGCGCTGACGGGGCCGCCGGAGCGGCTGCGCCGGCCCGCCGCCGGGGCGCAGCGGGGCCACGGCCGCGCCGCGGAGCGGGACCGCCGCTGTGATGTCGAGTACCTGTGCCACGCCTGTTGGACACGCTGCCCCCCGTCAGGGTTGTACGCGCACGCCACCGGTTTTGACCGTGCGAACGGTGCGTCGATTGCCCTCATGCGTACTCGCTCTTCCCCTTTGCCCATTTCGCGCAGCGGCGCGTCAGGGGCGACCGCGTAGACGCTTCCCGCCCGACCACCGGTTGCAGCAAGGGGGAGAAGCATCGTCGAACATGCCATCGCCCCAGTTCAAGCGGTACGGTCCGAAGACTTGCTCACAGGGCGTTCACAGATCCTACAAAGAGTGCAGCTCAGCGCACCGACAATTCCGCGGCGATGACCTCCGCCACCTGAGCCGTGTTCAGCGCGGCACCCTTGCGGAGATTGTCGCCGCACACGAACAGCTCCAGGGCCCGGGGGTCGTCCAACGACCGCCGTACGCGCCCGACCCACGTGGGATCGGTGCCCACGACGTCGGCGGGGGTCGGGAAGTCCCCGGCGGCCGGGTCGTCGTACAGCACCACGCCCGGCGAGGTGGCGAGGATCTCGTGCGCCCGGGCGACGGTCACCTCGCGTTCGAAGCGCGCGTGGACGGAGACGGAGTGCGTGGTCACGACGGGTACGCGGACGCAGGTGGCCGTCACCCGCAGCTGCGGCAGGTCCAGGACCTTGCGCGTCTCGTCGCGCAGGCGCAGCTCCTCCGAGGACCAGCCGCCCTCCTGGAGCGACCCGGCCCAGGGCACCACGTTGAGCGCGAGCGGGGCGGGGAAGGGCCCGGTGTCGTCGCCGACGGCCCTGCGTACGTCGCCGGGGGTGGTCCCCAGCTCCGCGCCGGAGACACGGAGCGTCTGCGCGCGCAGGGTCTCGACGCCCGCGTGCCCGGCGCCGCTGGCGGCCTGGTAGGTGGAGACGACGAGCTCGTCGACGCCGAACTCGGCGTGCAGCGCGCCGACCGCCACGATGAGCGCCAGCGTGGTGTCGCCGGGGCAGGCGACGATCCCGCGCGGCCGTGCGCGTACGCGGTGCCGGTTGATCTCCGGGACCACCAGCGGGACGTCCGGGTCCGCCCGGAAGGCGGGCGAGGCGTCCACCACGACCGCGCCCTTGGCCGCGGCGACCGGCGCCCAGCGGGCGGCGATCTCCTCCGGCACCAGGAACAGCGCCACGTCGACGCCGTCCAGCGCCTCCTCGGCGAGTGCGAGGACCTCGGTCTCCTCCCCGCGCACGGCCAGCTTGCGGCCGGCCGAGCGGGGGGAGGCGACCAGGCGGATGTCGCCCCAGACGTCGGCGTGCTGCGACAGGATCTGGAGCATGACGGCGCCGACGGCCCCGGTCGCTCCGACGACCGCGAGCGTCGGCTTGCCGCTCATCGCGCGGAGCCCGCCATCACCGGAATCACCGGCCGGTGCCTCCGTAGACGACGGCCTCGTCGGAGTCGCTGTCCAGGCCGAAGGCGGTGTGGACGGCGCGGACGGCCTCGTTGACGTCGTCGGCGCGGGTCACGACCGAGATGCGGATCTCGGACGTCGAGATCAGTTCGATGTTCACGCCCGCGTCGGACAGCGCCTCGAAGAAGCCGGCCGTGACGCCCGGGTTCGTCTTCATGCCCGCGCCGACGAGCGAGATCTTGGCGATCTGGTCGTCGTAGCGCAGCGAGTCGAAGCCGATGACGTCCTTGCGCTTCTCCAAGGCGTCGATGGCCTTGCGGCCCTCCGCCTTCGGCAGCGTGAAGGAGATGTCCGTCAGCCCGGTCGACGCGGCGGAGACGTTCTGCACCACCATGTCGATGTTGATCTCGTTGTCCGCGATGGTGCGGAAGATCGCGGCGGCCTCGCCCGGCTTGTCCGGCACCCCGACGACGGTGATCTTCGCCTCGGAGGTGTCGTGGGCGACACCGGAGATGATGGCCTGCTCCACCTTGCGGTCCCCTCGCGGTTCGTTGCTGACCCACGTGCCCTGGAGCCCCGAGAAGGAGGACCGGACGTGGATCGGGATGTTGTAACGGCGTGCGTACTCGACGCAGCGGTGCAGCAGCACCTTGGAGCCGGAGCTGGCGAGCTCCAGCATGTCCTCGAAGGAGATCCAGTCGATCTTCCGGGCCTTCTTCACGACCCGGGGGTCGGCGGTGAAGACACCGTCGACGTCGGTGTAGATCTCGCATACCTCGGCGTCCAGCGCCGCGGCGAGCGCGACGGCGGTCGTGTCCGACCCGCCGCGCCCGAGGGTGGTGATGTCCTTGCTGTCCGCCGACACACCCTGGAAGCCGGCGACGATGGCGATGTTGCCCTCGTCCAGCGCCGTACGGATCCGGCCCGGCGTGACATCGATGATGCGCGCCTTGTTGTGGACCGAGTCGGTGATGACGCCCGCCTGGCTGCCGGTGAACGACTGGGCCTCGTGGCCCAGGTTTTTGATCGCCATGGCCAGCAGGGCCATGGAGATACGCTCCCCGGCGGTCAGCAGCATGTCGAACTCACGCCCGGCAGGGATCGGGGATACCTGCTCGGCGAGATCGATCAACTCGTCCGTCGTGTCGCCCATCGCCGAAACCACGACGACCACCTGGTGGCCGTTCTTCTTGGCATCGACGATTCGCTTGGCGACGCGCTTGATGCCCTCGGCATCGGCAACGGAGGAGCCTCCGTACTTCTGCACGACAAGGCCCACGTGCGCTCCTCGCTCAGTCCGTTTGCGGTCAGCTCAGTCTAACGAGCGGCCGGGAATCGCCTCTCCGATATCACATGGTGAGATGTCCCGCTCAGCGTGCGATCCGCCCCAGCACCCGGGGACGACCCCACGGCCGCTCGGGCTGGCGCCTGCCCCTCCCCGGCGGCCGTACGCGGAATGTGTGGGGGGTCACTCGTCGGCGGGCTCACTCGGCGACGGGTTCACTCGGCGACGGGCTCACTCCGCATCGCGGGGCGCGCGGCAGGGGACGTAGGCCATGCCGTGCGCCCCCGGCTCCCCGGACCTGCCGACCTCCAGCGTCGTGACGACCGCCCACTCCCCCAGGTCCACCACCGTCACCGTGGACGACGAGACCGCGGCGACGTATCCGTACCGGCCGTCCGGCGAGGAGGTGATCGTCAGCGGGAAGGCGCCCACCACCACCCGCGTGCGCTCCTCGAAGCCGTCGTACACGTGCAGCAGTCCCGGGCCCTGGCTGCCCAATGCGGATCCGCCCGCCGTCATGCGCAGTTCGCCCGCCAGCAGGAGCCCGGTGGACGTCACGTGCACCGGGAAGACGACCCCCTCCGTCGGCAGCGTGCGGACGACGGCGCCGGTCGCGGTGTCGATGACCCGGACCCCGGGGCTTCGCGCCGGGCCCGGGCCGAAGTCGCCCTTCGGCCCGGCCGCGTACACGTACCGCCCGTCCGGCGACACCGTGATGCCCTCGCTGCCGCCCGGCACCTCGATACGGTCCACGAGCGCGCCCGACTCGACGTCGACGACCGACACGAACGGCGCCTCCTTGTTCGCCGTGTACGCACGCCGGCCGTCCGGCGTGAGCACGAACCAGTGCGGCCCGGGCGCCCCGACCGCCGCCCGGCGCACCGGCTTCAGCGACCGCGCGTCCAGTGCGACCAGGGCGCCCTCCTCGTCGCCGTACGCCTCGACGCTCACCCACAGCAGCTCGCCCGCCGGGTCCAGGGCCAGCCCGTGCGGCGCCCACTCGGGCGCCAGGTCGACGACGTCGACCACCCGGCGCTCGTCGGGGTCGATCACGACGAGCTCGCGCGCCCGGCCGGTGTTGGCGTGGTAGTAGCCGGAGCGGTAGGTGATCGTGCAGTACAGCCGGCGCCGCGCCGCGTCGAAGCACAGCTCGTGCGGTTCGGACGGTACGGCGACCTCGCCGAGCCGCTCGTAGGTCACCGCGTCGAAGAAGGCGACGGTGGGGCCGCTCTGGCTCACCACCGCCAGGACATCGTTCATCTCGGTCATGGGCTCAGCTTCCGGAGGCCGGGCGATTGACTCCAGTGCAACGCCGGCAAGGTGTGTTTGCGTCGTACGCAAAGCACGAGCTGGTGTCGCGGACCGCCGGCGGAACCGGTGATCGGAGTCACACGTGGAATCCCTCGATCTGAACCTGCTGCTCGCCCTCGACGCCCTCCTCGAAGAGGAGAGCGTCACCGGCGCCGCCGCCCGCCTGCACGTCTCCGCCCCCGCCATGAGCCGCACCCTGGGCCGCATCCGCGCCGCGCTCGGCGACCCCGTCCTCGTACGCGCCGGACGGCACCTCGTCCCCACACCGCGCGCGGTGGAGCTGCGTCCCCGCGTGCGCGCCGTGGTCCGGCAGGCGCGCGGGCTCCTCGTCCCCGCGCCGGCCGCGGATCCCGCGAAGATGGTGCGCGCGTTCACCGTCCAGTCGAGCGACCTGGTCCTGGCCGGGTTCGCCGCCCGGCTGATCACGGCCGTCGCCCGTGAGGCACCGGGCGCCACCCTCCGCTTCCTGCCGGAAAGCCTGGAAGGCACCCCGGCGCTGCGGGACGGCCGGCTCGACCTGGAGCTGGGGGTGATCGGCCACCCCGACCCGGAGACGCGGGTGGAGGCTCTCGGCGAGATACGCCTCGTGGGCGCCGTACGCCCCGGGCATCCCCTGGCCGCCGTCCGCACGAAGGTCACCGCGCGCGCCTTCGCCGCCGCGGAGCACGTCGGGGTCTCCCGGCAGGGCCGGGTGCGCGGCCCGGCCGACGAGGCGCTCGCCGCCCTGGGCCTGCGGCGCCGGGTCGTCGCCACCGTACCGAGCTGGTCCGCCGCGCTGTTCCTGTGCCGCGAGACCGACCTCGTGTGCCTCACACCGGCCCGCGCCGCCGCAGCGCTCGGCCTGCACACCTTCGAGGTCCCGCTGGAGCTGCCGCCGGTCGCGCTCGGCATGGCGTGGCACCCGCGCAACGACGCGGACCCGGCGCACAGCTGGCTGCGCGACCGGGTCCGTACGACCTGGAATGCGTGATCCGCCCGGAGGGGCCGTCCGCCGGGCTACGGAGCGGGATGGATGCCCAGCGGGCCCGCGATCTCCCGGGCCATCACCCGGCCCGCCTCCTCCGCGAGGGCGTCCTCCGCGAGGTCCTCGTCCGTGTCGAGCCCGTCCAGCTCCTCCAGCGGCTGGTCCAGGCGCACGTGCGAGACGAGCGACTGCAGCGCGCGCAAGGTCGCCGAGGCCATCGGGCCCCAGTTGGAGAAGTACGAGAACTGCCACCACCACAGCGCCTCGGAGGTGCGGCCCGCGCGGTAGTGGGCGAGCCCGTGGCGCAGGTCCATGATGATGGCGGCGAGGTTGTCGGAGATCCGGAACGGCACGGGCGCCTTGCGGGGCTCGTACGGGTCGAAGACCTCCGAGAAGACGTCCACCGGGTCCAGCATCGTCGCGAACCGCTCGCGCAGCTCGTCGACGTCCATGTCCGGGCCGGCGTCCGGTTCGTACCGCTCGTCGGGGACGATGTCCTCGTGCGCGCCCAGCCGGCCGCCCGCGAGCAGCAGCTGGGAGACCTCCAGCAGCAGGAAGGGCACCGCGCTGTCGGGCTCGTCCCCCTTGGCCACTTCCGTGGTGGCGACGATGAAGGACTCGATCGAGTCGGCGATCTGGACCGCGAAGCTGTCCGGGTCCAGCGTGTGCGCGTGCAGAGTGGCGTCAGACATCGAGGAGTCGTCTCCCTTCGAACGCTCGCCCGAGCGTGACCTCGTCGGCGTATTCCAGGTCTCCGCCAACGGGGAGCCCGCTGGCGAGGCGCGTGACCTTCAGGCCCATGGGTTTGACCATCCGCGCCAGGTACGTCGCGGTGGCCTCCCCTTCCAGGTTGGGGTCGGTCGCCAGGATCAGCTCGGTGACCGTACCGTCGGCGAGTCGCGCCAGCAGCTCCCGGATGCGCAGGTCGTCCGGGCCGACGCCCTCGATCGGGCTGATCGCGCCGCCGAGGACGTGGTACCGCCCGCGGAACTCGCGCGTGCGCTCGATCGCGACGACGTCCTTCGGCTCCTCCACCACGCAGATGACCGCGTCGTCCCGGCGCGGGTCACGGCAGATGCCGCACCGCTCCTCCTGGGCGACGTTGCCGCAGACCGCGCAGAACCGGACCTTGTCCTTGACCTCCAGGAGGGCGTGGGCGAGGCGGCGTACGTCGGTGGGCTCGGCCTGCAGGATGTGGAAGGCGATCCGCTGGGCGCTCTTGGGACCGACGCCGGGCAGTCTGCCCAGTTCGTCGATGAGGTCCTGAACCACGCCTTCGTACACGGAAAGCCTCTCCTGGAGTGCTGTGATGCTTACGGTAGTTGCTGGACGGGCGACTTAGAAGGGCCGGAGGACCCGGCCCCGATGACCCGGCCCGGAGGGGCGGGCCGGCCCAGGCGGGCCCGGCCTAGAAGGGCAGGCCCGGCATGCCGCCGAGGCCCTGGGCCAGCGGGCCGAGCTTGGCCTGCTGCAGCTGCTGCGCGTTCTCGTTCGCGGCCTGTACGGCGGCGACGACGAGGTCCGCGAGGGTCTCGGTGTCCTCGGGGTCGACCGCCTTGGGGTCGATGACCAGGGAGCGCAGCTCGCCGGAGCCGGTGACGGTGGCCTTCACCAGACCGCCTCCCGCCTGACCGTCGACCTCGGTGCGCGCCAGCTCCTCCTGGGCGCGGGCGAGGTCCTGCTGCATCTTCTGGGCCTGCTGGAGGATCTGCTGCATGTTGGGCTGGCCGCCACCGGGAATCACGGGCACTCCTGGCATTTCGCGATGAGTATGACGATGAATATTCGGTATGCCGAGCCTACGTGGTCGCCGGACGGTGTGCCTCATCCATGGGGTGCCACTCCTTCGGGTGAAAAACGGGCGCGCCCCCCACCTGATCAAGACCCTCTTGCGGGCGGAAATACCGGGATTCCCGGCCGTCGACCCCCCATTCGGCGGTAGGAAGGGGGCATGCGCACCCCGCGCACCGTAGGTCACCGCACGTCACGTCATCGATATGTCACGTTGAGCGCAGAGGAGTGCCCCGGTGAGCCAGCCGGAGATGCAGCCCGGGGGCCCCGCCCGGGGGGAGGGCGAAAGCCCGGAGGGGTACGGCGGCGATCTGACCGGACGGCCGTTTCCGCTGGGGGACTGGGGCGAGCCTGCTCAGCGCCTGGACGAGCTGTACCGCTGGGTCGAGGCGAACGCGCTCCGCACGGCCGAGTGGTACCTCTCCGACCGCGTCTGGAAGCGCCGCTGCGCGCGTGCCCTGCGCGTCGGTACGGCGCTGGGCGCGGTCGTCGGCGCCGCACTGCCGCTGCTGGGCCACTGGGAGTGGGGGTACGTCTCCCTGCTGGCCGCGGCGGCCTGTCTGATCTGCGACCGGTACTTCGGGCTCACGTCGGGCTGGATGCGGGACGTGGCGACCGCGCAGGCGGTCCAGCGCCGGCTGCAGGCGCTGCAGTTCGACTGGGCCTCGGAGTCCATCCGTGAGGTGCTGGGCCCGACGGAGGGCACGGCGAGCGAGGCGGCGGAGCGGTGCCTGGGGGTGCTGCGCCGGTTCGCGGAGGACGTGACGGAGCTGGTGCGTACGGAGACGGCGGAGTGGATGGTGGAGTTCCGCTCCGGCTCGGCGCCGCTGGTGATGCAGTCCACCCTCCCGACCCCGGCCCGGCAGGACGCACCGCCCCTGCCGGGACGGTTCCCCCTTCCGCCGGGCACCCGCCCGAACATGCCGCGCCAGCGCCCCCCGGAGCCGCGGTAGGGCCGGTCCCGGGGGGCTCTCACGGTGGCGCGGCGCTCAGCTGAAGATGATCATCGAGCCCTGCCCCAGGCTCCGCGTCGCCGCCGCGTGCAGCCCCAGCCACACGTGCCGCTCCCGCGCGAAGGGGCTCTCGTCGTACGGGATCGGCCCCGCCGGCTCCTCCAGCGACGTGGGCCGCTCCGGTGGCAGCGGCGCGGCGGGCGGGTTCGCCGGGTCGATGCCGATCGAGGGGGCGACGTACTCCAGCTCCCGCAGCAGGCCCTGCGCCGAGCCGAGCGGCCCGCCGCCCGCGAGCAGTTCCTCGGTGGACAGCGGCGCGGGGAAGTCGACGGGGACGTACGCGCCCGCGTGGTCGTAGTGCCACACCAGGTGCGACTGCTGGGCCGTCGACTCGAACATCTCCAGCAACTGCTCGTAGTCCCCGCCCAGTTCGTCGACCGGGGTCACGGCGAGCCCGCAGATCTGCAGCAGGTACGCCCGGCGCAGGAAGTGCAGGGCGTCGTAGTCGAACCCGGCGACCGGCGCCACGTCGCCCGACAGGCCGGGCATGTAGGCGAAGACGGGCACGGTCGGCAGGCCCGCCTCGCGCAGCGCCTTGTCGTAGGCGGCGATCTCTTCCGCGAAGGGGTTGTCGGGGCTGTGGCACAGCACGTCGACGAGTGGGACCAACCACAGGTCACAGGCCAAGGGACACTCGCTCTCCTCACGAAGGGCACGTCAGGACAGTTCGGGACAGCCAAGGAAGCCTAGTTGGAGTTGAGGAGCTTCAGTGCAGGTCCCATACCCACGCACCGGCGATCCGCTCACCAGGTCGCCCCAGAAGCTTGGACACGGTCTCGTAAAGGGGCCCCTCGTTGTACTGCGACGGGAGGACGACCACGCCCGCCCGCCAGTACGCCAGGTCCGCCCGGGCCTGCTCCTGCCAGCGCGGGCCGATCGCCGGGACGCGGCCGCTCCAGCGCACCTCCCGCAGGAGGTTGGAGGTGTGGCGCGGCACGGCGCCGTAGATCCCGATCCGTTCGGGCCCGTACGGCCCGTTGAAGTACCCGCCGGGCACCGGGAAGCCGAAGCCGGTCTGCGCCTGCCAGTGCAGGGCGTCCGCGCTGCCCGGGTCCGGCAGGGGCACCGGCACGATCGACTCGCCGGGCCCCAGGTACTGCCGCCAGGCGCCGTACGCGAGGAAGCCGGGGACCGGGGCCCGTTCGCGCACCGGGTACGGCGTCGGGAGGATCGGCAGCAGCGCGAGCGCCACCGCCGCGAGGCCCGCGACCCGGTACGCAGGGGTCCGGGAGGCCGCGAGGCGGTCCACGGCGAGGGCCACCAGCATGCCGAGCACCGGTGCGCAGATCATCGCCACGCGCGACTCGATGACCGACTCGAAGAGCGGCTTCTCGGCGAGAAGTCGCCACGGCCCGGGGACGACGACGTCCGTGTACGGGATGCGGACGCGCGGGCCGAGCGACAGCAGCGCTGCGCACACCGCCGTGGCGGTCAGCGCCTTCACCAGGGGCCGGTGCCACAGGCGTACGGCGATGGCGAAGGCGAGGGCGGTGAGCGGCCAGCCGTAGAAGGCGTTCTGCTCGGTGCGGTTCATGGCGAGCCGGTCCGCCGTGGCCTCGTCCCCGGCGAGCGACCGTCCGGCGAACTCCAGGAAGGCGAGCGGGCCGTTGCCGGCGTTCGGGCCGTGGAGGACGCTGTGGTAGCTCTGCGGGCCGAAGAACTGCCAGTACAGGGGGAAGGCCACCAGCGGCAGGCAGACCGCCAGGGCCACGCCCAGGCCCTTCAGCAGAGGCCGCCACGCCGCCCGGGCCACCTCGCGGCGCGCGAGCGCGTACGAGAGGGCGAAGAGCAGCATGCCGACGGCGGCGAGCAGCAGCGGCTCCTCGCCGAGGAAGATCTGGTACGTCGCGAAGAGCCCGAGCAGCACCCCGTCGCGGACGACCGCCCGCCCTTCGCACAGGCGCAGGGCCCGGTCGATCAGGACCGGCATCATGAAGAGGAGCAGGAAGTTGGGGTGGGCGTTGCCGTGGGAGATCATCGGCGGCGCGAAGGCGGCGAGGGCGGCGCCGGTCGCGGCGGCCCACCGGTTGCGTACGACCCGCCGCGCGAGCAGCCAGTACCAGGAGCAGGCCGTGGCGGCCAGGCCGCCGGTGAGGACGAGGGCCCAGGTGACGGTCGGGCCGAGGGCGAGCGTGACGGGGGTCAGGGGCACGGACAGACCGAGCATGACCGTGTTGGCCATCAGGTTCACGCCGTCCGGGTAGTTCTGGACGGTGGTGAAGAGCGGGTTGCGCAGATGGACCACGTTGTCGGCGGTGACCGCGAAGAACCACTCCCACTGGTTCTGGTCCTGGCCCGCGTCGGCCAGGTAGGCGCGGTCCAGGTCCGCCCACAGGCCCCGGTAGAGGAGGACGGAGGCGAGGACGAAGAGGCCGGCCACGGCCAGGTCCGTCCGCCGGACGGAGCGGGCGCGCAGCGTCACGAGTTCGGCCAGCACGCGCGCGTAGTCCAGGGGCGCCACCTTGGAGCCCGCCTGGTGGGACCAGCGCACCGGCACCTCCGTCACCGGCCAGCCGGCCTGCCGGAAGAAGCGCAGGATCTCGACGTCGATCCCCCACCCGTCCAGGCGGGAGTCGGCGAAGGCCGCGCGGGCCTTGTCGCCGTCGAAGAGCTTGAAGCCGCACTGGGTGTCGCGTACGCCGGGTACGGCCACGGCCCGTATGAACCGGTTTCCGATCCGCCCGAGCCACTCGCGCAGACGGTGCTGGTGGACCTCTATGCGGGAGTCGGGGTGTGCGCGTGAGCCGATGGCGGCGTCCGCGCCCTCCGCGGTGAGTTCCTTGTCGAGCCGGTCCAGCTCCTCGATGGGCGTGGCCAGGTCGGCGTCGGTGACGAGCACGCGGCGCCCGTAGGAGGCGAGGACGCCGCGCCGCAGGGCGTGGCCCTTGCCGCGGTTGTCGAGGCCGGTGATGACGTGGACGCGCGGCTCTTCGGCGGCGAAGTCCCGGGCCACGCGCGCGGTGGCGTCGGTCGAGCCGTCGTCGACGACGATGACCTCCCAGTCGCCCCAGCGGCCGGGGTCGGCAGTCAGGTGGGCGCGGATGGCGTCGAGGGTGGGACGCAGGCGGGCTTCTTCGTTGTACGCCGGGACGACGACGCTGAGGTCGGTCACGGGCGCATACCGCCCGGGCCGTCGCCGTGCTCCCGGCGCTCCGGGTACTCCGGTCCGTCCAGGCGCTCGGGGCGCTCCACGCCCTCCAGCCCCTCCAGGTGGTCGGCCCAGGCGAGCGCGTGCGCGTTGTAGGCGTCGATCACGGCCATGACGGCGTCCGGGTCGCCGAGCGTCACCGCGTTCACCAGCTCCTCGTGGCCGCTCCACAGCCAGTCGCAGGCGCGCCGGTCGGCGCGCAGGTGGGGCACGGTGAACACCCAGGCCTGGACGCGCAGCCGGTGCAGGAAGTCGCCGATGTAACGGTTGGCCACGAAGCCGCTGAGCTCGCGCCAGAAGCGCAGGTCGTAGCCGATGAGGATGTCCAGGTCCCCGGCGCGCGCCGCCCGCGCGGCCTCCTCCGCGCGCCGGCGCACGGACACCAGCGGCGCGCCCTGCACGGCGTGCACGTGGACGGTGAGCCGCTTGAAGACCCCGTCCACGATGAGCGCGCGGGCCTCGACCATGCCCCGGTAGTCGTCGACGGAGAACTGGTGCACGCGGAAGCCCTTGTGCTGGTCGGAGTCGAGGAGGCCCTGCGCGGCCAGATCGACGAGCGCTTCGCGGACGGGTGTCGCGGACACCCCGTACTGCTCGGCGATCTGCTTGACCGTGAACTCCTGCCCGGGCTGCAGACGCCCCGCGAGCACCTCGTCACGCAGCGCGTCCGCGATCTGCTGGCGCAGGGTGTTGCGGGTCACACCTCCGCTCGCGGGCATGGTTCTGGCCCCCTCCGTCCGGTTCCGGACACCTTAAGCCAGCCGGAGGGGGCGCGTTCCAGATCGTTACGCTGCGTGCTCGGTGTACTCGTCCGCGACCGCGAGCGCCGCGTCGAGGGCGGCGAGGCCCTCCTTGGCCTCGGCCTCGGTGAGAGTGCAGGCGGGGACGGCGTGGGTGCGGTTCATGTTGATGAAGGGCCACAGGCCGTGCTTCTTGGCGGCGGCGCCGAAGGCGGCCATGGGCGCGTTGGCCTCGCCGGTCGCGTTGTACGGGACGAGCGGTTCGCGCGTCTCCTTGTTCCGGACGAGGTCGAGCGCCCAGAAGACGCCGAGGCCGCGCACCTCGCCGACGGAGGGGTGGCGCTCGGCGAGCTCGCGCAGGCCGGGGCCGAGGACGTGCTCGCCGAGGTGGGCGGCGTTCTCGACGACCTTCTCGTCGGCCATGACCTGGAGGGTGGCGACGGCGGCCGCGCACGCGAGCGGGTGGCCGGAGTAGGTGAGGCCGCCGGGGTAGGGCCGCTTGTCGAAGGTGGCGGCGATCTCGGCGGAGATGGCGACGCCGCCGAGCGGCACGTACCCGGAGTTGACGCCCTTGGCGAAGGTCAGCAGGTCCGGTACGACGTCGAAGTGGTCGGCCGCGAACCACTCGCCGGTGCGGCCGAAGCCGGCCATGACCTCGTCGAGGATGAAGACGATGCCGTACCGGTCGCAGATCTCGCGGACGCCGGCGAGGTAGCCGGGCGGCGGGACCATGATCCCGGCGGTGCCGGGGACGGTCTCCAGGATGATCGCAGCGATGCTGGCCGGCCCCTCGAAGGCGATGGTGTCCTCCAGGTGCTGCAGGGCGCGCTCGCACTCCTGCTGCTCGGTCTCGGCGTAGAACGGCGAGCGGTAGAGGAACGGCGCCCAGAAGCGCACCACACCGGCGGTGGCGGTGTCGGAGGCCCAGCGGCGCGGGTCGCCGGTGAGGTTGATCGCGGTGGAGGTGGCGCCGTGGTACGAGCGGTAGGCGCTCATGATCTTGGGGCGCCCGGTGTGCAGCCGGGCCATGCGTGCGGCGTTCTCGACGGCCTCGGCGCCACCGTTGGTGAAGAAGATCTTGTCGAGGTCGCCCGGGGTGCGCTCGGCGATGAGGCGTGCGGCCTCGGAGCGTACGTCGATGGCGAAGGCGGGCGCGAAGGTCGTCATCTTCGCGGCCTGCTCCTGGATGGCCGCGACGACCTTGGGGTGCTGGTAGCCGATGTTGGTGTAGACGAGGCCGCTGGTGAAGTCGAGGTAGCGGTTGCCGTCGTAGTCCCAGAAGTACGCCCCCTCGGCGCCGGCGACGGCGAGCGGGTCGATCAGACCCTGGGCGGACCAGGAGTGGAAGACGTGCGCGCGGTCGGCGGCTTTGACGGCGGCGCCGGCCTGCGGATCGGCGTGGGCGGCGGGATCGGCATGAGGGGTCATGCGGCCCAGGGTAAAGATGTGCTGGTGGAGGTTGGTATGGCCATCTTGTATGGCGGAAGGCGCGGGGGTCGGCAAGGTGTCGGGGGTGGCGGCGGAGTGGAGTGTGCCGAGGGGGTCGTCGAACGGGTCGACGCCCTGCTGAGGGGCGGTTACGTCGGCCGGGAGAAGGCGGCGGAGGTGGCGGCGGCCGAGCCGCGTGCGGCGTCTCGGGAGGTGCTGGAGTGGCTGCGGGTGCTGGCGGGGGCCGGGGCCTGGGCGCGCTTCGTCAGGTTCGCGCTGCTGGCGGCGGAGCTGCATCCGGAGGGTCTGGCGGAGGTCGTGGTGCCGGTGATCGCGTCGGGCGCGGCGGGTGGCGTTGACGGGGCGGGTGGGGCTGGTGGGGCCGGGGGCCTCCTTGAGGATCTGGTGGACATCGCGGGTGAGATCGGGGCCGTGGAGGCCGTCCCGGCGCTGGCGGCGCTGATCGACGGGCGGCGGGAGTCGGGCGCGGACGCGCCGTACTTCACGCTGAGCCTGAAGTGCGTCCACGCGCTCGGGGGCATCCGCACCGCCGAGGCGGAGGCGGTGCTGCGCGCGGTGGCCACGGGCGACCATCCCGGTGTGCTGCGGTGGAACGCGGCGGTGGAGCTCGGCATCGAGGACGAGCTGGGCTACGACGAGGACGAGATGCTCGGGCCCACGGAAATTCGTTGACAGCATTCTGTCGAGATGACAGCATGTAGTCATATCCCGCACGAGTGTGCGACGTGTGTGACGCACGGGAGGCCACCATGACCGGCACCACCTCACCCGAGAGCTCGACCAAGAACTCGGCCGAGGTCTCGACCAAGTACTCGTCCGAGACCTCGGCCGAGAGTTCGCCCAGGACCGTTCACCTCGCCGTCTACGACACCTTCGCCGACTGGGAGACCGGTCATGCCACCGCCTGGCTGGCGCGCAGCGGCTTCGACGTCCGCACGGTCGGCCCCACCACCGACCCCGTGACCACCATCGGCGGTCTGCGCATCACACCGGACCTGGCCCTGGCGGAGCTGCGGCCCGAGGACAGCTCGTTGCTCATCCTCACGGGCGCCGACCTGTGGGACACCTCCGACGACCTGGCGCCGTTCGCGGCGAAGGCGCGCGCGTTCCTGGACGCGGGCGTGCCGGTGGCCGCGATATGCGGGGCGACCGCCGGGCTGGCCCGCGAGGGGCTGCTCGACGGGCGCCGCCACACGAGCGCGGCCCCCTTCTACCTCGCCGCGACCGGCTACAAGGGAGGCGAGGAGTACGTCGAGGCGGACGCCGTCACCGACGGGGACCTGATCACGGCCGGGCCCACGGAGCCGGTGGCGTTCGCGCGGGAGGTGCTCGGCAGGATGGGCGCGTTCGGGGGCGCGAAGCTCGACGCCTGGTACCGGCTGTTCCACGACTCGGACCCCGCCGCCTACGAGGAGCTGAACGCGTGACCCCGGTCGAACGGCACCTCCAGGAGCTCCTCAGCCGCACCGCGCTCGGGGTCTTCCGGCTGAACGGCCAGCTGCTCGCCGTCTCGGAGAAGCTGGCCCGTCCCGCCGGGCTCACCGCCGCGTGGTGGCAGGTCCTCGGAGCCGTCCTGCGGGAGCCGCTGCCCGTCTCCGGGATCGCCCGCGCCATGGGCATCACGCGCCAGAGCGTCCAGCGGATCGCCGACCTGCTGGTCGCGGAGGGCCTCGCCGAGTACCAGCCGAACCCGGCGCACCGGCGTGCGAAGCTCCTCGCCCCCACGGAGCTGGGCCGGGAGTCCGTCGCCCGCATAAACCCGGGCCACGCGGACCTGGCGGCCCGCCTCGCCGCCGAGCTGGGCGAGGAGGCGTTCGACGAGACCGCGCGGGCGCTGGAGCGGCTGTCCCGGGCGCTCGACAGGGTGGCGGACGAGCCGGCGCCGGGCGGCCCTTCCACCGCGTGAACGCTTGTGTAGGGTGGGGGAATTCGTCAGCAGGACGACCGAGGAACCAAGGAGGTGAGACCCGTTAACGCCACGTCAGACCGGGTGCTCTCCTCTCACGGCTCGTAGGGACACAGTCCGCGAGAGCGCCCACGGCTCTCGAAAGGCTTTCCCATGGCCGTACACCCCATAGACCCCGCCCACACGGGCGCCGCCCCCGACACCGTCGTCTCCGCCCTCCGGGCCGCGGGGTGCGTCTTCGCGGAGGACGAGGCGGGGTTGCTCCGCTCCGCCGCGCGCACGCCGCAGGAGCTCGACGCGATGGTCGAGCGGCGGATCGCCGGACACCCGCTGGAACACGTCCTCGGCTGGGCCGAGTTCCGTGGCGTGCGGTACGCCGTGGACGCGGGGGTGTTCGTACCGCGCCGCCGCACCGAGTTCCTCGTCGAACGGGCCGAGGCGCTCGCGCCACCCGGCGCGGTGGTCGTCGACCTGTGCTGCGGCTCCGGCGCACTGGGCGCGGCGCTCGTGGCGGCGCTCGACCGCGCAGAGTTGCACGCCGCCGACATCGACCCCGCCGCCGTGCGGTGCGCGCGCCGCAACGTCGCCGCGGCCGGGGGCCGGGTCTACGAGGGAGACCTGTACACGCCGCTGCCGCGCGCGCTGCGGGGCCGGATCGACGTCCTGCTCGCCAACGTCCCGTACGTCCCCACCGAGGAGGTCGCGTTCCTGCCCGCCGAGGCGCGGGTCCATGAGGCGCGGGTCGCGCTCGACGGCGGCGCGGACGGGCTGGACGTGCTGCGGCGCGTGACCGCCGAGGCGACGGCCTGGCTGGCCCCGGGCGGCTGCCTGCTGTTCGAGACCAGCGAGCGGCAGGCCGACACGGCCGCCGGGATCGTCGCCGCCGACGGGCTCACACCCCAGGTGGCCTGCGAGGACCGGTACGCCACGGTGGTCATGGGCACCCGGGCCTGATCACCCCGGCCCCGGCGCCCGCTTCGGCTTCGAAGCCGTCGGGGCACGACCGACGATGCCCGGATTCGGGACATCACCCAGGCCCTGCCGCCCGAGTACGCCGACCAGCTGTTCAGCGCACGGGAGCAGGGCGCCGGAGAGGACCAGCTCCGGCAGATCGCCGCCGAGGGCCTGGCCCGGATGTACTTCCGCGCCAACAACACCCCACTGCGGCCCGTACTCCGGCGCCAGCGGCGTCCGCGTCCCAACTCGCCCCGGCCCGCCCGGTTTACGCCGTCAAGCCGGATCAGCGCCCTGGCTACACTCCGACTTCATGACGACGATCTACACGACCCAGGAGTGGAAAGGCCACGGGAGGCAGAACTACTACTGGAACGAGTACAGGCTCGAAGGCGACACCGTCGTCAAGTACAAGTGCCACCGGCAGAAGTTCTTCGACGGCGATGAGAACACCTGGGAGAGGGACGAATCGTTCCAGGAGTCCTGGGGACTTGACGACCCGAGCATGCCCGACTGGCTGAGGCGGTATCTCTGATCACGCCCCTATCCCTGTAACCCTGGAACACATCACCGCGTGCCTGTATGGCCGCGCCTACGGAAGGTCCGCTGCGGTCAGGTCGTACGCGCGGCACGGCGACGTGCCCACCAGGACATCCGCCGGCAACGAGGCCATCGAAGTTGCCCACGGCGGTAGAGGCTTCGCACACGCCGGTGGCGTCGGTGTCGATGGGGGTGAGAGTGCCGTCGCTTCGGACGGTCCAGGCCACCAGAGGGTCCACAGTGAACGTGCCGTCCTGGTTCTTGAACCGAGCGCTCCACCCGCCCCCAGGGATGGCGGCGACAACGGGGTGCCCGCCTTCCGAGAGCCCGGTGAAGGTGCGGCCCTCGTCACGTCAGGTCCGGCCGACGGCCGCGAGGTCCACCCCCTTCGTCTCCCGGTACCGGAAGAACGAGACGGTGCTGATCAGGCACAGCACCACGACGTACCACGGGTACCAGGAGGCGTGGCCGTGCGCGGCGAGGTACGCGATCAGGTAAGGAGCCGTACCGCCGAACAGGGCTACCGTCAGCGCGTACGGCAGGCCGACGCCGCTCGACCGCACCGACGTCGGGAACATCTCCAGCGTCGCCGACGGCGCAGCCGCCGCGTAGCAGCCGAACAGCAGCAGTGCCGCCGTCATCACCACGCCCAGCCGCACTGCCGAGCCCGACAGGAGCCCGAAGAGCAACGGCGACAGACACGCGAACCCGCCGCCGAACACCAGCAGCAGCGGACGGCGCCCGAACCGGTCGGCTGCCATGCCGAGGAGCGGGAGCGCGGCCATGAACACCACCTGAGCGGCGACGGCGGCCCACAACGCGGTGCTCGCCGGGACTCCGTACTGAAGTTGGGCGTACAGCGGCAGGTAGGAGGCGAAGGTGTAGTAGACGACGGTCGCGCCCAGCGTGAAGCCGACCACGCGGGCGGCAGCGCGCGGGTGCGTACGCAGCACCTGCCGCGCCGGGTTGCGGGGCAGGTGCTCCCGTGCCGCGTCGAACACGGGCGTCTCGCGCATCCGGCCGCGCAGGTACCAGCCGTACACGGCGAGCAGCGCGCCGAGCGCGAAGGGCACCCGCCAGCCCCAGTTTCCGAGTTGGGCGGGGGTGAGCACCTGGTGCAGCAGCAGCGCGAGCAGCGTGGCCGCGAGTGTGCCGAGGGTGGTGCTGATGTATACGGCGCTTGAGTACAGGCCTCGGCGACCGCGTGGCGCGATCTCGTTCACGTACGTGCTCATCGCCGCGCCCTCGCCGCCCGCGGAGAGCCCCTGCAGCGCCCTGGCCACCACCAGCAGCACCGGGGCCAGCACGCCGATCGTCCGGTAGGGCGGGGCGAGCGCGATCAGGAGGCTGCCACCCGCCATCATCAGCAGGGACAGCCGCAGCGCAGCGCTCCGGCCGTTGCGATCGCAGTACGCGCCGATCAGCGCCCCGCCGAGCGGCCGGAACAGGAATCCGACGGCGAACACCGACAGCGTCTGCAGGACGTTCGTGGTGGCATCGCCCGACGGATAGAAGTGCGGGCCGAGCAGCGCGGCGAACGTCACGAACGTGGCCCACTCGAACCACTCCATGGCGTTGCCGATGGAGGCGACCACCACCGGCCGCAGCCGGTCCCGCCTCATGGGTACGCGACGTACCTCCGCGGCAGTGGGGTGCACAGTGCTGTCCTCTCGTGTCATGGGCGTGTGGCCGGTGCGGTGGCGAGCCGTGCGCGTACGTCCTCGGCCTCGGCGACGCCGATCTCGGTGAACGCCTCCAGGGCCTGGGCCCAGTAGTCCCGCGCCCGCGGGTGGTCGCCGTCGAACGTGGCGACGGCGCCGAGGACGTGCTGGGCCCTGGCGATGTTCAGACGCTGCGCGGTGGGCTGCGACAGGGCGAGCGCCAGCTGTGCGCACTCCTCGGCGCGGTGCGGGTGGCCCAGACTCAGGTAGAGCGGGGCCAGCTCCAGGAGGACCTTGCTCCGGGCGATGTGGTTCCCGCTCCGCTCGGCGAGGGAGCGGGCCGCCTCGGCGTGCCCGGCTGCGTCCTCACGGCCCAGCAGGCCGTCGGTGACGGCCATACGGGCCAGTGCGTACGCCTCACCATCGACGTAGCCGATCTGCCGGGCTCCGTCGAGCGCGGTGGCCGCGTAGCGGGCCGAACCCCGCGGCGAGTCGAGGCCCGCGCTGATGGCCGACAGCAGGCACAGGGTCTCCACCTCGTACGTGCGGTCGCCGCACTCCTGGAAGGAGGTCAGCGCCCGCTGCGCCGAGTCGAGCGCGGTCTCGTGCCGGCCGATGTCCAGGTCGACCAGGGCGAGCCCGTACAGCGAGATGCTCCTGTCGTACGAGGAATCGATGGACTCGGACACGTTCAGCGCCCGGGTGAAACAGGACCGCGCCTCGGACAGCTGTCCGGTGGCCTGGCGCACCAGGCCGAGGTTGCGCAGGCTGTACGAGCTGATGTGGTGCAGGCCGTGGCCGCCCGCGGTGGCCAGCGACGCGGTGAGGCATTCGGTGGCTTGTGCCATGTCGCCCTGCGTCCAGTGGATGAAACCCAACAGGCCCTGGGCGCTGGCCTCGAGCCGGGGTGACCGGATGCTGTGCGCGACGTCGAGCGCCTGGCGTGCGGCTTCCTCGGCCTGCGCGGCCCGGCCCAGGCTGAGGTGGGCGAGGCTCATGTTGTTGAGCATGGCGGCGACCTCCTCGGCCATGCCGAGCCGGTCGTGCAGCGCGAGACTCTGCTTCTGGTGCGCGATGGCCTGCTCGTAGTCGCCCAGCGTGTTGTGGAGGTTGGCGAGGCTGCGGTGCATGGCCGCGATGCCGCGCTCGTCGTGGTGGGCGTCGGCCGCGGCCAGGCCGATACGGGTGGTCTCCCGCCATTCGGTGCGGAACTTGCCCGTCCAGAAGAAGCCGCGCAGCGCGTCGGCCAGGTGCCAGGTCAGGTGGTGCGGGCCGTGTGTGCCGAAGTGGCGCACACAGGCCATCAGATTGCGCCGCTCGGCCAGCAGCCAGGCCATCGCGTGGTTCGCGTTCGGGAACTGCGGCGCGTCGAATGTCGCCTTGGGCCGCTCCGGCTCGGCGAGCCGCACGAACTCCGAGTAGAGGACGTCGGCCGCGGCGCAGGCACCCGCGAGGTACCACTGGCCGAGCCGCTCCAGGGCCTCGCCCCGATCCCGCGCGGTGTGCTCGGCGAGTGCCCGGTCCTGCGCATACTCGCGCAACAGGTCGTGGAACTGGTAGCGGCCGGGGGCGGGTTGCTGGAGCAGGCTCGCCGTCTCCAGGCGGCTCAGACCGGTCCGCGCCTGCGCCTCGCTGATGTCAGCGAGCACCGAGACGGCGGCGGGGGTGAAGTCGGAGCCGGGGAAAAGCCCGGCGAGGCGGAAGACCGCCCGGTCGTCCGGGTTCAGCGCGTCGTACGACAAAGCGATGGCCGTGGAGACGGCGGACGTGGTGTCGCCGTCGACGGACAGGGCGGCGAGGCTGCCGCGCCGCAGACTCTCCAGGTAGTCCTCGGTCTGGCCACCCGGGGCGCCGATCAGGTTGGCCGCGGCGATCCGCAGCGCGAGCGGCAGGTAGGAGCACAGGGCGACGACTTCACGCACCACGTCCGGCTCGATCGCCACCGCGGCCTGCCGCATCATGGCCGTAACCAGCTCGGCCGACTCCCGCGGGCTGAGCGTGCCGACACGGATCACCTGTGCGCCGTGCGTGACCGCGAGTGAGCGCAGCTGCCGCCTGCTGGTGATCAGTACGGAGCATCCCGCGTCCCCGGGTATGAGCGGCAGCACCTGCTCGACGCTGGACGCGTTGTCCAGCACCACCAGCACGCTCTTCCCGGTCAGCTTCGACCGGTAGAGGTTGGCCTGTTCGACCGGGTCGACCGGGATCTGCTCCGCGGGCACGCCGAGGCTGCGCAGGAACTGCGAGAGCACCTGGTCAGGCGGGAGAGGCGTGTGCGCCCTGCCCTGCTCGTAGCCGCGCAGGTTCACGTACAACTGCCCGTCCGGGAACGCGCCCCGCACCCGGCTGCCGAGCCAGACGGCCAGCGCCGTCTTGCCGACACCGGGCGGCCCGGACAGGACCACGACGGGGACGCCGGTACGGTCCGGCGTCGGCGGAAGAATCGTCTCGACCCGTTGGACGACGTCGGTCCTTCCGACGAATCCCATGGCCAGGGGCGGGAGTTGCGCGGGCACCGTGACGGCCTCGCCGACGCCCGGGCGCGGCCCGTTCGGGGCAGCGAGGGCGGGGTCCGATTCGAGGATGCCGGTGTGCAGGGCACGCAGCCGCTCGCCGGGTTCGACGCCGAGCTGTTCGACCAGTTCGCGGCGGGCCTGCTGGTAGACGTCCAGCGCCTCCGCCTGGCGTCCCGAGCGGTACAGAGCCAGCATCAGCAGGCTCCAGAAGTTCTCCCGCAAGGGATGGTCCAGAGCGGCGGCGCGCAGGTCCTTCACCAGCTGTCCGTGCCTGCCGAGGTGGAGTTCGGTCTCGAAATACTCCTCCAGCGCGCCCAGCCGCTCGTCCTCCAGGGCCGGGGACTCGTCGCGCCGCAGCGAGTCCGACGGTACGTCCGCGAGTGGCGCACCCCGCCAGGCGCTCAGCGCCTCGGCCAGCAGCCGCGCCCGCTCCTCGGGTGTCTCGGCCTGCCGCGCGAGCCGGACCAGGCGGCGGAACCGTGTCAGGTCCAGGTCCGCGTCGGCCACGTCCATCCGGTATCCGCCGGCCGCGGTCGCCACCAGGTCCGCGTCACCGAGCAGCATCCGCAGCCGCCGTACGTACGTGTGGAGTGTTCCCCGTGGATTCGACGGCTTGCGGTCGTCCCACAGCCAGTCGGCGAGACGGTCGTTGTCGACGACCTCACCGGACCGCAGCAGCAGCGCCGCCAGCAGGACCCGGAGCTTCCCGGAATCAATTGCCAATTCTTTGCCGTCGACGTACGCGGAGAGCGTCCCGAGTATCTTGAAGCTATTCCCGGCGTGGCGTGCCGGGACGCTTGACGAAGGGACATATTCGTTTCGTTCCATGCAGCTCTTGCCTTCCCCCGTAGGCGTGTGCACAGCTTCCCCGCGCTCACGCGCCGCTCCATTGCCGCGGCGCGAGCAGGGGGATCTTCAGTTGTGCGCTTACCAGCCTAAGGGATGCCGGTGACAGACCGCCGCGTCGCCTTGTTCGATGGGTCACATGGTATGGTCCGCCGCGGTCGCAGCCGAACGGCGGCCATTTCGGGGGGCTTGGTGATCGAAATACTGCTGCCGAGAAGTGTTGCGGTGGCCGAGGATGTCAGTGACGCGCCCGGTGACGAGAGTGCCCTTTCACCGACCGAACGGGCCTTGATCGCGGCGGCGTTGCCCGAGCGGAGACACCAGTTCGCCGCCGGGCGCGGATGCGCGCGCCGCGCGATGGAGCTGCTCGGCGAGGAGCCCCGGCCGGTGCCGGCCGACGCGACGGGGGCTCCGGTCTGGCCGTCGGGGCTGGTGGGGAGCATCACGCACTGCCGGGGGTACCGGGCCGCGGTGGTCGCCCACCGCGCCGACGTGACGGCGCTCGGCATCGACGCCGAGCCGAATCTGGGGTTGCGCGAGGGTGTCCTGGACCTTGTCTCGTCCGCCGGAGAGCGGGCGCGGCTGGCGCAGCTGGCGACGGTCCTGCCCCACGTCCACGCGGACCGATTGCTGTTCAGCGCCAAGGAGGCGGCATACAAGGCGTGGTATCCCTTGCGCGGGATCCGGCTGGGTTTCCGAGATGCAGAACTCACGCTGACCGGGCGGGCCTGTGACAATGACGGCGGTGGCTCTGGGGAGTTGGCCGAGGGGAACTTCGGGGTCCGCTTGAGTGGGCGCAGTGGTGCGGCACGGGAATTTCGCGGCGAAGTGCTCCACGGCCGTTGGGCGGTACGGGACTTTCTGATCATGACGGCGGTTGCGCGGGAGTGACGGGCCGTCGGGATGTCCGTGGCGAACTTTTCGCTTCAACCTTTTCCATTTCTTCCGGTCAATGCGCGACCGGACTCACACGGTGCCGGTGAACCAGGCAATGGTCGTCGTCAGCGGATCCGACAGGGACGCCTCGTCAAGGCGGTAAGCGGGACGCCGACTGCGCAGCGCCCGGAGGAAAACGCTTTCCGAGTCCCGACTCCCGGTGTCGGAACGCACCCCCGTCCTCGGGTGCGTGCGCGAGGGGGCGGTCCGGCTGGTCGCGTGGCGCATCACAGTCTCCTTCATACGCGGCATTCATGTCCTGCGCAGATGGTCGACGACCATTGAGCTGATGGTCGACGACCAGTGCGGCGGGAAGATGTGTCCCATGCCGGCGATCCGCCACAGGCGCGCGTGCGGGATCACCCGGCGGAGTTCCTCGCCGTGTTCCAGGGGGAAGACGGGGTCCCGCTCGCCGTGCATGACGAGCGTCGGCACGTCGAGGGTGGCGATCCGGCCGGTGAGTGGGGGCGTGCGGTCCAGGGCCGTCGCATGGCGCCAGGCGGTGTCGGGGCCGTGGCCGCGGTCCACCACGCGCCTGACCAGATCAACCCAGTACGTCCGGTCGAACGGTACGGAGGGCCCGACCAGCACCTGCCAGCCGTCGACCGCCGCGGCCAGACGCTCCTCGGGGCCCTGGGGCGGGGACGCGGCGAGCCGGGCGGCGCGCTCCAGCATCGGCCGGCGCGGACCGGGCAGTCCGGTACGCGGCGGCAGCCGTACGTCACCGTTCGCATCCGGGGAACTGGACAGCAGCGTCAGCGACCGTACGAGTTCAGGCCGGTCGAGCGCGAGCAGCTGGGCCACCATGCCGCCGACGGACTGACCCGCCACGTGCGCCGGGCCGAGTCCGAGTCCGACGATCACGTCGGCGGCGTCCGCGGCGAGCGTCGACAGGTCGTAGTCGTCGCCGGACTTCCCCGACTTGCCGGTGTCCCGGTGGTCGTAACGCACCACCTGGTACCCGTCCTTGGCGATCAGCCGGCACAGCTCGTCCGGCCACACGATGCCCGGTGCCGTGCCGCCCATCACCAGCAGCACCGCCGGATCGCTGCGGCTGCCGAACGTCTCCGTCCACAGTCGCAGACCGTCCCGTGTCGCGATTCGCCTCTCCATTGGCGGTCTTTTCCCCTTGGTAGGGTGCGGTGAGCCGCTGATCATCCGTCCTGGGGGAACAAAATGACTCGCGCACGCACGGCACTGGTCCTGGTTGATCTGCAGCGGTGGATCGTCGACATGCCGTGGCAGCCGGCAGGCGGTGAGGTCGTGGCCGACGCCTGCCGAAGGCTGCGCGAGCACTTCGCCCACACGGGCTCTTCGTCCGTCGTGCTCGTCCGGTACGTACGGGAGGACGGCGCCGACGGCGGCATCGGCGCCGCCGCCAACCAGCTTGTCCCCGGTCTCGAACCCCGTACCGGCGAGCACCTGGTGACCAAGCACGGCCTCGACGCCTTCGCGGGCACCGACCTCCACGACCGGCTGCGCGACGAAGGCGTCACGGACGTCGTGGTCGCCGGACTGTCCACCGCGCACGGTGTCGCGTCGACCGCCGCGGCGGCGCTGCGTCTGGGCTACGGGGTGGTCGTCGTCTCCGACGCCACGGCCAGCGTGAGTGAGGCACAGCACCGCGAGGCACTCGACCGCCTCACCGCGCTCGGCGCGGGCACCGCCGTGGTCGCGGACCTCGTGACCGCGAAGGTCAGCGGGAACTGACCCTCGCGGCACGGCAGAGCGGGCGCGGGCAGCCTCAGGCGGACCGGCTCACTGGTGGCTGACCCCGGTGGGCTTGACCACGTACACGATGCGGTGCGCGACGTCCGGCGGCGGGCCGTCCAGCTTCATGCCGTACCGCTCCGCGAGCTGCGCGAAGAACTCACCGGACGAGTCGTCGTCGATCCGGACCACTTCTCCGCGGATCTCCAGGTACCGGTAAGGCTGCTCCGGGTCGTTGACCGACACCGCGACACGCGGGTCGGCCGTGATGTTCTTGTACTTGTAGCGGACCGTCGTGTTGGTGAACCGCACGTACTCGCCGTCCCAGGAGAACCACATCGGGTTCACCTGCGGCCCGCCGCCCGCTGCCCGGGTCGTGGCCAGGTGACCGAAGAGCGGCCGCTCCAGCAGATCCTTGTGACTGTCCGGAATGAGACTCATGAGGTGTGCTCCTTCGCTTTCTCTTGTGTGTCCTGCCGGGCCCCGAGCAGGGGGCGGAACAGGTCCGTCAGCCGTGTGCGCATCGTCGCGGCGTCCTTGGCGATCCAGTCCACGTGGCCGTCCGGCCGGGCGAGGATGAGCGCGGACTTCCCCCGTCGCGCCTCGGTGCGGACATCGAGTACCACGTCGAGCCGGTCCGTGCACCACCGGGTCAGCTCCCGCACCGACGCGTCCTGCGCACCGGTGACGATCAACGTGTGCCGGAGATCGTCGAGTTCGTTCCGCTCCGGCAGCGGCACCAGTGCGCCGGGCACGAAACCGGCCGTCCTCCGTCCGGCCGAGGGATCGGTCCGGTACCTGGTCCGCAGTCCGGCAAGCCACGGAATGTACGCCAGGTCGAAGAGGCGCAGGCCCGAGGCGACCCGCAACAGGTTGTCACGCAGGACGACCTGGTGGCCCTTGCGCAGCAGCCACATCTTCGTCTGCACGTCGGCCTGGCGCACCACGGCGCGCGCCACATCCCCGCGCTCGCTCACATACGTGTCGAGCAGGCGCTCGGCGCTGTGCCCGTGCCACACGAGGGCCAGCTTCCACGCGAGATTGTGGGCGTCGTTGACACCGGTGTTGAGGCCCTGCCCGCCGGCCGGGCTGTGAATGTGCGCGGCGTCGCCGATCAGGAAGACCCGGCCGGCCCGGGTGGAGGCGGCGTGCCGCGCGTGCACGTTGAAGACGCTGATCCAGTCGGGGTCACGCAGCCGGATCCCCCCGGGCCCGCGCTCGTCGACCAAGCGCTGCACCATGGCCAGGTCGACGTCCTCCTGGCTGACCCCGGGGGGCGCCGAGGTGAAGACGCGCCAGCGGCCGTCGGGAAGTCCGCAGGCCACCAGGATGCCCCGAGGGGAGCAGAAGTAGTGCGTCATGCGGTGGTCGAAGTGCGTTTCGACCCTCACGTCCGCGACCACGAAACGCAGTTCGTAGGTGGATCCCTCGAAGCCGATGCCGAGATGGCCGCGGACGGTGCTGCCGGCCCCGTCCGCCCCGATGACGTACGCGAACTCCTCCTCGTGCTCGGTGCCCTCCGGGTCGCGCAGCCGGGCCCGTACCCGGTCGTCGAGCTGCTCGAAGCCCAGCAGCTCGGTCCCCCACCGCACACTGCCCCCGACCGAGGCGAGGTTGGTCCGCAAGACCTCCTCGATGTCCGGCTGCGGGCAGATCAGCGGACGGGTCGCCGGCTTGTAGCGGAGGTCGGCGATGACCTTGCCGGCGGAGTAGTACCGCATCTGCGACTGGGGCAGCGCACGGGCGGCGAGCAGGTCCCGTCCGCCGACCCGGTGGATCAGCTCGACGGTCCGCGGCCACAGCCCCAGCGCCTTCGACAGCGTGCTGGGACCTTCCGCCTTGTCCACGCACCGGACCGGTACACCACGCCGAACGAGTTCGGTCGCCGCGGTGAGCCCGGCCGGTCCCGAGCCCACGACCAGCACGGGCAACGGACGAGCGGAGCCGGTCATACGGTCGCCTCCGCGCCGACGGCTTCCGCGGGCGCGGCGGGCCGGGCGGCGCGCTCGCGCAGCATCACGCTCACCAGCACGGCGCTCGCGGCACAGATGGCGACGACCACCCACAGCACCAGGTGCAGACCCTCCGTGTAGCTCCCGGTGAGCAGGTCGAGGAAGTCGGAGCGGGCGGTACCGGTGACGGTGTCAGCCGCCCCGGCCAGGTCGCCGCTGATCACGCGGTCGGCCACGCCGCCCGCGTCGACGCCGTTCGCGCCCTCGACTCCGGACAGACCTTCGGAGATGTGCGAGCGGGCCGAGTTGAGCAGCACAGCGCTCATCACGGCGATGGCGAACGCCTCCCCGGCCAGCCGCATCGTGTTGAAGAGACCGGCGGCGGCACCTGCCTGCGTCGGCTGCACGGAGGTGATCGCCGCGCCGTCCACCAGACCGGCCGTCATGCCCATCGAGATGCCGAGCAGCAGCAGCGGGCCGGCCAGCGACACCAGCGACACGTCGGCGTCGATCAGCGTGAGCAGCCAGCCCGCGCCCACCGCGGCGACCACGAGGCTCAGGGTGAGGATGAGCCGGGTGGACACGCCGCTCTTGACCAGCTTGCTGACGACGAGCGGAACCACCAGGACCGGCAGGGTGAGCAGCAGCATCGTGGCGCCCGACGCGTTCGCGCTCATCCCCGCGACCGAGGTGAAGTACGTGGGCAGCAGCACGAGCATGCACACGAAGCTGAAGGACAGTGCGACGGGGATCAGCGACACCGCCATGAACCGACCCTGCTTGAGGAGCGAGAGATCGATCATGGGCTGCCGCTGGCGCAGTTCGGCGACGGCGAACAGTGCCATCAGCACGAGCGCCGCGGTGAACAGCAACAGTGTCGTACCGCTCGTCCAGCCCTGCTGCGGCCCCTGGACGATGGCGTACATCAGGCAGAACAGGGACAACGTGAAGGTGGCGGTGCCGACCCAGTCGACCTTCGTCGCGGCGGGGTTCTTCGACTCGGGCATCAGCGGCACCGCGACGAGCACGAGCACCGAAATGAGCAGGTGCGAGAAGAACACCGATCGCCAGCCGAAGCTGCCGACGAGCAGACCCGCGGTCGACGGGCCGAGTGCCAGACCGGCACCGGCCGACGAGCCGAGGATCGCGAAGGCCTTCGCCTGGGCGGCGCCCTCGAACGTCGTGGCCAGTATCGCGGCGCCCGAGGTCATCACCGCGGCGGCCCCGAGTCCGGCGAGCGCGCGCGACACGTCCAGCACCACGATGCTCGACGTCACCGCGCTGACCAGGGTCGACACGGCGAACAGGACGGTACCGCCGGCGAACATCCGCCGGCGGCCCACGATGTCCGCGAGCGAGCCGCAGCCGAGCATGAAGCAGGCGAAGGCCAGGTTGTAGGCGTTGACCACCCACTGCAGCGGGGCGAGGCCCACGTGCAGATCGGAGCTGATCGCCGGAAGGGCGACGGAGGTGCCGGTCAGTGAGGCGGGCAGGACCAGGACGGCGAGACAGACCGCGACGAGCGTCAGTGTGGGATTGCCGCGGCCGGTGCCCGGAGGAGCCGTACTCATGAGACGTCCCCTTTCAGGGGGTTCGAGCTGATGGATGGAGAGGGGCGTACGAGTGTCGTCAGTGGGTGGGCCGGGCGACGACCGCGCAGGTGAAGCCGAAGCCTCCGCCCGCGGAGATGGAGAGGGCGATGTCGCCCGGCGCGAGCAGCTCCTGCTCGCGGATGTCCGTCAGGTTCGCCGCCATGTCGCCGGCCCCCAAGTGGCCCGTGCGGTTACCCAGTTCGGCAATACGCGCCTTGGTCAGCCCCTCGACCGCCGGGTGGTATGTCTCGCGGCGGACCTTGACGCCCACTCTGGGCAGGGTGAGGACCCGGATGCGGGGGTCGTCGGCGTCGATGCCGGCTTCCTCCAGCGCGGTCGTGACGACGTCGCGCAGCGCCGCGTGCACCCCGGTGTAGAAACCGTCGAGGCCGACATCGGTGATGAACGCCTTCTTGGTGCGCTTGACGTCGATCCGGTCGCTGATCCACCGGCTCGCCGGGGTGAACCCGTCCCGCCCGCGGTGCAGCCCCTCGGCCGCCGAGACGGCGGCGCTGGACAGGCCCAGCAGCGTGAACTCGTCGACCGCGTCATCGCGCTCGTGCAGCAGGACCGCCGTGGCCCCGTCACCGTAGAAGACGCCGTAGTCGCCCGCCCAGCGGTCGAAGCCTTCGTCGGGGAAACGGTCGCCGGTGGTGATGAGCGCGGTGGCGGTGGAGGGATCGGCCAGCAGTCGGGACGCGGCCGCCTCCAGTGCGGTGCCGCCGCCATTGCACATCACCTGGATGCCCAGCGGGACGCCGCGCACCGCGCCGACCCGGTGCGCCACGTAGTGCGCGGGCGACCAGAAGTCGTGGCCCTGGTGGTGGATCCAGGCGTGCGCGGTGAAGCCGAGGCCGGCGCCGTCCCAGCCCGCCGCGGCGAGCGCGCCGCGCGCCGCCTCCACCGCCATGTCGGGCGCCGAGACCGATCCCGAGACGGGTACCTCGATGACGCCGGTGTTCGTCAGTTCCTCCTCGCCGATCCTGCCGCGCGCGAGGGCGTCCCGGGCGGTCTCGACGGTCACCGGCAGACACGTCCTGACGGCCCGGATCCCGAGCCCGTTACCGAGTCGCATGGGTGAGTTCCTCCGTGCCGGACGTGAAGGGGGCGGGTGAGGTTTCCGAGGACGGGGCGGCCGGGTGTCCACCCGGGGCCGCAGCGGCGGTCCCCTGTGCTGCCGCTGCGGCCCCGGCGGTCCGGGGCAATCGGATCCAGCCGAACCGGTCGGCGTGTTCGGCGAGCACCGGGTCGTCCCCGACGACCCCCGCGCCACCCACGCAGGTCAGCAGCGGTAGGTCCGAGGCGTGATCGCCGTACGCGACGCACTGCTCGGGACGTGCGCCCGTCCGGTCCATCAGGGCGCGGGCGGCCGTGGCCTTCGCCGCGCCGATCATCGCGGTGCGCACCTCGCCCGTGTACCGGCCCGCGACCACCTCGGGCTCGCTGCACAGCACGTGGTCCGCGCCGAGGTGCTCCGCGATCGGGTCCAGGCAGGCCCGGAACGACCCCGAGACGAGCGCGACCTGATATCCCTCGGCCTGGAGCCGGCGCAGTTCGCGTACGACGCCCTGGTGGAGGAAGCCGTCCCGCTGCCGCTCGCGGTCGAACCAGCGGCGCCCGCTGTCGGCGACTTCGTGCTGTTCCACGCCCGCGTAGTTGCGGTAGTAGGCGCGGTTGGTCACCTCACGGGGCACGCCTGCTCGCGCCGCACGCGTCAACTCACCCTCGGCGGCCCGGTATCGGTCCGGATCGCCGAGGTGGAACTCCAGGAAGGAGAACATGCTCTTGACGTCGATGAGCGTCTCGTCGACGTCGAAGAACGCGATCCGGACCGGCGGTCCACCGAAGGCCTCGGCGCTGACGCCCCTGCGCTCTGTACCTGTCATGTGCTCAGTACCTGCTTCCGACAGCGGCCGGCAGCGTGGCCAGGTCGGCCAGGTCCTCCTCGGTGAGGTGGACCTCCGCCGCGGCCAGGTTCTCGCGCAGATAGCGGGAGTTCTTCGTGCCGGGAATGGGCACCACCTGCTCGCCCTGCGCGAGCGTCCAGGCGATGGCGACCTGGGCCGGCGTGACCATACGGCGGTCGGCGACCTCCCGGATCACGTCGACGATGCGCTGGTTCGCCTCCATCGCGGCACGATGGAAGCGCGGGTTGGCGGTGCGGAAGTCGGTGTCCTCGAACTGCCCCGCGTGCAGGGTCCCGGTGAGGAAGCCCCGGCCGAGCGGCGCGAACGGGACGAAACTCGCCCCCACGCCTTCGCACCAGCCGACCATCCCTCCCGACTCACCCTCCACAGCGTCACGCGTCCACAGCGACAGTTCGGACTGGACGGCGGTCACCGGGTGGATCCCGTGCGCCTCGCGGGCCTGTGCGATCGTGGGCTCCGACAGGCCGAGCCAGCGCACCTTGCCCTCGTCGACGAGCTCCGCCATCGCGCCCCAGGTCTCCGCCAGCGGGACGGCGGGGTCGATGCGGTGGACGTAGTAGAGGTCGATGACGTCGAGGTCCAGCCGTCGCAGACTCGCCTCGACCGCCGTACGCAGATAAGCCCGTGAGTTGTCGCGATGGGCCGCCCGCTGGTGGAGGTCGTCCAGCACAATGCCGAACTTCGTCGCGACGACCGCCTCTTCCCGGCGGCCCGCGACGGCCCGGCCCAGCAGCGTCTCGTTGTGGCCCGCCCCGTAGAGATCCGCCGTGTCCAGCAGGTTCCCGCCGAGGTCCAGTGCCTCGTTGATGACCCGGATGGAGCGTGCGTCGTCCCGGGCGGACTCCTGGTAGAGCCAGCTCATGCCCATGCACCCGAGGCCGACGCTGCCGATCTTGATTCCCGTGTTGCCCAGCTTCCTCAGGCGCACTTTTTCTCCTTGTGTTTTCAATCAGCCGTGAACCGCGCGCCAGCCGCCGGCTGTTCGCGAACAGCCACGGATCTCAAACGGCCGCGAAGACGAGTGCGGCGTTGTGGCCGCCGAAACCGAGTGACGTGCTCACGGCGACCTCCAGATCGGTCTCCGCCGCCGCACCCGTCGTGATGTTGAGGTCGATCTCGGGGTCGAGCTGAGTGAGATTGGCCGTCGGCGGGACGACTCCGTCGCGCAGCGCCAGCGCGGTGAAGGCGGCTTCGATGGCGCCCGCGGCGGCGAGTGCGTGCCCCGTGACGCCCTTGGTCGAGGTGACCAGCGGGCGCTCCCCCAGGACCCGGCGCAGCACGCGGCCCTCGGTGACGTCGTTGAGCGGGGTGGAGGTGCCGTGCGCGTTGACGTGGTCCACATCGTCCGTTCCGACACCCGCGTCGGCGAGGGCGGCGCGCAGGGCTCGCTCCATCCCGGCCCCGCTCGGGTCGGGCGCGGTGGCGTGGTACGCGTCCGTCGACGAGCCGAAGCCGATGACGTTGGCATAGACCGAGGCACCGCGCGCCCGCGCGTCCGCGGGCCGCTCCAGTACGAGGATCCCGGCGCCCTCTCCCGCGACGAAGCCGTCGCGTGCCGCGTCGAACGGCCGTGACGCGGCGCCCGGGTCCTCGCGCCGCCCCGAGAGGCCGCCCATCCGGGTCAGGCCGGTGATGGTCGCGGGGGTCAGGGCGGCCTCGGCGCCACCGGCGAGCACCACGTCGCAGGTGCCGGACCGCAGCAGGTCCCGGGCCAGGCCGATGGCGTTGGACCCGGACGCGCAGGCCGTGGCCGTGACCATGCTCGGCCCGAACGCCTTGACATCGATGGCCAGCTGGCCGGCGACCATGTTGGACATCCCCATGGGGATCATCAGCGGTGAGACACTCTTCGGCGCGTCCTCCAGGAACCTGCGGTGCTGCTGCTCCCACGTCGCCGTGCCACCCAGCGAGTTGCCGATGATGACGCCCACCCGTGTGCCGTCCCAGCTCTCCGGGTCGAGGCCCGCGTCGGACACCGCCTGGCGGGCGGCGACGATCGCCAGCTGCGTGAAGCGGTCGAGCCGCCAGGCGTTGCCCGGCCCGAGCAGCGCTCCGGCATCGAAGCCGGGTACGCGGCAGGAGAAGTCGACAGGGAGCCCGGCGAGTCCGGGGTCGGAGGCAGCGGTCGGCCGGCCGGAGCACACGCGCTGCCAGCTCGTCTTCGCGTCGAGGCCGGCGGCGGTCACGAGTCCCATGCCCGTGATCGCCACGGCCCCCTTCGGCGGGAGGGTCACGCGCGTACGCCCTCGGCCTCGATCAGCTCGACGGTGTCCCCTATGGTCGTCTCGCCCTGGAGAACGTCGTCGCTGAGGTCGATCCCCAGCTCCCTGTTGATGAGCATGGTCAGCTCGATCAGCGCGAGCGAGTCGAGGGCGAGGTCCTTGTAGGCGATCCCCGGCTCGATCTTCGCGGCGGGCACGCCGAGCTGGGAGACGAGCAGACCGGTCAGCTTTTCCTGTACAGCGCTCATGATGACGCCTTCTTCCTTGCTTGGCTTGTGTGGGTCGCATCGCGCGGGCGGGTCGCTCCGCGCACGCGGGGTTACTTCACGCAGGCGGGTTCAGCCGGCGCGGCAAGGCCCGGCAGTGGTTCGACGAACACCTCGGGCAGCTCCAGGGCCGCGGCCCCCCAGGTGAGGCCTCCACCGAAGCCGCAGAGCACCACCCGGTGGCCCGGTGCGACCGAGCCCGTGTGCACGGCGTCGACCAGCGCCAGCGGTATGGAGGCGGCAACGGTGTTGCCGACCCGGTCGAGGTTGATGACCAGCTTCCCCTCGGGGAGCCCGAGTTCGCTGCCCACGGCGGTCAGGATGCGGACGTTGGCCTGGTGGGCGACGAGCCGGTCGATGGACTCGAGGGGCCAGCCGAGCTGTTTCGCCAGCCGCCGGGACGACTCGCTCATCCGCGTCACAGCGTTACGGAACACCGAACGGCCCTGCATGGTGAAGAACTCGTCGCCCGGCGCGGCAAGTCCCTTCGAGCGGTGCTCCGACCCACCGCCCGGCACGGTGATCAGATCGGCCTGGGAGCCGTCACTGCCCAGGTCGAAGCCGAGCAGCGCACCGCTCTCCCCCATGTGTCCGGCGCGCAGCACCATTGCCCCCGCGCCGTCCCCGAAGATCGCCCTGGTCGTACGGTCCTCGGGGTCGAGAATGGTGGAGAAGGTGTCCGCGCCGATCACCAGGGCACTGTCGGCGATCCCCGCCCGAATCATGCTCGACGCGGTCGCCAGCGCGTACACGAACCCCGTGCACACTGCGGCGACATCGAACGCGGGTATCTCCCCGAGGCCGAGCCGGCTGGCCACTTCGGGCGCCGTGGCCGGGCACGGGTGGTCCGGAGTGCTCGTGGCGAGAACAAGCAGGTCCACCGAGTCCGTACCCGCGGAGGCGAGCGCCCTGGCCCCCGCCTCGACTGCGATGTCCGAGGTGGACAGACCCGGTGGCACCACGAACCGCTGCCGGATCCCGGTACGGGTCGTGATCCACTCATCGGTGGTGTCGAGCTGCCGGGCGAGGTCGTCGTTGGTGATCCGCGTCGGCGGCAGCCAGCCGCCGAGCCCCACGAGAACCGCCGCACGTCCACTCACCGCGCACTCCGGTGCGACGCGGGAACGGCCGTGGTCTCCACGGTGCCGGAGGCGATCTCCTCGCCGCTCTGCATAAAACCGATCCGGAAGCTCTGGGATCCGTCACGGCCGTGCTCGGGGACCGCGCTGACCGTGGTCGGCGCGTCGAGTTCGGCGAACTTGGCGAAGCCGAGGTCGAACCCGACCAGCGTGGTCGCGTCGGCGGGCCGGCCGAGGAGCCGGGCGCCGGCGAGCAGTGCGGCCTGCCGCGCGGCCTCGGTGAGCACCATGCCCGGCAGATGGTCCTGCGCATGGTCGAACATGCTCGGGTTGTCGTTGGGGATCCGTACGCCCGCGGAAATTCCGTCACCGTCGCGCACGGGGTCGATGAGCAGGGCGTTGACCGGGTCGGTGCGCCCGAGGTCATGAGGGGCGACCGTTGCCGGGATGGTCGCGATGTCGTCGGACGAGACGGGCGGGCTGCCGCGCCGCTTCGACCGGACGAAGGAGTACGTCCCCGAGGACAGGTAGCCGACCGCCATGCGCACCTCGCCGATCTCCTCTCCGGAGAGCAGGAAGCGAATCTCGTACGTGACGGACCGGGCGGGCGCGGTCGCGTCGGCGGGCCGGTCGTTGGTGACCTGCATCGTCAGCTCCGCCGGGTCGCCGGAGTGGGCGGCGAACAGGCCGGGCAGCTTCATGGACCACGACTGCAGGACGAACTTCGTGTCGCCGTCGACGCCGAGGTGGGTGTGCGCACCGTAGGTCTCGGCCTGCCGGGCGCACTCCAGGAGCAGCACCGGGTCAACGACCGTGTGGCCGAGGTGATCGGTGAAGTACGCGTGAGAGGAGGGAAGTTGGGCAGCCGCGAGAAAGCGCTGCCCGTCCACGGCCGAGGTGTCGGTGAGGAACACTTCCGACAGCGCCCGCCGATGAAGCAGGCGCCGGTCGACAGACTGAACGAACCCGAGCTCCCGTACACCGGGCGCAAAGGTACTTGTGAACACCGTCATCGGCAGGTAACCCCCCTGTCAAGAGCACGGCGGTTCCCCGCCGACACTCTTGGAATCCTTTGTTCGTGCACCGCCGGACCACCCGTCCGCGGCCGACAGGAAAGACACTAGAGAGGGGCTCTGTCGTCCCACTGTCGGAGCGTGTAAGGGGCTGACATCCCGCCGCCGGCGCCCCTGAGCTGGGGCGGAGGACACCGCGCACGCCCAGGAGGTGGCACGCCGGGAGCCGGGGGCCGGCGTTCGGGCTGTCGCCCGGGGCGAGGGAGGGACAGCCAATCCATGCGGTACCGGCCTCGCACAGCTCTGGCGCACCGCAGCGCGAGGGCCGCGATGTCGTCGTCGAGCCTTCCGCCGCTGTAGTGGAGCAGGTCGCGGTGCAGCCGGTCGAGCAGCTCGCGGGGCGACATCAGGTCCTGCTCGCCCATCCACTCCGGGAGGGGGAAGAACTCGCCCCTGTGGTCGCGGGTCTCCGTCACGCCGTCGGTGTAGAGGAGCAATTGGTCGCCGGGGGTGCACCGTGGCCGAGGCCCGGCGGGTGTCGATGCGCGTCACCCTGGAGCCGGGCACTGACAACCGTCGGTCACCACTAGGCTCGCAACCGATCAACTGTTTGGCATGAACGGGGAAATGATGAGTCTGGACATGCTGCGTGCCGTCTCCCGAATGGTCGGGCGTCGTACCGCCCTGCGCTACCTCGCCGTCGGGGTCGGCGCCTCGCTGCTCGCCGCCTGCAAGGGCGGTGAGGAGAAAGCGGACAAGACAGGGAGCGGCACGGCCGGGAAGGGCAGTCCGTCGCCGACCGCGGCGAAGCCGACCGGGGCCGCCGGGGTCGTCGGGGTCGTCGGGAACAGCCTCGCCGCCTTCGTACGCGGGAACTGGAAGATCACCTCGGAGACGGCGTCCGGCGAGACGTTCTCGTACGCCGCCACCATCGGTGACGGCACCTGGACGCTGGACTACGGACAGGGGAAGTCGGACAAGGGGACCTGGGCGCTGCGGGGCGGGAGGCTGGTGCTGCGGGTGCCCGAGCACTTCGGGAGCGAGGGGGCCGACGGGGAGACCGACGAGGCTGCCGCCGAGAACGTGCCGGCGACGGTCGGGGACTCGGTGTCGCTGTTCCTGCCGTGGCAACCGCCGGGCTATCCGGGCGACAGCGGGCAGCAGCTGGATGTGAACTACAACAAGAAGGACGGCGTCCTGCGCATCCGGCACATCGAGCCCAGCAGCATGACCATCCACACCTGCGCCCGGGCGTAAGGGCGGCCCACCCCGGCCGGCCGCCAACCGAGGCGGCCGCGCTTCGCCCGGGCGGGGGCGGCACCCCGGAATGGCTCGGCCGTTGTGCCGAGCGGTCCCCCGGCAAGCCGTAGCCCTACGACGGCCGGCGCAGCAGGCCCCTCTCCAGCGCCACGACCACCGCGCGCGTGCTGTCGTTGACGTCCAGTTTGGCGAAGAGGCGCAGCAGGTGGGTCTTCACCGTGGCCTCCGCGATGCACAGGCGGGCGCCGATCTGGGCGTTGGTGTCGTACGTCGTGAGGATCAGGACCCGCGTGCCGGGGTGGCGGGCGGCGATCTCGGTCGTGGTGGCGACGCCGTCGAGGACGGGCATCCGCAGGTCGATCAGAGCCACGTCGGGCTCGTACCGCGCGACGAGTTCCAGGGCCCGGCGGCCGTCGGGGGCCTCGGCGAGGTTCTCGCGGGCCGTGCTCTCGATGGAGCGCAGCTGCTGGGCGTTGCGTCGCGGATCCGCGGCGAGCCCGGCCCGCGCGGCTTCGGCGAGGACGACGATCGACGCGAAGCCCTGCGCCAGCGTGTCGTGGATCTCGCGCGCCATGCGCTCCCGCTCGTCCGAGGCGCCCTGGCGCTGGTGCGCCTCGGACAGCCGGCGCTGGGCCTGCTCCAACTCCGCGAACAAGGAAGCCCGTTCGCGGCTCTGGGCCACCACGGCATGCCGGGGGGCCGGGGTGGCCGGGCCGCCTACAACTGCATGCCGTACACGTAACGGGTGTCGTAGACGCTCGGGTCCTTGCCGGACTCCTGGTCGCCCTTCGCGTACTCGCACAGCGTCCAGAGCACGTCGTCGCGCGCGTCGTAGCTGACGTCCTCGATGCCCGGCGGGAACTCCCACGTCCGGGGTCGGGCCCGCCACCGGTGCAGCTGTCCGTTGCCCTTGGCGGAGTGGCTCGTGGTCACGTAGTACGTGCCCTTCACGGACACCGCGCCCTGCACCGACTTGGGACCGGTGTACACCAGCGGGACACTCGACGTGTGCCGGGCCAGCAGCCCGGTCGACTTGTCCAGGTCGAACCGGGCGATGCGCGGCCTCGGCTGGCTTCCGTCCCCGCGGTACTCGCTCACCACCAGCCGGTGCGTGGAGCCGGACCGGTCCAGGGCGACCTGGGAGTACGTGAAGGCGTCCTGGTCCTCCTGGTCCACGTCCTGGTACACGGCCACCTGCGGGATGACGTAGGCGTAGCCGTCGGCGCTGTACCGGCCGTCCTCGAAGCCGAAGCGGCCCTGGCTCGCGGCGTCGGTGCGGACCCCGAAGATGTTGTCCACGTCGAAGACGCGCAGTCCGCGCCGGCCCTCCGCGCTCTCGGCGACGTACAGCAGGTTGCGGTACCAGGCCACGGCGCCCGCGTGCGTGTGGATGGGGTTGAAGCTGGGGTTCGGGCCCTTCTCGCCGTCGAGCGCCGGTTCCGCCAGCAGCACATGCCGGTACCTGGCCTCGCCGGAGGAGCCGATCTCGACGACGCTCAGGCGCGTGCCTTCGGGGCGCGCCGCCTTGTGGGCGTCCCACGAGACGATCAGGACCCTGCGGGCGGGACGCCCGCCCACGGCGTCGTAGTTGGTGGTGATGCCCTGCGGCCGCCAGTGCAGGGTGTTGAAGTCGTCGGGATGCCACCGGAACCCGTGCGCGAGCCGGGGGATGCGCCTCGCCGGAGGCCGCAGCGCCGCGGTCGGGTAGGAGACGCGGGTGATCCGCTTCCCGGTCCGCTCCGGCGGCGAGTCCAGCAGCGTGGCGAGCGGGACCCGCCAGAGCCCCTGCCTCCTCCCCAGCTCTCCGGCGGCGCGCTCGTTCAGCTGCCGGATCACCTCGGCGTACGTCGGCCCGCTCTTCGGCCCGGTCAGCCGCTCGACCTTCTGCCGGCCCGCCGCCGCGAACGCCGTCTCGGGAACGAGCAGCCCGCCCGCCGCTGCCGCGAGCGGGGCGGCGGCCAGGCCGCGGAGTAACGTCCTGCGTGTTGTGTCCATGGCCTGGGACGGTAGGCGTCCCAGGCGCCCTGTGGGCCCGGTCCTCGTGTCCCGGACATGTCCGGGACAGCCGGTGAGCACCGGAGGTGCCGCGTTCGCCGTCGCGCCCAGCGCCTGGAGCACCCTCCTGGAGTGGGCCGAGTAGGGTTGTCCGTAGGACAAACCACCCGAAAGGGGGCGACATGTCCTCGATCAAGGAAAGTGTCGAGATCGCCCGTCGTCCCGAGGACGTCTTCGCCTACCTGACCGACCCCACTCACCTGCCCGAATGGCAGGAGAGCGCCGTAGCGGCCACCCCGGTCGGCGACGCCCCCGTGGGCGTGGGGTCGCGCGTCATGGTGACCCGGCAGGTCGGCCGTCGGCGGATGCCGATGACCATGGAGATGAGCGAGTTCGACCCGCCGAGGAGCTTCCGTATGGACGGCGTCGACGGCCCGGTCCGTGGTCATGTGAAGGGCACGGTCGAGCCGGTGGGCGACGGGGAGCGGTCGCGCGTGACGCTCGACCTGGACTTCGAGTCGCACGGGATGGGCAAGGTGCTCGTACCCCTCGTCATACGCCCTCGCGCGAAGAAGGAGATGCCGAAGAACGAGCAGCACCTCAAGGAGCTGCTGGAACGGTAGGCGGGCAACGGTAGGCAGGCTAGGCAGGCCACGGCACCACCGGTACGGGGCCCGGGCGCGCATCGCACGGGCTCCGCGTCCGTGCGCTCAACTCCGTCGGGGCCCGACAGTCGAAGGTGATGTGCTTGGGTGGGGGCGCACCACGGGCTGTACTGCGTCGGCTGCTGCTGGGGGCTGATGGTGATCCTCGTACCGCTCGGGGTCATGAACATCGCGGCGATGGCGGGGGTCGCGGCCGTGATCTTCGACGGCGGTCGGGGTGGTGTTCCTCGGTGCCGGGCCCCGTTCACTCGGCGTACTGCTTCACTCGGCGTACTGGCCGAGGTCGCTGGCCTGGAGTGCGGCCTTGTCGTTGAAGCCGATGACGTAGCCGTCGATGTCCCGGATGTAGAACAGGCGCTGACCCGTGTGGTCGCTGGACATCTCCTTGACGACTTCGGCGTGCTGGGAGGCGTGCGCGTAGAAGGCGTCGAGGTCGTCGACGGCGAAGTAGAACATGCCCGCGAACCCGACGGGCTGGTCCTGGAGGACGGGGAGCCACCGCTTGAGGTCGGCGTTGCTGTAGATCATCCCGCAGAACTCCCCCTTGTGGAGGAGCATGTGGATGTCGTCCCCCGGGCGCGAGGTGCTGGAGTCGGCGTCGAAGCCCAGCTTCTTGTAGAAGGCGAGGCTGGCGGCCGTGTCGGACACGCTGATGCAAGGAACGAAGGGCACGGAGGACTCCTGGGCGACTGGGGGCTGGGGCTTACACCCGTTGTGACACACCTCCACCCGGCTCGCACGCGGGGAGGCGCTTGGTCGGTGACCGTAACCACCCCCTAGGTCGGACCATGTCCTACACGTGGGGCGGCCGCCCAGCGGCAGCCGCCCCTCCGGCACACGTCAGTTCTGCCGCCGCCGTACCTCCCTCGCCTCGCGCTCGACGGCCCAGGCGTCGCCCACCGGACCGAGGTGGCGGAGCTTGTCGGGGTTGAGGACCGCGCGGATGGCCTGGATCCGCCCGTCGAGCACGTCGAGGGTCCAGATGTTGAGGACCCCGCCGTCGCGGTCGCGGAAGACCGCCCCCGGCTGGCCGTTCACCTCCTGCGGCTCGAACGTCACGTCGACCAGGGCCATCTGCGGGTAGACGGAGACGAGCAGCCGGGCCACGTTCTCGGCGCCCACGATGGCCCTGGCCAGCTGCGGGGCCTTGCCGCCGCCGTCCCCGACCAACTGGACGTCGGCGGCCAGCAGATCCCGCAGCCCGCCCATGTCGCCGTCCTTCAGCGCGTCGAAGAACCGCGCCGCCAGCTCCTGCCGCTCCTGCCGGTCCGCCGCGAACCGGGGCCGCCCTTCCCGCATGTGCCGCCGCGCCCGTACGAGCAGCTGTCGGCAGGCGGCCTCCGAACGGCCCACGGCCGCGGCGACCTCGTCGAACCCGAAGGCGAACACCTCACGCAGCAGGAACACCGACCGCTCCAGCGGACTGAGCCGCTCCAGGAGCAGCAGCGACGCCATCGACACCGAGTCCGACAGCTCCGCCGCGCGTTCCGGGTCCTCGTACGGGTCGTCGAGCAACGGCTCGGGGAACCACGGCCCGACGTACTCCTCCCGCCGCACCCGGGCGGAGCGGAGCACGTCGATCGCGATTCGCGTCACCGTGGTGGACAGGAACGACTTGGCCGACGCGGGCCGCGTCGCCGAGGCGTCGTACCGCAGCCACGCCTCCTGCACGGCGTCCTCGGCCTCGCTCACGCTGCCCAGGATGCGGTAGGCGATCGAGAACAACAGCGGCCGCAGCTCCTCGAACTCCTCGACCTTGCTCACGCCTGCTCCCCCCTCGCGGTCAACGGCCCGTTTCCGGGGTCAGTGGAACTGCCCGGCCACGTAGTCCCCGGCCGGCTGCCGGTTGATGACGTTCAGCCGGTTCGCCGTGTTCATGAGGGACACCAGCAGCGCCAGCGCGGCGAGCTGCTCCTCGTCGTAGTGCTTGGCGGCCCGCGCCCACACCTCGTCGTCGACCCCGCCAGCCCCGTCCGCGACCCGGGTCCCCTGCTCCGCCAGCTCCAGGGCGGCGCGCTCGGCCTCGGTGTAGACCGTGGCCTCCCGCCACGCCGCCACCAGGGCCAGCCGTACCGGGGTCTCACCGGCTGCGGCGGCGTCCTTGGTGTGCATGTCGACGCACAGGGCGCAGCCGTTGATCTGGCTCACGCGCAGCGCCACCAGCTCCTGCGTCGCGGGCGGCAGCGGCGACTCCTTGAGCGCCTTGCCCGCCGATATGAAGTGCTTGAGGACCTTGCCGGTGGTCGGGCCGGCGAAGTAGTCCAGTCGCGCGTTCATCGTGTGCTCCTCGTGTGGTGAGCGGTCATCGGTGCCTGCATCCACGGGACGAGACAGCCCGCCGCTCTGTGACACGACGGCGCCCGGCGGCCCCCCGTACGGCCTCTGGCATGCTCTGTTCACGTGATGCCTCTGACTGGTGACGACCCCGTCCAGATCGGCCCGTTCCGCCTGCTTGGCAGGCTCGGGTCCGGTGGCATGGGGCGCGTCTACCTCGCCCGGTCGGCCGGTGGGCGCACCGTCGCCGTCAAGGTCGTGCACGCCGAGCTCGCCGCGCAGGACGAGTTCCGACGCCGCTTCGCGCGCGAGGTCGCCGCGCTGGAGCGGGTCGGCGGGGCCGGCACCGCACCCGTGCTCGGCGCGGACACCGGGGCGGAGGCGCCCTGGGTGGCGATCGGGTACGTCGCCGGGCCGTCCCTGCGTACGGTGGTCGGCGACGAGTACGGGCCGCTGCCCCCGGAGTCCGTACGCTCGCTGGCCGCCGGACTGGCCCGGGCCCTGGAGCACATCCACGCCGCCGGGCTGGTCCACCGGGACCTGAAGCCCGCCAACATCCTGCTCACGGTCGACGGGCCCCGCATCATCGACTTCGGCATCGCGCGCGCCGTCGACACCGTCACCGACAGCGGCCTCACCGGCACCGGCGCGGTCGTCGGGTCGCCGGGCTACATGTCACCCGAGCAGGTGCGCGGCGAACGGATCACCGCCGCCTCCGACATCTTCTGCCTCGGCTCGGTCCTGGCGTACGCGGCGACCGGCCTGGCGCCCTTCGGCACGGCCGCCAGCGGCGTGCACGCCATGATGTTCCGCATCGCGCACGACGAGCCCGACCTCACCGGGCTGCCCGCCGAGCTCGACGAGCTCGTACGCGGCTGCCTGGCCAAGGATCCGGCGGACCGGCCGACCGCCGCATGGCTGGCGGCGCACGTCGAGACCGCCGAGCCGTGGCTGCCGGCGGGGCTGCTGGCCCAGCTCGGCCGCATCGCCGCCCGGCTGCTGGACGAGGACGGGGACGGCGCGACACCGCCGACCCCCGCGCCGCGCACACCTCGCCGGATACGCCGTCCGCTCCTCGTCGGGGCCATCGCGCTCACCGCCCTCACCGGCGTCACCCTCACCGCCCTCACCCTCGCCGGGGCGGGCCCCGTCTCCTGGTTCCGCCCGTCGTCACCGCCTCCCATGGGCGGGTACGAGACCCCCAACGCCATCCCCGCCGCCTTCCACGGCGCCTGGGAAGGCGTCGTCAAGGGGAACCAGGACATCCCGTACGAGACCGCCCGCATCCAGATCGGCCCCGGCGTGCCGGGCCGGAAGGCGGGGACGTACGTCCACGTCACCGGCGAGCGGCTGTGCATGGGGCGTTCCACGCTCGTCTCGGCGGACGAGAACAAGGTGGTCTTCGGCGAGAGCGACGTGACGACGAGCGTGCCCGCCAAGGCGTGCACTCCGGCCGCCCACCAGACGCTCACGCTCACCTCCCCGGACGTCCTGCGCTGGACGTCGGGCGCGGTGACGGCCACCTTCCGGAAGGTGAAGGCGGGGCCGGAGGCCGTCCCGGCCGCGATGGTGGGCACGTGGAAGCAGGTCTTGTACGGGGAGATCTCGGAGGAGGAGCTCCCGGAGGAGAGCCGCGACCTCCAGAGATCCGAGATGGTCATCAGCCAGGGCCCGATCGGCGCGCAACTCGTCCACTTCCGGGAGGACGTCGCGGAGCAGGACGAGCAGACCGGTGAGCTCACCGGCAGGCGGCTGTACTGCGCGAGCACCGCCGTCCTCGGCGGCGCCGGCAACCTGGTGGTGATCGGCCCGCCGGTGCTGGACCCGGACTCCGACGCGGGGTGCGAGCCGTACCTGCTGGGCGGCTCGCAGTACCTGCGCATGCAGCGCGTCGACGGCAGGGAGACGCTGATGCGCTACCACCTGAACGCGGACGTGGAGCCCGGCGGGTACGCGAGGAAGTCCTGAGAGCGAACTTCCGAGCGCGGTCCCGGGGGGGGCCCCCCCCCCCCCCCCCCCCCCCCCCCCCCCCCCCCCCCCCCCCCCCCCCCCCCCCCCCCCCCCACGCCCGGCACTTCCTATGAGGCCCCACAGGCCTATGGGCCTACAGGAAGGAGTTGATCTCGATCGTCTCGGTGCGGCCGGGGCCGACACCGATGGCGGAGATCGGCGCGCCGGACATCTCCTCCAGCGCCTTCACGTACGCCTGCGCGTTCTTCGGCAGGTCGGAGAAGGTCTTCGCCTTGCTGATGTCCTCGGACCAGCCGGGCAGGTACTCGTAGACCGGCTTCGCGTGGTGGAAGTCCGTCTGCGAGTACGGCAGCTCCTCGACGCGCTTGCCGTCGATCTCGTACGCCACGCAGACCGGGATCTGCTCCCAGCCCGTCAGCACGTCGAGCTTGGTGAGGAAGAAGTCGGTCAGGCCGTTGACGCGGGTGGCGTACCGGGCGATGACCGCGTCGAACCAGCCGCAGCGGCGGTCACGGCCGGTGGTCACGCCGCGCTCGCCGCCGATGCGGCGCAGCGCCTCGCCGTCCTCGTCGAAGAGCTCCGTCGGGAACGGGCCGGCGCCGACGCGGGTCGTGTAGGCCTTGAGGATGCCGATGACGCGGCTGATCTTCGTCGGGCCGACGCCCGCACCGGTGCAGGCGCCGCCGGCGGTCGGGTTGCTGGAGGTGACGAAGGGGTACGTGCCGTGGTCGACGTCGAGCAGCGTGCCCTGGCCACCCTCGAAGAGGACGACCTTGCCCTCGTCGATGGCGTTGTTCAGGATCAGCGTGGTGTCGGCGACGAACGGCTTGATCTGCTCCGCGTAGCCGAGCATCTCCTCGACGATCTTGTCGGCCTCGATCGCGCGGCGGTTGAAGACCTTGGCGAGCAGCTGGTTCTTGTTCTCCAGCGCCGCCTCGACCTTCTGCGTCAGGATCGACTCGTCGTAGAGGTCCTGGACGCGGATGCCGACGCGGTTGATCTTGTCGGCGTACGTCGGGCCGATGCCGCGGCCGGTGGTGCCGATCTTCCGCTTGCCGAGGAACCGTTCCGTCACCTTGTCGAGGGTGACGTTGTACGGGGTGATCAGATGGGCGTTTCCGCTGATCAGGAGCTTGGAGGTGTCGACGCCGCGCTCGTTCAGCCCACTCAGCTCGGAGAGCAGGACCGCCGGGTCGACGACGACGCCGTTTCCGATGACCGGGGTGCATCCCGGGGAGAGGATTCCGGACGGCAGAAGATGCAGCGCGTACTTCTGGTCGCCGACGACGACCGTATGGCCGGCGTTGTTGCCACCCTGGTAGCGCACCACATAGTCAACCGATCCACCGAGCAGGTCGGTGGCCTTTCCCTTGCCCTCGTCACCCCACTGAGCACCGAGCAGCACAAGTGCGGGCACAGGCGTACACCCCTTCCGGGCGGGGCATGTCCAAGGTCAGGAGGCGTGAACGCCGCCTGTTGGTGTGCCCCGGAATAGACGAAGCCCCTGGCGCAATAGCGCAAGGGGCTCTTGCACAAAGAGACTACCCGAGGAAGGACCGAGGTGTCGGCTCACGACCAGCTCCTGGTGGTCATCGACCCGGTCGCCCGCCGAAGTGACGGCGAGTCCGTACGGATCGCGAAAGATGTGCTGCACGCGGGCGCAGAAGCGAAAATCTGCCTTCCGGACGGGCCCGAGGAATTCGCCCGCGCCCTGGCCCGGCGCGGCGCGCGCCGCCCGGTGGTGGTCGGGGACGACCGGGCGCTGCTGCGGGCGGTGGCTCATTTGCACCGGGGCCGCGAGCTGTCCGGGGAGGCCCTGTCGGTGATCCCGGTGGGGCCGCGCGGCACGGTGGAGCTGGCCGGGGCGCTCGGCGTGCCGCTGAGCACGGTGGCGGCGGCGCGGGCGGTGCTGGACGGGGCGGCGCGGCGGCTGGACCTGCTGGTCGACGACAGCGACGGCGTGGTGGTGCGGGGGCTGCGCATCCCGGCGGGGCCCGCGGGGCCTGCGGGGTCCGCCGGGCCCTCGGGGCTCTCGGTGGTCGAGCCGCCGTCGGTGTGGGACGCGTGCCGGTCGCTGGTGCGGACGCTGGTCCGCCCGGCGCCCTCGGGGTGCCCCGAGCCGCCGGGCATACGCCCGGGCCCGGCGACGCGGACGTACCGGCTCCGGATCGAGGCCGACGGGCGGCTCCTGTGCGGCCCGGACGACCCGGTCGAGGGCGTGACGGTGCTGTCCCGGGACGGGGTCGCCGAGGTGGTCGTACGCCCCCGGGCGGCGGAGCCGGTCCGGGCGGAGGCGGCCGCGGTCACCGTCTCGGGCGCGTCGTTCCGCTACCGCGCGGACGCGCTGGTCACCGGCCCGGTGTGGACGCGTACGTGGACGCTGCGCCCGTCGGCGTGGTCGCTGATGCTGCCGGCGGCGTAACGCTCAGGCGGGCGGCGGCCGGCGGGACAGGCCCTAGAGCGCGTCCAGCGGGCCCGTCATCGGGTGGGGCGTCGTGTCGTCGTCCTCGTCGTCCTCCGGCGAGCCGGGGAACATCAGCCACGCGCTGCCGGATATCAGGCCCAGGGAGGTCAGCCCGAGGGCGAACTTCAGCAGGCGCATGCCGCCCGTCCAGTCGTGGGGCGGCCCGAAGACGACCCAGAAGCCGAGCGCTGCTCCGGCGAGCAGAACGAGGACAGCGGCGGTACGGCGCAGGGCAGTTGACATCCGTCCATGATTTCACCCCTGCAGATCAGACCTCCACCGTGATTCCTTTCAGCCCCCGGATCACGAAGTTCGGCCCCCACTCCGGCTCCCGCACGAGCCGCAGCCCCGGCGCGCGCTCCAGCAGCGCCGCCATCGACGCGGCCATCTCGATGCGGGCCAGCGGGGCGCCGAGGCAGTAGTGGATGCCCGCGCCGAAGGAGACGTGGGGGTTGTCCCGGCGGGACAGGTCCAGCGTGTCGGGGCGGTCGAAGACGGCCGGGTCGCGGTTGGCGGATCCGAAGAGCAGGGCGACCTCGCTGCCGCGCGGGAGGGTGGTGCCGTCGATCTCGATGTCGTCCAGCACCCAGCGCTCGAAGAGCTGGAGCGGGGTGTCGTAGCGGAGGAGTTCCTCCACAGCTGTGGACAACTCCACCTCGCCCGCACGCAGGGCGGCGAGCTGCCCGGGATGGCGGAACAGGGCCCACCAGCCGTTCACGGTGGTGTTCACGGTCGCCTCGTGGCCCGCGTTCAGCAGCAGCACGCAGGTGGAGACCATCTCCTGCTCACTGAGCCGGTCGCCCTCGTCGTACGCGGCGATCAGCGCGCTGATCAGGTCCTCACCCGGCGACGTACGCCGCTCGGCGATCAGCCCCCGCAGGTACGCGGAGAACTCGACCGACGCCGTGACCGCCCGGGCCGCCGTCTCCTCCGACGGGTTCAGCTCGAACATCCCGCAGATCGCCGCCGACCACGGCCGCAGCAGCCCCCGGTCCGGCTCCGGGACGCCGAGCATCTCCGCGATGACCGCGACCGGCAGCGGCTCGGCGACGGCGGTCAGCAGGTCTCCCCCGCCCTCCGCCACCAGGCCGTCGACCAGCTCGCCCGCGAGCCGGTGGACGTACGGCCGCAGCCGCTCGACCGTCCGCGGCGTGAACGCCTTCGACACCAGCCGCCGGATCCGCGTGTGGTCCGGCGGCTCCAGGTCCAGCATCCCGTGGTCGTTCAGGACGTGGAACGGCTCGTGCGCGGCCGGGGGCGGCGTACGCCCGAACTCCGCGTCCGTGAAGCGGTGCCGGTAGGTCCGCCCCAGCCGCCGGTCCCGCAGCAGGGCGGCGACATCGGCGTGGTGTGGCACCAGGTACTGGCGGCTCGGCTCGAAGAAGTGCACCCGCCCCCGGGCACGGAGCTCCGCGTAGGCGGGGTAGGGGTCGGCGACGCACTGCGGGGACCACGGGTCGAAGTCCATGGGCCGACCTTACGCAGGGCTCAGCCCGGCGTCACCAGCCTCGCCTCGTACGCGAACACCGCCGCCTGCGTCCGGTCCCGCAGCCCCAGCTTCACCAGGATCCGGCTCACATGCGTCTTGATCGTCGACTCGGCGACGACGAGACGGGAGGCGATCTCGGCGTTCGACAGGCCCTGCGCGATCAGCACCAGCACCTCCGTCTCGCGCTCGGTCAGGTCGCCGACCTGCGCCGACGCCGGGAGCCTCGGCGACTCGGCGTGCCGCGCGAACTCCGTGATCAGCCGCTTCGTGACGGTCGGCGCGAGCAGCGCCTCGCCCGCCGCCACCACCCGGACGCCGTCCGCCAGCTGCCGCGCCGAGGCGTCCTTCAGCAGGAAGCCGGACGCTCCGGCGCGCAGCGCCTGGTACACGTACTCGTCGAGGTCGAAGGTGGTCAGGACCAGCACCTTCGCGTCGCCGTCCGCCGCGACGATCTCGCGGGTCGCGTCGATGCCGTTCATCTCGGGCATGCGGATGTCCATCAGGACGACGTCCGGACGCAGCTCCGCGACCCGCGCGATGGCCTCGCGGCCGTTGACGGCCTCGCCCGCGACCTCGATGCCGGGCATGGCGTTCAGCAGGACGGAGAAGCCCTCGCGGACCATCATCTGGTCGTCGACGATCAGTACGCGGATGGTCACGCCGCCTCCGCCCTCGCCGCGGGCACCGGCAGGAAGACCGCGACCTCGTAGCCGCCGTCGTCCGTCGCCCCGGCGGTCATCTCGCCGTCCAGCATCGCCACCCGCTCCCGCATGCCGGTGATCCCGTGACCCGCGCCCATTCCCGCTCCCGCTCCTGCCCCCGCTCCCGGTGAGGGCTTCACCAGGCCGTGCGCCGGGCCGTTCACGATTCTGAGGCCCAGGCCGCCGAGGACGTACGCCACCTCCACCTTCGCCGACGCACCCGGCGCGTGCCGCAGCACGTTGCTCAGCGCCTCCTGGACGATCCGGTACGCCGACAGCTCCACGCCCTGCGGCAGCTCGCGCACCGCGCCGGTCACCGTGGACTCGACGTCGAGCCCGGCGTCGCGGACGTTGGCGACCAGCCCGCCGAGGTCGGCGAGGGTCGGCTGCGGGGCGTCCGGCGCCTCGTAGTCCTGGGCGCGGACGACACCGAGGACGCGGCGCAGCTCCGTCAGCGCGGCCACGGCGTTCTCGCGGATCGTGGCGAACGCCTGCTCCAGCTCGGGCGGCGGGTTCTCGACGCGGTAGGGGGCCGCCTCCGCCTGAATGGCGACGACCGACATGTGGTGGGCGACCACGTCGTGCAGCTCGCGGGCGATGGTGGTGCGCTCCTCCAGCAGGGTGCGCATGGACCGCTCCTGCGCGGTGACGGACTGCTGGGCGGTGATCTCCTGCCGGGCCTCACGGCGCACGTGCACCACGGTGACCGCGAGGAGGGCGAGGGCGGCGGCGAACAGCATCTGCGGGTTGTTGGTGCTTCTGCCGACACCCAGGAACGCCTCACCGAAGAGCGCGAACAGCGCGGTGACCACCCACAGCCACGCGGCGGTGCGCGGCCGCGTCCGGGCGGCCACGACGGTCAGCACGATCAGGTGTGCGGCCCAGGAGGCGGCCGGCCAGGGCCAGCCGCCCCAGAAGGAGCCGAACACCCCGAGGAACGGTGCCGAGACCAGCGACAGCCAGAACGCCGCGAGCGGCCTGACCAGGGTCAGCAGGACGGCCGCAGCGGGCACGACGCCGGCCAGGGGCGGCCCCGTGTCGGCCCCGATCAGCAGCACGACCAGCGCCGCGCCCACCAGCAGCGCGTGCGGCGTCCACTCCGCGTACCGGCGTATCCGGCCCGGCAGGCGCCGGGTCACCGGGCCGTCGGTGGCCATGGGTGGCAGCAGCCGGTACGCGAGGACGTCGTGGAACAGCTCGCGGCGCAGGCCCTGGAGCAGGCCCAAGGCGAGCCGGAACTCGGGGCTGCGGGTCTTGGTCTCGGTCACGCCGTCCACCGTAGGCGCGGGACGGGACGCGGTCGTCCCCTTGGATGCGGATCCTGCCGCGTCCGCCCTGAGGACTACGGGGTCCTACGCGGCGCTCACCAGGCCAGCTGCGCGATCTCCTCCGCGACGACCGCGCACGCGTCCGCCGCCGGGTCGATCAGCGGGAAGTGGCCCACGCCGTCCAGCAGCGTCAGCCCGACCATCTCGCCGGCCTTGGCCGCCGCGTCCACGTACGCCTCGGCGACGGCCTGCGGGACGACGGTGTCGTCGCGGCCCTGCACCACGGCCGTGGCGATGCCGGTCGGCAGCAGGACCGCCGGGTCGGCCGCCCCGGCACGCACCTCGAAGTCCTCCCCGGTCCCCAGGAGTTGGCGCACCGCACCGCCGCACACGTCCAGCTCCACGGCGCGCTCGAAGTGCGCGATGGGCGCGAGGGCGACGACGCCGCGCAGCGCGGGCGGCGCGTCGAGCCGCCAGGGCGAACCGGCGGGCAGGACGTGCCGGGCGGCGCCCCACAGCGCCAGATGGCCGCCCGCCGAGTGCCCGGTGACGACCGTACGGCGCGGGTCGGCCTGCGGCAGGTGGGCGCGTACGAGCCCGGGCAGGGCGTCGAGCGCGGCGGCCACGTCGTCGAAGGTCTCCGGCCACCGCCCGGCGACCGGGCCGCCGGCGCCGCCCTGTGCGGGGATGTCCCTGCCCCGCCGGTACTCGACGTTGGCGACGGCGAAGCCGCGCCGCGCCAGGTAGGCGGCGAACGGGGTGATGTGCCGGCGGTCGTACGGCACCCGCCACGCCCCGCCGTGCAGCACGACGACGAGCGGCGCGCGGTCCCCCTCGCGCGGGGCGTAGAAGTCCACGACCTGGTCCGGGTGGTCACCGTACGCGGCGGTGGAGTCCGGGTCGACGGCCGGATGCGACAGGGCCGAGGCCTCCTCGGCGGCGTCGCGGGCGGCGCGCGCGGCAGGGTCGGGCATGGTGCTCAACCTTTCGGTGACGGGGCCGAATTGGCCTGACCTGCGGGGACCGTATCAGGACTGGCGCCCCCGCAGATCAAGGCCGAACGTCAGCCCGTACGCTCCGAAAGCACGTCCGCGAGGACGCGTGCCGCCCGCTCGGTGTCGGCGAACCCGACGTACAGCGGGGTGAAGCCGAATCGCAGCACGTCAGGGCGGCGCAGGTCGCCGACGATGCCCCGGGCGATGAGCTCCTTCATCACCGCGGGGGCGTCCGGGCAGCGGAACGCGACCTGGCTGCCGCGTTCGGCGTGCGCCTCCGGCGTCACGGACGTGAGCCGGCCCTCGGGGACGTACGCGCGCACGCACTCCAGGAAGAAGTCCGTCAGCGCGAGGCTCTTGGCCCGTACGGCCTCGACCGACACCCCGTCCCACACGTCCAGCGCCGCTTCCAGCGCCAGCATGGAGAGGATGTCCGGCGTGCCGACGCGCCCGCGCACCGCGCCCTCGGCCGCCGCGTACCGCGGCTCCATGGCGAAGGGGTCGGCGTGCGAGGTCCAGCCGGGCAGCGGCGAGTCGAAGCGCGCCTGGTGGCGCTCGGCGACGTACAGGTACGCGGGCGCGCCGGGGCCGCCGTTGAGGTACTTGTACGTGCAGCCGACGGCGAGGTCCACGCCGTGCGCGTCCAGGCCGACGGGCAGCGCGCCCGCACTGTGGCACAGGTCCCACACGGCGAGGGCGCCGGCGGCGTGGATCGCCGCCGTGGTGCCGGGCAGGTCGTGGAGGCGTCCGGTGCGGTAGTCGACGTGGTTGACGAGCGCGGCGGCCGTCCGCGGGCCGACGGCGGCCGGTACGTCGCCGGGCGCGACCGGCACCAGCCGCTTGCCGGTCATCCGGGCGGCCGACTCGGCGATGTAGCCGTCCGTGGGGAACGTCGTCGCGTCGACCACAATCTCGTCGCGGGCCTCGTCGGCCAGCCGTACGGCCCCGACCAGCGCCTTGAAGACGTTGACGCTCGTCGAGTCGCCCACCACGACCTGGCCGGGCGCCGCGCCGAGGAGGGGCGCGATCCGCTCGCCGATCCGCTCGGGCGCGGTCCACCAGCCGCTCTCGTCCCAGGAGCGGATGCGCAGCTGGCCCCACTGGCGGGTGATGACGTCGGCCACGCGACCGGGCACGTGGCGGGGCAGCGCGCCGAGCGAGTTGCCGTCGAGGTAGACGGCGCCGTCGGCGGCGTCGTCGAGGGCGAACAGCTCGCGGTGTCCCGCGAGTTCGTCCTTGGCGTCCAGCAGCGACGCCCTGTGGGTGAGGTCAGACATGACTGCGCGCCGTCCACAGCTCGGGGAACACGTTCTTGCGGGCCCGCTTCTCCAGCCAGGCCACCCCGGCGGAGCCGCCCGTGCCCGTCTTGGAGCCCATCGCGCGCCGTGTGGCGACGAGGTGGTCGTTGCGCCAGCGCCACACCAGCTCGGCGACGTCCGTCAGCGCCTCGCCGAGGCGCACCAGTTCGCCGTTCTGGTCGGGGTCGGCGTAGACGCTCGCCCAGATCTCCTCGACGGCCTGCGACGGCTCGTACTTCTGCGACAGGTCGCGGTCGAGGACCTCCGCCGGCACCGGCAGGCCGCGCCGCGCGAGGAGCCGCAGCACCTCGTCGTAGAGGCTCGGCTCGTACAGCGCCTTCTCCAGCTCGGCGTGGACGCGCGGGGCGCCGCGGTGCGGCACCAGCATCGACGCGGACTTCTCACCGAGCAGGAACTCCAGCCGCCGGTACATCGCCGACTGGAAGCCGGAGCCCTCGCCGAGGGCGCTGCGGTAGGAGTTGAACTGCGCGGGGGTCAGCTGGCCGAGCGGCGTCCAGGAGGCGTTCAGCGCCTCCAGCTCGCGCACGGAGCGCTTCAGCGCGTCCATCGCCACGGGGAGGCGGTCCTCGCGCAGGGCGCGGCTCGCGGTCTCCCACTCGTGGACGATGACGGTGAACCACAGCTCCATGACCTGGGTGGTGACCAGGAAGACCATCTCTCCCGGATCGTCCGAGAGGGGGTGCTGGAGGTGGGTGAGGACGTCCGCCTGGACGTAGTCCTCGTACGGCGTGGTGCCTGCGAAGTCCAGGTTCGGGGTGTCCGAACCGGCCGCGGAGGCATCGGGGGAAGTAGACATCGCTGTCTCCGTCAATGCGTGCTACCGGGTAGCGGTCTGCCCCCCTTTTGGGCGCTCGGTTCGCCTCCGCGGCGCTTGAGCGCGCGCCCCTTTGGCTCACTCGCGAGTGTCCCGGCAGGTAGGGCCCCGGTCCCCTCGGGATCGCACACGCGTGCGCCCGCACGGTGTCTGTGCGCGACCCCAGTCGCATCATGACACGACCGGCTCGTTCACACGATCGGCCCCGTGAGGTACCGGCCGTCCTCGTCGTAGGGCCAGGCGTTGGAGACGCAGCCGTCCAGGCCCTTGATCTGCTGCATCATCACGGGGGCGGGCTGTCCGGGGCCCGGGCAGCCCATGTGCTGCCGGATGCCTATCTCGTGCCCGATCTCGTGGTTGATGATCAGGTGCCGGTACTCGGCCGGGGTACCGGTGAAGGTGGGCGAGCCGAGCATCCAGCGCTTGAGGTTCACGACGACGCCGTCGACGGTCTCGCAGTTCAGCTCGCCGCCCGTGTCGAGTCCCTGGGCCCCGCAGAGCGCGTCGGCGGTGTCGGGGCTGGCGATCCGGATGACGAAGTCGGCGTCCTCCGTCACCAGCTGGAAGGACCCGCGGCCGTGCGCCGCCCAGCCCCGCGGGTGCGCGAGGATGCGCTCGATCTCCTGGGCGGCGTGGGCGGCGGAGATCTCCAGGCCGCCGACGCCGTCGATGCCGTCCTCGACCTGGACGCGGTAGCGGCGCAGCGGGCCGGTGCCGACCTTGTCGCCGCCGGTGCGGGCGGTGGTGAAGGTCCCGGCGCCGGAGGACGGCACCGCGGCGGGGGTCCGCTCCGGGGGCTTGGCCTTCCCCGGCTCGGGGGCGCGGGGCGAGGCGCTGCGGCTCGCGCGCGGCGAGGCGGCGCCGGACCGGTCGGGCGACGCGCCCGACGACGGCGGCTCCGCCGCCGGCAAGGCGTCGGCGGGCGGGGCGAGGGGGCTCTCGGCGTTCCCGGGGCGGCCTGCGGCGGCCGGGGCGTCCGTGCCGCCGTCCCGCCACTGCGCCACGGCGGCGGCGCCGCCGAGGCAGAGGGTCACCAGACCGAGGGCGAGCAGGATCCTCGGGGCCGCGGAACGCCGGGCGGGCGCACGCCGCGTGCCGCCGCGCCGTCTGCCGCCACCGCCCTTGCGGCGACGGCTTCCTCCGGATGCGGCGGCACGTGTACCCACGAGTGATGTCCCCCCGGTCATTCGCTGGTTTGTGCGATCCTACCGGGCGGTAGCGGGCCGGTCTCAGCGGAGGGCGTCCGAAGGCGTCCTCAGCCGAAGGTGTCCGAGGGGCCCCGAGGGTCCCCGAAGGCGGCCTCAGCCGAGGGTGTCCGCCGCGAGGGGCGAGGAGTCGCGCAGGAACGTCGAGCAGCGCTCGTACTCCTCCTGCTCGCCGATCGCCTGCGCGGCGCGCGCCAGGGCGTGCAGGGCCCGCAGGAAGCCCCGGTTCGGCTCGTGCTCCCACGGCACCGGGCCATGGCCCTTCCAGCCGTTGCGGCGGAGGGCGTCCAGGCCGCGGTGGTAGCCGGTCCTGGCGTACGCGTACGACTCCACGACCCGGCCGGCCTCGAACGCGTCGTCGGCGAGCTGGGCCCACGCCAGCGAGGACACCGGGTACTTGGCGGCGACATCGGCGGGCGCGGCACCGGACGCCAGCAGCTCGCGCGGCTCGGGGTCGTCGGGCAGGTGGGTGGGCGGCGGGCCGCCCAGCAGGTTCTCGTGAAGGGACATGCCCCTAGTGTCACAGGCCCGGCACCGCGTGGGCGATGCCGGGCCTGTTGGACGGTTGTGCGGGTGGTTACTTCAGCTTGGTGCCGGTGGAGCGCAGCGCCGCGCACGCCTCGGTGACGCGCTTGGCCATGCTCGCCTCGGCCAGCTTGCCCCAGGTGCGCGGGTCGTAGGTCTTCTTGGAGCCGACCTCTCCGTCGACCTTCAGCACACCGTCGTAGTTCTTGAACATGTGGTCCGCGACCGGACGGGTGAAGGCGTACTGGGTGTCCGTGTCGATGTTCATCTTCACGACGCCGTTCTCCAGCGCGGTGGAGATCTCCTCCTGCGTGGAGCCGGAGCCGCCGTGGAAGACGAAGTCGAACGGGTTGGCCTTGCCGAACCGCTCGCCGACGCCCGCCTGGAGGTCCTTGAGCAGCTCAGGGCGGAGCACGACGTTGCCCGGCTTGTAGACGCCGTGGACGTTGCCGAAGGAGGCGGCCAGCAGGTAGCGGCCCTTCTCGCCCAGGCCGAGGGCCTCGGCGGTGCGGATGGCGTCGTCGACGGTGGTGTACAGCTCGTCGTTGATCTCGTGGGTGACGCCGTCCTCCTCGCCGCCGGTCGGGGTGATCTCGACCTCAAGGATGATCTTGGCGGCGGCGGCCTGCGCGAGCAGCTCCTGGCCGATGGCCAGGTTGTCGGCGAGGGTCTCGGCGGAGCCGTCCCACATGTGGGACTGGAACAGCGGGTTCTCACCCTTGGCGACACGCTCGGCGGACAGGGCGAGCAGCGGACGGACGTAGCCGTCCAGCTTGTCCTTCGGGCAGTGGTCGGTGTGGAGCGCGACGGTGATGTCGTACTTCGCGGCGACGATGTGCGCGAACTCGGCCAGGGCGACCGCGCCGGTGACCATGTCCTTGCTGTACTGGCCGCCCAGGAACTCAGCACCACCGGTCGAGATCTGGATGATGCCGTCGCTCTCGGCCTCCGCGAAGCCGCGCAGGGCCGCGTGCAGAGTCTGCGACGAGGTGACGTTGATGGCCGGGTAGGCGAACTTGCCTGCCTTCGCCCGGTCGAGCATCTCGGTGTAGACCTCGGGGGTTGCGATGGGCATCTGTCCGCTCCTTGTGATGTGCGGTTGCGTTCGTTGCTATCCCTGACCTGGGGGCGACGTCATCGTCGCACTCATCATCCCAGACGGAGGCCCGGGCTCCACCGGCGCGTGCCGAGAGGGGCGGTCTGTTTCACGTGAAACAGACCGCCCCTCGGCAAGACCGCAGGTCAGATACGCCAGGCAAGGCGTCAGGCGAGACCGAGCTCGTCGAGGGCGTACGCGTAGAGGTACGGCACACCCGCCGTCTCGCTGATCTTCTCGGCCGCGCCGGTGGCCCGGTCGACGATCGTCGCCACGGCGACGACCTCGGCGCCGGCCTCGCGGACCGCCTCGACGGCGGTGAGCGGCGAGCCGCCGGTGGTGGAGGTGTCCTCGACGACGAGGACGCGGCGGCCCTTGATGTCCGGGCCCTCCACGCGGCGCTGCATGCCGTGCGCCTTGGCCGCCTTGCGGACGACGAAGGCGTCGAGCTGCCGGCCGCGGGCGGCGGACGCGTGCAGCATCGAGGTGGCGACCGGGTCGGCGCCGAGGGTGAGACCGCCCACCGCGTCGTAGTCGAGGTCAGCGGTCAGATCGAGCATGACCTGACCCACGAGCGGTGCGGCGGCGCCGTCCAGGGTGATCCGGCGCAGGTCGACGTAGTAGTCGGCCTCCAGACCCGAGGAGAGGGTCACCTTGCCGTGCACCACGGCCTTGTCCTTGATCTGCTGCAGCAGCTCGGCACGTACGTCAGTCATGCCCACGAGCTTAAGCGCCCCCGGTCACCGCTGCTCACGCCCGTCGCTCACCGCCGGGTTCACAGCCGTCGCCAGGTCCAGGTGGACTCGATCTCCAGCGGGTCGATGGGCGTGACCAGGCGCGGATGGGTGTTGAGGCCGTTGGGCGGGCCCGACTGGGGCTCGACGCAGACGGCGGCCTCCTGCTCGTCGTAGACGACCACCCACTCGGCGCGGCTGGTGACCTTGAGCTCCAGGCGTCCGGGCCAGGTCAGGGTGACGTCGACGCCGTCGGGCATGGCGAAGCAGTCGTCCCACGGGCCGGGGCGCGGGTCGATCCGCCGGCCGGTGGGCAGGTGGTCGTCCCCGCGCTCCTCCTGCCAGGCGGCGGCGAAGTCGAGGCGCACCTCCTCGCCGTCGCCGTCGAGGGTGCGCTGGAACCAGGGGTGCCAGCCGGCCTGCGCTGGGAAGGAGTCGCCGTACGTCTCGACGCCGAGCCGCAGGGTCAGCGCGTCCTCGGTCAGCTCGAAGGTCTGGGTGACCCGCCCCGGGTACGGCCACGGCTCGGCGAGGTCGTACGTGAACGCCGCCTCCGTCTTGTCGGCGCGGACGGTGTGCCAGGCGGTGTCGCGTCCGGTGCCGTGCATGGCGTGCGGGGGCGAGTTGAGGGGCAGCTGATGGCGCGTCGCGCCGTTGAGGAAGCGGCCGTTCGCGACCCGCCCGCACCAGGGCACCATCGGGAAGGAGCCGTACCGCTCGCCCTGCCGGAGCAGTTCCGTGCCGGCGATGCGGAGGCTCTCGATACGGCAGCCGATGTCCGGGCGGACGGTCAACTCCGCGTCTCCGGCCACGAGCCGGACGCGCGCGCTCTCGGCGCTGCTACTGGTCACGTCAGTCACGCCACCGACACTACTTCCGCCGGCTCCGGCGCCGCAGCGCCCGCCCCGCGACCACGGCGGAGGCGAGCGCGAGCGCGGCGGCGGGGGCCAGCCAGCGCAGCGTCGCGGTGGCCGACGCGGTCTCCGGACCGGGCGTGGGCGCGTAACGCCCGCGCGGCGGGGAGTGGTCGACTTCCTCGGCGCTGCGCCCGATCATGGTCCGCCGCGCGTGCGCGGCCTCGGCGGGCGGCTCGTCCGGTCCGAACGCGTCCCCGGCGTCCACGTCGTCCGCGTCGTCCGCGTCGTCCGCGTCGTCCAGGGACTCCAGCGCGGAGGGGGGCACGGGGGTGTCGTACAGCCGTGTCTCGGCGCCCTGGTCGACCCCGTCGTCGTCGACGTCGTCCTCTTCCGGTGCGGCCGACCAGTCGGGGGCCGTGGCGGTGTTCGCCAGGGACTCGGCGAAACGGTCCAGCAGGCGGTGCGCCGTGGCGGCCGTCGCGTCGGCGGGGAGTTCCGCCAGGCGGCCGTCCGCCCGGAGGGTGCCGGTGATGGCGAGGGTCGTGCCGCCCTCGTCCTCCGTCGGACGCACCGTCATGGCCAGCTTCACCGAACCGGAGCCGCGGACCTCCGTGCCCTCGCCCTCGACGGCGTACGCGCCGTCCTCCTGCTCGGTGACGCGCAGGGTGCCGCGGTAGGTGATCGAGTGCCCGCCGGCGCGCACCTTGAGGCGGCCCGTCAGCGGGCCGGCCGACGCGTCAGCGTCCTGTTGGAGCCCTGGGACGCAGCGGGCGACGCGGGCGGGGTCCGCCAGCACCTCGCGGACGGCTTGCACGGTGACCGGAACGAACACCTCATGCTCCATGGGAGCCGAGCCTACCGACGCCCGGCGCTCACGTCACTCGGCGTACCGCGGGTGCACCAGTGTGGAGGGCGGCAGGTCCCCCGCCGGGGCGCCCGCCTGCCGGAGCACCGCGCAGTGCCCGGGCGGTGTGCCCGGCGAGGGCGGCGGGCCGGACACCGCCGCGAGGAGGAACCCCCAGTCGCCGGGCGCTCCCCCGCCGCCCGCGGAGCGGTCGGGCCCGGCGGCGAAGCCGGAGCGCCGGCCCTCGGCGCAGTACGGCCGGGTCGTGAAGCCGGCCGCGCGCAGGGTGGCGTCCACCGTCCAGTAGGTGTGCGGCCGGGACGCCGACGGCCCCGCGTGGACGGCGAGCCGCCCGCCGTCCCGGAGCGCCCGCGCAGCCAGGCCGTAGAACTCCTGGGAGTAGAGCTTGGTGGAGGCGGTGATGCCGGGGTCCGGCAGGTCCGACAGCACCACGTCGTACGCCCCCGGCTCCGCCGCCTCGCGCAGCCAGCGGAACGCGTCGGCGTACACCACCCGCACCCTCGGGTCGGCGTACGCGCGGTCGTTGAGCCGCGCGAGGGCCGGGTCCGTGCGGGCGAGGCGCACGACGCCCGGGTCCAGCTCGACGACCGTCACCGCCTCGACGTCCGCGTACCGCAGGGTTTCGCGGAGCGCCAGTCCGTCGCCCCCGCCGAGGATCAGCACGCGCCCGTGCCGCCCGCGCATCGCCGGGTGGACCAGCGCCTCGTGGTAGCGCCGCTCGTCGTGCCCGCTGACGCGCAGCCGCCCGTCCAGGAAGAGCTCCGGCGGCTCGTCCGCCGCGCCCGTGAGCACCACCTCCTGGACGCCCGTCTGGACGGCGACCCGCACCCGCTCGCCGTACACCGCCTGCCGGGCCGCCCGCTCGAAGTCGTCGACCAGCGCGGCCGCGGTCGCCAGCACCGCCAGGACCAGCACGTTGGCGACGGCCAGCAGCCACCGCTCTCGGCCCGTCAGGTCGCGTCCGAACAGCCACAGCACCAGCGCCCCGCCCGCGACCACGTTGACGGCGCCGGTGAGCAGCGCGCTCGTCAACTGCCCCAGCCACGGCAGCAGGAGGAAGGGGAACGCCAGCCCGCCGACGAGCGCGCCCACGTAGTCCGCGGCGAAGAGGTCCGCGACCGTGCCGCCCGGATCCTGCTCGGGGCGGTGCGAGATCCGGTGGATGAGCGTCATCAGCAGCGGTATCTCGGCGCCGATCAGCACGCCGATCGCGAGCGAGAACGCCACGAGCGCTTCCCGCGACCCTCCCGCCCACGCGAACGCGGCGTACAGCACGAGCGCCGAGCAGCCGCCGACCAGCGCCAGCGCGGCCTCGACGAGACCGAAGCCGACCGCCGCGCGGCAGCGCAGCCGCTTGGCGAGCAGCGACCCCACGCCCATCGCGAAGACCATCACGGAGAGCACGACCGAGGCCTGGGTGACCGAGTCCCCGATGAGGTACGAGGCGAGGGCGACCAGCTCCAGCTCGTACACCAGCCCGCAGGCGGCGCAGACGAAGACGGCGAACAGCACCAGGAACCGTCCCGCGCGCTGCCGCAGGGGCAGGGCCGCCGCGGCCCGCGCGGGCGGCGGCCCTGCAGCACGGGAGGCGGACGGCGCTTCGATCACGCCATAACGCTACGTCCCGTCATAGTGACCTCTTGTCACCCACACGGGTGGACTTCCGCCTGTGAAGGCATACGGACGCCGACACTCGTCCTGGTGACGACCAGCTGCCCCTCCTGCGGGTACGCGTGCCAGGTGCGCCACCGCACCTGGCCTTCGTGCCGCTGCGCCAGCATCGCCGTGAAGGCGTGCGGCGAGCCCGGGAACGTACCGGCGAGGCCGTGGGGGTGGTCCGCCACGAGCGCGAGCAGCTCCTGCGCGCGCCCCGCGAACGAGCCCTCGGACAGCGTCTCGACGCGGGCGGCGAACTCGTACTCCCACGCGCCGATCCGCTTGGCCACGCCGAGCGGCAGCGGCGTGCTGCTGCCCGGCATGCAGGCCACGGTCTCCGAGCAGCTGCCCCGCTCCTCCTCCAGCAGCACCTGGTGCGAGGCGCCGAGGAGTCTCAACTGAATCGTGGCGCCGTCGAGTTCGAGATCGAGCACGGCAAGGGCCGGCAGCGCCTCGCGCCCCAGCGCCCAGGCCAGGTCGGCGGCGCGCGTGTCGGTATACGCGGTGGTGAGCGTCGTGAGCATGGGTCGGCTCCGCAAACACGGTTTGACGGGTGGACCGGGGGCGTCCCGGAGGCCTCGGAGGGACTGGGGCGTCTCTGCCTCGGGGTCCACGCGCGAGGTCCGAGGGCTGGATGGTTTCGACAGCGAGGGAATCATGAACTGCGAGTGACTCACAGCGGTTTTACCCAACTTGCCGTGGTTTCCATCCCTTGGGGGGCCTGACGGTTCAACTGTTCAACATAAACGGACCGAGAGACCCTACAAACGGTCAACGCGAAGGAGCCCGGCGTGAGTTGACGGCGCCGGGCTCCTTCCGTGGTGTCGCGGACCGACTGCCCCGTGTCAGTCGCCTCCGCCACCGCCCCCGCCACCGCAGGAGGAGCCGCCGCCGCAGGACCAGCCGCCGCCACCACCGGACCCGCTGCCGCCGCCGGCCCACCAGCTGTTGCCGCCGCGGCGCGAGCGCCGCGGCCGATGCCGGTTGCGGCCACCGCCCGCCACGGCGACCAGCACCACCGCGGCTATCACGACCACCCCGAACACGATCGAAGCCATGCCCATCGGTTTCCTTTCCCCCGTGTGTCGTACGTGACTGGGGGATGCCCCCGCCGTCACGCGCGCTAATCGGAATTGAGCAAGTCCAGAGGTTTCAGCTGCACCCGCCCCCGCCGCCGCCACAGGACGAGCCGCAGGAGGAGCCGGAGCAGGACGAGGAGCTCGAGCACGAGGAGCTGGAGGAGGAGCACGAAGAGCCGGACGACGAGCGCGACGCCTTGGACGACTTGGAGGACTTCGACGACTTCGACGCCTTCCGCTTCTCCGGCTTGGACGAGGGGGGCGTGGGCTTCGGCACGTACGGGCTGTCGCCCGCCCACCAGCTGCCGCTGTCGATGTCGCGGATCCGCTGGACCCTCTCCTCGGACCTGTGGACCGCCAGCACCACACCGCTCACGATGGCGACGACCGCCGCCGCATACAGGAATGCTTCCATGGCGGGGGGATCCCCCGGCCACGCGCCGCTGAAAGCAGACTTGAGCCACTCCAGAGGTTCGGCTCAGGATGGCCGTCATGACACTGCCGCCGCGTTCGCCGCGCCCCCTGCTGAACCGCCGCCTCGCCCCCTTCGGCACGACGATCTTCGCGGAGATGTCCGCGCTGGCCACCCGCACCGGCTCCATCAACCTGGGCCAGGGCTTCCCCGACACCGACGGCCCCGAAGAGGTCCGGGAAGCGGCGGTGCGCGCGCTGCGCGACGGGCGCGGCAACCAGTACCCGCCCGGCCCCGGCGTCCCCGAGCTGCGTACCGCCGTCGCCGAGCACCAGCTCCGCCGCTACGGCCTGGCGTACGACCCCGACACCGAGGTCCTGGTCACGGCCGGCGCCACGGAGGGCATTGCGGCCGCGCTGCTGGCGCTGGTCGAGCCGGGCGACGAGGTGATCGCGCTGGAGCCGTACTACGACTCGTACGCGGCCTGCATCGCGATGGCGGGCGGCACGCGCGTACCGGTCACGCTGCGGCCGTCCGGGGACCGGTTCACGCTCGACCTGGACGAGCTGCGGAGAGCGGTCACCGACCGCACGCGCCTCATCCTGCTCAACACCCCGCACAACCCCACCGGCACCGTCCTCACCCGCGACGAGCTCGCCGCCATCGCCGCGCTCGCCGTCGAGCGGAACCTGCTCGTCGTCACCGACGAGGTGTACGAGCACCTCGTCTACGACACCGCCGAGCACGTGCCGATCGCGACCTTCCCCGGCATGCGTGAGCGGACCGTGACCCTGTCCTCCGCGGGGAAGACGTTCTCGTACACCGGCTGGAAGGTCGGCTGGGTGACCGCGGCCGCCCCGCTCGTGACGGCCGTCCGCACCGCCAAGCAGTACCTCACCTATGTGAGCTCGGGCCCCTTCCAGTACGCCGTCGCCGAGGCGCTGCGCCTGCCGGACGACTACTTCACCGGTCTGCGCGAGGACCTGCGCGCCAAGCGGGACCTGCTCGCCGGGTCGCTCGCGGAGGTGGGGTTCGGGGTCTTCCGGCCGCAGGGCACGTACTTCATCACCGCCGACATCACCCCGCTCGGCGAGAAGGACGGCCTGGCCTTCTGCCGGAGCCTGCCGGAGCGGTGCGGCGTGGTGGCGGTGCCGACGCTGGTCTTCTACGACGACCCGGAGGCGGGCCGCGCCCACGTGCGGTTCGCGTTCTGCAAGTCGGAGCGTCTGCTCCGCGAGGCGGCGGACCGGCTCCGGGGGCTCAAGGGGCTCCAGGGTTCCTAGGGGCCCAGGGGGCCCTAGCGGCCCGTCGCGCCGCTGTCACGGCGACACGCGCGCGGGCACCCCGCCCGGGGAGGCGACCACCCGGGCGGGTCCCCTGCGCTCGCGCCGCCGCCGCGCTCCGCACAGGGTCGGGGTGAACCATCCCGCGCACGGAGGTGCACCCTGTCCGCCGAGACGTCCGCCGAGACCTTCCGCCCCGGCGCGCCGAGCGTGGCGTGGCGGCCCCTCGCCGCGCTGCACCGCGCCGCGCCCGCGCTGGGGATGTTCGCCGCCGCCCGGCTGACCGGGATGCTGGTGATGGCGCTGTGGGCCTGGCACACCGGCCGCTCGCCGCGCGCGCTGCTGGCCGGTTCCTGGGACTCCGACTGGTACCTGCGGATCGCCGCCCACGGCTACGGCAGGACGCTGTACTGGCCGGACGGCGCGGTCCAGTCCGACCTGGCGTTCTTCCCGCTCTACCCGGGGCTCGTCCGGGCCGTGACGGCCGTCCTGCCGGTCGCGGGCGGCACCGCCGGGCTGCTGGTCTCCTGGACGGCCGCGGGCGCGGCCGCCTGGGGGATCTTCCGGATCGGCGAGCGGCTGTACGGGCGGGGCGTGGCCACCGCGCTGGTCGGGCTGTGGGGGCTGCTGCCGCACTCGATCGTGTTGTCCATGGCGTACACGGAGCCGGTGATGACCGCCTTCGCGGCCTGGTCGCTGTACGCCGTGCTGACCCGGCGGTGGCTGTGGGCGGGCGCGCTCGCGGCCCTCGCGGGTGCGGCGCGCCCGAACGGGGTCGCGGTCGCGGCGGCGGTGGTCGTGACGGCCGCCTGGGCGCTGGTGCGGGACGCGCGGAACCGGACCGACTGGCGGGTGTGGGCGGGGGCCGCGCTGGCCCCGGCCGGCTGGGCGGGCTACGTGCTGTGGGTGGGCGCGCGCCGCGGCGACCCGCTGGGCGGGTACTTCGCGGTGCAGGCCGGCTGGACCTCGCGGTTCGATTTCGGGGCCGGAACGCTGCGCTTCGTACGCACCGTCGTCACCCGCCCCATGGACCTGGGCTTCACGATGGCGCTGGCGCTGACGGCGGTCGCGGTGGTGCTCTTCGCGCTGTTCCTGCTGGACCGGCCGCCGCTGCCGCTCGTCGTCTACACGGCGGTGCTGGTGGTCATCGCGGTCGGCGGCTCCGGGTTCTTCGAGTCGAAGCCGCGCTTCCTGCTGCCGGCGTTCCCGCTGCTGGTGCCGGTGGCGTACGCGCTGCGAAAAGCCCGGCCGGGGGCGGCGGTCGTGGTGACCGCCGCCCTGGCCGGGCTGTCGTTCGCCTACGGGACGTACGTGCTGACGCTCGCCACCATGGCCCTCTGAGGGCCTATTCGGCGCCCCCGTCCGGGCCCTCGGCGCCCTCGGCGCCCTCCAGGCCGAACTGCTCCACGAGCCACTTGTCGAACTCGATGGACGCCCGCACCCAGCTGACCGTCGACTGCACGAAGTGCTCCAGGCTCACCCCGGTGCCGATCAGCATCTGCGCCTCGCCGATGAGCCGGACGGTGGCGCCGCCCTGCTCGTCCTCGTGCAGGTGCGAGTAGACCTTCGGCCACAGGGTGCGGCGGTTCCAGTCGTCGATCGTCTCGAGGATCTTCTCCTTGTTCTCGACCGGGTGCGCCCGGTCGTAGAAGGTCCGCACCGAGAAGACCTGCTGGTCGGCCTCGCCGCGGAACATGAAGTACGTGCGGAATTCCTCCCACGGCGCCGCGAGGTCGCCCTCGTCGTCGACGACGTACTTCAGCTCCATCTGCTCGAGGAGCTGCTTGACGAGATCCTGGTCCGGGACGACGGGGCCCGCCGGTCCTGCGGCCTGCTGCGGCTGGGGCTGGCCCCCGAAATTCGGAATCGAGGACGGGTCGATGCTCACCGTGAATTTCCCTTCGTACGATTGCGGCCATCCTCTCCCATCCCCGCCCGGAGGTGGCAAGCGCGGACGGCGGCGATCCGCTGCGGGCTGACATGATTCCGTGCTCATGACGCGGAAGAGCGGAAAAGAAGAGAAGCGCGGAAGGCACTGGCTGTGGATATGCCTGGCCCTGCTGGCGGTCCTGGGGCTGCCGGCCGGCTGCCTCGCGTGGGGCGCGTACTCCCTCAGCGAGTCCGGCCGGGAGCGGCCGGTGCCGTGCGACAAGGCGATGGCCTACGCCAAGGGCGCCCTGCCCGAGGGCGCCCGGGACGCCCGCTGCTCGGGCGCCCACGGGCAGGACACCTACGTCAGGGCCGAGTTCCGGATGGAGCGTGCCGGGGCGGAGGCCTGGATCGCGACGACCTGGCCGACGGCGCAGCCGTCCGAGCCCTGCGACACGGACCTGTGCCGGGACGTCGACTACAGCCACGCGGACCCCTCGTCGGTGAGCGTGAAGCTGACGTACGAGGACGGGGAGACCGCCCTCGTACGCCTCTTCGCCCACGGCACCTGACACGGCGCCGGAGCCGGAGCCGGGACTACCGCACCGCTCCGACCACCAGCCCGTCGTCCGTGCGGTCGACGCGGACCGTGTCGCCGTCCCTGACCTCGCCCGCGAGGATCTCCTTGGCGAGGCGGTCGCCGATCGCCGTCTGCACCAGGCGGCGCAGCGGGCGGGCGCCGTACGCCGGGTCGAAGCCCTCGATGGCGAGCCAGTCCAGGGCCGCGGGGGTGACGTCCAGAGTGAGGCGCCGCTCGGCGAGGCGGGCCGCCAGGCGGCCGATCTGGATGCGCGCGATGTGGGCGAGCTGCTCGCGGTCGAGGGCCGAGAAGACGACGATGTCGTCGAGGCGGTTGAGGAACTCCGGCTTGAAGGAGGCGCGGACGGCCTCCAGCACCTGCTCCTTCTTCTGCTCCTCCGGGGTGACCGGGTCCATCAGGAAGTGGCTGCCCAGGTTGGAGGTGAGGATGAGGATGGTGTTGCGGAAGTCGACCGTCCGGCCCTGGCCGTCGGTCAGGCGGCCGTCGTCGAGGACCTGCAGCAGGATGTCGAAGACCTCCGGGTGCGCCTTCTCCACCTCGTCCAGCAGCACCACGCTGTACGGGCGGCGGCGCACCGCCTCGGTGAGCTGGCCGCCCTCCTCGTAGCCGACGTAGCCGGGGGGCGCGCCGACGAGCCGGGCGACGCTGTGCTTCTCGCCGTACTCGCTCATGTCGATGCGGACCATGGCCCGCTCGTCGTCGAAGAGGAAGTCGGCGAGCGCCTTGGCCAGCTCGGTCTTGCCGACGCCGGTGGGGCCGAGGAAGAGGAACGATCCGGTGGGCCGGTCGGGGTCGGAGATCCCCGCGCGGGTGCGGCGGACCGCGTCCGACACGGCCCGTACGGCCTCGGTCTGGCCGATCAGGCGGCGGCCGAGCTCGTCCTCCATCCGCAGCAGCTTCTGCGTCTCGCCCTCCAGCAGGCGCCCGGCCGGGATGCCGGTCCAGGAGGCGACGACGTCGGCGATGTCATCGGCGCCGACCTCGTCCTTGACCATGGTGTCCCCGGCGGCCTCCTGCTCGGCCTCGGTGGCCGCCTCCAGCTCCCGCTCGACCGCCGGGATCTCGCCGTACAGCAGCTTGGAGGCGGTGTCGAAGTCCCCGTCGCGCTGGGCGCGCTCGGCCTGGCCGCGCAGGTCGTCGAGCTTCTCCTTGAGCTCACCGACGCGGTTGAGGCCCTGCTTCTCCTTCTCCCAGCGGGCGGTCAGGCCACGCAGCTCCTCCTCGCGGTCGGCGAGGTCGCGGCGCAGCTTCTCCAGGCGCTGGACGGAGGCGGGGTCGGACTCGTTCTTGAGCGCGAGCTCCTCCATGCGCAGGCGGTCGACGGCACGCTGGAGCTCGTCGATCTCGACGGGCGAGGAGTCGATCTCCATGCGCAGCCGGGACGCGGCCTCGTCGACGAGGTCGATGGCCTTGTCCGGCAGGAAGCGCGAGGTGATGTAGCGGTCCGAGAGGGTCGCGGCCGCGACGAGCGACGCGTCGGCGATCTGGACCTTGTGGTGGGCCTCGTACCGGCCCTTGAGCCCGCGCAGGATGGCGATGGTGTCCTCGACGCTCGGCTCGGCGACCAGGACCTGCTGGAAGCGGCGCTCCAGGGCCGGGTCCTTCTCGATGCGCTCGCGGTACTCGTCGAGGGTGGTGGCACCGACCATGCGCAGCTCGCCGCGGGCGAGCATGGGCTTGAGCATGTTGCCCGCGTCCATGGCGGAGTCGCCGCCGGCGCCCGCGCCGACGACCGTGTGCAGCTCGTCGATGAAGGTGATGATCTGGCCGTCGCTCGCCTTGATCTCGGACAGGACGGTCTTCAGCCGCTCCTCGAACTCACCGCGGTACTTCGCGCCCGCGACCATCGCGCCGAGGTCGAGCGCGACCAGCCGCTTGTTCTTCAGGCTCTCGGGGACGTCGCCCTTGACGATGCGCTGGGCGAGGCCCTCCACCACGGCGGTCTTGCCGACGCCGGGCTCGCCGATGAGCACGGGGTTGTTCTTGGTGCGGCGGGACAGCACCTGTACAACGCGGCGGATCTCCTGGTCCCGGCCGATGACCGGGTCCAGCTTGCCCTCCCGGGCCGCGGCCGTGAAGTCGGTGCCGAACTTCTCCAGGGCCTTGTACTGGCCCTCCGGGTCCGCTGTGGTCACGCGGCGTCCTCCCCTCGCCTTCTCGAAGGCGTCCAGCAGCTTGCGCGCCCCGGCGCCCTGGCGCTCCAGCAGCTCGCCGGCCTGGCCGCCCTTGGCGGCGACGCCGATCAGCAGGTGCTCGGTCGACACGTAGTCGTCGCCGAGCTCCTTGGCGCGCTGCGTGGCGTCGGCGACGACCGCGAGCAGCTCGCGGTTGGGCTGCGGCGGGGCGACGGTGGAGCCGGTGACGCTGGGCTGGGCGGCGAGCAGCCGCTCGGTCCCCGCGCGCAACGAGGCCTGGTCGGCGTCGACGGCGGCGAGCAGGTCGATGATGTTCTCGTTGTCCTGGCCCTCCAGCAGTGCGAGCAGCACGTGCGCGGGGGTCAGATCGGGGTGGCCGTCGGACACGGCGCGGCTGGTGGCCGCGTTGAGCGCGTCCCGGCTCCGGTTGGTCAGCTCGGCGTCCACGGGTGACTTCTCCTCCTTCGGGGCCCGGCCTGTATGACTTACGCCTGTACGACCCAGCTATATGACTCATCCAGCGTACATAAAGTTGAGTCTATTCCACTCAAGCTGGCTCGTGGAACCCGTCCCCGGTAGGTTCCGGCCCATGGCCATAGACCCCCGCAACCCCGGCGACTCGTACCTCGGCTTCTGGCGCGAGTACCACATGTCCACGCTCACCACGCCCCGCCCGGACGGCACACCGCACGTCGTCGCGGTGGGTGTGACGTACGACCCGGAGGGCGGCGAGAAGGGCATCGCCCGGGTGATCACCAACAAGCACAGCCGCAAGGTCGCCAACGTGCTCGCGGCGGGCGCCGACGGGGCGCGGGTGGCGGTGTGCCAGGTCGACAAGGGGCGCTGGGCGACGCTGGAGGGCGTGGCCCGGATCCGTACGGAGCCGGACGCCGTCGCGGACGCGGTCGCCCGGTACGCGGAGCGCTACGGCCGCACGCCCGCGCCCAACCCGGACCGGGTCGTCATCGAGATCGCGCTCACGCGCGCCATGGGCCGGACCTGACCGGACGTACCCGTACAAAAGCACAGCGGCACCATCGTGTTCAGGTCACGATGGTGCCGCTGTGTGGGGGAAGCACCTGAGCGATTTGCAACGACGGGGGAACCGCTCAGGCGCTGCGGGGGGTGGCGGTGGTGGTCTCCGGCTCGACGAGCTGGTGGTCACGCTGGTCGAGGTTGACGAAAATCATGCCGTAGCGGATGGCGCACCGGACGGGCTGTGGGGCCCCGCGGGGGCGGCGCAGGCAGCGGTAGGCGCGAATGTCCTCGTCGTCGCCCCGCGTGATGACGATCGGCTCACCGAAGAGGGTGACCATCAACGAATCGCCACTGTGCGGCACGGCCGTGACGAGGTCGATGAAATGCCACCCGGAGCGGTAGGCCGACGCCATCTCGCGTCGGAAGCGCGAGTCGTCGGGAACGTTCATGCGCCCGCGGACCCCCAGCCGGGATCATTGGCGGCGGCCGGAGCGGCACCCCAGCCCGGGTCCTGCGCCTCGGCGGCGAGCGGAGCCTTCGCACCCCAACCGGGGTCCAGGGCTTCAGCGGCGAGCGGAGTCGTCCCACCCCAACCGGGGTCCAGGGCCTCGGCGACGTGCGGAGTCCCCGCGCCCCAACCGGGGTCCTCGGCGGACACCGCGATTCCCACCCCCGCAGCAGCGAAGAGCGCGACGCCGGCAACGGCGTGTATGAGCTTCTTGGCCATGACCGAGCAACCTCACTTGACGGTAATTCATCCCGCTCCCCCGCAGTTATGACGATGACTCACTCCCCACGCTTTCACCACTGGCTCAATGCATCATGTTCCTGAATCGGAAAAAGCCTGGGGGTGTACATATGCAACCGGATCGGGATGGACACGGACATCCCCATAGTCACTTCGAGCTCTGCGAGACGGGTTCCCAGCTCTACGCGGACGCTCTTCGCGCCGGGCGCATCGCGCGTGCCGAGGTCGCGCCGGCCCCGTGTCTCCTCGACCTGGACCTGCTGCGACCGGACCCCGACGACGCGCAGTGGCTGCGGCCCGTGCCGCCGTCCACGGCGCTGGCCCACCTGATACTCCCGATAGAGAAGGAAATACAGGAGCGCAGACGGCTCACCGTCGCCCTCGCCGACGCTTTCGAGCCATTCATGGCCGTCAGCGCCCAGATGCCGTCGACCACCCACGCCATCAGCGTGCTGGAAGGGCTGAAGCGCATCAACGCCAGCCTGGACCGCGCCGTCGCCGACTGCTCGGTGGAGCTGCTGACCGTACAGCCCGGCAGCGGCCGCAGCGCCCAGACCTTCGGCGAGGCGCTGCGCCGGGTCCGGCCGCTCCTGGGCCGGGGCATCAAGATGCGGACCCTCTACCAGCACACGGCGCGCCACCAGCCCATCACCCTGGCCTACCTGGAGCGCATCGGGCCCGAGGTGGAGGTGCGCACGCTGGAGGAGATCATCGACCGGCTCATCATCGTGGACCGCAAGGTCGCCTTCGTGCCCGCCAGCCGCGACCGCCAGGTCGCCCTGGAGCTGCGCCACCCCGGCCTCGTGGAGTACCTGGTCGGCGTCTTCGAACAGTTCTGGCTCCAGGCCATCCCCCTGGAGAAGCCCGTCACCTACGAGCCGCACCCCCACGGCATCAGCGGCGTCCAGCGCTCCATCGCCAAACTGCTGGTGGAGGGGCACGTGGACGAGGCGATCTCGCGGCGCCTCGGCATGAACGTACGCACCTGCCGGGCGCACATCGCCAAACTGGCGTCCGCGCTCGGCAGCGGCAGCCGGGCGCAACTCGGCTACCTCATCGCCCAGTCGGGCATCCTGGAGCACGGCGACTGACGGGCGGTCGACCCGACCCGTGGCCGGCCGGTGCCCGGTCAGCCGGCGGGCCTCGCCCACGCGGTGGTCTCGATCGCGTCGGTGTTGCCGAGGTCCAGCGGGCCGCCGTCGCCCGGCGCGACGGTCTGCGGCGCGACGCCGGGTGCGGGCGTCACCCGCAGGTACGCGCCGCTCGTCGCCACGACGTCCGTACGGGTCACCGTGTTGCGCCACATCACCGACGCCTCGGCCCGCTCACCGGGCCGCAGCACGAACGCCGAGGGCCGCGCCCTGGTGTCCAGGTTCGAGCCGAGCCGTACGGTGACGTCGAGCTTCTCCCGCTGCGCGTCGAGGACGTCGAGCGCGGGGTAGCCGCTCACCTCGAACGGCTCCGTACCGCAGTTGAGCAGCGTCACCCCCATGCCCCGCACCCCCATGGCGGCGCTCACGATCCCCGCGGAGACCCGCACGCCGGACTCGGGGCACGGGGCGGCCGCCTCCGGCGCCGCGGACGGCAGCTGGTCCGGCAGCGGGATCGGCCGGGGCACCGAGGGCGCCGGAGACGCCGTCGTACGGACCGGCAGGGGTGCCGCACCCTTCTCGTCGTCACAGGCCGCCAGGAGGGCCGCGAGGGCCACCAGGGCCGCCACCGGAAGGCATCTTCGGGTACGCATCCGGACAGCCTAAAGGCCCCCTCCGTACGCCGAAGGGGGCCCTTGGGGAAGGGTGTTACCGCTCGCCTCTGTTACTGCTCGCCGCGCTTGGCGGCCGGACGCCACACCACCAGCGCGCTCGCCTGCTGCACGTCCTGGTATGGCACGAGGTCGCGCCGGTAGGAGGCGTGCACCTGGGCCTCGCGCTGGCGCATCGCCGCCGCCGCGCCCTCGACCGCCGCACTGAGCTCGGCGATCCGGGACTGGAGCGCGGCGACCTGGTTCTCCAGCTCGATGATCCGCTTGATGCCGGCCAGGTTGATGCCCTCGTCCTGCGACAGCTGCTGCACCTGGCGGAGCAGCTCGATGTCGCGGGCGGAGTAGCGCCGGCCACGGCCCGCCGTACGGTCCGGCGAGACCAGCCCGAGCCGGTCGTACTGCCGCAGCGTCTGCGGGTGCAGCCCGCTCAGCTGGGCCGCCACCGAGATGACGTAGACCGGGGTGTCATCGGTCAGCTCGTACGGATTGCGTCGACGTCCGTCCATCTCAAGCCCCCTTCGCGGCCTGGAACAGCTCAGCTCGCGGATCCTCACCCGCCATCGCCTGACGGTACGTCTCCAGGGCCTCGCGCGCCTTGTCGTTGAGGTCCTTGGGCACCGCCACCTCGACGGTGACGAGCAGGTCCCCGCGCGTACCGTCCTTGCGCACCGCGCCCTTGCCCCGGGCGCGCATCGTACGGCCGTTGGGCGTACCGGCCGGGATCTTCAGCGTGACCGGCGGCCCGCCGAGGGTCGGGACCTTGATCTCGCCGCCGAGCGCCGCCTCGTCGTACGAGACCGGCACCGTGACGGTGAGGTTGTCGCCCTTGCGGCCGAAGACCGGGTGCGCGTCCACGTGCACCGCCACGTACAGGTCGCCGGCCGGGCCGCCCCGCTCGCCGGGCGCGCCCTTGCCGCGCAGCCGGATCCGCTGCCCGTCGGCGACGCCCGCCGGGATGCGGACCTGCATGGTGCGCGAGGACTTGGCGCGGCCGCTGCCGTGGCAGACCTCGCAGGGGTTCTCCGCGATCAGGCCGCGGCCCTTGCAGTCCCGGCAGGGGTCGGTGAGCGAGAAGCCGCCGCCCGTGCCGCGCGACACCTGGCCGGTGCCGACGCAGGTGGGGCAGACGCGCGGGGTGCCGTTCTTGTCGCCCGTGCCGGAGCACGCCTTGCAGGGCTGCTGGCTGGACATCCGCAGCGGGACCGTGGCCCCTTCCACCGCCTCGGTGAAGCTGAGCGTCACCTCGGTCTCGATGTCCTGGCCCCGGCGCGGCTGCGTCCGCGCGCCGGCGCCGGGCCGGGCGCCACCGCCGAACAGGCCGCCGAAGACGTCCCCGAGCCCGCCGCCGAAGCCGCCGGCACCGCCGCCCCCGCCCTGGGCGCCGCCGAAGAGGTCGCCCAGGTCGAAGTTGAAGGTGCCGGCGCCGCCGGGGCCGGCCCGGAAGCCGCCGTTGCCGAAGAGGGCGCGTGCCTCGTCGTACTCCTTGCGCTTCTTCGGGTCGCCGAGGACGTCGTTCGCCTCGGAGATCTCCTTGAAGCGGGCCTCGGCGGCGGCGTCGCCCTTGTTGGCGTCCGGGTGGAACTCGCGGGCGAGCTTCCGGTACGCCTTCTTGATCTCCGCCTCGGTGGCGTCCTTGGGGACGCCGAGAACCTTGTAGTAGTCCTTCTCGACGAAGTCCTTCGTGCTCATCGACGTCCCTCCTCTCGGACGATCATGGCGTCAGCCCTCCTCGGGGCCACCGCTCTCCTCGTCGGCGGACTTGTTCTCCTGCGCCGTCTCCTTCGCGGCCGACTCCTTGGCGGAGTCCTTGGCCGCGTCGGACCCGGCGGTGCCCGTCTCCTTGGGCGCCGCGCCCGGCTGGGGCTCGGCGACCGCGACGCGCGCGGGCCGGATGGTCCGCTCGCCGATCCGATACCCGGGCTGCAGGATCGCGACGCAGGTCGTCTCGGTGACGTCCGGCGCGTACGAGTGCATGAGCGCCTCGTGGATCGTCGGGTCGAAGGGCTCGCCCTCCTTGCCGAACTGCTGCAGGCCCATCTTGGCGGCGACCGTCTCCAGCGATTCGGCCACCGACTTGAAGCCGCCGACCAGCTCGCCGTGCTCACGAGCGCGGCCGATGTCGTCCAGCACGGGCAGGAGCTCGGTCAGGAGGCTCGCGACGGCGATCTCCTTGACCGCGACCCGGTCGCGCTCGACGCGGCGGCGGTAGTTCTGGTACTCGGCCTGCAGCCGCTGGAGGTCCGCGGTGCGCTCGCCGAGCGCGGTGCGGGCCTGGTCCAGCTGGGCCGTCAGGCCGGCGGCCTGTGCGTGTACGTCCCCGGCCGGGGCCGCCGGGCCGTCGTCCGCGGGGCTCGTGGAGCCCGCGGCGGACGTGGCCTCGGCGGCTTCGGCGGCGTCGTCGGGAGTGGCGGCGCCAGAGGGGACGTCGGGCTTCTCCTCGAAGCCCGGGGTCTCCTCCGTCATGCGGCCCCCTTCGGCTTCTCGTCGTCGACGATCTCGGCGTCGACGACGTCGTCGTCGGCACCCTGGGCGGCACCCGGAGCCTCACCGGCACCGGCGGCCCCGCCCGCGGCCTGGGCGTCGGCGTACATGGCCTGGCCGAGCTTCTGGGAGACGGCCGCGACCTTCTCGGTGGCGGTGCGGATCTCCGCGGTGTCCTCGCCCTTCAGCTTCTCCTTGAGCTCTTCGAGCGCGGACTCGACCTCGGTCTTCACCTCGCCCGGGACCTTGTCCTCGTTGTCCTTGAGGAACTTCTCGGTCTGGTAGACGAGCTGCTCGCCCTGGTTGCGGGTCTCGGCGGCCTCGCGGCGGCGGTGGTCCTCCTCCGCGTACTGCTCGGCCTCCTGGCGCATCCGGTCGACCTCGTCCTTCGGCAGCGAGGAGCCGCCGGTGACGGTCATCTTCTGCTCCTTGCCCGTGCCCAGGTCCTTCGCGGTCACGTGCATGATGCCGTTGGCGTCGATGTCGAAGGAGACCTCGATCTGCGGGACGCCGCGCGGAGCCGGCGGCAGGCCCGTCAGCTCGAACATGCCGAGCTTCTTGTTGTACGCCGCGATCTCGCGCTCGCCCTGGTAGACCTGGATCTGCACCGACGGCTGGTTGTCCTCAGCCGTCGTGAAGATCTCGGACCGCTTGGTCGGGATCGTGGTGTTGCGCTCGATGAGCTTGGTCATGATGCCGCCCTTGGTCTCGATGCCGAGGGACAGCGGGGTGACGTCGAGCAGCAGGACGTCCTTGACCTCACCCTTGAGGACACCGGCCTGGAGCGAGGCGCCGATGGCGACGACCTCGTCCGGGTTCACACCCTTGTTGGCCTCCTTGCCGCCGGTCAGCTCCTTGACGAGCTCGGCGACGGCCGGCATGCGGGTGGAGCCACCGACGAGGACGACGTGGTCGATCTCGGACAGCGCGATGCCGGCGTCCTTGATGACGTTGTGGAACGGGACCTTGCAGCGCTCCAGCAGGTCCGCGGTCAGCTGCTGGAACTGGGCGCGCGTGAGCTTCTCGTCCAGGTGCAGCGGGCCCTCGGCGGACGCCGTGATGTAGGGCAGGTTGATCGAGGTCTCGGTGGACGAGGACAGCTCGATCTTGGCCTTCTCGGCGGCCTCGCGGAGGCGCTGGAGGGCCATCTTGTCCTTGGACAGGTCCACGCCGTGGCCGGACTGGAACTGCTTGACCAGGTAGTCGACGACGCGCTGGTCCCAGTCGTCACCACCGAGGTGGTTGTCGCCGTTGGTGGCCTTCACCTCGACGACGCCGTCGCCGATCTCCAGCAGCGAGACGTCGAAGGTGCCGCCACCGAGGTCGAAGACGAGGATCGTCTGGTCGTCCTTGTCGAGGCCGTACGCGAGGGCCGCGGCCGTCGGCTCGTTGACGATGCGCAGGACGTTGAGGCCCGCGATCTCGCCGGCCTCCTTGGTGGCCTGGCGCTCGGAGTCGTTGAAGTACGCCGGGACGGTGATGACCGCGTCCGTGACCTTCTCGCCCAGGTAGGCCTCGGCGTCCCGCTTCAGCTTCTGCAGGATGAACGCGGAGATCTGCTGCGGGTTGAAGTTCTTCCCGTCGAGCTCGATCTTCCAGTCGGTGCCCATGTGACGCTTGACGGACCGGATGGTCCGGTCGACGTTCGTGACCGCCTGGCGCTTGGCCACCTCGCCGACGAGCACCTCGCCGTTCTTGGCAAAGGCGACGACGGACGGCGTGGTCCTGGCACCCTCGGCGTTGGTGATGACGGTGGGCTCGCCGCCTTCCAGAACGCTGACGACGGAGTTAGTCGTGCCCAGGTCGATGCCGACCGCACGTGCCATTTCGATTCCTCCAGCTGACTTGAGTGGAACAGGCTCAAGGATGCATGACCGGTCGTACCGAGTCAACAGACCTGAGTCGCAGCGGCTCAACTTTTATCGAGGGCTTATGCGCAAGCACCGCGCGTGACCGACGCCCCGACCCGCCGCATACCGGCATGCTCTACCCAGGCCATACCGGACCATGCGATTGTTCAGGGAAGGTGACAAAAGCCGCGCAAGCCGCGCTTTCCTGGAACGGTCGGGTGCCCGCCATGCGACGACCCCTGCATCCCCCACGCCTCCCGGACCCGGGCCCCAAGCGCCTGCTGGACCTGGCCCTCGGCTCCGCCCTGCTGGCCCTGGCGGCACCCCTGCTCGCCGCCGCCGCCCTCGCCGTCGCCGCACGAAGACCCGCCGGCGGCCTCGTCGTACGCGAGACGAGAACGGGTCTGGCGGGCCGCCCCTTCACCCTGCGCCACCTGGCCACACCCCACCGCCGCCTGCGCCTGCTGTCCCAGCTGCCCCACGTGCTGCGCGGCGACCTGTCCCTCGTCGGCCCCGAACCCCTCCCGCCCGGCGCCCCCGGCGCGGCCGCCGCCTGGCGGCAGAGCGTCCGCCCCGGCCTCACCGGCCTCGCCCAGCTGCGGCGGCGGCAGCGCTCGGCGCTCCCCTGGGACGAGCCGCTCCTGCTCGACCAGCACTACGTCGAGCACCACTGGCTCGGACTGGACCTGGCACTGCTGCTGCGGGCCCTCGCGCCCAGGGGGCGGGCGAGCGACGCAGATCACCGCGTGCGCGGCTACAGTGCGGCGGAATAAGTGGGTACGCTCAGCTCGAACTGAATAAGTTACCGCTTAGTAGTACCTAAGTTTCTCCCACCCTCGCAGGCCCGAGGAGCCCCCATGCAACTCGCCGCGATCATCGTGTCGCTGACCCTCATCGTGGTCGGCGTCGCCTTGTTCGGCCGCGCCATCCTGCAGATCTTCCGCTTCGTGATGCTCGGCCAGCCCGTACCCGCCGGGACCCGGACCAACGACCCCGTGCTGCGCACCATCACGCTGGTCCGGGAGTTCCTCGGCCACACCCGGATGAACCGCTGGGGCATCGTCGGCATCGCGCACTGGGGGGTGGCGGTCGGCTTCTTCGGCCTGCTCCTGACCATCGCCAACGCCATCGGCCAGCTGTTCCAGGCCGACTGGCTGCTCCCGGTGATCGGCGACTGGCTGCCGTGGGAGCTCTGGGTCGAGACCCTCGGCACCTTCACGGTCGTGGGCATCGTGGTCCTGATCGCCATCCGCCAGCTGAGCAAGGCGACCAGGCCGGGACGCAAGTCCCGCTTCGCCGGCTCCATCACCTGGCAGGCGTACTTCGTCGAGGCCGTCATCCTCGTCGTCGGCCTCTCGATCATGACGCTGCGCGGCCTGGAAGGCGCCCTGCACCACGTCGAGCACTACGAGGCCGGGTACTGGGCCTCGTACCCCCTGGTCCTGGCCTTCAAGGGGCTGAGCGTCTCGACGCTGCAGAACCTCACGTACCTCGTGGCCATGATCAAGATCGCGACCTCCTTCATCTGGATGATCACGATCTCGCTCAACACCAACATGGGTGTGGCCTGGCACCGCTTCCTCGGCTTCCCCAACATCTGGTTCAAGCGGAACGCCGACGGCTCCACCGCCCTCGGCGCGCTCCTGCCGATGACGTCCGGCGGCAAGGAGATCAACTTCGAGGACCCGGGCGAGGACGACGTCTACGGCGTCTCCCAGGTCGAGCACTTCTCCTGGAAGGGCATCCTCGACTTCTCCACCTGCACCGAGTGCGGCCGCTGCCAGTCGCAGTGCCCCGCGTGGAACACGGGCAAGCCCCTCTCGCCCAAGCTCCTCATCATGTCGCTGCGCGACCACGCGCACGCCAAGGCGCCGTACCTGCTGGCCGGCGGCGGCAAGACGATGGAGGGCGAGGAGAAGGCGTCGGCCGAGGCCCTCGCCGACGTCCCGGCGTCCGCCCTCGCCGAGGCCGAGCGCCCGCTGATCGGCACGCTGGAGGAGAACGGCGTCATCGACCCGGACGTGCTGTGGTCCTGCACCACCTGCGGCGCGTGCGTGGAGCAGTGCCCGGTCGACATCGAGCACATCGACCACATCGTCGACATGCGCCGCTACCAGGTGATGATCGAGTCCGCCTTCCCGAGCGAGGCCGGCACGATGCTCAAGAACCTGGAGAAGAAGGGCAACCCCTGGGGTCTCGCCAAGAAGCAGCGCGTCGAGTGGACCAAGGAGGTCGACTTCGAGGTCCCGATCGTCGGCAAGGACGTCGAGGACCTCTCCGAGGTCGACTACCTCTACTGGGTCGGCTGCGCCGGCGCCCTGGAGGACCGCGCCAAGAAGACCACCAAGGCCTTCGCGGAGCTGCTGCACATCGCGGGCGTGAAGTTCGCGATCATGGGCGGCGACGAGAAGTGCACCGGTGACTCCGCCCGCCGCCTGGGCAACGAGCCGCTGTTCCAGCAGCTCGGCCAGGAGAACGTGGCGATGCTGAACATGGCGTTCGGCGAGGACGAGGACGAGCCTTCGACGAAGAAGCCCAAGGCGTCGAAGAAGATCGTCGCGACCTGCCCGCACTGCTTCAACACGATCGCGAACGAGTACCCGCAGCTGGGCGGCGAGTTCGAGGTCATCCACCACACGCAGCTGCTCCAGCACCTCATCGACGAGGGCAAGCTGCTCCCGGTGACGCCGGTCGACGGTCTGATCACCTACCACGACCCGTGCTACCTGGGCCGCCACAACAAGGTCTACACGCCGCCGCGCGAGATCATGTCGGCCGTCCCGGGCCTGCGCCAGCAGGAGATGCACCGCCACAAGGAGCGGGGCTTCTGCTGCGGCGCCGGCGGCGCGCGGATGTGGATGGAGGAGCGGATCGGCAAGCGCATCAACACCGAGCGCGTCGACGAGGCGCTGTCCCTCAACCCGGACATCGTCTCCACCGCCTGCCCCTTCTGCCTCGTGATGCTCACGGACTCCGTGAACGGCAAGAAGAACGACGGCAAGGCCAAGGAGTCCCTCCAGGTGGTGGACGTGGCCCAGCTGCTGCTGGACTCCGTCAAGAAGCCCGTGGAGGACACGGAGGAGCCGGCCGCCGACCCCGAGCCGGAGCCGGTGAAGTAGCGGCTGTACGTACACGGCGAACGGCCGGGACCGCCTTCGGGCGGTCCCGGCCGTTCGCGTCTCCGGGTCCGTCTCCGGGCCCCTGAGGGCCTTCGGGGGGCTGTCGGGGACCCCTTAGGGGATGTCACAGCTCCGCAGCAAAGGCGCCTTTCGCCCCCACCCCGGACGCCGGAGCCGACGGGACCGGGTACGTTCGGTGACGTGGCTGGATTCAGGATCGGACGCGGCCGGGACAACCGCACCCCGCAACAACACCCGCAGGCGCCGCAGCAGGCGCCGTACGGCAGTGCGCCGCCGCCCCCGTACGGGCAGCAGCAGGCGCCGCAGCCGTACGGGGAGCCGGAGTACTTCGGCGACCCCTACGCGCAGCAGCAGGTCCCCACAGGGCCGGGCCAGGCGCCGCACGACCCGTACGCGGCCAACCAACCGGGCCACACGCGCGCCTTCAGCATCCACGACGCCGAGTACGCGCAGTACGGCGACTACGGCGACGGCGCCACCTACCAGGCCGGAGCGGCCCCCGCCGCCGCGCCCGCGGGCCCGCGCCTGCCGTGGAAGCAGCTGCTCAGCGGCATCGTGATGCGCCCGGGACCGACGTTCCTGCAGATGCGCGACCACGCCGTCTGGGCCCCGGCCCTCATCGTCACGTTCGTCTACGGCCTGCTGGCGCTCTTCGGCTTCGACCAGGCGCGCGAGGAGGCGATCAACGCGACGCTGTCGACGGCGATCCCGTCCGTCCTGGTGACCGGCGTCATCTTCGTCATCGGCGGCCTGATCCTGGGCGCCGTGACGCACACCCTGGCGCGCCAGCTGGGCGGCGACGGGGCCTGGCAGCCGACGATCGGCCTCTCCATGCTGATCATGTCGATGACGGACGCGCCCCGGCTGCTGTTCGCGATGTTCCTGGGCGGCGAGAACGCCCTGGTCCAGGTCATCGGCTGGCTGTCCTGGCTGGCGGCGGGCGCGCTGTTCACCTCGATGGTCCGCACGTCGCACGACCTGCCGTGGCCGAAGGCGCTGGGCGCGTCGGCGATCCAGCTGGTGGCGCTGCTGTCGCTGCTGAAGCTGGGCACGTTCTGATTGCTCTGAGGGCGCGTACGTACGCGAAAGGCCCCCGCCGCGACCGGCGGGGGCCTTTTCGATGGCGGGCGTCAGGCGTCGAGGACCTGGCCGGACCGGCGTACGACCGGCTTCTCCACGCTCCAGGGGAAGTTGATCCAGTCGTCCGTGCGCTTCCAGACGTACTCGCACTTCACGAGGGAATGCGACTTCTCGTAGATGACGGCGCTGCGGACCTCGGCGACCGTGCCGAGGCAGAAGTCGTGCACCAGCTTCAGGGTCTTGCCGGTGTCGGCGACGTCGTCGGCGATGAGCACCTTCTTGTCGCTGAAGTCAATGGCATTGGGGACCGGAGCGAGCATAACGGGCATTTCAAGCGTTGTACCCACACCGGTATAAAATTCCACGTTGACCAGGTGGATGTTCTTGCAGTCCAGCGCGTACGCCAGACCGCCGGCGACGAAGACCCCGCCGCGGGCGATGGAGAGCACGATGTCGGGCTCGTACCCGTCGTCGGCGATGGTCTGCGCGAGCTCGCGGATCGCGGTCCCGAACTTCTCGTAGGTCAGGTTCTCCCGTACGTCACTCATGCTCACACCTGCGTCCGATGGAAGTTCTGGAAGGACCGCGAGGCGGTCGGCCCCCGCTGCCCCTGGTAGCGCGATCCGTAGCGCTCGCTGCCGTACGGGAACTCCGCCGGCGAGCTCAGCCGGAACATGCACAGCTGCCCGATCTTCATGCCCGGCCACAGCTTGATCGGCAGGGTGGCGAGGTTGGACAGCTCGAGGGTGACGTGCCCCGAGAACCCGGGGTCGATGAACCCGGCGGTCGAGTGCGTCACCAGACCCAGCCGCCCGAGGCTCGACTTCCCCTCCAGCCGCGACGCGATGTCGTCGGGCAGGCTGATCACCTCGTACGTCGACGCCAGCACGAACTCGCCGGGGTGGAGGATGAACGCCTCGTCCCCTTCGGGCTCGACCAGCCGCGTCAGATCCGCCTGCTCGACCGCGGGGTCGATGTGCGGGTAGCGGTGGTTCTCGAACACCCGGAAGTAGCGGTCCAGCCGCACGTCGATGCTCGAGGGCTGCACCATGGAGTCGTCGTACGGGTCGATGCGCACCCGCCCGGCGTCGATCTCGGCCCGGATGTCCTTGTCTGAGAGAAGCACTCCCCGAGGATACGCAGAGCGCGCGGGCCCGCCCCAATCGGACGGACCCCGCGCGCCACCCGTCACCTGCTCACTCGCCCCCTAGCGCCGCTCGAGCACCACCGGCACGGCATGCCGCAACCGCGCACACCGCGGACACCGGATGAGCCGCCCGGGCCCGATCCGCCCGGCACCGAGCTGCTGCATCGGGAACGAAGCGGTGCTGAACACGTGCCCCTCGGCACAGCGGACGACGGTGCGCTCCATGGAGTCCATCAAGTCCCTTCCCCAACCAATGCGTGGACGAGAAAGCCACATTAGGGGATCAACAGGACACCGCTCCAGGCGGCACTCCGTACCCCCACCGTACGCCCCAACTCGGCGCGCCCGCACACCGATCCACCTCGCCACGCAGCACGAAGACCCCGCGGCGTAATACACCGGGGGCCTTCGATGAGGTACAGTGAGCGACGATGCGAGACCGGTCCTCCGGTCCGTGTTACGCGGGTGTAGTTTAATGGTAGAACATGAGCTTCCCAAGCTCAGAGCGCGGGTTCGATTCCCGTCACCCGCTCCAAAGTGAAGCCCCAGGCCAGCGGCCCGGGGCTTTGTTGTTGTCTGGACCACGCTAGGCGTCGCGCACCAGATCCGCACCAGATGGCCGTTCGGCGCCCTTCTGACGAGCGGCCCGCACGAGCTGGTCGAGCCCGCTCGCGACCTCCTGCTGACGCTCAGGATCCGAGTGCTGGTAGATCAGCGCGGCTTTCTCCGACGACTGCCCGGCGCGGACCATGGGGGATGGCCCGCACGTCCGGAGCCACGACGCGACGGCAAGCACCTGCTCCAAGCGCCGTAGAACTTTCCCTACTTCATCAAGGCACCCGCCGCGCACAGCGCGGCGCGCGCGGCCCGTCGCCCGGGCCTGCGCTCCTGTCTCCGCCCCGCTCCAGCCCGGCCGCCGGCCGCACGCCTCTGGCTCTGGGTTGCTGAAGGGAAAACCCCCTGCGGCTGGGGCGGTCGACCTCACGGCTTTAGCCACCTCCCCGGTCCGGGTCCCGCGCCGAGCAAGACCAGGGGGCCACTCGGACACATTGCGGGCAGATCCAAAGCCTGCCCGAGTTGCCAACCAGCGTACGGCCCCCTGAACATGCTCGGCCCCAAACCGGGCAGGCCACCGGAACCCGCTCCGCCAACCTTCTCGCGAAACCCGTCCGTAGCCAGCGCTCCAACCGTAAGATCCCACCCATGAACGGCGATGAGCCAGTCGGCTTCTGGAGTTACACCCACCGGGATGACGAATTGGACGGAGGGCGGATCCGTCGCCTTGCCCAAGCAATCGCCCATGAGTTCGAGATCATGACCGGCGAAGAACTCAAGGTCTTCGTAGACAATGCGTCAATCGCTTGGGGGGATGTTTGGCGAGCACGGATCGACACAGCGCTCACAAGTACGACATTCCTGATCCCTATCATCACCCCGCGATTCTTCAAGAGTCAGGAATGCCGTCGAGAGGTAATCACTTTTGCGGGCCACGCGGCAAGTCTCGGTCTGGACGAATTGCTACTTCCGATTCACTACGTGAACGTGCCGCAGCTCACGGACGGCGAAACTGAGGACGAAGTGATTGCGCTAATCGCTCGACGTCAATGGGTGGATTGGAGGCAGCTCAGACTGGACGACGAGAGTTCTCCGCAATACCGCCAAGCCATTAACGGTCTGGCGCTCCGCTTGAGTGACATCCTCGAGCAGGCTTCCTCTGCGGTTTCCCCTGTTCTCGGCGACATCACCGACGAGAGTGACGAACCGGGACTCATCGAGATTATGGCCACCACAGAGGCTGCACTACCTGAGTGGCTGGAAACAGTCCAGCGTTTTACTGTCATCACAGACGCCATTACTGCGCAGATGGATTGGGCTACCGCAGAGATGGCTGCCTCAGATGCACGCGGAGCAGGATTCGCGGGCCGTCTCAGGGTGGCGCAAGAATTGGCGAAGCGGCTAGAGGAGCCTGTTGGCGAGATTTCACAATTGGGCTCCAGGTACTCCACAGCGCTTGTAGATATCGATCCAGGGATCATCAGCATCATCAGAACCGTGGCGGAGGGTGGCATCGAAAGCAGCGAAAAAGAAGACGTTAGAGAGTTCCTTCGCACGCTGCGGGAACTCGTCAACGTCACATCCGTCGTAACGCCAAACTTGCAAGGGTTTGCAAATAGCGCCCGCGAGGCGGCCAAAGGCAGTCGTCATATCCGCCCTCTGATGAACGATATCCAAGCTGCGATCCAGAAGGTGATTGACGGTCAAACCATCATCGATGAGTGGGGGCGCCTGATCGATGATATCGACGGCGCAGAGGGTCAGGTCGCCCACGTCGCCAAGTAAGTGCGCGAAGGCCTACAGCAGCGCGGGTACCGAACCCAGCAACCGCCCGCGTCCGGTACGGTCCCTCCACGGCCTCGTAGCGGTCGGCATGGCCGACGCCGATCGTTCCGGCTAAGGCTACAGACAGAAGGTGACCGTGCCCGAAGGCACGGTGCACCGCGGTCAAAGGGCGGGTTCCAGGTCGAGTCAACAAGTTTCCACCTAGCACGCGTTAGAGTGGTCGAAGCCTGATTGAGCTCAGAAGACGCAGTGACTCCCAAGCTCAGAGCGCGGGTTCGATTCCCGTCACCCGCTCCACGACGAAGGCCCTGGTCAGAGACCAGGGCCTTGTTTGTTGTCCAGCCAGGTCTGCCTTGTGGCTGAAGTCTGCAGGGCCGACACCACCATCTGTCGGCGAAGCCCGGGCCCATTGCGGTGGGAGGCTTCGGCTTTCGCGGCGCACACACGGGTGGCGGCACGGGGGAAGAGGGAGCACCCGCCTCGTTCCATGATCAAGATATAGCGCGCCGGGGGGCTTGCGGCAAGGCCCCCGTGGTGCCGCAGAATCGCCGGCCTAAGCCGGAAACACGAGGCCACGGGGGTTGCGAAGTGCGTGTGTTGTTGTCGACGTATGGGGCGCGCGGGAGCGTCGGGCCGATGGTGGGGCTCGCGGTGGGGCTGCGGGAGCTGGGCGCGGAGGTTCGGGTGTGCGCGCCGCCGGACGAGGAGTTCGCCGAGCTGTTCGCAGGTGTCGGGGTGCCGCTGGTGCCGGTTGGTGCACCGGTGCGCCCGCTGGTGACCACGGTGGTTCCGGGGTCGGCGGCGGGTCTGGCGCAGCGTATGGCTGCTTTGATGGACGCGCAGTTCGGCACGATGGCCATGGTGGCGGAGGGATGTGACGCGCTGGTGGCGACCGGGCCGCTGCCGGTCACGTCCGCCGCGCGGTCGGTGGCCGAGAAGCTCGGCATCCGCTACGTGCACGCGAGTCATACGCCGGTCAGCCTGCCGTCGCCGCACCAGCCGCCGCCCGCGCGGCGAGGCCGGCCGTTGCCGCCGGGGGTGAGCGACAACCGGGAGCTGTGGGAGGTGGACGCCCGGAACGCGAACGAGATGTTCGGTGAGGCCCTCAACTCCCGTCGCGCGGCGGTCGGCTTGGCGGCGGTGGACAACGTTCGTGACTACGCCTTCACCGACAGCCCGTGGTTGGCCACGGACCCGGTTCTGAGCCCGTGGCCGCCGACGACGCTCGGCGTGGTGCAGACCGGTGCGTGGCTGGGGGCGGACGAACGCCCGCTTCCGGCCGATCTGGTGGCGTTCCTGGAGGCCGGGACGGCGCCGGTGTACGTGGGCTTCGGCAGCACGCCCCTGGGCGCTGCGAAGGACGTCGCCCGAGCGGCCGTCCAGGCACTCCGGGCGCAGGGCCGCCGCGTGATCATCTCCCGCGGCTGGGCCGGGCTCGACCCGACCGACGACCAGGACGACTGCTTCGCCGTCGGCGAAGTCAACCAGCAGGCACTGTTCCGCCGGGTGGCTGCGGTCGTGCACCACGGCGGTGCGGGCACCACGACCACCGCCGCGCAGGCCGGTGTGGCCCAGGTGGTGGTGCCCCAGGGGGCGGACCACCCCTACTGGGCCGGCCGAGTGGCCGAGCTGGGCATCGGCGCCGCACACGACGGTCCGGCTCCGACCACCGAGTCCCTGTCGGCCGCGCTCCAGGCGGCCCTGGCCCCCCAGACCCGCGCCCGCGCGATCGCCGTGGCCGACACGGTCCGTACCGATGGGGCGACGGTCGCCGCGCAGCTGCTGCTCGACGCCGTCGGCTCGTCAGCCCCGATCCCGCGGTGACGGTCGTCGATCGCCTACGGGTACGCGCCGGAAAGCCGTCCGGCACCCTGCCGGCAGGCGGTCGGCATGAGCCGATGCGGGCCACCTCGGCGATCGGTTCAATGGCGCCGTTTCAGAGCCACTCGCACGATTTCCTCGTGCACCAGGCGGCCGACGAGCGCTCCGCCGAAGACGACGACGCCCACACCGATCAGCCAGGACTGGACGACCAGGACGGTGCCGAACGGGCCGTAGCTGACGGTGTTGGAAGCAATCAGGGGCGAGAACACGAGCCGGGAGAAGACCCTCAGGCCCAGCAGCCCGAGCACCGTCGCCACCGCGCCGGGCAACAGGGCACGCCAGCGGACTCGCCCACCGAGCAGCATGCGCTGTGACCACCAGAAGAAGAGGACGGCGCTGACCACCGCGATCAGCGCGCCCGTCGGGGCGTGGCCACGCAACGTCGTGGCCGAGGCGAAGAGGTAGCCGGTGAGCACGGCGAGCCACACCACATGCCGCCACCTGGCCCACCAACGGGCCGGGGGCAGGCCCCAGACCTTCTCGAAGCCCGACTGCACGACCGCCGAGAAGCTCAGCCCGAAAACGGCCAGGGCGGCGATGCCGAACGTGGTCGTGGTCCTCAGGGCCTGGCCGGCCGGTGCGAACAGCCGCTCCACATGTCCCCTGGAGGCCGCCGAAACGCCAAGCCCTTCGCTCAGCCACTGCGCGAAGCCCCGGCCGTGCTGCGGATCAGCGGAGGAGACGATGAGCAGCAGTGGCACCAGCGTGAGAAAGCCGAGCGCCGCGAAGCCCAGTCCACGCTGGAACAGTTCCAGATCGGTGCCCCGTCTCCATCCGCGCCCTGCCGGTGAACGCCGAAGCACGCGCCGCAGCCGCATGTACGGGGAGGCGTGGCCCGGGGCATCGGAAGGCATTGGCATGCCTGTCGACTACCACGAACGCCGGCGATGTCGCGCGAGGACGCGGCGCGACCAACGCGCTGACCGGGCCGGGAAGCCCGGTTCCGAGGCCACGCGAACGCGGCGCGGAGGTTCGGCGCTTCCGCCGAACGACGTGGCCTCGACTGCTCACGGCGCTCCGGCCCGCTCGGCGCAAGGCCCCGATCCTCGGAAAATGCCTGGTCATGCGCCCGTCCACGGACCGTCATCCGGAGTAGAGTAGGGGCACCGGGAGCACTTCGCGCGCCGGCTCCGACGTCGGCGCCGTTCTCGGTGAGCAACAACACCGGGACGTCGAAGACGAGCCCGGAGGCAGGTCCGCGTGATGACCGCGACCATCGAACGTACGACCATCAATGAGCGGCCCCGTCTGTCACTGGTTCCGGCCGGCTCGGTCGCAGGTCTCCTGGACGGGGCCTGGTGGCCCCGCTCCCGTGACCTCTTCCGTGAACTCCCCGCCCTGACGGACGCGCTGGACGCGCCTTGGGGCCGGGTCACCCGGATCACGGTGAACCCCTCCCACTGGCCCGTGATTCCGCGCAAGGTGCCCGTGACCGGGCACACCGTGCGCGTGGGCTGGTTCGCCGACGAGCAGGACCCGCACAAGCTGATCCTTCTCTCCTACACCCGCGTCCGCATGGACCTTCTGGTCGTCCCGCCGGAGGCCGATGCCGCCACAGCCGCCCGGCTCATGTCCGCCGCCATCGCTCCGGGGGGCCTGCTCACCGCCAGCAAGCTCATGGCGGAGGAGGGCTCGGCCCGCGACGGGAAGGCGAGGGACGCGGCGGCACTCCCCGACCGGACGCGGTCGGCGGAGCGCGACGACGCCGCATCCACCCCACCCAGGTCTTCCCGTTGAACGAGGCCCCTATGAACTCACCGGAACTGCCCGCTCACGGGCACGCCGACGTGCGCATCATCGCCTCGTCCCCCGAGACCGCCCGGCAGGTCGCGGAGGTTCTCCGTCGCTGCTTCGCCGCCACGGAACAGCGCAGCTACCCCGTCGACACCGTGCACGGCGGAACCCGCCTCCACCTGACCGTGGACACCACCCAGCCGGCAGAACCCGCGCGGTCCTGGCTGGCCAGCAGTCGGTCGTCCGAGGAGGACCGTACGCGGACGGACGAAGTCTGAAGTGAAGCAATATCTGTTCCCGCGAGATGAGGGTTTGACGAACCGCGCGGTGAGTATTACTGGCGCAACGGCAGAGCGAAAATAATTAACGACCCGCCGGGCGCTGCGGCATGCTACTGTCGATGTCAGTTGCAGTTGTGGTTCCCAAACTTCAAGTGCCCTCAGTCGGCCTCTGTGCCACTGGGAGCACTTTTGTATTTCCGGTCATTTCCGGTGGGGCAATCATCGCGGCGACACGGCGTCCGCGCAGTGCGGATCCCGATGTGCCCCAAAGGAGATATGACATGAGCACTGGCACCGTGAAGTGGTTCAACGCTGAAAAGGGCTTCGGCTTCATCGAGCAGGACGGTGGCGGCCCCGACGTGTTCGCCCACTACTCGAACATCGCCGCCCAGGGCTTCCGCGAGCTGCTCGAAGGCCAGAAGGTCGCCTTCGACATCGCGCAGGGCCAGAAGGGCCCGACGGCGGAGAACATCGTCCCCGCCTGACGCTGACGCGTATGACGTAGCTGGGGCCCGCATCCTTCGGGGTGCGGGCCCCAGCTGCACGCATTTCCCGCAGGGTTTTCACCCCGGGAATATCCGGGAGGTCCGCGCCGTCGTCCTGCGTCGTCACCCCCGAGTGGTGCACCACATTCGGCGCCCCGGCTTCAGACCCGCATCGCGCCGGCCATCTCCAGCGCTTCCGGCCACGCATTTTTCCGTCGGCCGCATTCGCTTTCGCGTTCCCATAGGCCCATTCTGGCAATTCTCCGTGCTGCTCATCCGCTGCGGAAATTCCTTGATATGCGCCGCATCGAGGAAGGTTCCGCATGAACCGCACACGCACGAACGACCGCTTCTCCCGCACCCGTAACGGCGGTGCCGGCTCCGGACAGGGGGGTGGCCGCTTCGGCTCGTCGTCCCGTGGCGGCCCCGGCGGGGCGGGCCGCTCGGGCGGCTACGGCCGCCGGACCACCGCGGTGCAGGGTGAGTTCGCGCTCCCCAGGACGATCACTCCCGCGCTGCCCGCCGTCGAGGCGTTCGCCGATCTCGACATGCCCCGGCAGTTGCTCGCCGCGCTCGCGGCCGAGGGCGTGACCGTACCGTTCCCGATCCAGGGCGCGACCCTGCCGAACACCCTCGCGGGCCGTGACGTTCTGGGCCGCGGCCGCACCGGCTCCGGCAAGACGCTCGCCTTCGGGCTGGCGCTGCTGGCCCGTACCGCCGGTCGGCGCGCCGAGCCCCGGCAGCCGCTCGCCCTGGTCCTCGTCCCCACCCGCGAGCTGGCGCAGCAGGTGACCGACGCGCTCGCTCCCTATGCGCGGTCGCTGAAACTGCGGCTGACCACGGTCGTGGGCGGCATGTCGATCGGCAGGCAGGCGGGCGCCCTGCGAAACGGGGCCGAGGTCGTCGTCGCGACCCCGGGCCGGCTCAAGGACCTCATCGACCGCGGCGACTGCCGGCTGGACCAGGTGGGCATCACCGTGCTGGACGAGGCCGACCAGATGGCGGACATGGGTTTCCTGCCGCAGGTCACCGCGCTGCTCGACCGCGTGCGTCCCGAGGGGCAGCGGATGCTGTTCTCCGCCACCCTGGACCGCAACGTCGACCTGCTGGTCCGCCGCTACCTGTCCGACCCCGTCGTGCACTCCGTGGATCCCTCGGCCGGTGCGGTCACGACGATGGAACACCACGTGCTGCATGTGCACGGCGCCGACAAGCACGCCACCACGACGGAGATCGCCGCGCGTGACGGCCGCGTGATCATGTTCCTGGACACCAAGCACGCCGTCGACCGGCTCACCCGGGACCTGCTGGGCGAGGGCGTACGGGCCGCCGCGCTGCACGGCGGCAAGTCGCAACCCCAGCGCACGCGAACGCTGGAGCAGTTCAAGACCGGGCACGTCACCGTGCTGGTCGCCACGAACGTCGCCGCCCGCGGTATTCACGTCGACAACCTCGATCTCGTCGTCAACGTCGACCCGCCGACCGACCACAAGGACTATCTGCACCGCGGTGGCCGTACCGCCCGCGCGGGCGAGTCCGGCAGCGTCGTCACCCTCGTCACCCCGAACCAGCGGAACGGCATGGTGCGCCTCATGTCGGATGCGGGCATCCGCCCGCGCATCACCCAAGTCCGCTCCGGCGAGGCCGAGCTGAGCCGCATCACCGGCGCGCAGGCTCCTTCCGGCATTCCGGTCGTCATCACCGCACCCGTGGCCGAACGCCCCCAGCGCGACGCCGCCTCCCGCCGACGGCGCAACCGGCCTCCGCAGGCCATGCGCGGTACCGGCCAACGGCGGTCCGCCTCCGGCTCGGCCGTCTAGACCTTCGTACGCGGGTCGACGCCCGCCCATTCTCTGCAGGAGGCACGTGTGACACCGGTGCAAGCACATCCCCACCCCACGGACAGCACCCCGGCGACCAGCACTTCGGCGAGCGGGAGCGAGGCCGTGGACGAGGCGGGGCCGCAGGTCTGGGGAGGCATGACCGTCGAGGTGGCCCTGTCCGTCATGGCCAGTGCCCGCGTCGGGCGCCTGCTCCTCTGCGACGAGGACGGCCGGGGCACCGGTCTGGTCACCCACGCCCAGCTCACCGCCGCCCGCGACGACTCCTCGTACACGGACCGTATCCGCCTGCACGACATCCTCGGCGGCCACGGAACGGGCGCCTCGCCCGTGACCATGGTGGCCGGTACCGAGCACGCGATACGCCACGGTCGGTCCGGAGCGCTGCCCGTGGTCGAGGGCCAGGGCCGCACCACGGGCGTCCTGAGTCTCTCCCGCTGAACCGCCTCACCCCTGGGTGCACCCGCGCCGGACTGACCGGCGGGCAGGCGCAAGCCACACCCTGAACAGCAGTGAGGGCCCGACCGGCGCGTTCCGGTCGGGCCCGACGTATGCCCGCCCTCCGCCGTGGCGGCGGATCGGTGGTGGCTGATCAGTGGTCGGTATAGCTGAAGTCGCCCACGGTCCAGGCGCTGACATCCTCGATCGACACGCGGTACATCCCACCCGTCTCCGGGATCCCCACCGTGCCCTGCAGGATCCGGGCGACGTGGAAGTGCAGATGGGTCGGCGGGCCGTCCTTCGGTGCCGACGTACCGAAGACGCCGGCGAACTCGCCCAGGCGGGCCGAATCCGTCAGGACCTCCGACACACGCTGCAGCCACACCGCTTCCGGGGCCAGCCGGCCGGTGATCACAGCCCCACCGGTGACGACGGTCAGGGACATCTGATTGCTCTGTCCGGACTCGACCTTGGCAGCGATGTCGACGAGCAACTCATCAGGCTTGGACATGAGGGCCGATTCTATTCGCCGGCCGTCCGCCCGCCTCAAGCGGTGCGCCGCCGGTGAACGAGGTCAGTAGGCAGCGAGGGAGATGGCGATGTAGTGCGCGGCGAAGCCTGCCACGGTCAAGGCGTGGAAGACCTCGTGGAAGCCGAACCAGCGAGGTGCGGGGTCGGGGCGCTGGAGCGCGTAGACCACCGCGCCCGCGCTGTAGAGGAGACCGCCGCTCACCACGAGGATCAGTACGGCCGCACCGCCCGTGCGCAGGAAGTCCGGCAGGTAGCTCACCGGTGCCCAGCCCAGAGCCAGGTAGCACGGGGTGTACAGCCAGCGGGGAGCTCCGACCCAGAGGACCCGGAAGGCGACACCGGCCAGCGCACCCGTCCACACGGCCCACAGCAGGAACGACCGCTGGCCGGGCGGGACGAGGAGCACGGTCAGCGGTGTGCACGTGCCGGCGATGATGAGGAAGATGTTGGCGTGGTCGAGGCGGCGCAGTATCGCCTCGCCGAGTGGCCCCCACGTACCCAGGTGGTATATCGCGCTCGTCCCGAACAACAGCCAGGCCGTGACGCAGTAGACGGCGCAGGCCAGGACCGCCTGCGGGGTGCGTGCCAGGCAGACGAGGACGACGCCCGCGATCAACGACGCGGGGACCATTGCGGCATGGAGCCAGCCGCGCAGTTTGGGTTTGATCGGCGCGACGAGGTCGGCCGCCCGGTCCGCCAGGGCCGCGACCGGGTGGAACCCCTCCCCGGCATCGTCATGGTGTGCGGGGGCATCGCTTCCCGCTTCGGTGTCGTCGCGCGAGACGGCTTCCCGTCCTGTCTCAGGCCGCTGGGCATCACTGGGAACCATGTGATCATGCTAGGGAGCCTCCCTTCGACGGCTGTCCCGACGGGCGCCCGCAGGCCACCGGACGGCCTCACCACTTGGCCCATTCCGCCGCCCCGTGCGTTCCGGCCCACCTGATCCGTCCTCCAACCGGGCCCGGATACGTCGTGTAACGCCGACTCACCATGGGCACGATCAAGGCTCCCGAGCAGGGCCCCTCCGCTCGCCTACGCCCAAGGACAGCCGATGCTTCCCGAGTTCCGCTCCCACGCATCCGCCCCCCTCGCACATCAGCTGGAACATGGCTTGGGGCTGGCTCCACACCAGGAAGCGAGCCGTCTCGACGTGGAGCGAGTCGCCGATATCGCGGTGGTCGCAGCGGCCCACTCCGACGGCTACGCCGCCACCGCGCACCTCCTCGGCCTGCTGGCCGCACTCCCCGCCCCGACCGAGGCGGGCGAACACTTCTGGTCCGACCTGTGGAGGTCCTCGGGCACCGCCTACCTGCTCCCTGCCAACATCAAGACGCTGGTCCTGCGTGCGCTGGCCGGTGAGGGGGCCGGTCTGGCCCGGCAGATCCTCTCGGCCGTGGACGAGATGACCCCGCCCCAGCGCATGGCGGCCGGGGAGGTGATCGGACAGGCACTCGCCGAGTCCGACCATCTGCCCGACCTCAAGGCACAGGTCATCGGTGAACTATGGCTCCGTGACCTCGAACTCACCGCTTGGCGCATCGTGCACGCGGACCACAAATCGGCCGGTTTCGACGGACGGGAAGCCTTCCTCGACGCCTGGACGAACGTCTGAGCGCCGGGCTTCCCGGTCCGTGCTTCCGTGGTCCGCCGGCACCGCCTGGGACGCCGCCCTTGAGCGGCTCCTCGACGACGTGTACACCTTCGCGATGACCGGGCCCCGGCGGCACGACGACTGGGCCGAGGACGTCCTGGCCGTCATGGAGCGGTCGGTCACCGACCCCCGGGGCCGGCGGGTCCTGGAGTGGCAGGTCGACAAGGAGGGGCGGGAGAGCGTCCGCCCTTCCTATCCGTTCCTGCCGCTCACGGCCGAGCAGGTGCACGCGTGGACGTATCCCGTCACGGCCCGTGCCGCCGTCGACCTGCTCGCCTCTCTGGCCCAGGAGTGGTTCTTCGAGATGCAGCCCGTCCGGACGCGCGCCGACCGGGACGCTGTGCCGGCCGACGCCCGGACGGTGCTCGGCCGGTTCGGTCCCGACGCCGTCTTCCGCACCTCGTCCGAGCTGGCGCGGACCTCGGCCTCACCGGACTTCCTCGCCGGCGGGCTCGCGGGCGGCCGGCACTTCACCGACCATCTGATGGACCTGGAACTGATCGCCGTCAGCGCGGACGAGGTCGGGGTCTTCTGGTCGTTCAACGCGAACTGAGCACACGCACGGGCGGGCTGGATCCGGCCACTCCTCCGAGGAGGGGACGTACCGAGTGACGCGGAAGGCGCTCGCGGCGCCACGCGGTGAAGCCGTCCCGCGACTGTCCGCTCAGCGGTTGAGCCACTCCGGATAACGATCCGGTCACCACGATGCGCCATTTCTGCCGTTCACAACCTTTCGCCCGGAATGCCGCGTGGGCTGCGTCACAGTGGCTGGATTTCGACCGTGGTACACCTGCACGACCGCCTGCCGGACGTCACCCATGTCCGCGCAGGGGCGCTTGAGCCGGCCGATCGCCGGCATGCAACTCCAGCAGTGTCCGGGGGATCGGAACCCGATCCGACGCCGAGTGTGGCGCGGGTCGGTTTGGAGCGGAAAGGCGCACCACACATGACCTCGACGCAGGTCGGCAAGAACTTCGGCGACAACGGCGACGGCGGCGCGGGCGCGACGTCCGAGGAAGGCTACGAGCGCGGGCTCGGAAGCCGCCAGGTCCAGATGATCGCCATCGGCGGCGCCATCGGCGTCGGCCTCTTCCTGGGCGCGGGCGCGAACATCGCGAAGGCCGGGCCCAGCCTCATCCTGATGTACGCCCTCGCCGGCGTGATCGTCTTCTTCATCATGCGAGCGCTCGGCGAGCTGCTCCTGTACCGCCCGGTCTCGGGTTCCTTCGCGGAGTACGCCCGCGAGTTCCTCGGCCCCTTCTTCGGCTTCGTCACGGGCTGGACGTACTGGCTCATGTGGGTCGTCACCGGCATGGCCGAGCTGACGGCCGCGGCGATCTACGTGAACTTCTGGTTCCCGCAGATCTCGCAATGGGTCAGCGCCCTCGTCTTCCTGCTGATCCTCTTCGTGGCCAATCTGATCTCGGTGAAGATCTTCGGTGAGATCGAGTTCTGGTTCTCCATGATCAAGGTGACCGCGATCATCGGCATGATCGTGATCGGCCTCGGTGTGGTCACCTTCGGCTTCAGCGCCGCCGGTGACACCGCCCACGTGTCCAACCTGTGGGCCTTCGACGGCATCTTCCCGAACGGCATCGGCTCCAGCCTCATGACCCTGCAGGGCGTCATGTTCGCCTATCTCGCCGTCGAGCTGGTCGGCGTCACCGCCGGCGAGTCCGAGAACCCCGAGAAGACCCTCCCCAAGGCCATCAACACGCTCCCCTGGCGCATCATCGTCTTCTACGTCGGTGCCCTCAGCGTGATCCTGATGGTCGTCAAGTGGACCGAGTTCCAGCCGGGCGTCAGCCCCTTCGTGGCCGCCTTCGCCAAGATCGGCATCCCGGCGGGCGCCGCGATCGTCAACTTCGTGGTCCTCACCGCGGCCCTGTCCTCCTGCAACTCCGGCATGTACTCCACGGGCCGCATGCTGCGCGACCTGGCGGCCAACTCCGAGGCGCCGAAGGCGCTGGGCAAACTGAGCGCCAGCAAGACCCCGGCGGTCGGCATCACCCTCTCGGTGGCCCTGATGGGCATCGGCGTGGTCCTCAACTACGTGGTCCCGGAGAAGGCCTTCGCCTACGTCACCTCGGTCGCCACCGCCGCCGGTATCTGGACCTGGCTGATGATCCTGATCAGCCACATCCGCTACCGCCGCGCCGTGGACGCCGGCCGTCTGCCGGCCTCCTCCTTCCCGGCGCCCGGCGGCACCGTCTGCAGCTGGATCGCCGTCGCGTTCCTGGTCATGGTCACCGTCATGATCGCGATCGACCCGGACAGCCGCATCTCGCTGTACGTGGGCGCCGGCTGGGCCGTGTGCCTGGCGGTCGGCTGGGCCGTGCTGAAGTCCCGCAACCCGCAGATCGCGGCGCGGGCCGCGGCCGACGGGAAGCAGCTGGAGACCACTGGGCAGCCGCGCGGCTGAACCGGTCGGGCCCTCGCAGGCCCCCAGCGGACGGCGCGCGGCGCCGTCACGTCCCCGACGGGGCGCCCGGGCACACCGCCTGGGCGCCCCGTCGGCGCTTTTCCCCCCACCTGTCCGTGATACGACGTCGGGCGCGCCGCAGGGTGAGGGCCGCGATGACGTCGTCGGGCCTTTCCGCCGCTGCAGGCCGTGACGCCCGCGCGCACAGCCGCCCGCTCCGCCCCGCAAAGCCCTTAGAAGAACTCGTCGAGCAGCTGGTAGAAGGCCATCTTGTCCTTGTCGACACGGTGGGCGCCGTACCGCTCCAGGAACCGCTCGGCGTACGCGGGGCCGAACCACGGGTCCTCGTCGATCTCCAGCTCCCGGGCGGCGAGGGCGACGTCGGCGTGGCGGTCGGCGACGCCGAGGCGGCCCACGTCGATCACGCCGGTGATCCGGCAGGTCTCCGGGTCCAGCAGCACGTTGTTGGGGCACAGGTCGCCGTGGCAGACGACCAGGTCCTCCTTCTCCGGCCGGGTGCGGTGGAGTTCCGCCAGGAGCTGCTCACCGGTCCAGCCGGTGCGCTCCTCCTGGAGGTCGTCGAGGTCCACCAGGCCCTCGCGGACGTTCTGCCGGGCCTCGGCGACCGCCACGGCGAGGCGGCGGTCGAAGGGGCATGCGTCGACGGGCAGTTCGTGCAGGGTGCGGGCCAGTTCCGCCATGGCCTCGACGACGGCGAACCGCTGGTGCTCGGGCCACTCCTCGGCGGCCGCGACGCCGGGGACGGCCTCGGTGACGAGCCAGGCGCTGGTGTCGTCGGCGCCGCGCTCGACGATGCGGGGGACGGGGATGCCATGCCGGTGGAGCCACTCCAGCCGGTCGGCCTCGCCGGCGAGGTCGAAGGCGGAGTTCTCCGGGGTGCGCGGGGCGATTTTCGCGTAGAGCTCGGTTTCGGAACCGGTGAGGTGATAAACGAAAGCGCCCGAATCTCCTTCGTTGACGGGGTGCCATTCATGGTGCGGGTATTTCCGGCGCAACGTGCTTTCCATGGTCGGCATCATGGCAGAGGCGGAGTGCTTGTTCCGGGCCTTTTCACGGCTGCCGGAATGGTTTCGGACATGCGCGGAAGAGGCTCACCGCCCGCCTGCGGCGGGGTCGCGCGCGGTGGCCGCGGCGGCGTCGAAGTCCCGTACGCAGGGCGAGAGGTACTCCTCCGTGAGCAGGAGCAGGAAGGCGGTCTCGGCGGCGAGGTCGCCGGCTTCCTGGCTGGCGGTGAAGACCTCGGCGGTGGGGTCCGGTTCGGCACCGGCGAGTTTGGCGGCGCGGGCCCGGCGGAGGATGCAGGCGGTCGCATGGGCGTCGGCGCGGTCGGCCGGGACGCCGCAGTGCGCCACGTGGGCGCGGGCACCGCGGGAAACGGCCGGATCCGTGTAGTGGCTGAGGATGAGGATGGCGTCGCGGATCTCGATGACCTTCCGGTAGGCGACCTGCCGCCAGGAGAGCTGCGACTGGAGGAGGGCCAGGAGGCGGGACCGGGTGGCGGACAGCGCGACGTGCGGCACGGCGTCCACCAGGTCGCGCCAGAGCGGCCAGATGCGCCAGACGGTGCGGGCGTGGCCGGCGGCGTGGCGCAGCTGGAGGACGGTCGGTACGAGGAGCGCGGCGGCGCGCAGCACGGCGTGCAGGCTGAGGACGAGGTGGAGCAGGGTGTCCGGGCGGTACCCGCCGGTCAGCAGGTAGTAGTGGGCGAGCCAGTAGATCCCGGCGAGCGCGGTGCCCCAGCCGAAGAGCGTCAGGCCCAGGTTGACGGACCGGTTGGGGCCGCAGCGGCCGTACGTCCAGCAGACCTTGACGCACAGGGCGCAGGCCACAACGTGCACGGTGATGAGGAGGAGCCAGTAGGCGGCGCAGGGGGCGCGGGCGAGTGTGAAGGCCGGCCCGTGGCCCGGCACGTGGGCGGCCCCGAGGGCGGCGAGCACCAGGAGCGTGGCCATCACGGCGGCCGTGGTGACGATGACGGTCCCGGTGCGGGGCCGTCCCCCGGTGGCGTACACGGCGAAGTGCAGCACGGCGCCGGCGGACACGACGCCCGCCTGGTTCTTGGCGAGGGAGACGGCCCGCGGGGATTCGGTGAGCGTGGCGACGTACGCGCCCACCGGCTGCAGGTGCAGGGTCATCGCGACGGCGGCGAAGGCCACGGCGAGCCACAGTCCCCGCTGGTGCGGGTGGCGTACGGCGGGGCGGGCCCTTAAGAGCACGGCGGCCCACAGCAGGCAGACGCTGAGGGTGTCGAGGGTGGGGCCCCAGTCTCCCGGTACGTCACTGGTCATGGTCGGTGCTCACTCCGAGGGCCGCGTGCAGTTTGCCGTAGGGGTCGGACAGCGGGTGCCGGTCGGGCGCGGTGTCACCGGTGCGGATCAGGGTGGCCAGCATCTCGGCCTCCTGCTCCTGACGGGTGGAGTAGTTGGTGCGGGCGAGGATGCGGCGGACGAGACGCGGGCTGAGGTCGTCGAAGAGGCCACCGGGTGCGCCGGCGGAGACGTCCGCGACGGCGTGGTGGTCGAACAGCATGTGCCCGATCTCGTGCAGCACGATGTGCTCCTGGTGGGAGCGGGGGGTGCGCTGCTCGTAGAAGATGTGGTCGTCGGTGTCGGTGGCGACCCAGAGCCCGCACGCGCCGGCCGCGGCGGCCTGGAGAGGCAGGGCGTGCAGGTGGAGGGGCCGCCCGCGGCGGGCGGAGAGGTGGGCGCAGAGCGACTCGATGGAGAAGGGTTGGGGCAGGGCGAGCTGGCCCAGCAGCGGTCGACAGCGTCGGCGCAGCCTGGCGATCCTGTACGACATGCGGTGTGTACCGTTCGGCCTTCCTCGGACGGCGTTGGCGGGCGTGGCGTGAACGGTCCGTCCGCCGGTCGCGCCCGTGCCGTATCCCTCCGCCGTGACGGCGTGCCGGCATCGCCGCGTGACGCCGTGGCGGCACGGCGGCAGGCCCGTGCGCGGGCATGACGGCATGACGGCATGGCCCTGCGCGGGCATGACGGCACGACCGTGCGACGCCGTGGCGACGGAGCCCGCACGGCGTACGGCGGGATGACGGCATGGCCGGCCCACCTGGCGGGCGACCCGCGCCGGGCGGCCCGGGGTCCCGTGGTGGTGGTCGCGGCGGTATACGGACGGGCGGCAGGCGGTGGCCGTGGCCGGAACCGGCTGTGGGGCCGGTGACGGGTCACCACTCCGCTACGAAGGGATCTGCGAAGAAATGTGTAAAGAAATCCGCGAAGGAGTCTCTAGCACATGCCGGCGGGCAGTCCCGCGCGGAAACGTGGTCGGCGTTCCGCACAGGATCCCGTGAGGGAGCCTTCCGACGAACTGGAGGAGCCCTTCGAGACGTCCGTCAAGGAAGTCCCGGAAAAGGGGGAAACGCTTCTTCGCCCTCCGGTGGCGTCTGCTGGTCGATGAACGATGGATGAAAAAATGACAGCCTCCCCATGCATGGCGCCCCCGTCGACGCCAGCGGCCATATTCAGTAGCCCCCGCTATTACTGACCCCGTTGTGCCGTAGTCCCCCGACTACGGCGTGCTCCCGGACGTTCCGCCGTCCGGTGCGGCCGTGTGGTCGTGGTCGTCGACCGATGCGAGGTTCTGCACCCTGCGGGCCTCTTTCACCATGATGAGCAGGGCGTCCAGGCTCTCCGCGGACAGCCCCTCGGCTCGCAGGGCGAGGTTGCGCACGCGGGAGTCGCGCAGCGCGGTGGCCAGCTTGAGCTGTGAGTTGACGCGTTCGGCCGTCTCCTCGTTGAGGAAGTACTCGGGCGGCACCCCGAAGAACTCGGCCAGCACGTCCAGTTGCTCCAGCGTGACGTTGCGCTTCTTGCCCGTGGCCAGCTCCCAGAGATAGGTGCCGGAGATGGCACCGCCCGTGGTCTCGCGGATCTCCTTGGCCAGCCGGGCGTAGCCCGGTCGTTTGCGCTCGTCCGGATACAGGGCGGCGATCAACTCGTTGAGCCGCTGGTCGAACTTCCGCAGCAGCGGCCGCTCCGACGGCTCAGGGGCCGACCTGCTGCCCACCATGCGCACCTCTCCCTTCCGTTCCGGCCGCTCCCGGACGCCCGCCCGCTTTAGCGGACAACTTTTGCCTGCTCATCAAACAACCATCAACCACTGTTGACAAGTTGAAGTCCTGCCAGCGTACGATCAAGCTCAGCTTCATCCGCTTTAGCGAACAGCACCCCGCCCGGAGACCGCCGGGCGCTCCTGACCCCGGAGGTTCGGCACGATGAAAGCTCTGGTGTTCGAGGCCCCCGAGCGGGCCCTCCTGACCCACCGCGACATACCCGATCCGGCCCCCGGCGAGGCCCTCGTCCGTATCGCCTACAACTCCGTCTGCGGCAGCGACCTCTCCTTCTACAAGGGCGTCTGGCACGGCTTCACCTACCCGGTCGTCCCCGGCCACGAGTGGAGCGGCACGGTCGTCGACGTCAACGGCCCGCGCGGGGCCGACCTCATCGGCCGCAACGTGGTCGGCGACCTCACCTGCTCGTGCGGCACCTGCGCGCACTGCGAGGCCGGCACGCCGACGCTCTGCGAGGACCTCGGGGAACTGGGGTTCACCCGGGACGGCGCCTGCGCCGAGTACATGACCATCCCCGTGGCCAACCTCAGGCCGCTGCCCGACAGCCTGCCGCTGCGCGCCGCCTGCCAGGTCGAACCGCTGGCGGTCGCGCTCAACGCGGTGGACCGGCTCGGGGTCACCGAGGGCGAGAAGGTGGCCGTCATGGGCGCCGGCGGCATCGGGCTGCTGCTGGCGCAAGCGGTGAGGCTGCGCGGGGGCACCGTCACCGCGGTGGCCGAGCCGGTGCCCGAGCGCCGCGCCGCCGCCCTCGCCATGGGCGTGCCCGCCGCGGTGTCCGGCGAACCGGGCGCGCTGGTCGAGCTGACCCGGGCGAACCCCGATGCGGTGCCCGACGTCGTCCTCGACGCGTCCGGTTACCCGACGGCGGTGCAGGAGGCCGTCGAGGCCGTCCGCCCGGGCGGACGCGTCGGCCTGGTCGGCTACCGCATCGAGGAGGCCGCCGTGATGGCCCCGCACCACATCGTGCTCAAGGTGCTCACCGTCCGGGCGTCCATGGGCCCGGGCACCCGCTTCGAAGAGGCCATCGACGTCCTGGCGTCCGGCGCCGTCGACGTGGACGCCCTCCTCAGCCACGAGTTCGCGCTCGACGACTACGCCAAGGCGCTCGACGTGGCGCTGCGCCGCGCCGACGGCAACACCCGCTCGTACTTCAACCTCCAGGCCTGAACGACGCCGCGCCCCCGGCACGGCTTCACCCTCCCGTTCCTCATCCGCACATCCACGGCATGCCCTCAGGAAGGAAGGTCCCATGGTTTCCCGGTTGGCAGTGAAGGGCGGCGACGCGTTACGCACCCGTCCCTGGCCCGCCTGGCCGCAGCCCGCCCCCGGAGTCCACGACGCGGTGGCGGACGTCCTCGGATCGGGCCGGTGGTCGATCAGCGGCCCCTATCGCGGCACGGCCTCCTACGAACGGCGCTTCGCCCGGGCGTTCGCCGAGTATCACGGCGTACCCCACTGTGTGCCCGCCGCGAGCGGCACCGCCAGCCTGATGCTGGCCCTGGAGGCCAGCGGGGTCGGCGCCGGTGACGAGGTGATCGTCCCGGGCCTGTCCTGGGTCGCCTCGGGCTCCACCGTCCTCGGCGTCAACGCCGTCCCCGTCTTCTGCGACGTCGACCCCGACACGCTGTGCATGTCCCCCGAGGCCGTCGAGGCGCTGATCACCGAGCGGACCCGGGCCATCGTGGTGGTCCACCTCTACTCGGCCGTCGCCGACATGGACGCGCTCTCCCGCGTCGCCGAACGCCACGGGCTGCCCCTCATCGAGGACTGCGCCCAGGCGCACGGCGCCACCTACCGGGGGGTCAAGGTCGGCGCGCTCGCCACCGCCGGCACGTTCTCCATGCAGCACAGCAAGGTGCTCACCAGCGGCGAGGGCGGCGCGGTCATCACCCGTGACGCGGACTTCGCCCGCCGCGTCGAACACCTGCGGGCCGACGGCCGCGTCCTGTCCGCCACCCCGCCCGCCCCGGGCTCCATGGAGCTCGTCGAGACCGGCGAGCTGATGGGCAACAACCGCTGCCTGTCCGAGTTCCAGGCCGCGATCCTCACCGAGCAGCTCACGCTCCTCGACGAGCAGAACGAGACGCGCCGCGCCAACGCCGCCCGGCTCGACGCCCTCCTCGGCGACCTCGGCCTGCGTCCCCAGGAGACCTCCGAGGGCACCACCTCCCGCACGTACTACACGTACGCCGCCCGGCTGCCCGAGGGCGTGCTGGAGGACGTCCCCCTCACCAGCGTGACCAGCGCGCTCACCGCCGAACTCGGCTTCCCCGTGCTGCCCTGCTACGCCCCGATCCCGGTCAACAGGCTGTACGCCCCGCAGACCCGCAAGCGGTACACGCTGGGCCTGGACCACGAGGAGCGCATCGACCCCAAGCGGTTCGCGCTGCCGGTGTGCGAGGACGTCGCACGACGGACCGTGACCCTGCACCACGCCGCCCTGCTCGGCGACGCCGACGACATGGGCGACATCGCCGCGGCCTTCGCGAAGGTCCTCCGGCACGGCGCCGAACTGGCGCCTTGACCGCGCCACCGCGCCGCGCGCCCGCACCCGCACCCGCACCCGCACCAACAGCCCCAGCCCCAGCCCCAGCCCCAGCCCCGCGAACCGCCGGAGGATCGGGAAGGATCATGCAGATCACCCCCATCGCGATGGAAGACGCGTCATTCACCTACCGACTGGGCACCGACTGCGCCGAAGACGTCGTCGCACGCCTCGCCGCACTCGGCGCCAGCAGTTACCTGGTGGTGGCGGACACCACCGTGGCCGAGCTCTACGGGCTCGACCTCACCGCCCGCATCGACAAGGAGGCCGGCCCGGCCCATCTCCTCACCCACGAGGTGGGAGAGGTCCACAAGGGCCTCGCCACCGTCGCCGCACTCGCCGAACAGGCCCTCGGGCGCGGTGCGGACCGCCGCGCCGTCGTCGTCGCCCTCGGCGGTGGCGTCACCGGCAACATCGCCGGCCTGCTGGCGTCGCTGCTGTTCCGCGGCATCCGCCTCGTCCACGTACCCACCACCGTGGTCGCCATGCTCGACTCGGTGCTCTCCCTGAAGCAGGCCGTCAACGCCTCCTTCGGCAAGAACCTGATCGGCACCTTCTACCAGCCCGTCGAGGTGCTGGCGGACACCGCGATGCTGCGCACGCTGCCGCCCCGCGAGATCCGGTCCGGGATGGGCGAGGTGGTGAAGAACGCCCTGGCCATCCGGCCGTCCATGCTCGACCGGCTCGCCGGCGCGCTGCGGCCCGACACCCGCTACGACGACGACACGCTGCGCTGGATCATCTCCGAGAGCCTGGCCGCCAAGGCCGACGTCACCCGGAACGACAAGCACGAGCGGGGTTCCGGCCTCGTCCTGGAGTACGGCCACACCGCCGGGCACGCCATCGAGCACGCCTCCCGCGGCGAAGTCGCCCACGGCGCGGGTGTCGCCATCGGCATGACCATCGCGGCCGAGGTCTCCCGCCGCCTCGGCCACGCCGACGCGGACCTCGTCGCCCTGCACCGCGAACTCGTCGCCGCCGCCGGGGTGGAGCCGGCGGTGCCGGACCACGTCGACACCGCGCTGGTCAAGAACTGGCTGGCGTACGACAACAAGCGCGGCTACCTCGACAACGCGCCCGGGCACACCCCGATGGTGCTGCTGTCCGCGCCGGGCCAGGTGCTCCACACGGGCGTCATGCCGCTCGTGCCCGTACCCCTCGCGCTGCTGGAGGAGGTCGTCGACGAGTCGGCCGCCCGCGGCCCGGCCCGCGGCGGGACCGCCGAGCCGGCGGCGGCGTACGCGGGCCCTCCGGCGGCCGGTCACCTTCCGTAACCCCGGCCTCGGCCGGGGCGGCCCGCACCGTCCTGTACCGGTACGGCCACCCACTCTTCGCCAACCGCCGTCCTCTTCCGTGGAGTTCTTCGTGCGTGTGCTGCGGCTCACCCCCTTCTTCCACCACGACTGCGTCACCGCCTGGCCCGCGGAGTTCGACGCCGTCGGGGGCATGCAGGTGCAGATCCTCCGCCTCTCGCGGGAACTGGCCGACCGCGGCGTGGAGCAGCTCGTCATGACCGTCGGCTTTCCGGGCCTGCCCCGGGAGCGGGTCGACCGGCCCGGGCTCAGGGTCCGGGTGACCCGGGCGCCGCTGCCCCGGCTGCGCTCGGAACTGACCGGACTCGTCGGGCTGAACCAGGCGTGGCTCGCCGCGGTCCTGGCGTCCTGCGTGCGGCTGCGCCGCAGCTGGAAGCCCGACCTGGTGCACGTCCACGCGGACGGCCAGCTGTGGGCGCTGCTCGCCGGGCCGCTCGTGTCGCGCATCCTCGGCGCGCCGTACAGCGTCACGCTGCACTGCTCGCGGCTGGCCGTGTACGAGCCGATGTCCCGCGTCGACCGGCTCCAGCACCGGCTGGTGAACGCCGCCGAGCGGTACGCGCTGCGGCACGCCCGCCGGGTGTCGACGCTCACGGAGCGCACCGCGGACACGGTGGCGCGGGCGCTGCCGCTCGACCGCGACCTGGTCGACGTGCTGCCCGACTCGGTCGGCGACGTACGGCCGGTGACGCGGCCGAGGGCCGAGGAGTACGTGCGGTCGCTCGGCGTGCCCGCCGGACGGCCGGTGGTCGGCTTCGTCGGCCGGGTCGCGCACGAGAAGGGGTGGCGGGACTTCGTCTCCATGGCGGAGCGGTGGGACGCCGACTCGGGCGCGCCCGGAGCGGTGTTCCTCGTGGTGGGCGACGGGCCGCAGCGGGAGCGGATGCGGGAGGCCGTCGAGGAGGCGGGGCTCACGGACCGATTCGTGTTCACCGGGTTCCTGCCGCACGACGTCGTGCCGTCCGTGATGACGGCGCTCGACGTCCTCGTCATGCCGTCCGCGCACGAGGAGCTGGGCGGCAGCGCCCTGGAGGCCATGGTGTGCGGAACGCCGGTGGCGGGCTACGCCGTCGGTGGCCTGCGGGACACGGTCGGCTCGGTCACGCCCGCGCTGCTCGTCCCGCGCGGCGACGTGGCGGCGCTGGCCCGCGCCGCCGGCGACGCGGTCGCGGACGCGGACCGGCACCGCACGTCGGTGGCGAAGGCGGTCCCGGACCTGCTGTCCCGGTACGGCGAGGACACCGTCGAGCTGGCGTTGGAGCACTACCGGCGGGCCCTCGGCCGGACGTCCGCGGGAGGTGCCGGGTGGAGGCCATGACGTCGCTGCGGCGCTGTGCCCCCTACCTGCGGCCGCACCGCTGGCTGATGGCGGGGGCGTGCGGCGCGGCCCTCGGGTCGATGCTCGCCGGCCTGGCCATGCCGCTGGTGCTCCAGCAGCTGGTGGACGGTCCGGTCGCGGAGCGGGACTTCGCCGCCCTGCCGTGGTTCATCGGCGGGTTCGCCCTGCTCGGCGTCGTCGAGGCGGTCCTGCTGGGCGCCCGGCGGCTGCTCGTGGTGCGCCCGGCGACCCGGCTGGAGACGGCGATGCGGGCGGACGTGGCATCGCACATCCAGCGGCTTCCGCTGTCGTTCCACGCCCGCTGGCAGTCCGGTCAGCTGCTGTCGAGGACCGTGTCGGACGTGACGGAGATCGGCCGGTTCATCTCGTTCTCGGCCGTGTACCTGGCGGTGAACGTCGCGGCGCTCGTCGTCGGGCTGGTCGTCCTGGCGTGGCTGGCGCCGGTGCTCGCACTGATCGTGTTCCTGGCGTACGCGCCGATGGTGGTGGCCACGACGGTGTTCGAGCAGCGGTTCCGGGTGGTGGCCCGGGCCGCGCAGGAGGTGAGCGGCGACCTGTCCACCACCGTGGAGGAGTCGGTGCTCGGCGTGCGGGTGCTGAAGGTGTTCGGGCGCGGGCCGGAGACGGTGCGCCGGTTCACCGGGCAGGCCCGTCGGCTGCGCGGTCTGGAGCTGCGGAAGCTCTCGTACACGGCGGCACTGTGGTGGATCATCACGGCGCTGCCGGACCTGGCGATCGTGGCGATGATCGGCTACGGCGGCCACAGCGTCGCCACCGGCGCGCTGTCCCTCGGCACGCTGATGGCGGCCGTGACGGTGGCCACCTATCTGCGCTGGCCGGCGGACACGCTGGGCTGGCTGACGGCCGACGCGTCGACGGCGGCCGCCGCGGCCGACCGGTACTGGCAGGTGCGGGACGAGCCGGTGACGGTGACCGACCCGGAGCGGCCGCGCCCCCTGCCCTCACCGGTACGCGGCGAGATACGCCTGGAGGACGTGCACTACGCGCACCCGGGTGGCCGCGCGGCGGCGCTGCGCGGTGTCGACCTGACGATCCGGGCGGGCACCGTGGTGGCCGTGGTCGGGGCGACGGGCTCCGGCAAGAGCACGCTGCTGTCGCTGCTGTCCCGGCTGGACGACCCGACGTCGGGGCGGATCACGCTGGACGGCGTGGACCTGCGCGAACTGGCCCTGGCCGACCTGCGGTCGGCGGTGTGCAGCGCGTTCGACGACCCGGTGCTGTTCTCCGGCACGGTGCGGGCCAACGTCACGCTCGGTACGGACGGCGCGGACGCCGGACAGGGCGGGGACGCCGAGCAGGGGGAACAGGCGGACGCGGCGGTGTGGGACGCGCTGCGCACCGTGCGCGCGGACGGATTCGTCTCGGCGCTGCCCGAGAAGCTGTCCACGGTGATCGGCGAGGAGGGCCTCGGCCTGTCCGGCGGCCAGCGGCAGCGGCTGGCGCTGGCACGGGCGATCCTGCCCGGACCGTCGGTGCTGGTGCTCGACGACGCGCTGTCGGCCCTGGACGTACGGACCGAGCGGGAGGTCGAGGCCGCCCTGCGCGGGGTGCTCGGCGGGGTCACCACGGTCGTCGCCGCACACCGGCCGGGCACGCTGCGCCTGGCCGACCAGGTGGTGTTCCTCTCGGACGGGCGGGTCGCCGCGACGGGCACCCACGAGGAACTGATGGCCCGGGAGCCGGAGTACCGGCTGCTGGTCCGGCCGTCGCTGCCCACGGTGGGCGGACCCGCATGGGTCCCGGCGCCGGACGTGACGTCGGACCCGGCGGAGAAGGGTGAGGTGGAGAACGGCATGGCGGGAAGGGGGCGGACGAGGTGAGCGGCTCCGAGGAGGCGCGGTCCCGGGCCCAGCGGAACGCCCTGCTGCGGATGTTGCTGTGGCCGAAGCGGCGGCGGCTGGCGGCCGCCACGGCGCTGGCCCTGGTGGAGAACGTGTGCGGGCTGGTCCCGCCGCTGCTGATCGCCGCGGCCATCGACCGCGGCGTGCCCGCGGCGGCGGACGGACGGTGGACGCCGCTGATCGGCTTCACGGCCGCCGCGCTCGCCGCCGGGCTGACCACGGCGACGCTCAAGTACTGCTTCCTGCGCTACTCCGGGCGGATCGCCCAGGACCTGCTGTTCGAGCTGCGGCACCGGGCCTTCACCCATGTGATGGGCCAGCCGCTGGCGTTCCACGAGTCGTACCCGTCGGGCCGGGTCGTCGCCCGGCTGTCCAGTGACGTGGAGTCGGTCGAGGAGATGCTGGAGATGGGCCTGGACGGGCTGTTCTCCGCGCTGTTCTCGATGGTCGGCATCCTCACCGTGATGCTCTGGCTGGACCAGCCGATGGCCGCGGTGGTCATCGCGCTGTTCGTCCCGCTGTACGCGCTGACGCGCTGGTTCCGGCACCGGTCGCGGCGCGCCTACCGCCGCACCCGGACGGCCGTGGAGGGCGTCGTGCAGCACACGGTGGAGGCGTACAACGGCATCAGGGCCGTGCAGGCGTTCCGCCGCGAGGAGGCCAACGCGGAGCGGCTGCGCGGGCTGGACGCCGGGTACGCGGTGGCGCGGGCGGAGGCCGGCTGGGTGAGCGCCATGTTCAGCGGCGGCGTGAAGCTCATCGGCAACCTGTCGCTGGTGGGGCTGCTGACCCTGGGGGTGCTCCGCATCGACCAGGGCCACCTGGCCCTGGGCACGCTCACGGCGTTCCTGCTGTACGTGCACCGGCTGTACGACCCGATCGACGAGCTCGCGAGCTTCGCCAACGCGTTCTCGGCGGCCTCGGCCGGTCTGGAGAAGATCGGCGCGCTGTTCGTGCGCCATCCGGCGGTGGCCGAGCCGGAGCGGCCGGCGGCACTGCCCTCCGCCCCGCCGGGCGGCCGGGGCGCCGTGCGGTTCGAGGGCGTCCACTTCCGTTACGGCCGGGAGGGCAGGCCCGTCCTGTCGGGTGTCGACCTGGCGCTCGAACCGGGCCGTACGGTCGCCCTGGTGGGCACGACCGGCGCCGGGAAGTCCACCATCGCCAAGCTGGTGGCCCGGCTCTACGACCCCACCGCCGGGCGGGTCACGCTGGACGGGGTAGACCTGCGGGAGCTGGCCGACGCCGAACTGCGCGGCGCCGTCTCGATGATCACCCAGGAGTCGTTCCTGTTCTCCGGGTCGGTGGCCGAGAACATCGCGCTGGGCCGGCCGGACGCGTCGCGGGCCGAGATCCGCGCCGCGGCGGAGGCGGTGGGCGCGCACGGCTTCATCGGCGCGCTGCCCGACGGCTACGACACCGACGTGCACAAGCGGGGCACGGGCCTGTCGGCCGGCCAGCGGCAGCTGATCGCCATGGCGCGGGTGATGCTGGCCTCGCCCCGCGTGCTGATCCTCGACGAGGCGACGTCCAGCATGGACACCGCGTCGGAGCGGGCCGTGCACGAGGCGTTGACCCGGGTCCTCGCGGGTCGCACCGCGGTGATCATCGCGCACCGGCTGTCCACGGTCGCCGTCGCCGACCGCGTCCTGGTCATTGAGGACGGGGCGGTGGTGGAGGACGGGCCACCGGCGCGGCTGCTGGAGACGGGCGGACGGTTCGCCGACATGCAGCAGGGATGGCTGGCCGCCACGACGGCGTGACGCCGGACACGTACCCCCGGTCGTGAGCGGCCCGGGCGGTGCGCGCACCGATCCCCCTGAGGCGCGCGCACCGCTCTTCCCACCCCCTCTGCCCTCGCCCTCCCCCCACACAGTCACTTCACCTTCGACGAAAGGCACACGATGAAGCGCCTTCGGGGCACCCTGCCCTCGGACGCCCGGCACGCATGGCACCCCGAGCCGCTGGGACCCGCGCACCGCGACGGGTGGGATTCCCGGGACGACGACCGGATCTGGGACGTCGTCGTGATCGGCAGCGGCGCCAGCGGGTCGGTGGCCGCCGACCGGCTCGTCCGGCAGGGGCTGGACGTCCTGATGATCGAGGAGGGCTTCCGGCTCTCCCCCGGCCTCGGCAACCCCGAGCTGGACGACATGTGCCGCACGGCGCTGGCCCGCGACGGCGACGGCGGCTGGACCGACGAGGGCTGGCCGTGGACGACGTCCAACCTGGGCGGCGGCACGGTCTTCTACGGCGGCGCCTCCTGGCGCTACCAGCCGTTCGACTTCGACCCGAGCGAGCTGATCGACGCCGGTGACCTCGATGTGCGCTGGCCGTACGGACTCGCCGAACTCGCCCCGTACTACGACGTGCTGGAGCGGCGGCTCGGGGTGTGCGGCGGCCAGGAGGGGGAGGGCAGCCGTGGCCCCGCGCATCCGCCGACGGCCGCGGCCGAGGTGCTGTACGAGGCGGGCACCGCGCTCGGCTACGAGCCCTTCCCCACCCCGCTGGCCATCAACCGGCACGCCCACGGCGGACGTTCGGCGTGCGCCCGGGACTCGCTGTGCGTGAGCCACCAGTGCTCCACGGGCGCCAAGGGGGACGCCGTCGCGGTGTTCCTCACGCCGCTCGCCGGCCACCCGAACTTCAGCTTGCGCACCGGGATGCGGGCGCTGCGTCTGGACCAGGACCGCCCGGACGCGGTCACGTCGGTGACCTGCCTGGACCGGCTGAGCCGCACCACGCACCGGATCCGCGCCCGGTCGTTCGTCGTCGCGTGCAACGCGATCCAGAGCGCCGCGCTGCTGCTGCGGTCCCGCGGCGGGCACGCCCCGGAGGGGGTGGGGAACCACTCCGGCCTGGTGGGCCGCGGGCTGACGATGAAGCTCAGCGAGTACGTGAGCGGTGTGGTCGAGGCCCCGGACGCGACGACGCTCGCCGACTGGCGCGCCCACTCCGGCCCGTTCTCCACGATCGCGTTCCTCGACCACTACCTGGACGCGGACTGCCCCACGGGCGTCGGCGGAATGATCTACGAGTCGAAGAACGACATGCCCGAGCGCATCCGGCACGACGCGCTGGAGCTGCGCATCGAGACGATCCTCGCCGACCACCCGAACCTGGACAACCGGGTGCGGTTGTCCCCCCACGTCGACGAGGACGGCGTACCGGCCGTCGTCATCGACTACACGGCCGACCCGCGCGACCTGCGCCGCCTCGCGTACATGACCGACATGTGCGAGCGGCTGCTGCGGCAGGCGGGCGCGACCGGCATCCAGCACGAGGAGAGCGGCTTCGCGCAGGGCAGCTGCCACCTGCACGGCACGTGCCGGGCCGGCGACGACCCGGCCACGTCGGTGGTGGACGGCTGGGGCCGCGTCCACTCGGCGCCCAACGTGTACGTCGCCGACGGCAGCTTCATGCCGTACCCGGGTGGCCTCAACCCCACCCTCACCATCCAGGCCCACGCGCTGCGCAGCGCCAAGGCGGTGGCCGGCGACCTCGTGTCGCGCCACGCCGTGCACGTCTGAGTCCCGGCGCCGCGCACCGCACCCCACCGCACCATCCCGACCCCCAACAAGGAGAACCGCCATGGCATCCGACATCGCGTGGCCGCCGCCGGTGCGGCAGGTCCGTGCCTACCGCAACATCGTCGTGGACGGCGCCTGCAACATCCGGTGCACCTACTGCGAGATCAAGAAGACCAAGGTGGACCAGCCCGCCACCATCCGCTCGCTGGACCGGATCTTCGCCGAGTACGAGCCGGACGCGGCGCTGTTCCGGGTGGAGTCCGACGGCGAGATCACCCTCTACCCGAAGATCGTCGACCACCTCCAGAAGCGGGCCGCCGAGGGCTACCGCATCGAGGTGCTGAGCAACGGCACCAAACTCCCCAGGGCCCTGGAGGGCCGCCCCGACCTGCTGTGGGTGTTCTCCGTCGACGGGCACACCGAGGCGATGAACTCCAAGCGCGGCCTGAAGCAGGAGCAGATCGACCGCATCCTCGACGCCGCCGTCGAGCTGAAGGCGGAGCTCCAGACCGTGTACTGGGGCCAGTCGGTCGAGGAGGTCAACGAGTACATCGACCTGCTGAAGTCCCGTGGGTACCAGGGCCTGCTGCACTTCATGCCGCTGCTGGCGTTCAAGGGGCAGCCGCTCACGGTGAACCTGCGCTACCAGGACCTGCACCCGGCGGACTTCCTGGCGCCGCCGGAGTACTTCCGCCGCTGGAACCACATCTTCGAGACCGGCAAGCGCGACGCCGTCTGCGACCAGATCACCAACGGCTACAACTACCAGGTCTCCGGCGACGAGATCCGGATGGTCAAGTGCGACTGCTACTCGGTGCCGAAGCACCTGGTGCACGGCTTCGGCCCGATCCGGGAGTTCGACGACTGGCCGTGCGGCACCTGCATCGCCAACCAGGAGTTCAACAACTCGCGCGAGCGGATGCGCGTCCCGCAGGGCCGGATCCCGCTGCCGATCGTATGACGGCGGTCCAGCGGTTCCTGCTGGTCCGGCACGCCGAGGCGAGCCTGAACGTGCTGCGCGACGACGACGTCCTGCCGGGCTTCGACCCGCATGCCGGACTCACGCCGCTCGGTGAACGGCAGGCCCGTGCCCTCGCCGACCACCTCCCCCGGGACCCGGCGGTCCGCCCGCCGGGTCCCGGTCCGGCGCCCGGGCCGCCGGTGCTGCTGTACTCCAGCCCGCAGCGGCGGGCCGCCCGCACCGCGGAGGTGCTGGGCGCCGCCCTGGGCGTACCCGTGGTGGCGGACGGCCGGCTGGCGGAGCTGCGGGCGCCGGAGGTCTTCCCCCGGGCCCTGACGGTCCGGGAGTGGGACGCCGTGCTGGAGGACCGGCTGCGGCGCCCGGCGGCCGAGGTGTCGGGCGTGGAGAGCTGGGTGGCGCAGCGGCGGCGCGTACGGGAGTTCCTGGACGCCCGCTGTCCGGTCGGCGGGGACGGCGCACGGTGGGTGCTCGTGTCGCACTCCGAGACGCTGCAGGCCGTGCTCTTCGAGCTGCTGGGGCTGGACGACACCCTGCTGCACCGCACCCGCTTCAAGATCAGCAACACCGGTGTGTTCATCGTGGACAGAACGGAGGACGGATGCGCTTCCCTGGTGGTGGCGAACAGCAAGACGCACCTGGCCAGGACGGCATGACCCGCATGCTCGTCCTGAAGTGCCTCAGTGACGAGACCGGCGACGACGCCGGGGACATCGTCGCCCAGGGGTTCGTGGATGTGGACGACCGCGAGTTCGTCAACATCCTCAACCGGCTGGAGGGCTACTTCGACTGCACGCTGTGGATGCGGTCGCAGCCGACGCGCCGGTTCGTGGTGCACGACCTGGTGGAGCGGGTGACGGCGGCGACCGCCCCGGGCCGCCCGTCGGAGGTGCGCCATGGCTGAGGCGCCCGCCGGGCGGGCCCTGTTCGAGATCTACGACGAGGGCTTCGACTCACCGTCGTGGGGCGGCGTGGAGACCGCCCTGTGGCATCTGGTGCGGTCGCTGCGCGAGGCGGGGGTCGAGGCGGACTTCTACCGCGCGTCGGAGGGCGCCGACCTGGAGGCGCTGGCCGCGCGCGTGGAGCACGACCGGGTGGACGCGGTCTTCCCCCTGGTGGAGAGCGAGCTGTTCGAGGGGGCGGCGTGGCGGCGGCTGCCGGAGCTGCACGCCCGCACCGTACGGATCTGGCACGACGTCAGCCGCCTGTCGGCCGACCTGTCGGAGCCTCCGCCGTGTCCGGTGCACGCGGCGGCCCCCGCGGTGCCGGGGGCGCCGGTCGCGGACGGGTGCCCGGCGCGGGGCGCGCACCCCGACGGGCCGATGCGCGAGGTGTTCCTGCGGGAGCTGCCCTGGACGCGCTGCTTCCCGCACCGGTCGGTGATCCCCTGGGCCGCCGACCACGTGCCGGCGAAGGACCTGTACGACCCGTCGGGGCCCGTGGTGCTCCAGCTCGGCAAGATCGACACGGCGGACGCGGACCGCTGCCTGCGCCGGCTCACCGGAGCCGGGGTGCCGCTGCGGGTCATCTTCGCCACCTGGTCGCGCCGGGGCCGGGAGGCCCGCGAGCTGGTGCGCGCCCACCAGGGCGCGGGCCGGCCGATCGAGGTGCTGGACGCCTACGACATCCGGACCGACTGGGAGCGGGTCTTCGGCGGTGCGGCGCTGTTCCTGCTGCCGTCGGTGTTCCACGAGACCTTCAACTTCGCGGCGGCGGAGGCCGTCCAGCTGGGCGTGCCGGTGGCGACCCTCGGCGAGGGCGGCAACCTGCCCCGGTTCGCGTCGCTGCGCGCCCCGACGCTGGACGGCCTGCTGGACCGCGTCCTGGCGGGCGGGCGGAGGCCCGGGCCGAAGCCGCGCCCGACGACCGGCTGGCGTGAGGTGGCCGCCCGGTACGCCGGGGTCATCCGCGGGGAGCGGGCCGGGCAGGAGGAGGACCACGATGGGTGAGCCCACGTGGGACCTGCCCGAGGAGCCCGGCCGGGCCGTGACGGAGCGGCTGCGGCAGGGGCGGACGCTGCTCGTCTCGCCGCACCCGGACGACGTGGCGTACTCGTGCGGTGGGCTCCTGGCCGCGGTGGGCCGCCCCGCCCACGCGACGCTCCTGACGGTGTTCACACGGTCCGCGTGGGCGCTGCCGAAGCGGCTGCGGCGGGCCGGGACGCGCGTGATCAGTGAGCGGCGCCGCGAGGAGGAGCTGCGCTACTGCCGGCTGCGCGGCCTGGCGGACTACCGGCCGCTCGGCTTCGACGACGCCGGTCTGCGCGGCTACGACGACGAGACCGAGGTGTCGTCACCGGCCGAGGCGGACGGGGTGCGCGGCGCGGTGGAGGCGGCCGTCGCCGACGCGGTGCGCACGTCGGGCGCCGACACCGTGCTGGCCCCGGCCGCGGTCGGCGGGCACGTCGACCACCTCCTGGTGCACGGCGCGGTGCGTGGCGCGGTGGCGGACGGCGGGCCGCTGGTCCTGTTCTACGAGGACCTGCCCTACGCGGGCCAGCACGACCTCGCGGACGTCGATCGGACGCTGCGGCACGAGCGCGGTCTGGTGCCCTTCGCGGACGTCGACATCTCGGGTGTCGTGGAGCAGAAGGTGCGCGGCATGTACGTGTACGGCAGCCAGACGGACGACGAGTGCGTACGCGAGACGCTGCGGCACGCGCGGCGCGGCCTCGCGGGCACGCGCTCCCGGCCCGACGGGACCGGCCCGGGCTCCACGGCGGGCGGCCCGGGCCCCACGGCGGGCGGCCGGATCGCGCCGCACACCGAGCGGGTCTGGATGGCCGCCCCGGCGAGGGCCCGGTGAGGGCCCCCGCCGGGGGCGGGCGTCACGGCTCAGTCCAGGCCGGCGACGTACCGGGCCTGCGCGGCCAGTTCGGTCCGGACGCGGTCGGCGGTGGCTCCGGTGAGGACCGGGCAGCGCCGCAGCCAGGTCTTGACGTTCCAGTACAGCGCCTCGCCGGCCAGCCGCAGACCGGCGTCGAACGCCCGGGTGTCGCCCGTGGCGGCGCCGACGGCCTCCCGCAGCAGGTCACGGTGGGCGGCGTCGAGCCGGTTCTCGACGATGAAGGAGGCGATCTCGCTCTCCAGGCAGCCGCCTCCGCCCCAGATCCAGTCCAGGCCGAACCGCCGCAGGGAGGAGCCGCGCAGGGCGGGGCCGTCGTCGCCGCCGGCCCCGCCTTCCCCGTGCCCGGCGCCGGCGAGCTGCCAGTGCCAGTACCCGTGGCCGTACGGCAGCGGGGTGCGGAACAGGACGCCGTCGACGCCCCCGAGGGGCACCCGCTCCGGCAGGTACCGGGCCGTCCAGGCGCCGTCGACGGGCAGGGGCCGGCCCATGCGGTCGCGCAGCCGCCGCAGCGCCCCGTCGAGCCGGGCCCGCGGGTCGTACACGGCGTGGTCGCCCGGGCGGCCGAGCTCGCCGACGCGGCGCAGCGCGGCCCAGGACTCGGCGACCTCGCGGAGCACCCGCCGCCGCTCCGGCCCGGTCAGCGTCGGCAGGGCCTCGCGCAGCGGGCGCAGCCCGTTCTCGTGGCGCGTCACCAGGTAGCCGTCGGCGAAGAGGTGGCCGGGCGGGAGCAGATCCCCCAGCTCCTGCAGGGCGCGGTGGCACTGCCGGCCGTGCGGGCCGGTGCCGATGAACCGGAAGTGGTACGCCTCCGCTTCCGTCTCCTCCCCCGCGTCGGTTCCGGCACCGGAGGCGGCTCCGTTGACGAGTGTGAAGGGCCGGTTGCGCGGATCGATGCGGCGGGGTCCGCCGCTCGCCGCCGTGGGGGCGGTGCCACCGGCCGTCCCGTACTCCGCGACGAACGGGCCCCGGAAGGGCTCGGCGCGGTGGGCGGCGCCGGCCGCGAGGGGCACACCCGCCGCCCGGGCGCGGGCGACGAGCGCGGCGGTGTCACCGGCGTCGGCGAGCTGCCAGAGGCGTGCCTCCGTGCGGACGACCGGCCGTTCGGACAGCAGGCGCACGGCCGGGCCGCTCAGGTCGTACAGCCGTCCCGGCGCGGCCAGGACGACGTCCCGCACGCCGGGGAGGCGCCGTACCAGCCGGTCGCGTACGGCGATCGCGGTGGCGCCGGTGTCCGGCTGGTCGTCCACCAGGACGAGCGTCGTGCCGGGCGGCAGTTCCCGCGGCAGCGCGGCGAGTTCGGAAGCCGGCAGGGTGATGCCGGCGGCGCCGCGCACGGGGCGGACGCTGTGCCAGGGGCCCGCCGAGCAGCCGGTGTCCTCGGCGGCGGCCTGCCAGAAGGGCGCCAGGTACGAGCCTCCGGTGCGGATGCCCACGACCAGCACGGGCCCGTGCGCGGACCGGGCCGTGAGGTGTTCGGTGGCCTGGCCGAAGCAGAGTTCGGGGTCGGCCAGGTCGTAGCCGTAGCACTCCGGGGTCTTCCAGTCGGCGGCGTGGCGCAGCAGCGCGGCGGTCGACTCGTCCGTCCCGGCCGCCGCGGAGCGCCACAGCGCGTCGGTCGTGGCGGTGGCCAGGCCGAGGGCCTCCTCCACGGCCGCGATCCGCTGCTCCGCGTCGCCGGAGGGTGCGGCCGGACCGGCGGCCATGTCGCGGGCGAGCTCGGTGCACAGGGCCCGCAACCGGTCGGCGGCCCGCGCGAGCCGGGTGGCCGTCGGAGTCCCGTCCGGGTCGGCCCCGGCCGCCCGGTGCGCCGCGGCGGCGTCGGCGAGCAGTTGCTCGGCGAAGCAGGCGCAGGCGTGCAGGGCGGCCGTGCCGCCGTCCCGCCGGGCCGCGTCCACGAAAGCACGGTGCAGGGCTGGCATCGCCACGCCGGTCGTCACCACGTCCATTCCTCCAGGGTTCACAGTCACCGGTTCCGGCACGTTCTCGCCCGGATCCCGTGCACACTCTGCGCCCCTTCCGAATTACCGTTCAACGCCTTACTTTCCGATGGGATCAACAATGACGGAAAACTCTTCCCTGCTGGCCGAATTTCCCACGTGCCCGCGTGACGACAAGGACCGGCCGCGGGTTTTCACTTCGGCTTCCGGCGCCTATGTGACCGATGAATCGGGATTTCGCTGGATCGATTTCGACAATGCGCGGGGCTCGATTCTGCTGGGGCACGGCGACCCGGGTGTGGCGGAGGCCGTCGCACGGGCGGCGACCGGTGCGGACGGCACGGCCACCGGCTGGAGCCCCCGGGTCGACGCGGTCCTGGAGCGGCTGCACGCCCTGTGCGGCGGCGACGTCGTGGGGTTGTTCCGGTCCGGTACGGCGGCGGTCCGGGCGGCCGTGCTGGCCGTGCGCGAGGCGACCGGGCGGCCGCTGCTGCTGAGCGCCGGCTACCACGGCTACGACCCGATGTGGTTCCCGTCCGCGGCGCCGCTGGAGCCCAACGCGGACGGGGTGGTGGACTTCTTCTTCGACCTCGGCCTCCTGGAGGAGCTGCTGGCCGCGCCCGAGCGGGTCGCGGCGGTGGTCGTGTCGCCGGACCACATGCACCTGTCGCCCGCCTGGTACCGCGAGCTGCGCCGGCTGTGCTCGGCGGCGGGGGTCGTGCTGGTCGCGGACGAGGTGAAGGTGGGCCTCCGCTACGGGCCCGGCCTGTCCACCGCGGAGGTCCTCGCGCCGGACGTGTGGGTGGTCGCCAAGGGCATGGCCAACGGGCACGCGGTGTCCGCGGTCGGCGGGTCCCGCGCCCTGCTGAAGCCGCTGAAGGAGGTGTCGTTCACCTCCTTCTTCGAGCCGACGATCCTGGCCGCGGCCGACGCCGCGCTCGCCCGGGTCGCCACCGGGGAACCGCAGCGGGCGGCCCGGGAGGCCGGCGAACGGTTCCTGCGCCACGCCCGCAAGGCGTTCGAGGACGCGGCCCTGCCGGTCGAGATCGCCGGCGACGGCACGTTCTTCCAGTTCGTCCCGGCGTCGGAGGAGCTGGAGGACGCCTTCTACGCGGCGGCGAACGCCGAGGGCCTGCTCTTCTACGCGGGCGACAACCAGGGCGTGTCGGCCGCCTTCGACGACGCCGTGCTGACCGACGCCGAGCAGCGGTTCACCCGGGTGTGCGACCGGCTGACGCCGTACGCGGGCGGCGCCGGCGTCGACGAGGCGGCCCGCTACCGGGTCGCCTGGAACGTGATGGACGGCCTGCGCGAGGCCCCGCGCGACCGGGCGGCCACCGCCGGGCTGCTGGCGCGGCTGCTCGACGACTGAACCCGCCCCCCGACACCCCGAAGGAAACCAGAGACATTGAGGCGGCTTTCCATGGACAGCCCAGCCGTTACCGGCACCGCAGGAACATCCGGGCAGGAATCGGCGGAGGAGACCGCGAAGTACGGCGCGAAATGCGCCCGGCTGCTCCGGCTGCACCGCGACCCGCAATTCACCGATGTGGCACTCCCGGTGTACCCGCTCGACCCGGCCGACGCCCGTGAATTCACGGCGCGGGCGGGCGGGACGGAAACGACGCAGAAGGAACTCGTCGCGGGATACGCATATTTCCTGCGCGAGCTGCACCCCGATCTCGCCGCGCGGCTCCGCGAGGTGTGCGGCGATGCGCCCTGGATCGTCCGCAGTTCGGGTGCGGAGGACCAGGAGGACAACGTCAACGCGGGCGGCTACGAGAGCCTGGTGTGCCCGCGGCCCGAGGACGTGTACGCGACGGTCGCGGCGGTCGTCTTCAGCGGGTACGGCGAACACGCCGTGGCCCAGCAGCGGCTGGCCGACCCCGGGTACCGGCCCTCCCCCATCGCCGCGTTCGTGCAGCCCCTCGTCGACGCGGCGGGCCCGGCCGGTGCGGCCGACCCGGCCGCACCGGGCGAGACACCGCTGCTGGGCGACGCGGACGTGGCCGCCCTGACCGACCTGCTGACGCGGGTGCACCGCGGCTTCGGCATGCCCCGCGTGGACTCCGAGTGGGTGCTGGAGACCGACGCGGGCACCGTCTCCGTCACCGGGCTCACCGAACTCACGCCGGACGGGCGGCTCGTCGGCCAGCTGTCGCTGGGCTTCGGCTTCGCCTCCGCCCAGCGCCTGGGCGACGGAGACAACAGCCTGGTCTGGCTGACCGGCGTCCCCGGTACGACGCTGTGGCGCGGTGCACTCCTGCGCCGGGTGGACACCGCCCGGACGCGGTTGGTGCAGGTCCGCCCGGCCGCCGCGTTCGACCCCGAACCGTCGCTGGAGACCCTCACCGACGCCTGCCGGGACGTCTGGCGCGCCACGTGCGTCGCCGCGCCGGTCGACATCCTGGTGCCGCCCCGCCGGGTGCGCGCCTCGTCGTTCCTCACGTCCGTGCGCCTGGAGGACGCCTGGAGCCGCTACCTCCGCCTCGACCCCGAGCAGCGGGCGCGGCTCGGGCACGTCCTGGTGGAGCGGGGCGCACCGGCCGAGCACGCCGCGGTGATGTTCCGTCAGGAGGGCGTCGCCGTGCTGCGGGGGCGCCCGGAGGACATCCCGGAGACCGCGTCGTACGCGCTCGCGGACCCGTGGACGCAGGAGTGCTACTTCGGCACCGGCCGGCCGCCCGCGGTGGAGACCGGGACGCGGCGCATGACCGCCGTCCCGCAGGGCTGCCGGCTGCTGTTCACCGCCGGCGACGCCGCCGACGCCGCCGCGGCGGCCCGCGCGGACGGCACGCCGCCCGGCCCGGAGCTGATGCCGGGCGTCGCCCGCCTGGACGAGGTGCCCCATCTGTCGTCGCGGGTCCGGGAGCGGATCGTGCGGGACAGTTTCCTGCCGGCCCCCGACGTGTTCGTCCGGCTCGGCGCCGACGTGGCGTCGCCCGCGTTCGCGGCCCGTGCCGCGGAGGCGCTGCTCGACGGCGGCGTACCGGCGGAACGGGCCGCGGAGCTGGTGCCGGAGGCCGCGCGGGCGTACGTGCACGGGCTGGCCGCGGCGCGGGCCACGGGCACCGCCGACGTGCGGGTCGCGGTCGCGGTGGCCCGCCTGGAGGCGGCCGGCACCGTGCCGGACACGGCCCTGGAGACCGTGCTCACCCCGGCCCTCGCCCTCGCGGCGGGCGGGGCGGGCGGCACGGAGGCCGCGCTGGCCCTGCTGGACGCGGTGGCGTCCCTGTCGTCCGCCCTGCACGCCCTGGACGTGTACACGGCGGCGGAGCGCGAGGAGGTCCTCAGGCGCACGGTGGACGCCCTCCCCCGGGACGACGCGGCCCGCACGGAGGCGCTGTGCCGGTTCGCCGCGCGCTCCTCCGCGCCGCCCGCCGAGACGTACCGGTTGCTCGCACTGGCCGCCCGGGACGAGGAGTTCGCCACCCGCTACCTGGCCGTGGAGCGCTGCCGCGTCGACCTGTCGGCCGCCGACCCGGGTGACGCGGCACGGCGCGGCCGGGCGCTGAACGACGCGTACCGGGCCTACGTGGGTGCCGGAGCGTGGGACGATGGCGGGGACCAGGTGCTGCTGGACCTGACCAGGAGCGACCTGATCGAGGCGTACGACAGCACCCTCAAGCGGCTGCTGCTGGAACTGGTGGACCGTCCGGAACCGGGCCCGTATCGCGCGTACCTCGATCTGCTGGAGCAGTGGCTGGACCTCGTGGGCGCGTTCGGCCTCTCGGACGGCGAGCGGCGCGCGGTCGAGGGGTTCGGTGCGTGGGTCGCGGTGTGGCGCGGGGCGCCGGTGCCGGACGGCTTCGCCCTGGAGGAGGAACTGACCTGGGGCCGGCTGCTGGAGCTGGCCGCCGAGGGCGTACCGGCCGGCGGTGAGGACGGGCCCGGCAACCCGCACCAGCTCCACAACGCGCTGCACCAGTGGCTGCTCGCCCGCACCGCCCGCTACCCCGCCGAGCGGGCCCCGTCGGGAGTGCGCGAACTCCAGCGCCTGTCGGACCGGTTCGGACCGGGCGGCAACAAGCTGCTGCGGTTCACCCGGGACGCGTTCGAACTGGACGTGCCGCTGGGCATCCACAAGGCGAGCCTGATGTTCCGCCCCGACCGGGTGGAGGGCGAGTGGACGGAGCCGCCGGACGTCACCGAGGAGGAGGCCGGACGGCTCACCGGGCTGACGGTCCTGCTGGACCGCTGCGGCACGTGGTTCCCCGAGCTGGTCTTCCGCTGCGAGCGGGTGCTGCTGGCCGGGACGTGGACGCTCCAGGTGGAGGCGCGCCCGCCGGCGGGCGCGGAACGGTTCACCCTCGCGCAGATGCGGCTGGCGCTCGGGGTGTTCCGCACCCTCTTCGACGGCTCGTACGACTTCTCGTACGTGCCGGAGGAGGACGTCGCGAGCCTTCCGGAGGCTTTCCGGGAGCCGGAGTGGGCCGAGGTGTTCCGGGCCCTCGTCGACTACCGGCTCGTCTACGACGACGCCGAGTTGTTCGAGACGCTGGAGACCCTGCCGCTGGGCACCGCCGTCGGCATGCTGTGCACGGACGGCCGGATCCGCAGCGAGGTGCTGGCCGCCTCCACCGAGGGTTCCGAGGGCGCGCTGGCGCGGCTCGACGCGGCGTGGCGGCGGCTGGCCGCCACGGAGGACCCGGCCGACTGGATCGCCGGGCACAACGCGGTGCAGCAGCTGGCGCTCCTGGTGGCGGCCCGGTTCCCGGACGCGGCGGTGGCGGCGTTCACCGCGGCGGACGCGCCGGGCTGGGCCGACGTGCTGGGCGCGGCGCTGCTCCCCCGCGCGGACGTGCGGGACGCGGTGGCGCGGGCGTTCGCCGGGCGCCCCGGTGGTGACGGCCCGCTCCTGCGGCGGGCGCCCTGGCTGGTGGTGACGGAGGCGAACGCGGCGGACGTGGCCCGGCGGGTCGCCGCCGCGCCCCGGGCACACCGGCGCTGCAAGCAGTTCCTGGTGCACCGGTACGCCGAGGTGCTGGACCGCGAGGGCCTGCTGGCCGGGCTCGTGGCGGACCTGGAGGTCGTGCCGTACGGTGCCGGACCGCACCGGGAGGAGCTGCTGACGGCGGCCGTCGCCGCGGCGGACGGGCGGCTTCGGCGTGACATCCGCGCGAAGGCCGGTGCGGGGCACGTGGCCGCGTGAAGTGACCGTGCCGAGGCCGTCGCGGCGGGCGGACCACCGGCCGCCGCGCCGGCCGGAGGCGGTAGGAGGCGGTAGGCGGTCAGCGCTAGGCGGCGGTCGGCGGTTCAGGAACCGCCGGCCGCCTCCCCCGGCTTGCCCGCCGCCTCGCCCAGCTTGCCCTCGATCCACTCGACGCCGAACCGGACCACGTCCGGAGCCTCGAAGAGGTGGCAGGGGGCGGCGCCCACGCGGCCGGTGCGGCCGATGCCCGCGGCCAGCATGTCCTCGGCGACCACCGTGAACGGCCACACCCCTTCGGGCACCACGCGTCCGTACGGGAACGCCTCGGTCTCGGTGTCGACGTCCCGGAACCGCCGCCACACCCGGCGGCCGTCGACGGTGATCGGCTGCTCGTACGCGACGTACCGCTTGCCGGGTGCCTCGGCCAGTGCCTCCGCGTGGTGCAGCAGCGTCAGCGCGTCCAGCGGGGCGCCGAGCAGCAGGACCCGGCCGCCGTCCTCGGCGAGCCGGGCGAGCGGGCTGTCCGGGCCGTGCGGGTCGTCCCAGGGGTGGTCGTCCATCAGGCGGTGAGCGGCCGGCCCGACCGCGACGAAGCTCGCGTCGGGGTGCCGGCTGCGGACCGCTCCGGGCCAGTGGCGCAGGGCCTCGGGGACCCGGCCGTTGTTGTGGTCGGCCTCGCTGAGCAGCGGGTCGTAGGCGGGCCACTCGGCGCGGGCCGCGTCCCGCCACTCCGGCGGCCAGTCGGCGAGGTCGTAGGGCGGGGCGTCGTTCCAGCCGCAGTAGGCCATGAGGGTGCCGGCGTCGCCGACGGCCTCCAGGAGCGCGCCGATCACGGTGTGCGTGCCCCCCACGACGTAGCCGATCGCCGACATGCGGGTGTGCACCATGACGGTGTCGCCGGCGCCGACACCAAGCTCTGCGAGGTCGCGCACCAGGCGGGCCCGTGTGACGGGGCCACCGACGCGCTCGATCAGTTCCCTCTCGTCCACGCGCCGAACCTAGCGGCGTACGCCGGGCGCAGGACGGTTTTCGGCCATGCCCGCTGCTGAGGGAAAAACACCTTCCCTACAACTTTCGCTGTACGCGCCATACACCCTTGCTCAACCCTTCGTTTCCCTCCATTGCGACGCTCCGATTCCGCGGGACACCATGGCCATCGCCACAGCCCGTAACCGCAGAAACGGATGGCTAGGTGCACACGTCGCAGCAATCAGCAATCGTTCCCCAGGCGCTGACAAGTGAATTCGAGGAGGGCTGGCAGCGCACCGCGGTCGAGGAGATCGCGGCGCGGCTCGCCGACCCGGACTTTCCCTGTGTGTTCTCGCGGAACGCCTTCCGCAAGCAGCTTCTGAGATTCGCCTTCGTGGCCGACGCCGGGAGCGACGGCATCCGGCACCTGGCGGCGGCCCTCACGGAGTACGTCGAGCAGGCCAGGAGCTGGGACGGACAGCTGGACACCGCGTATCCGCTGGTCGTGGTGTTCTCGCCGGAAGCCGTGACGGCCGGCTCCGTCGAGGACCACCACGCCTTCGGCTGGCACGTCCTGCAGGAGCTGCACCGGGTCGACCCCGCGCCCTGGCCGGCCGGCGTCGCCCGGCATCCGGAGTCCGAGGCCTGGTCCATGTGCTTCAACGGAATGCCGCTTTTCTGCAATATGAGCAATCCCGCACACCGGGTGCGCCGCAGCCGTCATCTCGGCGGCTCCTTCGTTCTCGTCATCAATCCGCGGGAGCGGTTCGACGTATTCGCCGGGGACACTCCGAGCGGGCGGAAAGTGCGCGCCAACATTCGCAAGCGAATACACCGTTACGACGGTGTTCAGCACTCCCCGCAATTGGGTTCCTACGGCGCCGGTGCCCTCGAATGGCAGCAGTACGGCCTGATCGAGGAGAACACCGGGCGCTCCGACACCTGCCCCTTCCAGCCCCGCACCGACGACGACACGCAGAGGACTTCCTGAACCATGATCGAACTCATCGTCTCCCAGGGCCGGGTGGCCGACCGGAAGCCCCGGATGATCGAGGGCGCGGCCCGCATCGCGCGCGCCCTGGAGCAGCGGTACGGACTCACCGGCCGCTGGATCGGCGAGCCCGCGCCCGCCGCCGACGACGACTGGAGCGTCAGCCTTCCGCAGGCCGGGGAGCAGCTGACCGCACTGGGCCGGGCCGTCGGCGAGAGCATCCGCGCCGGGCACCGGACGGTCCTGATCTCCAACACCTGCCCCGCGAGCATCGGCACGCTGCCGGTCGTGGCCCGTGAGCTCCCGGACGCCGTGGTGCTCTACATCGACGGGCACGGCGACTTCAACACGCCGGACACGACCGGGACCGGCTACCTGGGCGGGATGGTCCTCGCCGCCGCGTGCGGCCTGTGGGACAGCGGCCACGGTGCCGGGCTGCCGGCGTCGCAGGCGGTGCTGGTCGGCAGCCGGGACATCGACGAGGCCGAGGCCGAGCTGATCGCCCGGGCCGGGGTGCGGGTCATCCCGCCCGGGGAGACGACGGCCGAGACCATCCTGGACGCCATCGGCGACCGCCCGGTCTGGGTGCACATCGACTGGGACGTACTCGAACCGGGCCACGTACCGGCCGACTACACCGTCCCCGACGGCCTGCTCCCCGAGCAGATACGGACCGTCTTCGACACGATTCCGGCCGACCGGCTGCTCGGCGTGGAACTGGCCGAGTTCGACGCCTCCTTGGACGAGGCCCAGAACGAACGCGCCGTCGCCGTGATCCTCGACATGGTCGCGCCCGTCTTCGAGAGCGCCCTCGCCGGCCGGTAGGCCCGGCCCCCTCACCGGCCCCTCCCCGGCCCCTTCCCGGCTCCCTTCCCGGCTCGCTCGCCCGGTTGCCCCCGGTTGCCCGCGGCTGCCCCCTCTCACCCGCCCGCCAAGGAGAGACCCCATGCCCCTCTACGACAGCATCCTCGACACCGTCGGCCGCACACCGATCGTCAGGCTGAACCGCCTCGCCCCCGCGCACACCACGGTCTACGTGAAGGTGGAGGCGTTCAATCCCGGCGGCTCGGTGAAGGACAGGCTCGCGCTCTCCGTGGTCCTCGACGCCGAGGCCAAGGGCTTGCTGAAGCCCGGCGACACGATCGTGGAGTGCACCTCCGGCAACGTCGGCATCGCCCTGGCGATGGTGGCCGCGGCGCGCGGCTACCACTTCGTCGCGGTCATGGGCGACACGTACTCGAAGGAGCGGCGCCAGCTCATCCGGGCGTACGGCGGCAAGGTGATCCTCTTCCCCGGCGAGCTCGGCAGCAGCGGCGGCAACCGCATAGCCGACGAACTGGCCGAGAAGCACGGCTGGTTCCGGGCCCGCCAGTTCGACAACCCGGCCAATCCCGCCTACCACCGGGAGACCACGGCGTCGGAGATCCTCGCGGACTTCGCGGGCAGGCGGCTGGACTACTTCGTCACCGGGTTCGGTACCAGCGGCACCCTCACCGGCGTCGGACAGATGCTGAAGACCGCCCGCCCCGGGGTCCGGGTCGTCGCCGCCGAGCCGGAGAACGCCGCCATCCTGGGCAAGAAGGAGTGGAACGTCCACCGGATCCAGGGCTGGTCCCCCAACTTCGTGCCCAGCGTGCTCGACGACCGTGTCATCGACGAACTGGTCACCGTCGACGAGACGGTGGGCCGTGACACCGCGCGCCGGCTCGCCGCGGAGGAGGGCGTCTTCGCGGGCATCTCCGCCGGCGCAACCCTGGCCACCGCGCTGCGCGTCGCGGAGACCGCCCCGGAGGGCTCGGTGCTGCTCGCCATGCTGCCCGACACCGGGGAGCGCTATCTGTCCACGTTCCTCATGGAGGGCGTCAACGAGGGCTCGGACGACGAGTGGCTCGCGTCGCTGGACTCCGGGAACTGACGTGAGCAGGGAATTCGTCCCGCCGGCCGCCCGGTTCTCCGCCCTGCCCCGTACGTTCACCCTGCTCCGCGGCGGCACCCTGACCGGTGCGCGGATCGCGTACGAGACGCTCGGACGGCTGACCCGGGAACGTGACAACGCGGTCCTGATCCTCACCGGCCTGTCGCCCGACAGCCACGTCGCCTCCCACCCACAGGACCCTTCGCCGGGGTGGTGGGAGGCCATGGTGGGGCCGGGCAGACCGGTCGACACCGACCGCTGGTACGTGATCTGCGTCAACTCACTGGGCAGTTGCAAGGGCTCGACGGGGCCCGCCTCCGTCGATCCCGCGACGGGCGTACCGTACGGCCCCGACTTCCCGGAACTCTCGATGGAGGACATCGCCGACGCCGCCGCCCACACCGTACGTGCCCTCGGCGTCGAGCAGCTGGCCTGCGTCATCGGCACCTCCATGGGCGGGATGAGCGCGCTGTCCCTCCTGGCCCGGCACCCGGGGCTGGCCCGCGCCCACCTGAACATCTGCGGGGCGGCGAACTCGCTGCCGTTCGCGACGGCGGTCCGCTCGCTGCAACGCGAGGCGATCCGCTTCGACCCGCACTGGAACGACGGCCGCTACGACGCGGAGAGCTACCCGCACCGCGGCATGCTCACGGCGCGCAAGCTGGGCATGACGACCTACCGTTCGGCCCGTGAGTGGGACCGCCGCTTCGGCCGTGCCCGCATCGCGGCGGAGCGCCGCGCGGACGACGACCCCTTCGGTCCGGAGTTCGAGGTCGAGGCGTACCTCGAATGCCACGCCCGGAAGTTCTCCGGCCGGTTCGACCCCAACAGCTATCTCCACCTCAGCCGCTGTATGGACCGCTTCGACCTCGGCGAGTCCTGCGGCGCCCCGACCGCCGAGGTCCTGGCCCGCATACCGCTGGAGAAGGCGCTGGTGATCGGTGTGGAGACCGACATCCTCTTCCCGCCCGGACAGCAACGGGAGATCGCCGACGGTCTCGCCGCCGGAGGCACGGACGCCGCGTTCCTGGCCCTGGAGTCGGACGAGGGCCACGACGCCTTCCTCGTCGACATCGACCGCTTCGCGCTCCCCATCGCGAAGTTCCTCACCACGCTCTAGCACTCCGGAGGTGCGTATGCCCGACCACTCGTCCCGGCTGGCCCTCGTCACCGGCGCGAACCGCGGTATCGGATTCGAGACCGCGCGCCGCCTCGCCGCCGAAGGCGTCCGGGTACTCCTCACCGGACGGGACCGCGAGGCGGTCACCGTGGCGGTGGACGAACTGCGCCGGACCGGCCTCCCGGTGGAACCGCTGGTCCTCGACGTGACCGACGCCGCCGGCATCCGGGCCGCCGCCGCCCACGTCGAGCGGTCGTACGGCCGGCTCGACATCCTCGTCAACAACGCCGCCATCCGCGTCGAGGAGTACGGCAGGAGGCCGTCGGAACAGCCGCTCGCGCTGTGGCGCCAGACCTTCGACACCAACCTGTTCGCCGTCGTCGAGGTGACCCGGGCCTTCCTGCCGCTGCTGCGGCGGTCCCGGGCCGCCCGCATCGTCAACCTGTCCAGCCTGCTGGGCTCCGTCGGCACGCACGGCGATCCCGACTCGTACGCCTACAGCGACATGTTCAAGTCGCTCCCCGCCTACAGCGCCTCCAAGAGCGCGCTCAACTCGTGGACCGTCCACCTCGCCTACGAACTGCGCGACACCCCGATCAAGGTGAACGCCGTGCACCCCGGCTACACCCGGACCGGCCTGAACGACGGCGAGGGAGACCTCACCATCCCGGAGGGCGCCCGGACGGGCGTGGCGATGGCCCTGCTCGGCGACGACGGCCCCACCGGCTCGTACACGCATCGCGGCGAAACCGTCCCCTGGTAACACCGGTACATCAATGGAGCGTTTCCCCTATGGGCAACCACGTGGCCCTGGCCACCGACACGACCAGCCTTCCGATCGACTACGACATGCCGTTGCTGCTGGAGGCGTGTGAGGCCGCCGGCGTGCGGGCCGAGATATGCAGCTGGGAGGACCCGGACATCGACTGGGGGCTCTTCGACGCCGTACTGCTGCGGTCCCCCTGGAGTTACGTCGAGCAACTCCCGCGCTTCCTGCGGTGGTGCGAGCACGTCACCGCCGTGACGCATCTTCTGAACCCGCTCCCGGTGGTGCGCTGGAACCTCGACAAGAGCTACCTGGGCGATCTGGACGCGGCCGGTGTGCCCGTCGTACCGAGCAGCTTCGTGGCGCCGGAGGCGGAGCCCGCCGACGCCCTGCGGGCCTTCCTCGAACGGCACCCCGGGGCCGCCGAGTTCGTGGTCAAGCCGACCGTGGGCGCCTACTCGCGGGACGTCCAGCGGTTCTCCCGCGCGCAGGAGCCCGAGGCGACGCGGCACATCGCCAAGCTGCTCCGGCAGGGCTGCGACGCGCTCATCCAGCCCTACCTGGACGCCGTCGACCGCGACGGTGAGACCGACCTCGTCTACTTCGACGGCGCGTACAGCCACGCCATCCGCAAGCGGGCGCTGCTCCTGCCGGACGGAACCGTCGACGTCCCCACCCAGGACGCCCGCACCGCGCGCGAGGCCGCCGAGGACGAGCGGGCGGTCGCCTCGGCCGCGCTGGAGGCGGTGGTGGCACGACTCGAGCTGGAACGGCCGCTGCTCTACGGCCGCGTCGACCTCATCCGCGACGGCGCGGGCAGACCCGTGCTGCTCGAACTCGAAGTGTGCGAGCCGTCGCTGAGCATGCCCTTCGCGGAGGGCTCCGCGACCCGGTTCGCGCGGGCCATCGCCGCACGGCTGGAAGACATCTCCCGAGACCGCAGGAACGGATGACCATGGCAACGCAACAGATCCCCACAGCCCCGACCCGGGCCGCCACGACCCCGGCCGGCACGACTCCGACCGGCACGACCCCTTCCGCCACGACCCCGGCCGGTGGCGCCTCGGTCGTGCCGCGCGGCACCCTCTACGCCGCACTCGGCGTGCTCAGCTTCTCCTTCAGCTTCCCCGGTACGGTGTGGGCCCTCGACGGCTTCGGACCGTGGAGCGCCATCGGGGTGCGCGGTGTGCTCGCCGCCGTCATCGCGGGTACGGCGCTGCTGGTGACGCGGGCGCCGCTGCCGGCCCGTGCCGACTGGCCCGCGCTCGCGGTCGTCGCGGGCGGCTGTGCGATCGGCTTCCCGCTGCTCACCACGCTCGCCCTGCAGACGTCGTCCACGGCGAACTCGGCGATCGTCATCGGCGCGCTGCCGATGGCCACCGCGGCGTTCTCCGCGGTCCTCACCCGGCGCCATCCCTCGAAGGTGTTCTGGGCCGCGGCCCTGACCGGCGGGGCGACCGTCGTCGCCTTCACGTTCTCGCAGAGCCACGGCACGCCGACGGTCGCCGATCTGTACCTCTTCGGCGCCCTCGTCGTCTGCGCGGCCGGGTACGCCTTCGGCGGGCGGCTCTCCGCCCGGATGCCGGGGTGGCGGGTCATCGCCTGGGGCGTGGTCCTGGCCTTCCCGGTCAACCTCGCCGTCTCCCTGTGGGCACTGCCGCACGAGCCGGTGGACCTCACGGCCAAGGCGCTGGTCGGCATGGCGTACATCGCGGCCGTCTCGCAGTTCGGCGGCTTCGTCGTCTGGTACAAGGGCATGGGGCTCATCGGGGTGGCGCGGGCCAGCCAACTCCAACTGGCGCAGCCGCTGTTGACCCTCGTATGGGCGGTGCTGCTGCTCGGTGAGGAGATCGGTGCGGCCGTGCCGCTGACCGCGGCCGTCGTGCTCGCCTGCATCGTCGTCACCCAACGCGCCAGGACGTCGTGACGGAATCTCCTCTCCACTCCGGCGGGCCCCGAAACCACGAAATCCGTGGCTTCGGGGCCGCCGCGCTCTCGCATTCTCATTTTCCGGACGCCCATTTTCCTCTGATACGAAGGGTGCTACGTTCTCCGCGATCAGGCTGCGGGGCGGATCGGCAGGGCCTGCCGCGGCCCCGGGAAGGGGAGGCGCGAAGTGAGTCGTCAGGCGGCCGCACACCAGCTCCGTACCGCCACGTCCGCCATCGTCGAGGCGTACCGGGCGGAACTCCAACGGCTGAGCAGCCCGCTGGCGACCCGCGAAGACGCCTGGCGGCAGTGCCGCTACCAGGCACAGAACATCGTGGCCGAGTGCGCGCAGTCGCTGGAGACCGGCCGGCCGGCGGAGGTCGCGGGTGCCGGGGAGTACTCCCGGCTGCTCGGCGCGCACCGCGTCACCCAGCGGATCCCGGTGTCGGAGTCGGTCCGGGCGGCGGAGGTGCTCTGGCAGGCCATGCAGGAGGCGGTCACGCGGGCGGCGGGCCTGATGCCGGCCGGGGAACGGCACGCGGTGCAGCAGGAGATCAGCACCACGTTCCGTACGGTCACGGGGGCGCGTCTCTACCAGGGGATCCGCGGCTACGAGGAGGCCGCACGGCCGCCGGCCCCCGCCGACCCTCCGCAGCGGCCGTCCGGGGCGCCACCCCGGACGGATCTGGAGCCGCAGTCCCTGGAGCCGCAGTCCCTGGAGCTGCTCACGCTGCGGGAGCGGGAGATCCTCGCGGCGGTACGGGAGGGGCTGACGAACCGGCAGATCAGCCGGCGCTTCGAGATCACGGAGGCGACCGTCAAACGCCATCTGCACAACGCGTACCGCAAGCTCGGCATCAACTCCCGGGTGCAGGCGCTGAACAAGATGTTCCCCGGAAAGGGCTGACCGCGCCGCCGGAGCGGCGCGGTCGGGATGATCGACGTGGGCGTGTCTCGCTCCGTTCAGGCGGACCGGTTCAGCCGAGGATCCGCAGCAGGACCAGGCCGGCGAGCGCGGCGAGGTTCGCGACGTACTGGGTGACCATGAAGGCCCGGTAGGCTCCGCGGCGTTCCGCGCGGTCGGCGTCTTCGCGGCGGGCGTCCCGCACCACCCGGACGACCACCCACAGCGACCCGAGTGCCACCGGCACCGCGACCGTCAGGGCAGGCGTCACCCACAGCAGCGCCAGCGCCGGTGCGGCCGCGCCGACGGAGAGGGCACCGGCCACCGCCAGGGCCCGCGCGGCCGCCGGACCACGGACGACCGCGACCGTACGGCGGCCGCCGGCCGCGTCGCCGCTGACGTCACCCAGGTCCTTGACCACGGCGCCGACCAGGGCCATCCAGGCCGGCATCACCCCGGCGACCAGCACGCCGGTCGCGGTCCATTCGCCGCCGGACGCCGAGACGCCCGCCCCGTACGCCGTCGCGCCCAGTCCGAAGACCACCAGCGCGCAGCGCCCGCTGAAGCACTTCGCCGTCACCGGTTCGGCCGAGTAGGCCCAGCCCAGGACCAGGAAGCCGGCCGTCCAGAGCACCACCCCGGGCCCGGCGAGCCCGCCGAGGAGGAGGGCGGCGCAGGCCAGCAGGACGCTGCCTTGGGCGGCGGTCCGCTCGGGGAGGTCGCCGCGGGCGACCGGGCGCCGGGAGCCGTTCACCCGGTCCTCGCGGACGTCGGTGACACCGTTGAGCAGATACGCGCAGACCACGGCACACCACAGGGACGCCATGCCGAGCGCGGGGCGGGTGAGGGAGTGCGGCACCTGCGCCGCGGACGCCACTCCGACCGCGAACCGCAGGAGGAAGGCGACCTGCACGATCGGACGGGCCTCGTGCCAGCAGAGGCGAACGGTCTCCGCAAGCGTGTGCCACGCGGAGTGCCAACGGAGATCCAGGACTCGAGCCGGCCTGGTGACGATCACGTGCCCACTGAGATTGATCACGGTCGCAACCCTAGGAACGCCGCCCGGCCCCGGCCATACAACCATCGGCGTACACAGGGTGCACCGCGGAAGCGCCCAATCAGCCGTGCGCCAGCGCCGGTTGGGGGGACGCGCACACGGGAGGCAGCCCGGACGGCCGTCAGGCGCACCGCAGGGCGAGGGCCGCGATGTCGTCGTCGAGCCTTCCCCGGCTGTAGCGGAGCAGGTCGCGGTGCAGCCGGTCGAGCAGCTCGCGGGGTGACGCCGGCTCCTGCTCCGCCATCCACTCCGGGAGGGGGAAGAACTCACCCGCGTGGTCCCGGGTCTCCGTCACGCCGTCGGTGTAGAGGAGCAGGTGGTCGCCCGGGACGAAGGCGGCGGTGTCGACGCAGTAGGCGTCTCCGATCAGCGCTGCGAGGTTGAGGGGCGGCGAGGGGGTGGACGGCTCCAGGACGTGGGTCCGCCCGTGGTGCACGAGCAGGGGCGGCGGGTGCCCGCAGTTGAGGAGCGTGATCCGGCCACCGAAGCGGGGGATCTCCGCGAGGAGAACGGTGGCGAAGCGCTCCGGCAGGTCCGGCCCCGGGAAGGCGGCGATGTGGCGGATGATGCTGGTCTCCAGGCGCCGGGCGATGCCCGTCAGGTCGGGCTCGTCGTACGCGGCCTCCCGGAAGGAGCTGGTCACGGCCGCGGCCGCGCCCACCGCGGACAGCCCCTTGCCGCGCACGTCACCGATGAGCAGCCGGACCCCGTACGGGGTGTCGGCCGCCTCGTAGAAGTCGCCGCCGATGCGGGCCTGCTCCTGGGCCGCCAGGTACAGCGACTCGATCTCGACGCCGTCGATGCGGCCGGGCAGGGGGCGCAGCAGCACCTTCTGTGCCGCGTCGGCGACGAGCCGGACGTGGAAGAGCGTCTGCTCCCGCTGGAGCCGGAGGTGGCTCGCGTACGCGGCGGCCAGGGTGACCGCGACGATCGCAGCCCCCGTGTACGGCGTCCCCAGGTCGGTGTGGAAGAAGCTCAGGGTGATCATGACCAGCAGGCAGAACGCCCCCAGCAGCAGGGTGGGCAGCACCGGCCACATCGCGGCGGCGAGCGCGGGCGCGGCGGGCAGGAGACGGCTGAAGGCGATCTCCCTCGGCGTGGAGAACGCCAGGCCGACGATGAGGGCCGTGAGGACCAGGGGCGACAGCAGCGCCGCGTCCCATCTGCCGCGGGGAGGGCGGCGCGGCCGCAGTCGGCCAAGCGAGATCATGAAGGCATGATATCGGGACATATAGGACGTCGATCGGATGTCCTCGCATGGCGGTACGTACGACCCGGTGGGCCGGGCGGCCGATGACCACCGGCGCGGAGCCTGCACCCGTGCGCCCCCGGTGCACACGCCCCCCGCGCCGCCCCGGGCGGCCACGATGGCGGACGGCATGGACGGCAGGGACGGCACGCATGACGTGAGGGAGAGGAGCTCTCCATGACAGGCTCCGGCCTCGGCGGCCCGGACAGCGCGGACAGCGGGGACAGCGCGGACGGCTCGGACGGCTCGGACAGCGGCAAAGCGAAGTTCGACGACGTCTACGACCAGCCGGACCCGCGAGCGTACTTCGCACGGCTGGCACCGCTGCGGTACGAGATCCCCCACCACGCCCAGGCCGTCTTCAGGCGCACCGTGGCCGAGTGGCGCACCGCCGCGCCGCGCGGCGGCCGGGGTTCACCCGCCGTGCTGGACGTGTGCTGCTCGTACGGCGTCAACGCCGCTCTCCTCAACCACGACCTCACGCTCGCGGAGCTGTACGAGCACTACACCTGCCCGCGGGCGCGGCGGCTGTCCACCGAGGAGCTGATGGCGTGGGACAAGGAGTTCTACGCGCGGCGCCGGCGTGCGGACGCCGTCCCGGTCGTCGGCCTGGACATCGCCGGCCGGGCACTGCGGTACGCACGGGCGGTGGGACTGCTGGACGAGGCGTTCACCGACAACCTGGAACGCGGCCCGGCCGGTCCGGGCCTGCGCCGCGCCGTCTCGGGCGTCGGGCTCCTCACCATGACCGGCGGCGGGAGTTACGTCACCCGGCGCACGTTCGACGCGCTGCTGGACGCGGCCCGCCCGCCGGTGTGGGTCAGCGCCTTCGTCCTGCGCACCGTGTCGTACGCGGGCATCGCGGAGGCCCTCGCCTCGCGGGGCATGCGCACCGTGGCGGACCCGGCCCGCACCTGGCCGCAGCGGCGCTTCACGGACGCGCGCGAGCAGGCGTACGCCGTGGAGGCGGTCCGGGCGCTCGGCGCGGATCCCGAGGGCCTGGAGTCGGCCGGACGGTTCCACACGGTGCTGTACGAGTCCCGCCCGGCGCCGCAGTGGACGTCGCCGTCGACGGCACCGCTTCCGACGGCTCCCCCGCCGCTCCGCTAGCGGAGGGGTCCCGGCGCAGGTCACGGTGAGGGCGGCGCCTCGCCCGCGAGGCGCTCCATGTGCTCCTCGCCCCACTCGCCGAGCGGGACGAGAGCGGTGACGAGCGAGTGGCCGAAGTCGGTCAGTGAGTACTCGACCTTCGGCGGGACCTGGTGGTGGACCTCGCGGTGCACCAGGCCGCGGGCCTCCAGCTCCCGCAACTGCAGGGTCAGCATCCGCTCACTGATGCCGGCCACCGTCCGGCGCAACGCGCCGAAGCGCAGCGGGCCTTCGGCGAGCCAGAAGAGGATGAGCCCCTTCCACTTGCCGCCCATGACGTCGATGGCGGCGTCCAGTCCGCACGTATACGTCCGCTTGTTCAACGGAATTCCCCTCACAAGAATGTGGGTACCGGACGAAATTGTCGGTACTTGCAGGCGAGTTGGCGTCACCCCAGCATGGAACGGACATCGCGCTGAGACCGCGTTCGGCATCAGGCAGGAGCGACGCATGATCGAGCATGACCGCATTCCCGTAACCGTTGTCGGGCTCGGCTCGATGGGGAGTGCTCTGGCCGAGGCGTTCATCGGCGCCGGGCACCCGACCACCGTCTGGAACAGGACGCCGTCGAAGGGTGTGCCGCTCGTGGCCAAGGGGGCGGTCCAGCCTCCCGCCCTGGACGCGGCGATCGCGGCGAGTCCGCTCGTCATCGCCTGCCTGACCACGTACGAGAGCACCATCGAGGCCCTGGAGCCGGCGGCCGGCGCGCTCGAGGGGCGGGCCCTCGTGACGCTCAACAGCGGTTCGCCGGCCGGGGCCCGGGAGATGGCCGCATGGGCGCTCGCGCACGGCGCGCGCCATCTCGACGGAGCGATCAAGAACGTGCCGTCCGCCATGGGCGCGGAGGACACGCTCCTGTACTACGGCGGGGACCGCGGCGTCTTCGACGAGTTCGCGCCGACGCTGCGGGTGCTGGGCGGCGACACCGTCTACCTCGGTCCCGACGCCGACCTCGCCGCCCTGTACGAGATGGCGGTGGGCGGCACCCTGCTGCCCGCGCTGGTCGGCTTCTTCCAGGGTGCAGCCGCCCTGCAGGCCCGCGGGCTGACGGCGGCCTCGATGGTGCGGTTCAGCGTCAAGTGGTTCGAGATGATCAACTCGGTCCTACCGGTCTTCGCCGAGGAGATCGACCGCGGCGACTACAGCGCGCCCGGTTCCTCGGTGAACCTCTTCCTGGCCGGGGCCGCCCATGACGAGGAGCTCGGCAAGGAGGCGGGCCTCGACACGGAGTGGCACAAGCCCTTCCACGACCTGCTCCGGCGGGCGGTCGACGCCGGCTACGGCGATCACAGCGTCTCCGCCCTGACGGAGGTCCTCAAGAAGAACAGCCCGGCCAGCGCCAGGAGCATCCAGGCCGTGAGGTAGGCGAAGGCGGCGGTCGGGGACACGGCGGTCCACAGGATGCCGGCGACGGCGCTGGCGGCGAGGTTGCCGAGGGACTGCACGGTGGCCAGCACGCCGAAGGCGGAGCCGCGCACGGACTTCGGGGCGAGGGCGGCCACCGCGGAGTGCTGGGCCGTCTCGACCGCGCCGATGCCGAGGCCGGCCAGGACGAAGGGGACCGCCAGGACGGCGAGGGCCGCGGGGGTGACGGCGAAGAGGCCGTAGGAGAGGGCGAACGCGGCGACACCGGCGGCGAGGACGAGGACCGGGCCCCGGGGGCCGAGGCGGTCGGCGAGGCGGCCGGCCGGGACCGAGGCGGCGGTCGCGGCGACGTTGTACGCGGTGTACAGGCCGAGCGCGAGGGTCGTCGCCGTCCGTGTCCCGTGCGCGGGGCTCAGGAGTTCGGTGGCGCGCAGGATGAGGAGGGTGGCGGCGACGTTGCCCGCCTCGAACGCCGCCACGGCCGCCATGAGCCGGCCGAGGTCGCCCCGGAGGACCGGCGTGACGCGGATCCGCAGCGGGACCCGGTCGCGCCGGGTGGGGCGCGGGGTCCTGCGGATCGCGTAGACGATCGCGGCGGCGGCCAGCAGCCCGGGGACGGCGGAGAGGCCGATCGCCCACGTCACGCCGAGCCACGCCACCAGGCCCAGGGCGAGGAGCGGACCGAAGATGGCGCCCAGGTTGTCCATCATCCGCTCGAACCCGTAGGCCCGGCCGTACGCCCGGGGCGGGACGATGTCGGCGAGGAGCGCGTTCCGGGCGGGGACCCGCAGCCCGCGGGCCGTCCAGGCGGCGGCGCGCAGGACGCCGACCTGCCACACCGCCGTGGCTCCGGCGGTGGCCGCGCCCAGGACCGCGGTGGTGGCGTAACCGCCGACGGCGACCTTGCGGCGCCGGGCCGGATCGTCCGCGAGGACGCCGCCGCCGAAGCGGGCCGCCCCGGCGAGCGCGTCGGAGACGCCCTCGATCGCGCCGAGGGCGGCGGCCGGTGCGCCGAGCGTGGAGGTCAGCAGGGACGGCAGCAGCGCCGTGGGGATCTCGTGCCCCACGTCCGCCAGGAAGCTCGCCGCGCCGATGCCCTTCACTCCCGGGGACAGCCAGGGCGCCGGCGGCGCTGTTTCGTTCACGGACGCGAGTCTCCCGGACGCAGGTGCCGGGCAGCAGTGGAGGATCAACCGATTCTGCGAGCCCGCCGCCGGATCTTTCACCGCATCTGCCCAGGGCGGCTCAGGGTGCCGGTGCCGTCGCCGCGACGTGAGCGGGTACGGGGCCGGGCCCGGCTTGGCGCTTCGACCGACGCGCCTCCCACCTGCCATGGAGGAAGCCTCAAAGGTTTGCAGATAAGAGCGAAACAGCCCTAGCGTGGCGCACATGCAGTCCTACACAATTGGCCAGGCCGCTCGGCTCCTGGGCGTCAGTCCGGACACCGCGCGGCGCTGGGCGGACGCCGGCCGGGTCGCGACCCACCGCGACGAGGCGGGCCGCCGCCTCATCGACGGCCGGGACCTGGCCGCGTTCTCCATCGAGGTCGCGCAGGCCGGCCCGGGAGACGACGACGACACGTACACCACCGCCCGCAACGCCTTCCCCGGCATCGTCACCGCCGTCAAGCTCGGTGATGTCGCCGCCCAGGTCGAGATCCAGGCCGGGCCGCACCGACTCGTCTCCCTGCTCACCCGCGAGGCCGTCGAGGAACTGGGGCTGGAGGTCGGCATGCGGGCCACCGCCCGCGTGAAGTCCACCAACGTGCACATCGACCGCGCCTGACCGACCGGAGAACCGGCCGGCGGGTCACGCGGAAGTCCCTTGGCAGCGGCGTCGCCGTCCCGGCGCGGCTCGTCCGTTCACCGCGCCGCGGCGGCGCGTTCCACCCCCGCGCACGTCACACCAGGAGTCGACCCCATGTCCCAGACCCGTGTCCCCGGCCGCACCCGGAACCGCGCCCGGCGCCGTACCGCCGCTGCCGCCGTCCTCACCGCCGCCCTGCTCGTACCGCTCGCCGCCTGCGGCACCGACCGCGACCGGCCCGACGGGGGCGCGAAGGACGCCGCGCCGCAGGCCGACCTGACCGTGCTGGCCGCCGCCTCCCTGACCGACGTCTTCAAGACCGCGGGGGCCGCGTACGAGAAGAGCCACCCCGGCACGAAGATCACCTTCTCCTTCGCCGGCTCCCAGGAGCTCGTCGCCCAGGTCAAGAACGGGGCACCGGCCGACGCGCTGGTCACCGCGGACACCAAGAGCATGGACGGCGTCCGGGGCGAGACCGGCACCCCGGCCGTCATCGCGAAGAACCGCCTGGTCATCGCCGTCCGCGAGGGCAACCCCGAGAAGGTCGACGAGCTGAAGGACCTCGGCGACCCGAAGCTCAAGGTCGTCCTCGCGGCGCCCGAGGTGCCGGTCGGCAAGTACAGCAAGAAGATCCTCGACGCGCAGAAGATCACGGTGAAGCCGGTCTCCCAGGAGCCGAACGTCCGCGCCGTGCTCAGCAAGGTCGAGCTGGGCGAGGCCGACGCCGGCCTCGTCTACCGGACCGACGCCGACAGCGCCCCGGACAAGGTCGACGCCGTCGCCATCCCCGACGCGCAGAACGCCATCGCCGAGTACCCGGCCGCCACGCTGAAGGACTCCAAGAACGCCGAGGCGGCGGCCGCCTTCGTGGCGTGGCTGTCCGGCCCCGAGGGGCAGAGGATCCTCCGGGACGCGGGCTTCCAGAAGCCGTAACCGCCGCGCACACCGGCCCGCAACTCCCCCGACCCCCGCAGGACGTACCGATGAAGCGCCTCCGCCCGCACCGCCGCCACGCGCCCGCCGCCCTGGCGCTGCCCGCACTGCTGGCGGTCGCGTTCCTGCTGCTGCCGCTCCTCGGCATCCTGACGCGCACCTCGTGGGGCGAGCTGGGCGCGCACCTCGGCACCGAGCAGTCCCTCCAGGCGCTGCGGCTGTCCTTCGTCGTGTCCTTCTGGGCGCTCGGTCTGTCGCTGCTGCTCGGGGTGCCGCTCGCCTGGCTGCTGGCCCGGGTGCCGTTCCCCGGCAAGGCGCTCGTCCGGTCGCTGGTGCTGCTGCCGATGGTGCTGCCGCCGACCGTGGGCGGCGTGGCGCTGCTCCTCGCCTTCGGGCGGCGCGGGGTGCTCGGGCCCTGGCTGGAGGACTGGTTCGGCGTCACGCTGCCGTTCCACACCTCCGGCGCGGTCGTCGCGGCGACCTTCGTCGCCATGCCGTTCCTGGTCATCAGCCTGGAGGGGGCGCTCGCCGGTCTGAACAAGCGGTACGAGGAGACCGCGGCGTCCCTCGGCGCCTCGCCGTTCCGGGTGTTCCGCACGGTGACCCTGCCGATGGTCGCACCGGGCCTCGCGGCGGGCGCCGCGCTGACGTGGGCGCGGGCGCTGGGCGAGTTCGGCGCCACCATCACCTTCGCGGGCAACCTTCCCGGGACGACGCAGACGCTGCCGCTCCAGGTGTACCTGCTCCTCCAGGACCAGCCGGAGGCCGCGACCTCCGTGTCCCTGCTGCTGCTCGCCATCGCGATGGCCGTACTCGTCGCGCTGCGCGGCCGCTGGACCGCGACGCCCGGCGGCGGGGCGCGCACGGCCGGGGGCACGCTGCCGGACCGGCACGACGACGCCACGGCACCCCTCCCCGGCACCGCGCCCGTGACCGCACCCGGGCCAAAGGCCCCGCCCGCCGATGCCCATCGCTGGGCCCTGCACGCCGAGGTCACCGGCTTCACCGACCTCGTCCTGGACGCCGCGCCCGGCACCACCATCGCCGTCGTCGGACCCAACGGCGCCGGCAAGACGACCCTCCTGCGGGCCCTGCTGGCGCTCACCGACCGGGCCCACGCCCGCCTCCGCCTCGGCGACACCGACGTGACCGACCTGCCGCCGCACCGGCGCGGTGTCGCCTGGGTGCCCCAGGACGGCGCGCTGTTCCCGCACCTGTCGGCCCTGGCCAACACCGCGTACGGGCTGCGCACCCACGGCGTGCCCCGCGCCGAGGCCCGGGCCGCCGCCCAGCGGTGGCTGGACCGCCTCGGCGTCGGCCACCTCGCCCAGCGCCGCCCCGCCCAGCTCTCCGGCGGCCAGGCCCAGCGGGTGGCCCTCGCCCGCGCGCTCGCCGCCCGGCCGCGGCTGCTGCTGCTCGACGAGCCGCTGGCGGCGCTGGACCAGACGACCCGCGCCCACGTCCGCCATACCCTGCGCCGCCACCTCGACGGCTTCGGCGGCGTGTGCCTGATCGTCACCCACGACCCCGTCGAGGCGGTGTCGCTCGCGGACCGGGTGCTGGTCCTCGAGGACGGCCGCGCGCTGCAGGACGCCGCCCCGGCCGAGGTGACCCGGCACCCCCGCTCCCCGTGGGTGGCGCGGATGCTGGGCCGCAACGCCTGGCCGGGCACCGCCACACCCGACGGGCTCGCCCTCCCCGACGGCTCGGCCGTCGTCGCCGCCGAGCCGGTGGCCGCCGGTGCCGACGCCCTCGCGATCATCCCGCCCGAGGCGGTGTCCCTGCACCGCGAGCGGCCCACCGGCAGTGCGCGCAACACCTGGCCCGGCACCGTACGGGAGATCACGGCCGTCGGCAGCCGCATGCGGGTCCTGGTCACCTCGGACCAGGCCCCGGACCTCGTCGCCGAGATCACCCCGGCGGCCGCCGCGGATCTGCGACTGGCCGACGGCACACCGGTGTTCACGAGCGTCAAGGCCACCGAGGTCACCCTGGTGACCCGGTAGGAGCCCGGCCCCCTCCGCGTACCGGCACTCTCCGCGCACTGGCGCCGACCCACGCCTCCACGCTAGGTTAGGCGAGCCTTACCTAACTGGAGGTGGAGACCGTGAGCGCCGACGTACGCGCCGCCGAGCCGACCCCCGCGGAGCGGGTCCGATCCGTCCTCGCCGCGGCGACGTCCCTGACCGTCACCACGGACGGCCACAGCTGCCACCTGATGGACGTTCACCACGTGGACGAGCGCGGCCGGCTGGGGCTGCGGCTGCCCGCCGGCAGCTGCCTGGCCGGGCGGGCCGCGGCGGCTCCGCGTGGCGGGCTGGCCGCACTCGTCGAGTTCACGGACATCGCGCCCACCGCCGTACGGGACCGGGTGCGCGCCCGGGTGACCCTCTCCGGCTGGCTGACGCCCGTCACCCCGGCACCCGACGCGGACACGGTGGGCCTCCGCCTCGACGCCGCGCGCGCCACCCTGGAGACGGCCGAGGGAGTCCTCCACGTAGGCCTCGACGAGATCGTCCTCACCGCACCGGACCCGCTGGCCACCCACGAGCCCGCCATGCTCATCCACCTGGCGGACTCCCACCCCGAGGCGGTCGAGCGGCTGACGCGCCTGATCGACCCCCAACGGCTCCAGGGCGTCGTCCGCGTCCTCCCCCTCGCCCTCGACCGGTACGCCCTCACCCTCCGCCTCGAACACCCCCGCGGCCACCACGACGCCCGCCTGCCGTTTCCCGCCCCGATGCGGAACGCCGACGAGGCCGGCGACCGGATCCAGGAACTCCTCGCCACCACGCGCGGCTGCTCCCACCGCCGCCGCACCTTCCAGCGGCCATGACGCGCCCGCCCACCCCGCCCGCCCCCCGGGACCTGGTCGCGGCCATCATCCGCGCCGCTCCCCTGGCCGCCGCGCTGTACACACCACCACGGCGTCACGCACCGCGGCAGGAAGGTGCCGGGCACGGGAAAGTGGCGGGCACGTGAAAGTGGCGTCCGCACGGGTGAGCGCCGCGGGCGCGCTCACGGTGGCGCACGAGGCGGGACCGCTACACCTACGCCTATGAGAAACGCTGGATACCGCACGGCCATCGCGATGGCCACGACCGCCCTGACGATCGCCGCCGTGCCGATCACCGCCGGATCGACGACCGCCACCGCCGTGACGCCGAGCGCCGCGGCCGCCGCTCCGCCCGGCGAGGTGGCCAAGGCGCCCGTGACGATCCCCCTCGCCGACGCGATCGAGGCGCTCGGCCTCGCCGAGGAGTCGCCCGAGGGCTACACCCGGGAGTCCTTCACGTACTGGATCGACGCGGACGCCGACGGCTGCACCACCCGCGCCGAGGTGCTCATCGCAGAGGCCGTCGAGGCGCCGACGCTGGGCCAGCGATGCGCGCTGAGCGGAGGGTCGTGGTTCTCCTACTACGACGCGCGGACCGTCAGGTCCGCATCCGGACTGGAGGTCGACCACGTGGTGCCCCTGGCGGAAGCCTGGAGGTCGGGCGCCGACGCGTGGAGCGCGGCACGCCGACGGGCGTACGCGAACGACCTCGACGCTCCGTACACGCTCGTCGCCGTCACCGCGAAGTCCAAGCGCGCCAAGGGCGACCAGGATCCGGCCCAGTGGCTGCCGCCGGCCGAGGACGTGCACTGCCGGTACGCGGCCGACTGGGTCGCGACCAAGCTGCGGTGGCAGCTCAGCCTCGACGAGGCCGAGCACCAGACGCTCTTCGACCTGGCCCAGAACTGCCCCGACACGAAGGTGACGTACGAGGTCGCCAAGTAAGGGCGACGCGCATGCGCCGTGCCGCAAAGGACAACCGGGCAAGGAGGATCGGGCGCGGAAAAGGGAACTGCGCATGAACCGCCGATCGTTCATTTACGCCGAGAAGGTGGACTCTCCCACCCGCCCACGCACGGAACGTTTCTGCTCTTCCGCCTCGGCTTAGCTGGGGTGATGAGCTTCGAACTACCGTGCTTTCCTCCCACCACGCCCCACCACCGCGAGGAGGCGTCGTGTCGGCTCTGACGGCACTCGGCTCCGAGTCGACGACGGACCTGTCGTCCGTCCTCCAGTGGGCCCACGACCTGGTGTCCCCGGCGCTGCACGACGAGGTCATGCTCCTTCCGCCGCCGGAACGCCGCATCGCCGGATACCACCGCGGCTGGCACGAGGCCGACGGGACCGCGCCGGAGGCCCGTACCGGTGAACGCGGCGGCAAGGCGGTACGACCCGCCTTGGCGTTCCTGGCGGCGAAGGCGGTGGGGGGCGCCGCGGAGTGCGCCGTTCCGGGCGCTGTGGCGGTGGAACTGGTCCATGACTTCTCCCTCCTGCACGACGACGTGATCGATGGGGACCCCCTGCGCCGGCACCGGCCCGCCGCCTGGGCCGTCTACGGGACCCCGGCGGCCGTGCTGGCGGGCGACGCCATGCTCGTCAGCGCCGTGCACGTGCTCACCAGGCTCCCGGAGCCGGCCGGCCGGGCCGCGACCAGGGAGCTGGTGCACGCCCTGGTGCACCTCATGCGGGGCCAGAGCGAGGACGTCGCCTTCGAGCAGGCCACGTCCGTGGTCACGGCCGACTACCTCGGCATGGCGGCGGGGAAGACCGGAGCCCTCATGGGCTGTGCCTGCGCCGTGGGCGGCGTACTGGCCGGGGCGTCCCCGGAGCGGGTGGACGGGCTGCGGGACTTCGGCCGTTGTCTGGGCATCGCCTTCCAGTGCGCCGACGACCTGCTGGGGATCTGGGGCACGAGCGACCGCAGCGGCAAGCCCGTCGGCGCGGACCTGGCCGCGCGCAAGAAGTCCCTGCCGGTGGTCGCCGCGCTGTCCGGCGACGGCGCGGCGAGCAGGCGGCTCGCCGAGCTGTACGCCAGTCCCCGGCCGCTCACGGAGGCGGACATCGCCCTGGCGGCGGCCCTGATCGAGGAGGCCGGCGGCCGGGAGCAGACGGAACACGAGGCGCAGCGTCAACTGACGGCCGCCTTGCGGGCGCTGTCGCGCGCGGAGCCGGTGCCGGAGGTGTACCGGCTGCTGCACGACATCGCGCTGCGGCTGACGCGTCGTGACCGATGACGGCCGCGGCGCGCGCAGACCGTTCGCGTCGTCAACACCCTCGTCGACGTTTCGTAACCAATGTCCCGAACGATAGGTTCTGAATTCCGGCGGCAGCACTGCCCCCACAGCGGCCGCGGTCTGAACTAGCCGAAAACAGTGGTTCTTTGGAGCAGAACGATATTCACATGAGGAGTCGGCGGATGTCCGGTCCGCCGGCGATCAGTGTGTACGGCCTCCATGTCGCTCGCGGGAACCACCTGCTCCTGCAGGACATCAGCTTCACTGTGCCCCGGGGCACCATCGTCGGTCTCCTCGGGCCGAGCGGCTGTGGAAAGACGACGCTCCTGCGGTCCGTGGTGGGCATCCAGCCCTGCACGTCGGGCCATGTGCAGGTGCTGGGCTTCCCGGCCGGATCGCCGTCCCTCAGCTCCAAGGTGGGCTACGTGACCCAGGCGCCGTCCGTCTACCAGGACCTGACGGTGCTGGAGAACCTCCGGTACTTCTCCGCCGCCCTCGGGCTGCGGGGCTGGCGCCGGGAGAACGCCGTGGTCCGCGTGGTGAAGGAGGTGGACCTCGCCGAGTACGCCGACAAGCCCGTCGGCCGCCTCTCCGGGGGCCAGTACTCCCGCGTCTCCCTGGCGGTGGCGCTGCTCGGCACCCCGGACCTGCTGGTGATGGACGAGCCCACCGTCGGCCTCGACCCCCTGGTCCGCAAGGAGCTGTGGTCCGTCTTCAAGCGCCTCACCGAGGAAGGCACCACCCTTCTGGTCTCCAGCCACGTCATGGACGAAGCCGACCGCTGCGACAGGCTGTTGCTGATGCGCGCCGGCCGGCTGCTCGCCTCGGCCGGCCGCGAGGACCTGCTCCTGCACACGCGCTGCCACAGCGTGGAGGAGGCGTTCATGCACCTGGTGAAGTCGTCGCAGACCCTCGATGAGCGGCCGCAGCAGGGCATCGACCGCGTACCGGGGCCGCTGATCGCCGATGACTCGCTGCCCGACCCCAACGCCTCTTATTTCGCCCCGGAGTCCCGATGGTGAACCACATGGGGGCACCGAGCCCCCATTCCCGCCCGTTCGGGCGGTCCCTGCCGTTCTCGCCGGCGATCACCGCGGCCACCGCTCACCGCGTGCTGCAGCAGATCTCCCGGGACCGCGGCAGCGCGGCGCTGATGCTCGTGATCCCGTGCATGCTGATGGTGCTGCTCAAGCTCATGTTCCATGACGCGGAGGAGTCGTTCGAGCGGGTGGGCCCGCAGGTCTTCGGCATCTTCCCGGTCATCGTCATGTATCTCGTGGCGTCCGTCTCCACGCTGCGGGAACGCACCTCGGGAACGGCGGAGCGGCTGCTGACCCTGCCCGTGCAGCGGCTGGACATCGTGCTGGGCTACAGCCTGGCGTTCGCGTTGCTCGCGCTGCTGCAGGCCGTCCTCTCCACGCTGCTGGCCGTCGGGCCCCTCGGGCTCGACATCAAGGGCCCCGCCTACCTCCTCATGGTCATCGCCATGCTGGGGGCGCTGCTGGGCCTCGCCCTCGGCCTGCTCGTCAGCGCCTTCGCCCGCAACGAGTTCCAGGCGGTGCAGTTCCTGCCGGCCGGGGTCCTGCCGCAGTTCCTGGTGTGCGGGCTGTTCGTGCCGCGCCAGGAGATGCACGGGTCGCTCGACGCCATGGCGCAGGTGATGCCGATGACGTACGCGGTGCAGGCGGCGGCGGAGGCGGCCACGCACGAGGGCGTGACCGGCATCTTCGTCCGTGACGCCTTCCTCATCCTCGCGTGTGTCGTGGGAGTGCTCGTCGCCAGTGCGGCCACGCTGAAGCGGTGACCGCACGAGAAGACGGGGTGCGGCAGGCCGCACCCCGTCTTCGTCGTCTTCGTCATCCGAGCCCGCGTCGGCGTGACGCGGTCGCCGTCCTCAGCCGTCGCGGTTCGAGGTGTTCCACCCGAAGCCGGCGCTGAAGTTGCCGTTACGGGGGATCTCGAAGGGTCCGAAGTGCATGGGCCGGTCGTGGCGCCCGGCGCCACCGCCACCACCGCCGGGCCCCTCGGCACCGCCACCGCCGAAGGGGTCGTCGAAGCTGATCGCGGACGGTGCGGCAAGGGCGGTCGGCGTGACACCGCCCGCGGCCACCGCGACCGCCAGAACCGAAACAGCCGCCGCACGGCGAAGGAACGACATGGCTAGCTCTCCCAAGGCAGGGGAATTCTGAACGGAATTGACCGTACCAATCCCGACGCCCGCCCCGGCGCCGCAAACCCCATAAAGGACCTGTCCTTCCCTCTAAAGGGGTCCGGAAATACCGCATGAATAACCGCATCAAATGCGGATCCCGTTGTCGTTCTTTCCCGGTCGGACGGTGTGTCGTTCCCGCCGTTTTCCTAACGTGAGCGGGTGAGAATCTTCCGTGCGGGCACCTCCCTGGCCGCCGCGCTGGCGCTGCTGGGTGCCGCGCCGAGCGCCGGCTCCGTACCTCCCGATCCGCCCCGCTACGAGGCACAGCCCGCACCGGCGTGGCAGTCGTCCGCCGCGCCCCAGTGGCGGCCCCCTGGCGGCGGAGGAGCTGCTCGGCCCAAGCCGAAGCCCGCGCTCAAGCCCCCGACGCCCAAGCCCGCAGCGAAGCCCGCGCCGAAGCCGGGGCCGCGACCCGCGCCGGAGCCGGCGTCCAAGCCCGGGCCCGGGCCGCAGTCCGACCCCAAGCCGGCGTCCAAGCCGTCCCTGCCGCACGCGCGGTCGGAGGTCATCGTCCGCCTCAACCACGAGCGGACGAAGGCCGGGTGCCCCGCCGTCCGTGAACACCGCGACCTGACCGAGGCGGCGCAAGGGCACACCGCCTACATGGCGCGCACGCGGAAGCTCTCACACAGCGGAGCCGACGGCTCCGACGTCGGCGACCGGGTGGCGGCCACCGGCTACCGGTACCGCCAGGTCGCGGAGAACATCGCGTCCGGTCCGGACAGTGCCGCCGAGGCCGTGCAGGCCTGGATGGACAGCCCGGACCACCGCGACTCCCTCGTGACCTGCGCGTACCGTCACGCGGGTGTGGGCCTCAGGCTGGGCCCCGGGGGCCCGTGGTGGGCGCTGGTGCTCGGCGTCCCCCGCTGAGGCCTCAGCCCAGGGACTCGTCCCACCACCAGGCGACCGTCGGCGCGCCGGGCAGGGGGGCGGGCGTGGTGTCGGCGGGCTCCGGCGCCCACTCCAGCGGGGCCTCGTCCATGGCGTCCGGCACGTGTCCCAGGCTGAGGTAGCGCGGCACCCGCAGGCCCCACTCGGCGTTGCCCCGGATGCCGTGGCGCAGGCCCTGGAGATAACAGGCCAGTTCGACCCCCGCCCGGGGCCGGATCCGGTCGTGCAGCGTCATGAAGCGGGTCAGCACCCGGTCCCGTAGGCGGGTCGCCGCGTCGACCGCCTCGGCCACCCTCATGTCGTGGTGGTGGACGAACACGTTGTAGATGTTCTGGTCCGTGTGCCCCCGGGACACCTCTTTGCGCAGCGAGTGCCGGTCGTTGTCGAGCGCCGCGACCAGAATGGCCATCTCGGTCAGCGCCCGGACGGCGGGCGCGTGCAGCTCGTTGTCCGGCACCTCCAGGCCCGTGGCCAGCTCCAGCATGGCGAACGTCGGCTCCCCGCCGGCCGCCAGCAGCCTCATGGCCAGGTACTCGTCGAGCTCCGGCATCCGGCCGGACGCCTGGTTGCCGATCTGCCAGGCGACGCCCGACAGCCACGCCCGGTGGGCGTTGGCGAACCGGCGGACCTGCGCCGGCGTACCGAACGACCGGAACCGGGCCACGATGTCCTGCAGCGGCCGCACGAAGCGCTCCCCGGCCGGGACCGCGGAAGGCGCCTCGACCGCCCGCTGGATGTGGCCCGCCAGGGCGTTGAACTGGGCGGGGCGGCTGCTCAACGGGCCGTTGTCGCAGCGCGCGTCGTCGAACGCGAAGCCGAAGTAGACCCACAGCGAGGTCGCCAGCAGCCGGTCGTCGTCGGCGACGGGCGCAAAGCGGGCGAAGAAGTCCGTGCTGTGCGACGCCACCACCCAGTCACTCTCGTGCGGCGTCGCACACATTCCGCTGCCGCGCACCCATTCCTCCGCCCGCGCCTCGATCTGCCGGGCACGCGGATGAATGGCGGACTCCAACGGACAGTAGATCGGGGGGAAATCCGCACCGCTTGATGAAAGGCTCATTGCCTGGGTCCTCTCGCGAGGTGAGTTACCGGACCGCCCCATCTTCCGGCGGTGCCGCGCCACTTTCCCGGAGCCTGAAAACGTTTCCCGGGAAATCCTTCAAAAGGGAAGAGGGCGACGGGGCGGAAGGGGCCGTCCGGCACCGTCGCGGTGCCGGATGGCCCGGGTTCCTCGCTTCCATGGGTCAGGAGCCCACCCGCTCGCTCGGCGCGGACGACGGTGCCTCGGCCGGGGCGGCCGCCGCCGGGGACTTCGCGCCGCGCATCAGCAGGGCGGTGAGTACGCCGCCGGCCGCGGCGACCGCGGCGGCGCCCAGGAACGCGGCGCGGAAGCCGTCGGTGAGGGCCGGCAGGTCGCCCAGCGCGCCCGCTCCCCGCGAGGTGGCGAGTGCGGTGAGCGCGGCCAGGCCGAGGGCGGAGCCCACCTGGTAGGTGGTGTTGACGATGCCGGAGGCCAGGCCGGCCTGCTCCTGCGGTACGCCGGAGATCGCCGACATCATGGCCGGGATGTAGGCGAGGGACATGCCCGTCGCCGCCACCAGGGACGCGGGCAGCACGTCGACCAGGAACGTGCCGGTCGGCTCGACGGCCGACAGCCACACCAGGCCCGCCGCGAGGACCAGCAGACCACCCGCGATCAGCGGCTTGGCCCCGAAGCGGCCCAACAGCCGGGCGGTGAGCAGCGTCATGAAGACCATCAGGAGCCCGGTCATCGGCAGCAGCGCCGCGCCGCTGGCGAACGCCCCGTAGCCCAGCACCTGCTGGAGGTAGAGGTTGAGGAAGTACCACATGGGGATCCACGCGGCGCCCAGCAGCGTCATCGCCAGGTTGGAGACGCCGAGGCCGGGGGTGCGCCACACGCCGAGCGGCATGAGCGGGGCCCTGACCGACCGCTGGACGACCAGGAACAGCGCCAGGAGCAGGGCGGCGCCGGTGAGCTCCAGGACGGTCTGGGCGTCGCCCCAGCCGACCTCGGGGGCCCGTACGACCGCGAACACCGCGAGCGCGAGACCGGCGGTGACGGACACCGCGCCGAGGACGTCCACCGAGCCGCGCCGTCCCGCGACCGCCGGGAGCAGGCCGGTGGCCAGCAGGGTGGCTATGCCGATCGGCACGTAGATGATGAAGACCCAGGGCCAGCTCGCCCACTCGGTGAACACGCCGCCGAGGAACACCCCGGCGGTGCCGCCCGCCGGCGCCGCGGCGCCGTACAGGGCGAGCGCCTTGCCCAGCTCCTTGGGGTCGTGCCCGAAGAGCATCATCAGCAGCGTCATCGACGCCGGCGCGATCAGCGCCCCGCCGACGCCCTGCACCGCACGCCCGGCGACCTCGACCCACGCGGTGCTCGCGGCGGCGGCGACCACGGAGCCGGCGGTCAGCACGACCCAGCCGGAGACGAAGACGCGCCGGGCCCCGAGCAGGTCGGACAGCCGCCCGCCGAGCAGCAGCAGCCCGCCGAAGGCGATGACGTACGCGTTGAACACCCACTGCAGGTCCCCCTGGGAGAAGCCCAGGTCGCGCTGCATCTCCGGGAGTGCCACGCCGATGATCGAAGTGTCCATGATGACCATGAACTGCGCGGTGGCCAGCACGAGAAGTGCCCACCAGCGCCGCGGATTGACGGTTGACATCACTCTGCCCCTTCGCCGAGAACTATACCCCCTGGGGGTATGCGAGGACTAAGACGCTATACCCGGCGGGGGTATTCCCGGAAGGGGGCGACGGCAGCAGGCCGGGAGTCGGGGGTTTTCATCCCATCCGGGCGGCAACGCGAAGAAGGAAGGCTTTCTTCGGAAGGATCCGTCGTGATCTTCTTAGCCCTGCTGATTCCTCCCCTCCTGCTGTGCGCCCTCCTCGCGCTGGGCCGCTACGAGGAGCGCCTGCTGCGGGAACCGGACGGCGCGACCACCCCACCGGCCTTCGGGGGAGCTCCGGCGCGCGGCGTTACGCCATGACCCCGCGGCCGGGCCGTCAGTCGTCGAGGAGATCCCGCCACAGGCCGTACTCCGCCACCTCCTGCTTGTACTGCTTGTACGCCTTCGTCGCCGGCCTCGGGCGGACCCTCTCGTAGCGCGCGACCAGCCTCTCCGCCGCCGCGACCGTCTCCGCCGGCAGGCGGTGGTGGATGGCGTCCTGCCAGGGGTAGGAGGAGCGGGAGTCGTGGTGCAGCTCGTCCACGGGGAGGAAGCGGCACGCCTGCCAGCGGACGAGCTCGGGCGCGTACCGGATGAGGTGGCCGTAGCCCTCCAGGCGCCTCTTCGGGAGTGCGGCGAGCGCGGCGCATGCCGCGCGCCGCGCCTCCACGGCGCGCACGACGCCGACGGGGGTCACGCGGCCGTGGAACAGCTCGCGGTAGAGCGGCGCGGAGGGGTCGCTCCACAGGAGCTCCAGACCGTCGTCGGACGCGGTCAGGTGGGCCGCGTCGGGGCGCGGGGACCGGGACAGGCAGGCCAGGGCGCGCGTCACCTCCGCCATGTCGAAGACCGGGAGCCCCGTGGGGGACGTCAGGCCCCGGCGCGGGTCGAAGGTGCCCTCCCGCTCCCAGTCGGCGTCCATGAGTCCGCGGATGACGGGGCAGCGGATCAGGCGGTCCTGCGCGGTCGCGGTGTTGAGGTACGTGTCCGCGAGGCCGTGCAGCCGGCGCAGCCGGTCGCGCCGGTCGTCCCCGCACACGATCTCCAGCCGCATCACCGACTGCTCCAGCACGTGCGGCTCGTCGCCGTACGCGGCCGCGTCGGAGATGACCTTCAGCCGCTGCAGGCCGTCGATGCACTCGGGGGCGATGACGTGCAGCACGCCGCTGAAGCTGCGGACGCCTGGCCCGACCTCCACGGCGTCCGCGCCGAGCACGATGTGCCCGATGGCGCCGAAGTCCTGCGGCCGCTCCCGCAGCATCCGGGCCAGCGCCCGGTTCGCCCGGCTGCCCTCCAGGTACCCGCGGCGCGCCCAGAGCCTGCGGGCGGCGTCCGGCCCGGCGGCCAGGGGCGCGAGCGCCGCGGCGGGCACGTCCACGAGCCAGCTGCTGCCGAACTGGGCGGAGTGCAACGGGCGCATGCTGAAGGTCTCGTCCGAGGAGAAGAGCCACGGCGAGGACGACAAGATCACGGTCATGCCTGTCCAACGGCGGCCGCGGACGGCGGTGACGGCCGCGCGGCTCCGTGCCCGCAGTGATCCCCACCACGGCTGGGGGTCAACCGGCTCCCGTCCCACTGGTGACCGTGCCGCTCAACCGCGAGCACGGCCTGGGCTACCTGGCGGCCGCGGTGATCGTCGCCGGGGTCGCGCCGGCGCCGCTGGTGTCGATCGCCGCCCTCGACGCCGTCGTGCGCACGTACGCCCAGCGCGGCAAGAGCGTGGAGATCACTGGGCTCGACGAGCCCAGCGCCCGGCTGCACGGGAAGCTCAGCGGGGAGCTCACCGGCGCCCACTGAGCGCGGCGATGTGGGGCGGGGGCGGCGCGGCACCGTCGTCGCCGTCGCCCAGGGCCGGGTCCGGCTCGGGCTCACCGAAGACCGTGGACATCGGCACCACCCCGGCCCACAGGCCGAGCTCGGCGTCCGGGCCGTCGCCTTCGTCCGGGCCGCCGGTGCGGATCTTGACGGACGCCTCCTCCAGGGAGAGCGCCAGCAGCGCGGTGGCGGCCAGTTCCCTGCGGTTCGGGCGGCGGGCGTAGTCCCACTGGCCCGGCGTGGCCTGCTCGGTGAGGCAGCGCAGGCCGGCGAGCTTCTCCTCCGGGTCCGTCACCAGGCGCGGGACGCCGTAGACCATCGCGCTGCGGTAGTTGACGCCGTGCTCGAAGACCGACCGCGCCAGGACCAGCCCGTCCATGTGCGTGACCGTGACGCACACCGTCGCCTCCGGCGCGGCGACCAGGCTGCGGCTGGCGACGGAGCCGTGCACGTACAACCACCTGCCGTCGGAGCCGTACACCGTCGGGACGACCATGGGGTGGCCGTCGACGACGACTCCGAGGTGGCAGAGGAAACCGGCGGCGAGGATGGCGTCGAGGGCGGCGCGGTCCGTGCTGCCCTGCTCGCGCAGCCGACGGTGGCGCGTGCGGTCGGTGACGGGAAGCGTGCGGGACGCCGAGTTGATCTCCATACCCGAGGAACCTATCGATTCCGCCGCAACAGCGCCATGAAAGTTGCCGATATCGTCGCGCGACGGGCGTCACGCGACGATATCCCTCGTCTACGCCGTCGGCCCCGGCGGCTCGAAGCGCGTGAAGGCGCTGTGCTTCGGCAGCCGGTACGTCTCGCGCCCGGTGATCGCGTTGAGGATGGTGGCGTTGCGTACGGCGCCGATGTCGAGGTTCGGCGACGAGACGCCGTGCGCGTGGATCTCGGCGTTGGCGACGAAGACCCGGCCGCTCACTCCGTCCGCGAGCTCGACGGAGTGGTCCAGGCGTACGCGGGGCCGCCCGCGCCCGTCGCGCTGGAGCAGTTCGTCCACCGGGGCCAGGAAGGCGGGCGTCCGGTTGCGGTAGCCGGTGGCGGCGACCACGAGACCGGTGGTGTGCTCGAAGACGCGGTCCGTGTCGCGGTGCCGGCAGGTCAGGACCGCCGCGCGGCCGGTCGGGTCCACGGCCGCGGACTCGACGGTGATGCCGAAGCGCAGCTCCACGTCGGCCAGTCCGTGCTCCAGCTGCCTCCGGTAGAGCAGCTCGTGGATCTCCTCCAGGGTGTCGGTGGAGATGCCCTTGTAGAACTGCCACTGCTCGCCGACGAGCCGGTCGCGCACGCCCTCGGGGAGGGAGTGGAAGTACCGCATGTACGCCGGGGTCGTCAGCTCCAGGTTCATCTTGGTGTAGTCGAGCGGCGCGAACGACGACGTACGGGTCAGCCAGCTCACCGCCGGGCCGCCGTCGAGGTTGCGGGTCAGCAGGTCGACGGCGACCTCGGCGCCGGACTGCCCGGAGCCGACGACCGTGACCTTCCCGGCCGCCGCCACGTCGGCCGCCCGGTAGAGGTAGTCCGAGGTGTGCAGCAGCAGCGACTCGGGCAGGTCCGCCAGCGCCTCCGGGACGTGCGGCGCGGTGCCGATGCCCAGGACCAGGTTGCGGGCGAGCATCCGCAGCCGCGTGCCGTCCCCGCGGACGACGTCCACGGTGAACCGCTCGGCCCCGGCGTCCCAGCGGACCTCCTCGGCGCGGTGCGAGAAGCGGACGGAGGGCAGCCGGGCGGCCGCCCAGCGCAGGTAGTCCTCGTACTCCCGGCGCGAGGGGAAGAAGTTCTCGCGCACGGTGAAGGTGTAGAGCCGGTCCATGTCGTGGAGGTACGCCAGGAACGACAGCGGATGCCAGGGGGCGACGAGGGTGACGAGGTCGGCGAGGAAGTTCACCTGCATCGAGGCGTCGCCGAACATCATGCCCCGGTGCCAGGTGAGCTCCGGCCGCTCCTCCAGGACGACCAGGTCGAGGTCGTCGACGGTGGAGGCGAGCGCGGCCAGGCCCAGGTTGAAGGGGCCGCAGCCGATGGCCACCACGTCGTGTTCGGAGACGAGCTGTTCCTGCGTCATCGGGGCATGTCCTCCTCGGTACGCGGATGGACCATCAGGGCGGCCGTCTTGTCGGGGAAGGACACCTTTCCGGCCGGGCGGAACCCGGCGGCCTCGAACGCCCTGAGCGACGGCGCGTTGGTCACGTCCGGTTCGGCGACCACGCGGGTGCACGCGGGGTCGGCGGCGAGCAGCCCCTCCGCGAGGGCGCGCAGCAGCCGCCTGCCGAGGCCCTGACCGGTGCGGGCGGCCTCGCCGATGGCGATGTGCACGCCCAGGTCGTACGGCAGCTCGGCGTACTGCCCGGCGAGGCGGTCGCGGATCACCCGGTAGACCTCGATGTACGCGAACGGCTCGCCGTCCAGGTCGACCAGGACCGGCAGGATGGCGTCACCGGACAGGTGCCCGGCGATCTCCTCGTACCAGCGCTCGCGCGGCCAGGCCTGGTGCCAGAAGGCGTCGATGTGCGGCGACTGCATCCAGCCGTGCACCACGTCGAGGTCGGCGCCCTCCGCCCGGGCGACCCGGGCCGACCAGGGCGCGGGCAGCACGGGCAGCGGCGGGCCGGGGACGGTGTCGGTGTCGGTGTCGGTGGCGGTGTCCTCGGACGCGGGGTGCGTCGACGTCATGCGGTGGCCTCCTGGAGCGGGTTGGGGGCGTCGAGGTAGACGGACTGGGCGTCGAGCGGCGCGAGGACCTCGTCGATGCCGTGCAGCCGGGTCAGCAGGTTGCCCTTGCACGGCAGGGTGTCCGCCTCCAGCCAGCGGCGCGCCAGCCGGTCGCCCTCGGGCCCCGCCTCCGCGAGCGCGGGGAGCGCCGCGCGCAGCCGGTCGGCGAGGACGGCGAGGAGGTCACGCTCGTCGGCGAGTCCGTCGACGGCGAGGCAGCCGACGACCGACAGCGCCTGGTTGCGCAGCAGGTAGTAGGAGAGCCGGTCGTCCACGAGGGCGTCGTCGACGACGGCGAGCGTGGAGGAGTCGGCGCCGAGCTGCTTGAGCAGACCCGGGAGGTACGAAGTGGCCAGGTAGTAGCCCTGGTTGTCGCGGAAGGTGGAGCCGGTGACGCGTCCGGTCGCGTCCAGCCGGACCAGGGTGTTCTGCTGGTGGGCCTCCAGGCCGATGCCGGTGGCGGCGTACAGGTGCAGCATCGGCACGAGCACCTTGTCGGTGTAGTCGGCCGTCCACTGCTCGGCCGCGCCCGGGCCGAGCGCCGCGACCAGGTCGCCGAGCGCGCTGCGGCCGAGGCCGGGGCGCGGCGCCACCAGGCCGACCAGGCAGCGCAGGTCCGCGATGCCGTCCGGGACCTCGCGCACGGCGACGTCGAGGCCGGTGACGTCCGGACCCTCCGGGCGGCCCGGCTCGTCGACCGCGATCCAGGCGGGGTCGCGGGTGATCGCGAAGCCGGGGTGGGCGGCGAAGGTGGCCCCGGCGTATCCGGCGTCGAGGAGCCGGTTGATCTCCAGGCCCCGGCGCAGCTCCGTACGGGTCGACTCGCGGCGGGAGTTGGTCAGCCGCAGCCCGAGGGAGAGTTTCAGCATCACGTCGGCGTCCGGCCGGTACACGGTCCGCACGCTGGAGGTGGGCCACCACTCGGGGCCCAGCTCACCGAGCGGCTTCAGCGCGCCGGAGGCGACGAGCGCCTGGATCCGCGGCCGGTGCAGCAGGTCCCGGGCCTGCCAGGGGTGCGCGGGGATCAGCACCCGGCCGTCGTCCAGGCGCCGTTCGGCGAGGTCGGCGAGGAGGGCGACGGTGTCGCGGCCGGCCAGCGAGGGGGCGCCTTCGACGGCGTCGTGGGAGACGACCGACTCGTCGGCGGAGAACCAGTGCAGCCGGAAGGAGCCGCGCAGCTCCGGCGAGTACGCCCGCGCCTCGTGGTCCGAGATGCCGTCCCGGCTCTTGGGCGCCGGGTGGTTCAAGTGGCCGAGCAGCAGCGCCTGTTCGGCGTCGAGGAAGCCGTCCACCTCCGGGGGCGGCTTCGGGTGGGCGCGGCGGTCGGCGATGAAGGCCGCCACCCGGCGTACGGACTCGGCGGTGCGCTCCACCAGGTCCGCGACCTCGCCGGAGGGGACTCCGCCAGGGCGGCTTCCGCCGCGTACCGCCGCCTCCGTGGAGAGCAGGGCCACGGCCGTGACGGGGTCGGCGGACTGGCCGAGCGGGCCGCCGGGGCCCTCCAGGCGGGCGGGGGCGAAGCGGTGCCAGCCGGTGGGCGAGCAGTGCGTGACCTCGGTGACGAGGGCGAGCCCGGCGGTGGGCAGCTCCACGCGGAGCGGACCGGGGGTGACGGGGGTGCCGGTCTCGCGCAGCCAGCAGCGCAGGAGGGCCTCGACGTGGGCGTGTTCGGCGGCGCCGCGCGGGTCGAGCGCGTGCAGCGGGTCGGGGGCGGTGGTGGCTGCCGCCGGGGTGGTTGCCGCCGGGGTGGTGATGCTCATGCGGCGCCCTCCTCGATGAGTCGTTCGCAGGTGCGGCCGGCGTCGAGGACCGTGTCCACGAGACCGTCGATGTCGTCGGTGGTGGCGGTGGGGTTGAGCAGCGTGAACTTCAGGCACACGCGCTGCGCCACCTCCGTGCGCCCGATGAGCGCGGCGCCGGATTCGAGCAGCCGCCGGCGCAGGGCGCCGTTCAGCTCGTCGGAGCGCCGGGGGTCCGTGGTGCGGTAGCGGAACACCACCGTCGTCAGCTCGGCCGGGGCGACGAGCTCCAGCTCCGGCTCCGCGAGGATGCGGCGCTCGGCATGGCGGGCCAGGTCGTGGCAGACGTCGACCATGCGGCCGAGCCCCTCCCGCCCGTAGGTCAGCAGCGTGGCGGCGGCCTTCACCGCGTCGGGGCGGCGGGTGGTCTGGAGGCTGCGGCCCAGCAGGCCGTCGAAACCGGCCTCGGAGTCGTCGACGGGGTTGAGGTAGGCCACCTCGCGGTCGAGCGAGGTGAAGGCGGTGGTGTCCGACACCAGGAGCACGCTCGCGGCGGCGGGCTGCCAGCCGATCTTGTGCAGGTCCAGGGTGACGGAGTCCGCGAGCTCCAGGCCCGCGAGGCGGTCGGCCAGCCGGTCGGAGAAGAGCGCGCCGAAGCCGTACGCCGCGTCCACGTGCATCCACATGCCGTGCCCGGAAGCGATCTCGGCGATCTCCGGCAGCGGGTCGATGGAGCCGAAGTCCGTGGTCCCGGCGGTGGCGACCACCGCGATCGGCGTCCGGTCCGGGCCGAGCTCCGCCAGCGCGGCGGCGAGCGCCTCGGGCCGCATGCGGCGGCGCTCGTCGACGGGCACCGGGTGCACGGCGGCCTCGCCGAGGCCGAGCGCGGCGCACGCCCGGTGCGTGGAGAAGTGGGCGAGCTCGGAGCAGAACACCACCGGGCCGGGCAGCGCCGCCACGCCGTCCCGGCGGGCGTCGATGCCGCGCCGCAGCGCGGCGGCGTCGCGGGCGAGTAGCAGGCCCATCAGGTTGGAGAGCGAGCCGCCGGGCGTGAGGACGCCGTCGGCGCGCTCCCCGAGCCCGGCCAGGCGGATGAGGGCGCCGATGAGCCATCGCTCGACGGCGATGCCGGAGGGGCCGGAGTCGTACGTGTCCAGCGACGCGTTCCCGGCGGCGGCCAGGGTGTCCGCGGCGACCGCGACCGACAGGGACGGCGCCTGGAGGTGGGCGGCGGCGCGCGGGTGGGAGAGGTCGATGCCCTGCTCCAGCAGCACGGTCGCGAGCAGCTGGAGCGCCGCCTTGGCGCCGAGCCCCTCGGCGGGGAGTTCGGCCGGGCCGAGCGTCTCGGCCGCCGCCGCGAGGACGTCGGCGGGGGCGCCCGCCGGGATCGGTCCGGCGGGGCGGCGGGCGGCGCCGGCGGCGTCGACCGCCTCGGCGAGGGTGGCGAGGACCTCGGCGAGGCCCTCCTGGGAGGCGGCGAGCACGGACGGCGGGAAGGAAGGGGGCACGGGTCGGGTCTGGGTCTGGGCCAACGGGATCACGCTGCCTCCTCAGTCCTCGGCGAGCGGGTTGGGGTGCGTGCCGTTCGGGTACAGCGCGTGGCGCAGGGCGCGGTCGGTGTACCGGGTGACCACGATCCGGTCGCGGTTCAGGCCGTACCGGGGGATCTCGGGGGTGAGCAGGTCGTACTCGGCGAACCGCCCGGCGAGCTCGGGGAACCGCTCCTTGAACTGCCGCTGGAAGTCGAGGATGGTCTGCCGCACCAGCCGCCAGAAGGTCTTCTCCGGTACGCCGAGCTGGTCGGCGCAGAGCGGCGCGAGGTAGCGGAAGTGGCCGACGAAGACCTGGTCCATGACGTGCTGCTTGATGATCGACGGGTGCTTGCGGGGCAGCACGTGGTCGTGTCCGTCGGGCTCGGGGCCGCGCTCCGGCACGTCGGTGAACGACACGCAGACGTCGTCCACGAAGTCCTTCAGGTAGAGCCGGACCGGGACGTCGTTCTCGTCGTACCCGAGCAGCGTGTTCTGGCCGTGCGGGTTGAAGGTGACGCCGTACCGGTACAGCACGTGCAGGATCGGCGTGAGCAGCGTGTCGAAGAGGCGGCGCAGCCACTCCTGCGGGTCCAGGCCGGAGGCGCGGACGAGTTCGGCGACGAAGGCGTCGCCGGCGCTGTCGACGTGCAGCAGCGAGGCGAAGGTGCGCACCCGCTCGTCGGGGTCCTTGCGCGCGGAGACGGAGTCGCGCCAGATGCAGCCGAGGGTCTCCAGGTGCTGGTAGGGCGCGTCCTGGAGTTTCGACAGGTAGGGGTGCTGGACGGTGACGGAGGCGACCTCGCCGAGGAAGACGGTGCGGCACGTGTCGGTCAGGAACGGGTCGCGCTCGACGAGCCCGCGCAGCCACTGCGTGACGACCGGGGCGCCCATGGTGCAGTGCGGCGGTATGCCGCGCCAGACCAGGGTGTTGAGGATTTTCAGCGGCAGTTTGACGTCGTACCGCTCTTGCGTGGTGGCGTTGGCCATCGTTCGGATGGACTGGCCGGGCAGGTACGCGTCCGGGCTCTCGCCCAGCGGGACGATGCGGTTCTGCGCGACGTCGGCGGCGTGCACGATCTGCACGGCGTGGTCCCACTGCCAGGGGTGCACGGGCATCCACACGTAACCCTGCGGGTCGACCCCGGCCTCCTCCAGGACGGCGGTGAACCGGCTGCGGGTCTCCGCGTCCAACTCCTCTTCCAGGATGGCGGTTTCGGACAGCTCGGAGGTGCCGCGGAATTCGGCGAGGCCGCGGTGGACGGCGATCCACTGGAGTTTCAGCGGCTGCGCGGACTCGGGGGCGTACCGGCGTACGTCGGTGGCGGAGAAGCCGATCCGGCCCTTGTTGGCGACGAGCAGGTTGTGGCCGGTCATCCGGCACTCCAGCTCCGAGTGGTCCAGGGCGCGCAGCTCGGCCACGGTCTCGCCGCCGTGGGTGAGGCGGGCGGCGTCGACGGCGAGGGTGGCGGAGAGCTCGGTGAAGTAGGTGGCGATGGTGGAGGGGTCGCTGCCGATGGTGGAGGTCGCCTCCATCAGGAACTGCAGCGCGTCCCAGGCGGGTTGGGCGATGGAGTTGCCCAGCATGCTGGTGGCGGTGCGGGTGATCGAGTCCGGGTCGACGCGCAGCCAGCCGAAGGCGCCGGGCGTGGCGTCGAACGCGTACGTCGTACCGCTGTCGAGGTCGACGCGGTAGCCGCCTTCACCGGTCTCGACCGCTTTCAGCATGTCCTCGAAACACCACTCGCCGAGCGCTTTGGCAAGGAGGCGGCGGTTGGCCTCGCGCCAGGCCGCGGGGGCCACTTCGGGCAGAGCGGGCACGGGATGGTCGGCGGAAAGGGGCATCAGGCAGCTCCGATGTCTGGCCGGATCATTGCGCTCGAACGTCTGGACGTCCGGGCGGGGCTAGATTAGGTTAGGCTTACCTTAGGGACAAGGTCAACTTTCAGCCACGCGACGGCGCACGGGACTTGACGATCCGTCAGGTGTTTCGGATACGGCGTGCGCGCGGTTCCTCCCTGGCTTCTGCCACCCCCGGCCCGGACCCGAATTGGAGGTGCTCAGCGGTGGCTTCCCGCCGACGCACGCCCCGATGGACCTTCGCCCTCGTCAGCGCGGGTGGCGTGATGATGACGCTGGACGTGACGGTCGTGAACGTCGCCCTGTCCGGTATCGCCCGCGACCTGGAGAGCGGGCTCGGCCAGGTCCAGTGGACGGTCTCCGCGTACTCGCTCGCCTTCGGCGCCCTGCTGCTCAGCGCGGGTGCGCTCTCCGACCGGATCGGGCGCCGGACCGTCTTCACCGCCGGGATGGCGCTTTTCACCCTTGCTTCGGCCGGATGTGGTCTTGCGCCCGACGTCGGCACGCTCATCGCCGCCCGCGCCGCGCAGGGCGTCGGCGGCGCGCTCGTCTTCGCCCCCACCCTGGCGCTGATCGCCGCCGCCTACCCCGAAGGGGCCCGCCGCCAGCGGGCGATAGCGGCGTTCGCCGCCATCGCCTCCGCCGCGGGGGCCCTCGGGCCCGTGGTCGGCGGCGTCCTCGTCGACCTCCTCGGCTGGCGGTGGATCTTCCTGGTGAACGTGCCGATCGGGGTGCTGGTGGTGGCCGGCGCGCTGACCCGGATGCCCGAGTCGGCGGCACCGCGCGACACCCGGCGCCGCATCGACCCGTTCGGCGCACTCCTCGGCGTCGGGGCGCTGCTGGCGCTGCACTACCCGCTGATCGCCGGGCCGGAGGCCGGGTGGACGTCGCCGCAGGTGGTGCTCTCGGCGGCCGTCGGCGTGGGGCTCGCCCTCGCCCTGGTCGCCGCCCAGCGGCGCGGCGACGGCCTGATCGACCTGGCGCTCCTGCGGGTGCGCGCCTTCTCGGGCGCGGCGCTGCTGGGGTTCCTCGCCCGGCTGACGAGCCTGGGCGTGCTGGCCTTCATCACCCTGTGGCTCCAGTCGGCGCACGCGTACACGCCGCTCGAAGTCGGCCTGCACCTCCTGCCGTTGACCGGCAGCCTGCTGATCGCGGGCCTCTTCGTGGCGAGCCTCCAGCGCCGCTACACGGCGGACGCGCTGGTGGCGGGGGGCTTCGCGGCGCAGGGGGCGGGGCTGCTGGCGCTGGCGGCGGCGGGTTCCGGGGCCGACTTCGCGGTCACGGCGCTCGGCCTGGTGCTGCTGGGCATCGGCGGGGCCGTGATCTTCCCGCCCCTGATGGGCGTGGCCGTGGGAGCGGTCCCGGCCGACCGCGCCGGCATGGCCTCGGGCCTCACCAACGCCTGCTACCCCCTCGGCACCGCGACCGGCATCGCGGTGTTCGGTGCCCTGTTCTCGGCCCGGGTGGGCGAGGGCCTGGGCCCTGAGGCGGGTGTGCGCGCCGCCGTCGAAACCGGCCGCTTCGAACTCGTCCCCACCGCGCTCCAGCCCCTGGCCCGCGCGGCCTTCGCGGACGGCTTCACGGCGGTGTGCCTCGCGGCGGCGCTGGTCTGCGCGGTGGGGGTGCTGGCGTCACGGACACTGCGTCCGACGCCGGAGGCGACTGCGGACGCGACCGCCCAGGAGACGCCGTCGGCCCGGATGGCGGGGGCGGCTTGATCAGGCCGTCATGACCGCCCCCACCCGTACGCCCGCAGCAGGTGGAACTCGACGGCCTGGCGCGGCCGGCAGTACAGCACCGGCCCCAGCGACACGGCCGCGTTGGCCAAGGCGCCGAGGGCGCGCACCCCCAGGCACTCGGTGGCGCGCACGACGTCGAACCGCACGCCGAGGGGTACCTCCGCGAGGGCGTAGGCGCTGTCGGCCCACGCGGTCGGGACGATCGACGGCGGATCCATCACGGAGACGAGCCACATGGCGCCCGCACCAACCCGGCCCGGCTGCGCCGGGGCGCTCACGGCGCGGGCTCCGGTGGGGGGAGCACCTCGTACAGGGGCTTGATGCCGCGTTGCTCGGCGCATGAACGGTGCGCGCATACGGGTTGGTCCGGAAGCGGGTGCCGAGTGGACGCCCGGCTCGGTCTCGCGAAGTGCCGGCACCGAGCATGAGCGGTAGCGAGCTACCGGCCACGCTGGACCGCCGGCCCGCCTTACACCGCCGAGAGCCGAACACCGAGTACGAAGCGCTACGAGGTCTTCAAGCCACAAACCCTTCAACAATCAGTCGAAATCCACGTACGTGGACCGCCACATCCCCGCCTTGCTGGTAGGCATGCCCAGACACACTCCGTGTAGATCTGCCTTTTCGAAGGCCATAGGGGGGACATGTACCAGGACTTTCCGGCTGCCCGGAAACCGAGACGGATTATCCGTCGCCCACTGAGCGTGACGACTGCCGCGGCGCTGTTCGCCGGAATGCTCGCTACCGCCACCCCGGCCACAGCAAACGGAATTTCAGCCTCAGCCACGATGGCAGGGGAGGCGGATTCCGGTTCCTTGCTGGAAGCTGGGCGTGCCTATCTGCAACACCGAGCCGAGCTTGTCACATCCCAGCCGCAGACGGCCTTTTCCGCCGCCGCCGTGACGCCGATGTCGTCCACCATGACCACGCACTATGCGCAGGCGCGCAACGTCCTGATCGCCCGTGGCCTGACGTACAAGTCGCTGGACGGTGGCTATACGAGAGCTGAGGTGACCGTAGCCCCCGAGACGTTCCAGGTCGTGGCCGACCGGGCCACCCTGAACGTGACGGAGCACACGAAGCTGTTCTACTCCGACGTGCAGCCGGGAGAGCCGGAGGCCGAAGAGTTCGAGCTGCCGCACACGCTGGAGTTCGTCAGCGCAGACGGCGGCTGGGTCCTGGACAGGGACACTGCGGCAGTAGATCCCAACGGGCCGACGCCTAGCACGCAGGTGGGATCGCCGACACCCCAGCGCTATACCGAGCCAGCGCCGGAGCCTGGAGCGCCGGCGCCGACCGAGCCGGAGGTCATCCCGCCGCAGGAGGGTCCGAAGACGGGCCCGTCGTCGGAGAAGATCGATCCCATTCCCAAGCCCAAGAAAGTGGCTTACGCATACTCCTACTCCAAAATGGAGGATTACGCGAAAAGGTACTGGCGCACGCCGAACAGCAACTATCGCGTGTACGGAAATGACTGCACGAACTTCATCTCACAGGCCATGCGTGCAGGCGGCTGGGGAATGACTTCCGGGAGCATGGCGTCGCGGAAGGACAACCGGAAGTGGTTCTACGGCAGCTGGTCATCAACCACGAGCTACACCTGGGCGGGTGCGGAAAACTGGTACTGGTTCGCCGCCGCACATTCCAAGCGGACGCAGATGCTGCCCAGCATCTGGTCGATGGCAGGCGCTGACGTGCTGCAGGCAGACTGGGACAGGAACGGGTACATCGATCACACGATGATCGTCACCGCGACCCAGGGCAGCGAGAAGTACATGACCTACCACACCAACAGCACACTCAATAAGAAGCTCAGCTACATCGTCAACGGGAACCGGGGTGCTTGGTGGTATGCCCACCGCACCTGAGCGCCGTAAGTGGTGGCAGCGGACAGTCGAGTAGCGATTCACCCCCGGTCATGCATCTGGAGGACAGCGTGAGGAAGTCACGGCTCATGCCCAGCTCGGTGGGCACGGCGATCGCATGCGCTCTGCTCGTGGCTTGCAGTGGCACCACGACCACAACCGGCGGCGCATCCGGCGCCAAAGACGAGCGTGGAGCGGTGAACGCCTATGTGGCCGCCCTCAACGCTGGCGATACCTCGGCGCTGGCGGCCCTCGCGCCGCCCGGTAACGAGGCGGACGCCGAGGCCGCTGAGCGGGTCGAGGCGAGCGGAGGCAGGGGCCTCAAGGTGACCCGGGTCGACATCGCGCATGACTTCGGGCCGGACTTCGCCACCGCCGAGCTGTCGGGCACGGACAAGGAGGGGAAGCGGTACAGCGAGCGGCTCACCCTCAGCCGCCACGAGCAGGCGTGGTTCGTCGCGCTCGGGGAGAACCCCAAGGGCCGCGACAAGTCCCCCGCTTCGCCGGTCACACCGTGACCAGGTGACAGTGATGCTGCGCCCCGGCTCGGCCGGGGCGCACGTGTCAGGCCGACGTACCCTCCTGGGACCGAGCTCCATACCTCACAGGGAGGCGCCGGCCCCATGACGAGCGGGCAGGACACCCACGGGGGAACCCCCGGCACCCAGCCGCTGCCGACGCGCGCCCTCACTCGCGAATCCGGGCGGGCGCGGCGGCTGCTGGCCGCCGCGGAGTGGCGGCCCGGCGTGGCGGACGTCGAGGCGGCGGGGGCCGTCCTGGCCCGGCTGACCCGGGCTGCCGAGGCGGCGGGGCGCGGCGGCGCGCCGGGCGGCGGCCGTGGACCGGGACCGGCGGCTCCAACGCGTCGTGCGCACCGCCTTGCACCATCTCGACGCGGGCGCCGTCAGCCCGCCCGCCGCCGCCCTGCTGGCCGCCGTCGCTGGCGCCCTGCTGCCCTGGCACGCCCATCCCAACCCACCGGCCGCGGCGGCGGCCCCGAGGTACCCGGCCGGGCCGGCGACGACCGGGGCGGGCGAGGCCCTGCTGCCCGAGCTGGTCGCGCTGTTCACCGCCTTGGCCACGGCGTCCCCGCCCGGGACCGACGCGCTCACGCCCCCGGCCGTGCCCTGGCAGGTCTCGTACGCGGGGCCGTTCCGTCGCCACGGCAGGCCCGCCCCCGGGGTGTGGACGGCCGAGACCGTGGCTTGCCCGGGGTGCGGAGGCACGGTCGGGCCTTGGACGGTGGCCTGCGACTGGCGGCGGGTCACACTTGGCTGTCCCTGCGGGGCGGTGACCCACGAGCACGGTCTCGCCTTCTCCGAGGTGTGGCTCCTCCTGCCAGACACGTGACGGAGGGGTCCTCACACCTCCCGCGTCCGACGCAGCAGCCACACCAGGTACGGCGCCCCCACCAGCGCGGTGACGATGCCGACCGGGATCTCCGTCGGGGCCAGCAGCCAGCGGCCCAGTGCGTCCGAGGACACCACCAGGACGGAGCCGAGCACCGCCGCCATCGGCACCATGCGGGCCGTGCCGCTGCCGACGACGCGCCGGGCGAGGTGCGGGGCCACCAGGCCGACGAAGCCGACCGCGCCGACCGCCGCCGCCGTGCCCGCCGCGAGCACCGCGCCCGCGCCGAGGACGAGGAGCCGGGCGCGGCCCAGCTCCAGGCCGAGGGCGCGCGGCAGTTCGTCGCCGAGCGACAGCAGGTTCACCGGCCGGGCGGCGGCCACGAGCAGGACCGCGACCAGCGCGGGCACCGCGAGCCAGGCCAGTGCCGAGAAGTCACGGGCGTACGTGCTGCCCGCGAGCCAGCCGAGCGCCGTGGAGATGTTCATCTGCGCGCCGACGACCATGATGTTGACCAGGGCCATCGAGGTGGCGGCGGCGCCCAGGCCGACCAGCACCACCCGGGTCGGGTCGAGCCCGCCCCGGCCGCCCTTGGCGCTGCCCCGCGCCACCAGCAGCACCACCGCGAGCATCAGGACGCCGCCGACCGCGGCCGCCGCCGGCAGCGCCACCAGCGGCGCCGACGGGACGACGAGGATGACGGCGACCGCGCCCAACGAGGCCCCGCCGGTCACGCCCACGAGCCCCGGTTCCGCCAGCGGGTTGCGTACGACGGCCTGGACGGCGGCGCCCGCGACGGCCAGGCAGGCCCCGGCGAGGGCCGCGACCAGGATGCGCGGCAGCCGGTAGGCCACCACGGACTCGGTGATCTGGTCGGCGGTGGAGAACAGCGCGGTGACGAGCCCGCCCCAGCTGATCTGTACGTCGCCGATGCGCAGCGACACCGCCATCGCCAGCGCCAGGGCGGCCAGCCCGGCGCCGAGGACGACGGCGTACGCCGGGGCGCGCCGCTGGTCGGAGACCGCGACGGCCGCGCCCGTATCGGCGTCCCCGGTGCTGACCCGGCGCGCGAGCAGCATGAAGACCGGGCCGCCGATCAGCGCCGTGACCACGCCGACCGGGATCTCGGCGGGCTGCGTCGCGGACGGCTTCACGATGAGCTGCGCCGCCGCGTCCGCGCCGAGGACCAGCGCCGCCGCCAGCAGCGCCGCCATCGGCATCATCGCGGCGTGCGCGCGGATGCCCAGCTGCCGTACGACGACGGGGGCGATGAGCCCGACGAAGCCGATGGGCCCGGCGAGCGTGACGGCGGCGGCGGACAGCAGCACCGCGACGAGGAAGGCCGCCGGGCGGATGCGCTCCACGCGTACGCCCATGGCCTGGGCGGTCTCGTCGCCGAGCGACAGCAGGTCCAGCGGCCGGGCCAGCAGCGGGGCGATCAGCGCGCCGGCGAGGACGACCGCGCCGAGGACGAGCGGCCGTTCGAGACCGGACTGCATCAGGGTGCCGTTGCCCCAGAAGAACAGCCCGCGGGTGGCGTTGACGTCGAGCATCTGGAGGAACTCGGCCCCGGCGGTGGCGGCCAGCCCGACCGTCGCGCCGGCGAGCAGCACCTTGCCGGGCGTCATGACGCCGCCGCTGCTGAGCGCGTACACGACGGCGATGGCGACGAGCCCGCCGAGGAACGCCGCCCCACCGGCGGGCAGCGGGCCGAGGCCGACGCCGAAGAAGGCGACGACGACGACGGCGAGGTACGCGCCCGCGTTGACGCCGAGCGTGTCGGGCGCGGCGAGCGGGTTGCGGGTGGCGCCCTGGATGAGCACGCCGGAGACGCCGAGCGCGAGACCGACGACGAGCCCGGTCAGGGTGCGCGGCATGCGGCTGCCCATCAGGACGTCGTGGGTGCGCGCGTCGCCGTGGCCGAGGAGCAGGTCCACGATGTCGCCGATGCCCACGCCGGACACCCCGAGACCGAGGTGGACCACGGCGACCAGGCACAGGAGCAGCGACAGGGCGCCGCCCACGAGCAGGGCCCGTGGGCGGCGGCTGTCGGCCGGACGGCGCGGACGGGCGGGTGCGTCCGCCGTCAGTCCTTCCCGAGCCATCAGACCTTCAGGGCCTTGCCGGTCTCGTCGAGGATGTGCATCGCCGACAGCGGACCACCGAAGAGCCAGGTGCCCGGGTCGAGCGGCAGCGCCTTGTCGTTCTTGACGAACGGCAGGCCCTTCCAGACGGCGTTGTCCTTGAAGGCGCCGGTGAAGGGGTTGTCGTTGTCGGCGGCGACGTAGAGGAAGGTGGCGTCCTTCTCGACCTGCGTCAGGCCCTCGACGCCGACGGTGGTCATGCCCCACGCGTCCGGCTGGCCCTTCCAGCCGTTCTTCATCCCGGCCAGGCCCAGCACCTGCGGCGCGATGGCGTCGTCCGTCAGCATGCGGATCGAGGCGGTGCCGTTGGCGGTGAAGCCCTGCGCGAGCGCGTACTTCATGCCGCCCTTGCCGGCCTTGTCGAGACGCGCCTTGAGGTCGGCGGCCTTGGTGTCGATCTGCTTCGTGACCTCGGCGGCCTTGTCCTCCTTGCCGACCGCCTTCGCCAGCTCGCCGAAGTTCTTCTTCATCGTCTCGAGCTGCGGCTTGGTGGTGTACGTGAACGACAGCACCGGCGCGATGTCCTGGAGCTGCTTGAGGTTGGCCTTCGACCGGTCGTTGTCGATCACGATGAGGTCGGGCTGGAGGGCGCGGATCTTCTCCAGGCTGGGCTCGTTGCGGTTGCCGACGTCGGTGACCTTGCCGGGCAGGGCCGCGCCCTTGGCGGTGATCCAGGTGCCGTAGCCCTGGTTGTCGGCGTTGCCGGCCGGGGTGACGCCGAGGGCGACGAGCTCCTCGGTGTACGTCCACTCCAGCGCCACGACCTTGGTGGCGGGCTTGTCGAGGGTGACCTTGCCCTGCGCGGTGTCGACGGTGATCTTGCCGGTGGCGGCCTTGTCGGCGCCGCCCGTCTTCTTGTCACCGGCGGTGTCGCCGACCGTGCCGCCGCCGCAGCCGGTGGCGGTGAGTATGAGGGCCGCGGCGGTACCGCCGGTCGCGAGGGCGCGCAGCATTCTCTGCATGGTCGAACTCTCCTTGTGCCTTGGGTAAGGGATGACGCGGGCGGTTGGGGACACGGGTGGTTGGGGACGCAGGTGGTTGGAGACGCGCGCGGTTGGGGAGGCGCGCGGTTCAGGATGCGGCGGACTCCCCCAGGGACGCCTCGGACCGCTGCGGGAAGCAGGCGAGGTAGCCGGTCTCCGGGTCACGTACGACGTTGACGCGCAGGCCGAAGGCGCGCTCGATGACGTCCGGGGTCAGTACGTCCTCGGCCGCGCCCGCCGCCGCGACCCCGCCGTCCGCGACCACCACGACGTCGTCGGCGTACGCCGCCGCCTGCATCAGGTCGTGCAGCACGACCCCGCAGGCGATGCCGTGCTCGCGGGCGAGGCGCCGCACCACGTCGAGCACCTCGAACTGGTGGCGCATGTCGAGGTACGTGGTCGGCTCGTCCAGCAGCAGCACCCCGGCCCGCTGGGCCAGCACCATCGCCAGCCAGGCGCGCTGGCGTTCGCCGCCGGACAATTCGTCGAGCCGGCGCTCGACGAGCGGCGCGGCGTCCGTGACCTCCAGGGCCCAGTCGATGGCCTCGGTGTCCTCGGCGGTGTGCCGGGCGAGGGCGCCCCGGTGGGCGTACCGGCCGTGCCGTACGAGCTCACGGACCGTCACCCCGGCGGGGGCCTGCGAGGTCTGCGGCAGGAAGGCGAGGCGCTGGGACAGGGTGCGGCGCGCGAACGAGTCGAGCGGCGCGTCGTCGACGCGTATCTCGCCGGCGAGCGGCGGCAGCAGACCGGCGACGGTCCGCAACAGGGTCGATTTTCCGCAACCGTTGGGCCCGACGAGCACGGTGATCGCACCGGCCCGCAGCGAGAGGTCCACCTGCTTCAGCACCGGACGGCCGCCACCATGCCCGACCTCAAGGTTTTTCGCCACCAGGCGGACCTCGCCCATGGACTCCACGTCCCTTCCCCTCGGCCGGACCAACGGCGCCACCATACAACTTAGGTAAGGCACACCTTAGGGATGTCACACGAATCCGGCCGCTTGTGACCATGTCGAGATCTCCCGCACCCCCGTGCGCCCCCTCCTCGCCCGTCACCACGCTTGCCCCACAGGGAACTTGGGTATACGTCACCGACGGATCAAGCCTCCCTCGCCCGGGCGGCTGCCGCCGGGACGGCCGGGATTGTAGGGTCGGCCGCATGACGAAGCCTGATGACCTGCTCGTGGACGTCGCGGCCACGGTGGAGTCCCAGCGGTCCAATCAGATGTCGCTGACCGTCGTCGTGAACGGCGCCGTGATCACGGGGCGGCTCGCCCCCGAGGCCGTGTGGCGCGAGCGCGTCGCCGAGGTCCTGCGGGACTCGGCGCGGCTGAGCGCGTTCGCCGGCGTCTTCAGCGGCACGGACCACGCGGACGGGGAGAACGGCGCGGACGGCGCGGACGGCTCCCGCGGTACGGCCCCCTCGCACCTGCACTTCCACGTCGCCCGGATCCTCCAGGGCACGGTCGGCATCCCGGAGACGGGCGGGATGTACCGGGTGGCCATCGAGGACGTCAGCGCGTGGACGGTGGGCGACTTCAGCTACACCGACGGCTAGGACGGCTAGGACGACCAGGGCGGCCAGGGGTGCCGCCCGGGCTCCGTGTGGCGGCGTCCGGCGCGCCGGGGCAGGCTGGACGGGAGAGCGGCCGTCACGAAGCGGGTGCCCGGCACCCGCGTGTCGCTCGCCCACGGCCAACCACCCGCGCAGAGGGCAGCACGCATGATTCGGTCAGCAGACATCCGCGAGTGGCGCAACCACGACGTCGTCGATCCCAAGGGCCACAAGATCGGCGTGCTGGAGGCGGTCTACGTGGACACCGGCACCGACGAACCCGCCATGGCCACCGTACGCACCGGCCTGCCCACCCGGCAGCGCCTGGTGTTCGTGCCCCTCGACGACGCCATCGCCGGGCCGGACTACCTCAAGGTGCCGTACGCCAAGGGCGAGGTCCGCAAGGCCCCGTCCATCGACATGGACGGCGTCCTCCCGGCCGACGGCGAGGAAGCGATCTTCCAGCACTACGGCCTGCCCTACCGGGCGGGCGCCCACGGCGAACGCAGACTCGCACGCCGCTGACCGGCCACTGACCGGCCACTACCGGCCTCCGCCGGCCGCCCGGTCGCTCACCGCCGGTCACTCATCGCCGGTCACTCCACCGGAGGAGGTGCTCCACCCATGGCGCTGTTCCTGTTCCTGATCCTGGTCGCCATCATCCTGGGCCTCATCGGCGTCGCCGTCGAGGGCCTGATGTACCTGCTGATCATCGGCATCGTCGTGCTCGTCCTCAACGTGATCTTCTTCGCCGTCCGCTGGTCCCGCCGGGGCCGTACGCGACCCATCAGGTAGGAAGCAAGCAGGGCCCGGGGACGATGTCCGCGCCCCACCGCCACCGCTTCCACCTCGACCAGGAGGGCCACTCGATCACCGTCCTGCTCGGGCGCGCCGCGCACGACGTCGAGGTCCTGGTCGACGGCAAGGTGGTGGCCGTACGGCACGAGCACGGCCGCCGGGGCGTCCGCGAACTGGCCGCCGAGCTCCCCGGCGAGCTGCCCGGGGACCCGCCGCGGCCCTTCACCGTGCTCGTGGAGGACGTGGACGGCACGCCCCTGTGCGTCATGGTGCGCGGCAGCATCCGCTACCTGATGCCGCGCGTGCCCCTGCTGCCCGAGCCGCCGCCGTACGCCGCGCCCGGCGCCATCCACCCGCTGCGCCGGGCGCGCCGCTGGGTGCGGCGGCTCCTCCGGCCGGTGCGGCGCTGGGTCCGGCGCGCGCTACGGCGCCGCCTCGGGCGCTAGGGCGACGGGCCCTGGACGCCGCCCGCTCACGCCCCGGCGGCCTTGATGGCCTCGGCGTCCGCGACGTCGTCGGCGGCCGTCGGGACCACCACCACCGGGCAGCTCGCCGTGTGCAGGACCTCGGCGCTGACCGAGCCGAGCAGCAGCCGGCGCAGCCCGGTGCGGCCGCGGGTGCCGACGACGAGCAGCGACGCGTCGCGCGCCGCCTCGACGAGGAGGCTGGCGGGGCGGGTGTGGTCGATGCGCACATCGACCTCCACCCCCGGGTGCCGGTCGCGGCGCAGCTCGATCTCCTTGCGGAGGAAGGCCTCGGCGCCGTCGTCCATGACCGAGAAGTCCGGCGGCACCATGCCGACCGGCCCCGTCGGCACCATGCCGGGGTGGTACGCGCCGTGCACCAGCTCCAGCCGGGCGCCGCGCAGCTCCGCCTCCTCGTACGCCAGGTCCAGCGCGGCCAGGGACACCTCGTCCGTCGCCACGCCGACCACGACCCGGTTCTCCCGGGGACCCCCGAGGCCCCCGGACTCCCGGCTCCGCCCCACATCCCCCACGTCCCCCGCGTCCCCTACGTCCCCCGCCTCTCCCGGTCGTACGACGATGACCGGGCACTCGGAGTGCGTGGCGACCTGCCAGCTGACCGACCCCAGGGGCAGCCGCGGGAAGCCGCCGCTGCCCCGGTGGCCGATGACGATCATCGCGGCGGCGGCGGAGCGCTCGACCAGCACGGCCGCGGCGTGGCCCGTGGGCAGCTCACCGGCCACGGTGAGCTCGGGGAACTCGGCCCGTACGATCCGCTCGTACCGCTGGACGAGATCCGCCCCCGCCCGGTCGGCGGGACTCTCCGGTCCTTCGGCCCGCACGGCGTGGGCGACGTGCAGGGCGGTGCCGTGCAGCACCGCCTGCCCCGCCGCGAAGCGCACCAGGTCTTCCTGGCCGTGCCAGTCCTCCACACCGACGATGACCGGTCGACGGTCGCGGTGAGGTACGGCGTAGCTCATGTCTGCTCCGTTCTCGATGAGGACGAGACGGAACGCGTACCCGCTAAGTGCGGCGTGTAAGGCCGGGTCGGCGGGGCGAGCTCAGGCCGGCGCGCAGCCGGTCGTACCGCTCGACGTCGGCCCAGAGGTCGAGCGAGTTCGGGCGCGAGACGTACCAGGCCCAGACGCCTACGCCGAGAGCGGCCATCAGGGGGACGAGCAGCCAGACCAGTGCCTCCATGAACGGACTCCCTTCTCACGCGGACTGCACTTGACAAGGGCTCGCTCAATTTTTATATCCCGGAAGTGGGCAACGCGGAACTCGGGACGGGAGGGAACGGGACGGGAGGTGAAGGGCGGTGGCGACTCCTCCGCGGCGCGACCCCGGCGACTCCTACGCGGTGCTCGGCGTCCCGGCGACGGCCTCGGACGCGCAGGTCACCGCCGCCTTCCGCGCGCTCGTCCGCGCCCTGCACCCCGACGCGGCCCCCGGTACGCCGGGCGCCCGGGAGGAGCTGGACCGGGTGGTGGCGGCGTACGCCCTGCTGCACGACCCGGAGCGGCGCGCGGCGTACGACGCCGCTCACGCGCGACCGGCCGCCCGGCACCGGCCGGTGCCCCGGTCGGACCCGTTCGAGCCGCCGCTGCGGGCGGGCCCGGTGCGGGTGGAGCCGCTCCGGGGCCGGGACCTACGCCGGAGAGGCCGGTGAGGCCGGTGACGCCGGAGAGGCCGGTGAGGTGCCCGCCGTGCCTCCCGTCGTACGCAGCGAGGCGAGCGCCTTGTCGAGCCGGGCCCGCCGGCTCTCCGGGGTGGCGGCCTGGAGCAGCGGGAGGATGAGCTGGTACCGGCCCGTCTTGTCGAGCGCCTCGAAGGCGCGGCGGGCGCCGGGGTCCGCGTCGAGGGCGGCCGTGAGGTCCGGCGGCACGGTGGCCGTGCGCTGGGACGCGTACGCCGCCTCCCACCGCCCGTCCGCCTGGGCCTTGCGCACCTCCGCGAGGCCCGGTTCGCGCATCCGCCCGGCGGCGGTCAGCGCCTCGACCTTCTCGACGTTCACGCGCGACCACAGGCTCCGGGGGCGGCGGGGCACGTACTTCTGGAGGTAGTACCGCGCGTCGAGGGACCGCCGCTGACCGGAGATCCAGCCGTAGCAGAGGCCGATGTCGACCAGCTCGTCGGAGGTGACCGACGGAACGCCGGAGCTCTTCTTGGCCACCTTGATCCACACGCCCTCGTGGCGGGTGTGGTGCGCGGCCAGCCAGCGCTCGAACGCCTCGCCGTCCGCGCAGGTGATGATCTCGACCCCGTCGATTTCGTCCATACCTCAGCCTAGCCCCGGCCACTGACAAGCCGGGTGACGGAGTGTCAGCTCAGGTCCAGGTCCGCGAGCGCGCCCTCCACCGCCCGGTGGAAGGTCGGGTACGCGAACATCATGTGACGCAGCCGTGCCACCTCCACCTCCGCCTGCACCGCGACCGCGAGGCCGTACAGCACCTCGCCGCCCGCCGGGCCCGCCGAGGTCGCGCCGACCAGGACGCCCCGGTCGGCGTCGGCCACGACCTTGATCAGCCCCTCGTTGCCCGCCCGGTGGATCCAGCCGCGCGTCGACGACGGCACCTGCGCCGTTCCCGTACGCACCCGCAGCCCACGCTCGCGTGCCGCGTGCTCCGTCAGCCCCACCGAGCCGACCTCGGGGTCGGTGAACGTCACGCGCGGCACGGCGCGGTAGTCCGCCTCCGGACCCGGCTCGCCGAGGATGTCGCGTACGGCGATCTCCGCCTGGTACATCGCCACGTGCGTGAAGGCACCGCGCCCGGTGACGTCGCCGACGCCCCACACGCCGTCGGCGCCGACCGCCCGCATCCGTCCGTCGACCTCCAGCGCGCGGGCCCCCTCCGGGTCCAGCCCGACGGTCTCCAGGCCGAGGCCGCTCAGCACGGCCCGCCGCCCGGTCGCCACCAGCAGCCGCCGTGCCGTGAGAGCCGCTCCGTCGCCGTCGAGCGTGAGGTGGAAACCGTCCCCGTCATGGCGTACGCCCGTGGCGCGCGCCCCGGTGCGTACGGTGAGCCCCTGCTCCCGCAGCACCCCCGCGACGAGCTCGCCCGCCTCCGGCTCCTCCGCCGGAAGCAGCCGGTCCGCCGCCTCCACCACCGTCACGGCCGTGCCGAAGCGGGCAAACGCCTGCGCCAGCTCCACGCCGACGGCGCCGCCGCCGAGCACCAGCAGCGAGTCCGGGGCCTCCTTCGCGGAGACGGCGTCGCGGTTCGTCCAGTACGGGACCGCGTCCAGGCCGGGCACCGGCGGCGCCTGCGGGCGGCTGCCGGTCGCCAGCACGACCCCGCGCCGCACGGCGTACGCCTCGCCGCCGGCCTCGACCCGCCCCGGTGCGGTGAGCCGGGCCCGCCCGCGGACGAAACGGCCGCCCTTGCCGGTGAAGCGGTCCACGGCCGCGCGGTCGTCCCAGTCGTCGGTCGCCTCGTCCCGGATGCGCGCCGCGACCTGCCCGAAGTCGGGGGTCGCCGTGGCCGTACCGGCCGTGCCGGGGACGCGGCCCGCCTCGGCGAGGAGGTTCCCGGCGCGGATCATCATCTTGCTGGGGATGCACGCCCAGTACGGGCACTCCCCGCCGACGAGCTCCGCCTCCACGCCGACGACGTCGAGCCCCGCCTCGGCCAGCCGCCCGGCGACGTGCTCACCGCCCACGCCCATTCCGATCACCACGACGTCCGTGTCCCGCGCCATCCGGCCACTCCCTGGTCAGTTCAGTTCCGCGAAGGTCTCCACCGCCTGCGTACGGCCCGTGACGACGATGACGTCGCCGCGCTCCATGACCGTCTCGGCGGTGGCGTACGTGAAGTCCTGCCCCGGCCGCTTGATGCCGACGACCGTGACGCCGTACCGGCTGCGCACCTGGCTCTCGCCGAGCGGGATACCGGTGGCGCTGGCGGGGGCCACGGTCTTGACGAGCGCGTAGTCGTCGTCGAACTGGATGAAGTCGAGCATCCGGCCCGTCACCAGGTGGGCGACGCGTTCGCCCATCTCGTGCTCCGGCAGCACCACGTGGTGGGCGCCGAGCCGTTCGAGGATCCTGCCGTGCTGGCGGCTGATGGCCTTCGCCCAGAGGTTGGGCACCTCGATGTCCAGGAGGTTGGAGGCCACCAGGATGCTCGCCTCGACGTCGGTGCCGATGGCGACGACCACGCTGGGGAACTCGTCCACGCCGAGCTGGCGCAGCACCTCGGGGTCGGTGCAGTCGGCGACGGCGGCGTGGGTGAGGGTGTCGCTGTGCTGCTGGACGAGGTGCGGGTCGGTGTCGATACCGAGGACGTCCCAGCCGCGCCGCGTCAGCTCGTGCGCGAGCGAGCTGCCGAAGCGGCCGAGGCCGATCACGGCCACGCGCTGGTCGCGCGGGGCGGACTTGGGCGGGGCGGACTTGGGCGGCGCGGGCCGTTCGCTGCGACGTCGCCGCCGGTGCGGGAAGGACCGGTGTTCAGCCAATGACGGGTCGCTCCTCCGGTAGGTGGTAGCGGCGGGTGCGCTCGCGCAGGGCGAGGGCCGAGACGAGCGTGATGGGCCCGAGCCGCCCGACGAACATGAGCATGATCAGGATCAGCCGGCCCGGGGTGGCGAAGTCCGCCGTGATGCCCGTGGACATCCCGGTCGTGGAGAACGCCGACACCGCCTCGAAGAGCACCGCCTCCAACGGCGCCTTGTGCAGCGTCTCCAGGGCCAGCGTCGAGGCGACGACCAGCCCCACGCCCAGCAGCGCCACGGTCAGCGCCTGGCGCAATGTGTGCGGGGCGAGGCGGCGGCCCATCGCCTCGGAGTGCGGCTCGCCGCGCACCTCGGCGAGCATCGCCACGCCCAGCACCGCGAAGGTGGTCACCTTGATGCCTCCAGCGGTTCCGGCGCTGCCGCCGCCGATGAACATCAGCATGCAGGTCATCAGCAGCGTGGACGCCTCCAGGCCGCCGACGTCGACGGAGTTGAAGCCCGCGGTGCGGGACATCGCGGAGTGGAAGAAGCCGTGCAGGACGCGCTCCCTCGCGCCGAACGGCCCGAACGTCGCGGGGTTGTCCCACTCCAGCAGGCAGGTCAGCACCGTACCGACGACCAGCAGCAGGGCCGTGGTGACCAGCGTCAGTTTGGTGTGCAGCGACCAGCGCCGCCGCCCCGTCGTACGCCGCCGGCGACGGTGGCGCACCACCTCCAGCAGCACCGGGAAGCCGAGGCCGCCGAGGATGACGGCCGCCGCGATCGGCAGCGTCACCCACGGGTCGCGGGCGTACGGCGTGAGGTTGTCGGCGTGCAGCCCGAACCCGGCGTTGTTGAACGCCGACACCGCGTGGAAGAACCCGAGGTACACCGCGTCGCCGATGCCCCGCTCGTACCCGAACCGCAGCCGCAGGGCCAGGACGGCCCCGATCGCCAGCTCCACGGCGAGCGTGGAAACCGCCACGCCGAGCAGCACGCGGCGTACGTCGCCGATTCCGAGGCTCTTCGTCTCGGCCGCCGCCGTCAGCTGCATCCGCAGGCGCAGCCGGCCCGAGACGAGCAGGGCGAGCAGCGACGCCAGCGTCATGATGCCGAAGCCGCCGACCTGGATGAGGGCCAGGATGACGCCCTCGCCGAAGCCGCTCCAGTACGTGCCGGTGTCGACGACCACGAGCCCGGTCACGCACACGGCGGAGGTGGCGGTGAACAGCGCGGTGACGGCGTCCGCGGCGTGGCCGTCCTGGGTGGCGGGCGGCAGGGCGAGCAGCGCCGTACCGGCCAGGACGGCGACGGCGAAGGACAGGACGACCGTACGGGCCGGGTGCCTGGTGAACGTGCGTCGCCGGTCCACGGGAGTCGTCGCCAGTCGCCGTCGGTCGCCGTCAGTACAGGATGGAGGGGAGGTAGGCGCCGTTCGGTTCGTTGTAGAGGCCGATGGTCATCAGGCTCATGAGCTGCCGGACTCTCAGCCCGCGGCCCAGGCACCACTGGAGCAGCGCGCTGTTGCGCGCGGGGACGAGGATGCCGGGCCCGCCGAACTCCTCGGCCGCGCCGATGAGGGCGCGGACGTCCTCGGTCGTCTCGCCGACGGCGTGGGCGAAGAAGGCCAGGTCGGTGGCGTAGCCGGTGATACGGCCCTCGTGCTCGGCGACGCGGGCGGTGCCGAGGGCGATGGCGTCGGCGAGTTCGCCGCCGCGGTCGACGCCGTGGACCCGGCGGCACAGGTCGTCGCAGGCGGGTCGGTCCTCCTCGCGCGCGGGCCGCACCAGGTAGCCGGGCACGGTGCCGCCGATCGGCGGGCCCTGCAGGCAGGCCACCGTCTCGCGGAACTGGAAGCCGAGGCCGGCGTAGAGCGCGAACGAGCGGGAGTGGTAGCCGCTCTGGAGGAGCCGGATGCCGGGGGCACGGCGCTCGGTGGCCCGGTCCATGACGTCGCGCATCAGGCGGCGGCCGACGCCGCCGTTCTGGACGTCGGAGTCGACGGTGACCGGGCCGACGCCGACGATCGGGGAGCGCTCGTCGAGGAAGTTGCTTCCCACGACGCGGCCGTCGAGCTCGGCGACGACGCTGTAGAAACCGGGGTGGTTCAGCAGCATCTCCATGGTGCCGACGCCGACCTCGGTGGTGGGGAAGTCGGGCAGGAAGGCGTGCTCGCGGGCGATGCCGGCGAACGCCTCGTAGCAGATCCGGCCGCATGCGGCGGCGTCGTCGGGCCTTCCGGGACGCAGGACGAGATCCACGGCTGGTCTCCCTCGGGGCGGGCGCTCTCGGCGGGGCGGACGGTCGATGCCTCCCCCCATCAAACGTCGGGGCCGCCGACCCCACAATCGGGCTTCACCCGGCCGCGACGGCCATCAGCGCTCCCCACAGGATGGTGACGACGGCCAGCACGAGTATCACCGTCCGCCAGACGGCGGGGAGCGACGGTCCGGAAAGCCGGAACGACGGCTTGGGCAGCCTGCGCGCGTACGTGCTCAGGAGCGCACGGGCGACGGGCGCGCCGCCACCCTCCCGCATCTCGATACCGCTCACACCCCGAGGAACGACCTCCGGCGACGCGAAGTACGCACATCCCCACCACCGCAATCAAATCGTCATGATCATCACAGGTGGTGAAGTTTCACCCCAAGGTCGCCGCCGTCGGCCGCCACGGCCTCCGGAAGCCCGGCGAAGGCGGGCAGCTGCTCGATGTGGTGCACGCCGGGCTCGGGAACCCCGCCAGTGAGCAGCCCGCGCGCCACATGGGCGGCGACCAGGCCGGTGACGCCGCTCTGTTCCCGTCCGGTGAGGGCGTAGGTCGCCTGCCGCCCGTGCGACCCGGGCCCGCGCGCGTCGACCCGTACCGCGAAGCCCTGCCCGCCGCCCAGCCGTACGCGGTGCAGGGCGGCGGCCAGCGCGCCCAGCGCACCCGGGCGTCGCGCCACCGCCCGTACCGCCCCCGTACGGCGCAGGGCGAACAGCGCGGCGGTCAGCGGCCGCGAGTCCAGGCACAGGCGGGTGGTGACCGACGGGACGCCGAGGGTGCGGACCAGCGTGAACTGGTCCGAGAACGGGAAGGGGTGCGCGGTCCTGACGGCCCCGTACCCGGGCAGCGTGACGCGCGCGGGGCGCGCCCCCGGGGCGGCGGGCTCGGCGAGCCCCGCGAGGGTCCAGCGCAGGGCGTCGACACCGTGGTGCTCGCCGGCGCCGAAGAGGAGGGTCAGGTCGAGGCGACCGGCCCCGCCGACGGCCTCGTGCGCGCGGCGGGCCAGCAGGTTCGTCAGCCCGGGCGCGACCCCCACACTGAGCACGCCGGTGGCGCCCGCCTCCCGCGCCGGGGCGTCCAGCGCGGCCACCGCGTCCAGGAGGCGGCGGCTCGCGCCGACGTCGACGACGTGGACGCCGCGCTCCAGGCAGGCCCGGGCGATACCGGCGTCCGGCGGCTCGACGCAGAAGACCACCACGCCGATGTCGCCGAGCGGCTCCAGCACCTCCCGCACGAACAACCCGGGCGGCGCGGTCACATCGACCCGTACGCCGCCGAGCCGCCGGGCACGGGCCGCGTCCCGCCCGGCGGGGACCACACGCCCGGGAAACCACCGCGTGAGCGCGGACGTCACGGCCGCCCCGACGGCGCCGTACCCCCCGATGACGAGTGTCCTCATGGCTCGGCTCAGTGCTCCGCGTGGTCGCCGTGGTCGGAGGTCTGGGCCGCTGCCCAGCGGTGCAGGGCGTCGACGAGGGCGGGGTCGGCGGTCCGGAACCGCAGGGACGCGCCGTCGCGGCGGTCGGCGTAGCTGATCTCGATGCGCTCGGCGCCCGCGGCGAGCTCCTCGAGCCCCGGCATGGCCGTGCCGTGGATGCGGGCGGGATCGCCGAAGTCCCCCCGCCGGAACCGCTCTCCCTCGTGCGCCAGGTGCTCGCGGATGAGCCGTACCTGCTCCGCGTCCCCGGGGACGTCGCTGCGCACCTCCTGCAGCAGCCCGTCGGGGGAGGGCCGGAAGTGGTGCGTGGTCCGTTCGAGGTCGAAGGGCATGACGGAGGCGCCGTTGCGGGCGACCTGCCGCTGCCGGTCCTGCGGGGACGGCTCGGCCGCGGCCTGACACCCGGCGCCACCTGCCAGCACGACCGCGACGGCGGCGAGGACCACGCCCCGCCTCCTGCTGCTGCTTCTCCTGCTACTTCTCCTCATGAGAGGCCTCCTCCAGTAGGCGCAGCGCCCGGATCACGCCGGGCCGCTGCGCCTTGGGCACCCGGTCGAGCAGCCGGCCCAGCCGTTCGGCGCGCCGCCGCGCCACGTCGGCGGCGACCCGTACGCCGTCCTCGGTCAGGCCGACGAGCTGCGCCCGCCCGTCCCCGGGGTCCGGCACCCGGTCGGCCCACCCGCGCGCCACGAGCTGGTCCACGAGCCGGCTGGTGGTGGACTTGGTCAGGCTCAGCCGCTCCCCCAGCAGGCGCTGCGGGACCCGCCCTTGGCGCAGCACGGTGAGCGCGTGCGCCTCGGCGGTCGACATGGGCGCGCCGCACGGCGTGCGAGCGGGGTCGAGCAGCCCGAAGGCCCGTACGAAGTCGACGAGGGCATCGGAGAACGCTTCCGCGGAAGCGTCGTCGGGGGAACCGGACATGGTTGCAACCTAGGACTAACCAGTCCCACTCTGCAACTACTTTGCCGGTTCCCGCACCATCGGACGCGCGCGCCTTCATGACCGCCGCCGGACTGGTCCTGCCAGCCTCCGCCCCGCACCTGTGGCGCGGGACGCTCGGCCAGTCCGTACCGCCCTTCATCGCCCTGCTCGGCACCCTGCTGTGAGCGCCGCGCCGGGTATACAGTGCGACGATCACGCAACATCACCACCTGGGGGGCCTGCCATGGCGCTGTTCGGAAACGCCCACACCATCGACCCGGCGACGGCGCAGCAGGACTACGCCCGTCTCCTCGGCAACGGCGAGCAGGTCCACGCCGCGTACCTGCTGATCCGCGACACGATCCTCTTCACGGACCGGCGCCTGATCCTCGTCGACAAGCAGGGCATCACGGGCAAGAAGGTGGAGTACCACTCGATCCCGTACCGCAGCATCACCCACTTCGCGGTCGAGACCGCCGGCACCTTCGACCTCGACGCGGAGCTCAAGCTCTGGCTCTCGGGCAGCCAGACCCCGATCCAGAAGACCTTCACCAAGGGCGTCGACATCTACGAGGTGCAGGCGATCCTGACGCAGTTCGTGGCCCGCTAGCCGCGGCACGGCGCAGGTGCACCCCCGGCGGCCCGCCGCTGGGAGAGCCCCAGCCTGCGCCGGCGACGCCCCCGCGGTCGTCGGGCAAGGCGCGGCCCAGGAGGTCGAGTAGGCGGTCCCAGTGGCGCCGCAGCGCGGAGGCGTCGAAGGCGTCGGTGTCGGGCATGGTGAAGCCGTGCACCGTGCCGGGGTAGGCCTCGGTCGTGTACGCGACACCGGCGCCCTCCAGGGCCCGGTTGAGCTCGCCGATGGCCTCGGGTGACATGTCGCCCTCGGCGAGGCCGAGGTGGACCCGGGCCGTGAGCCCCGAGACCAGGCGGTGCGGGCTGTCGGGGGCGTCGGTCACCAGGAAGCCCGGGTGGAACCCGGCGACGGCGGCCACCCGGTCGGGGCGGGCGGCGGCGGTCCGCATCGCCAGGGCGGCGCCGATGCAGTACCCGATCACGCCGACGGGTCCGGTGGCGACTTCGGGCCGAGCCGCGAGGAATCCGAGGTAGGCGTCGGCGTCGCGCAGGACGCGTGCGGTGGTGTGCCGCTCCACCAAGGGCATCAGCCGCCCGATGATCTCGGGCCGGACCTCTTCCCCGATGTGCGCGGGCAGTTCGGTCACCGGCGCCGGGCCGTGCCGGTAGTAGAGGTTCGGGACGAGCACGTAGTAGCCGTGCCCGGCGAGCTCGCGGGCGCGGTCCTCCAGCACGGGGCGCAGGCCGAAGGCGTCCGAGTACAGCAGCACCCCCGGGTGCCGCCCGCCACCCTCGGGGAAGGCGGCGAACGCGTCGGCTTGGCCGTCCGCGGTGGGAACCAGCAGTGTCGTAGTGGGCAAGAGCTCTCCTGTCGTGGTTGACCTGTGGAAACCAGTGATCAACACGACGAGGGCGGAGCCCGTGCGGCACTCAGGAGAGCACCGGGTCACCGATCCGTGAGTGGCGCGAGGCCGTCCCGGTATGCATGACGGCAGAGCCTAGCCCGCCGACGGACCGCACGGAACAGGGCGTCGCCGCGCGCACCTTGTGGGCACATGGCGGGCGACGGGTGGCCGGGCGTCCGGTCGACGCCGTACGGCCTTGGAGGGAGGACGATCCCCGGGAGGTTCCCGAGGGCGGCCCCGGTACGAGCCCTACTGGCCCCGGTACGAGGCCAACTGGCCCTGCTACGAGCCCTACTTATGCTTCGACACCTCGCGAGCCTGCTGGGCGATCTCCTCCAGCACGAGCTTCGGGTCGGCGTTCGGCGCGACGGCCTTGCCGATGTTCCGCTTGATGATGTTGCTGACCTGCAGCCAGGACGGCTCGTTGACCGGGTAGAGCCGGGCACCGCGCAGCGCGGCCAGGAACTGCTCGCCGCTGGCGTCCGCCGCCGCGTCCTTGCTGGTCTGCGTCGCGCTCACCGTCGAGGGCAGCAGGTGGTAACGCCCGGCGAACTCGTTGAGGTTCTTGTCCTGGTAGACGAACTCCAGGAAATCACCCGCCAGTTCGCGGTTGTCCTCGTGCTTGAAGGCCATCATCCAGTCGGCGACGCCCACCGACGGCGGGACCCGACCGTCGCCCAGCGTGTCCGACACCGGCATGCTCAGGGTGCCGACCTTGATGCCCTTCGCCTTCGCCTCGTGGAGGAGCGAGGGGTAGCCGTTCAGCATGCCGACCTCGCCGCGCAGGAAGGCGGCGAAGGCCTCCTGCCGGTTGAGTTCGGCCGGCGGGACCGGGCCGGTCAGGCCGGGCGCGACCAGGTTGTCCTTGATCCAGCGGAACGTCTCCGTGTTCTCCTCGGACGCGATGCTGTAGCTGCCGCCGTCGTCGGCGTACCCGCCGCCGTTGCTCAGTTCCCAGATCATCGCTTCGGCGTGCGCTTCCTCGGGCCCGAGCGGCAGGGCGTACGGGTAGGACACGCCCTCGTCCTTCAGCGCCTCGGCCGCTTCCTTCAGGTCCGACCACTTCTTCGGCGGCTGCGCCCCGGCCTTCTCGAACAGCTCCTCGTTGTAGAAGAGCAGCCGGCTGCTGGCCACGAAGGGCAGGCCGTAGAGGGTGTTGTGGAACGAACCCGCCTCCGCGAGCGGCGGCAGGAAGTTCGACTCCGCCCTGACCGACAGCAGCTCACTGGCGGCGTAGAGCCGGCCCTCCGCGGCGAAGTCGGAGTACGCGCCCATCAGCGCCACGTCCGGGGCGTTGCCCTCCTTCACCATGCGGGTGACCTCGCGGTCGACATCGGCCCACGGGTAGAGCGTCACCTCGACCTTCTTGCCGGGGTGGGCAGCGCTGAAGGCGGCGGCCAGTTTGTCCCAGTACGCCTTGGAGCTGGTCGCCGGGCTGGTGCCGTACTCGGCGGCCACCAGGCGCAGCGTCGTCTTGTCGCCGCCGCTCCCGGACGAGCCGCAGCCGGTGACGAGGGAGCCCAGCAGTCCGAGTGCGGCCACGGAGGCGGACGCGCCGAAGAATCTTGGTCGCACGAATATTTCCTCTTGCTTTTTGGACGGTGCGGCCGGAATTCTCCCCTGGCTCCGGACGTATTGCGCCCCCTACTCGGCGGTTGTGGCCATTGCTCCAACTGCGGCTGTTGCGGCTGGTGTTTTCCGATATGCCAACGCCGAAGATGACGCGCGTAGACCCTTCCGCGGTGTCCAATGCGGCGCCCGTCCGGAGCATTGACGAGGGCTTCACCAGGCACCGTTTTAGGGTCGTGTCCATGACGAGGACTACGCCGCCGCGCCCGCTCGACGTCGAGGCGCTCTTCCCGGAGCTGGCCGCATTCCGGGGAACCACGACGCGACTCCACCCGCGCCGGGGCGTGCCGGAGGTGTCGGCCAGTTCCGTGGGCGGCCCCATGCTGTGGCCGGCGGACGAGCCGTGGCCGGTGTGCGGCGAGGCCCACGGGCGCGCCCAGGGGCGCCGGCCGGCGGACGTCCACCGCTACCGCGAGGTCCTGTCCGCTGCGTGGTCCCGCGAGCGGGACCCCGGCCCCACGGACGAGGAGCGGAAGCTCCTGGAGGAGCTGCACCGGGAGCACCGGATCACCGGGGAGTACGAGAGCGACCCGCTGCCGATGATCGGCCTCGCGCAGCTGTACCGGCGGGACGTCCCGGACCTGCCGGAGGGGCCGGGCGACTGCGACCTGCTCCAGGTGTTCTGGTGCCCCTTCAGCGCGCACGGCCCGGGCCGCTACGAGCTGGAGCTGCACCTGCGCTGGCGTCGGTCGTGGGAGGTCGGCGAGGTGCTGACCACGCCGCCGCAGCCGCCGGTGGTCGGCTCCGACGGCTTCGTCCCCGAGCCCTGCGTGCTGCACCCGGAGCAGGTGGTCACGTACCCCTTCGCGGGCCTCCTGCCCGAGGAGCTGTGCGCCCGCATCGACGCCTGGGAGGAGGCCCTCGAGGCGGCGGCCTTCGAAACGGAGACCGAGCCGTCGGCCTGCGGCTGCCCGGCGCACCCCATCGGCTACCAGTACGACCTGTCCATCCCGCCCGGCTGGCGCGTGGGCGGCTTCGCCTCCTGGCACAAGACCGACCCGTACCCCATGGACCGCCTGAGCTGCGCGACACCGATGCGCCTGCTGCTGACCATCGACAGCTCGGAGTGGGACGGCGGCAGCGGCAGCTGGATGCCGCTGGAGGAGCGGGACCGGCCCACTCGCCCGTACGTCACTCCCACCGAGGTCACCGTGGGCCGCTCCGGTGAGCTCAACGTCTTCGCCTGCCCCGCCGATCCGGAGCATCCGCACCGCTGGAGCATCCAGTAAACCCGGTGGCGCTTGAACGCCCTTACGGACGACCATGCGACATATGAGCGACCGACCCGCACGCTGGACCCAGGCGACCGTCTACCCCGACATGTGGGCCGACCCCGGGGACGACCCCCGCGAGAACGAGGTCACCCCGGAGGGCGAGCTGGCGACCCTGCTGGACTTCCTGTCCAACTACCGCCTCACCCTGCGGATGAAGTGCGAGGGCCTCACCCCCGAGCAGCTGGCCCGGCGGTCGGTCCCGCCGTCGACGATGTCGCTGCTCGGCCTGGTCCGGCACCTCGCCGAGGTGGAACGCGACTGGCGCGACTGGATCAGCGAAGCCGACCCGCTCCCGAAGCTGTACGGCGCCCGCGACGCGGACTTCGACGGAGCCGTCGCCGACCAGGCCGTGGTCGACGCCGCGTACGCCGACCTGGAGCGCGAACAGGCCGCGACGGACGCCGCCCTGGCCGGGTACCCGGACCTGGGCGAGCGCGTGGGGAGGGACGGCATCAGCATCCGCGAGCTGATGGTCCACCGGATCGAGGAGTACGCCCGCCACTGCGGCCACGCGGACCTGCTGCGCGAATGCGTCGACGGGAGGGTGGGCCAGTGACCGGGCCCCAGGCGCATCACCGCCACCGGACGCGCTTGCGACGCCCCTAAGCTGACCAGGCGGTCCGGCAGCAGCGAGGGAAGGCGAGCAGAGCACCATGGTGGACGGCGAGCGGGACCTCGGGGAGGCGCAGCGGCGGCACTGGCAGAGCACGTACGCCGCGCACCCCGGCATGTACGGGGAGCAGCCGTCGGCAGCGGCTGTTCACGCGGCCGACGTGTTCCGCAAGGCGGGGGCGAGGGACGTGCTGGAGCTCGGCGCCGGGCACGGGCGCGATGCCCTGTACTTCGCGCGCGAGGGCTTCACCGTCCAAGCCACCGACTTCTCCGCCACCGGGCTCGACCAGCTGCGTGAGGCCGCCCGGGCCCAGGGTGTGGACGGTCTGGTCACCACCGCCGCGCACGACGTCCGCGACCCGCTGCCCCTGCCGGACGCCTCCGTGGGCGCGGTCTTCGCGCACATGCTGCTGTGCATGGCCCTGTCCACGCGCGAGATCCACGCCGTGGTCCGCGAGGTCCGCCGCGTCCTGCGGCCCGGCGGGGTCTTCGTCTACACCGTGCGGCACACCGGCGACGCGCACTACGGCGCCGGTACCGCGCACGGTGACGACGTCTACGAGCACGGCGGCTTCGCCGTCCACTTCTTCCCGCGCGATCTGGTCGACTCCCTCGCCGACGGCTGGACCCTGGACGAGGTCCACCCCTTCGAGGAGGGCGACCTGCCCCGCCGCCTGTGGCGCGTCACGCAGAGCCTGCCCCGTTGACCACGCCTGACGGGCCACAGCTGGGGGCGGTGCGCGGCCTCGGCCCCGTCGAGCCGCTGGACGCTCAAGGCCTGTCGGACAGGTGGTATTCGATCATGTCGTCTCGGATTCCGAGCCGCGTGAATCCCGCCTTGGTCAGCACCCGACCCGAGGCCGGGTTATCGGGGTGGTGCTTACCCCCGAGCGATTCGAGACCAGCAGTGGTGAAGGCGAAGGCGACGAGTTTCTGGACGGCGCTCGTCGTATAGCTCCGGCCCCAGCAGTCCTCGCGCAGGACATAGCCCAACCGTCCGTGCCCGTCGGGACGGCGGCCCAGTTTGACGACGCCGATCAGGTCTCCGGCGACGTCCACACCAAGGACGTATTGCTCGACGGGTTCGGCGGCGGCCCATTCCTGCACGCGCCTTACGTACTCCTCGGCCTCCTTGTCGGTCATCGCGGGGCGTCCCAGGAACCTGACGGCGGCCCCGCTGTAGATACGGCGGATGGCCGCGGCATCGGCGTAAAGGAGCGGTCGGAGAGTGATCACGACGTGGTGAGGAGGGCGGCCAGATCGGTCGCGGACGGCCGGTCCTCCGGGGCCGGGGTCAGGCAGGCGCGGATTGCTTGCTCGAACTCGGGGAACGCCCAGGGGCGGACGTCGTTCAGCGGCAGCGTGGCTGTCTTCACGATGGCCCTGAGCTTGTTCTCGCGCGGGGTGTCGTCGTCGTAGGCAGCAACCGGCCGACGACCGGTCCAGCACCAGAACAGTGAAGCGCCCAGTCCCCAGATGTCGGCCGGTGGCTCTGCCTGGATGTGGGTGTCGGCACTGGTGGCGAGGATGGCGTCCGCGACCTCAGGGGCGGTGGTGTGGGTGAGCGCGCCACGGTAGGGAAGCCGTGGCCCGCCGTCGGGGCCGCAGGCGAGGGCGTAGTCGATGACCTCGGCGCGACCATCTTTCGCGATCAGGGTGTTAGTGGGCTGGACATCGGCGTGGGCCCACCCGGCGGCGTGCATCCGCGTCAAGCACTCGGCCCACGTCCGGGCGACACCCAGGAGCCAGGGTCGCACCGAGGGGCGGTCACCTTCGGGTCCACGGGCCAGTGCGAACGCCCGCCACACCGGGATGCCGTCGACCCACCGCACCGCGAGCCACCGGCCACCCTCCCAGGCTCCGGCGTCGATCCGGTAGCCGGGGTTCAGCGCGCCCGCACCGATGAGGCACACAAGGTTGCTGTCCTCCTGCGCCATCTCGGCGGCCTTGTGATGACGATATGAAGCGCCGCGATGTCCTGGGTCTGCTCGCCGTCACCGGCGCGCTGGTCACCCTGCCCGGTTCGGACGGGGCATCCCGAGGACACGCGGTGACAGCTCTCGTGGAGACGGCGGAGGATCTGCACCGCGGCCTGTGGCAGCTCTACACCCTTTCGGACTCCAAGCAGACCGCCCTGCCAGCGGTCCGCAAGCAGCTCGATGCCCTGACGAAGGGCCTGGCCGAGGCGCGCACCGCAGCGGACCGGACCCGGTTGTGCATGATGACGGCTGACGTCTACCAGCTCGCCGGGGAACTCTTCTTCGACGCCAACCGGTACACCGACGCCGCCCAGTGCTACACGCTGGCCGCCCAAGCGGCCCATGCCGGTGGGGACCACGATCTCTGGGCCTGCGCCATGACGCGCCACGCCTACGTCGAGCTGTACGCCTGCCGCGCGTTCGCCGCGCAGCCGTTGCTGGCGGCAGCTTCTGGGATCGCCCGACGCGGGGACAGCGCACTGTCCACCCGTTATTGGGTCGCAGCCGTCCAGGCCCAGGCGTACGCGGCCATGGGCGACATCGACGGCTGCACCCGGGCCCTCGACGACGCCGAGAAGGTTCTCTCCCTCGGCGGCCACTCCCACAACGGCAGTTGGCTCCGCTTCGACGGCTCCCGCCTCGCCGAGGAACGAGGTGCCTGCTACCTCCAGCTCGGACGCCCCGACCTGGCGGAAGACGCCCTCACCGCAGCCCTCGCCCAACCTCTGTCGCTGCGCCGCCGCGCTGCCGTGCTGAGTGACCTTGCCGCCCTCGGAGTCCACCGGCGCGACATCGACCAGGTCGTGCACTACGCGGAGACAGTGATCGGCCTGGCCGGCCAGTCGAACTCGGGATTCATCGGTAAGAAGCTGGACGGGCTCCGAGGGCGTCTTGCCCCGCTCATGTCCGATGGCCGAGTCTCGAGTCTGGATCAACGAATGGCGGCGCTTCAGCGCACCGCATGACGAGAGGGACACGTGCATGAGCGACGGTCGGATCTTCCGTGAGGCGTGGATCGCCGGTGTGACCAAGTACTACCCCGGTGAACCGAAGCCGGGCTATGTCACGCCGTGGGACGAGACGCCCGAGTGGGAGCGTGAGGCTGCCGCGGCCGTGTACGGACAGGTTCGCGACTTCATCAAGGTCAGCGAAGGGCACGCCACTCGGCTCACCCGCGAGCAGAAGGGGCGCTTCGTCGCGATCTGCTGGACCGCCCAGATGTTCAGGCACTTCGAGGACCCGAAGCCTGGATACGTCGCCGACTGGGCCGAGCTGCCGGCCTGGCAGCGGGAGACGGACGCGGACATCTTCGAACGCATCGAGCGGACCGTCTGACCTCCGGAACGACGACGCGCTCGTCCGGGCCATCCGGACGGGCACGTCTCTTTAGGTATTGCGGCGACTCTCCCCGGCGGACGGTCTGATTCATGCTTGGCGGCCCCGGGGCCGAGCTTCGCGCCAGTTCCTGCTCCTAGCCGACATCATCCCGCCGTCCCCGGGAGGCACCACCTCATGAAGCCATCGCCCGACGACCCGGACGCCTGGAAGCCCTACCTCGCCGAGGGCAACGCCACCCAGCCTCGGAAGCGGGTCGCGGCCGACGTGCTCCTCCGGGATGCAGCCGGCCGGGTGCTGCTGGTGAACCCGACCTATAAACCGGGCTGGGACCTGCCAGGCGGGATGGCCGAGGCGAACGAACCGCCGGAGGAGACAGCCGTGAGGGAGCTGAGCGAGGAACTCGGCCTCGACGTCACCGTGCGCGGGCTCGTGGTCGTCGACTGGGTGTCCCCCCACGGGCCGTGGGACGACCAGATCGCCTTCATCTTCGACGGCGTCACCGTCGATGTGCCGGGGGAACTGCGACCGCAGGACGAGGAGCTGTCCGAGGCCGCGTACGTGACGCTGGACAAGGCGCAGGAACTGGTGAGCCAGCGGATGAGGGTCAGGCTGAACGCGGCGGTCCGAGCCCTCGACGAAGGGCGGCCGGTATATCTGCACGACGGAACGCCTGTCTGGCACTGACCGTCCAGGGAATCGATCGCAGCGGGTCTTTGATCAAACAGACCCGGCAACGCGACGAGACACCACGGCTCGCCCGTACTGAGGGCAACCCACTCACACCTCGGCCACCAGCTTGTGCCCCAGCCGACGGACGGGCCGCAGGCGCTAAGGCGGCCCGGGCCGCCCCATTCCACTGCCGCGCAATCCACCCACCGGCCTGCCGCCCGGCAGCTCGCCCGCACCACAAACAGACGTCCCCGCCGGCCCTCACCCCCGGGCCGCCCTCCCGAGAGAAAGATCGCGGGTGGAGGCGGCCTGTCAAGGGTGGGCGGAGCCCATCGGCGCAGCCGACGCGCAGCGCCCTTGACGGGGCGCCGGAGGCCGCGACTCTCGGGAAAGGAGGGCGGCCGCACCCTCACCTCACGCGGATGCTGGCGCTCCGCTCCTCCACGAGGTGGTCGAACTCCCCCGCTACCGCGCCCTTCACGAACGCGTCCCAGCGCGCCCGGCTCGTCGTAACGACCGCACCGCCGCCGCCCGCCGCGCGCAGGCGGACCTCGCCCCCGGGGCCGTACGACAACTCGAACCCCGGTACGGAGTCGCTCCCTGCCCTCAGGGCCCGGAGGAGCACGCGGAACCTGTCCGCCGTGGTGGTGAGGATGGCGCCGCTCGGGTCCGCGCTTTCCCTGAGGGCGATGGCGCCGCTTGCGGTGGTGGCGACGTGGATGCACGCCTCGCCGGTGCCGCAGTACGACGACCTCTGCCAGGCGGTCGCAGTCATGTCGTTCCTTCCCCTCACAGGTTGCCGACGATGCTGTGGATGAAGTCCTGGGAGTCGCCCGGGCTGAGCGCGATCGACTCCATGCGTTCCAGGATGAGCTGGTAGACCCTCAGTTCCGCCTCGGCGTCGATCAGCTTCGGGCCGTGCGACTGATCCAACTGGACCGTGTCGAGCTGGGGCACCGGCCCGTGGACGTAGTAGATGGACTGCCCGGCCCCCGGGTACGCCCCGGCGGAAAACGGGATCACCAGGATGGTGATGTGCTCGCGCTCGTTCATGTCCAGCAAGTGGTGCAACTGCCGCTTCTGCACCGCTGTTCCCCCGAACTGCATGCGGAGCGCGGCTTCGTGGATGATCGCCCGGTACCGGGGCGGGTTGTCCTGGAAGAGGACCGCCTGCCGCTTCACCCGGTGCGAGACGCGATGCTCGACTTCCGGTGGCGTGTACGCCGGGACCATGGTTTCGAACACCGCCCGGGCGTGGTCGGCGATCTGGAGCAGGCCGGGAATGTGCGAGGTATGTGCCGTGCGCAATTCGCGCCCGTAGGCGTCGAGTTCGGCCAGGTCCAGGAGCGCGGCCGGGAGGATGTCCCGGTACTCCTCCCACCAGCCGCGCTTGCGCACGGTGGCCATCTCGATCAGGGCTTCGACGAGGGCGTCGTCGGTGCACGAGTAGTGCCGGGCCAACGTGCGAATCCGCTCGGGACTCACACCGAACCGGGCCGCCTCCATGTTGCTGACCTGCGTCTGCCTGATGCCGAGCAGCCGGCCGGCGTCGGTGGCGGAAAGTCCGGCACGCTCCCGCAGCTTGCGCAGTTCGACCCCGAAGCGCAGCTGGCGGGCAGTTGGGGTGCCCCTCACTGGCGTCTCTCCTTCGGTCGAGGCGTCACCCACACAGGTGGATGCTCTACAGATTCAGCGCGAATCGGTGAATACATTAAGCGAACTCGCTAGCTTGGGACCTGGGCCTACCACCTGGAAGCGCACCGCCCGACGGGGCGACAGAGCCACCAGGCACCAACCAACTCACCTCCGTGATCGGAGACTTCCATGGCCACCGTATCGCCGTCCTGGGCCTACACCCTCCACCTCCCGCACGATCCCCGCGCCCCGCGCGTAGCCCGCCACACCCTCCGCACCGTCCTCGCCGCCCACGGCATGGCCGGGCTCCTCGACACCGCCGAGCTGCTCGCCAGTGAGCTCGTCACCAACGCGCACCGGTACTCCGCCGAGCCCTACACGCTGCGCCTCCGTGCGCTCGAAGAGCCCGTACGGCTGAGGCTCAGCGTGTGGGACGCCAATCCGCACATCCCGGCGCCTTTCAGAGGGGTCGTACCCAGCCCCGGCGCGGACGACGAGCGCGGGCGGGGGCTGCATCTCGTGCAGAGCTGCGCTGACAACTGGGGGGGCCTACGAGTTGCAGGGCGGGCTGCACGGGAGGCCCGGGAAGCTGCTCTGGGTGGAGTGCGGGCGATAGCGCTCCCTCCCACCGAGTTCGGCGTCACCGATCCGGTGGTTCACGCGTGTTCCGATCCGTGAGCACCCTCTGTGCGGTACACGTAACTCTGCGCGTCCGCACGGCGGATGCCCAGCGGAGAAACGGAGACCAACAGAATGATCGAACGTGGCATGCCCAGGGGCGAAAGCGACCGTCGTGGGTTTCTGAGGGGAGCGGCGGTCGCCGTCGCGGCGGCGGGTGCCGGAGCGCTGTTCGCGGGGAGCGCCCATGCGGGGCAGCTGCGCTCACGGGCCGCGCAGGCACCCGGGATGATCCCCCTGCCGCCGGTGGGAGTGGACATCCCCCTCAGCGGTTACGCCGCCAACGTGCCGCTGAAGCTGAACACCCTGGGCGTCCTCACACTCGACTTCAAGGGTGGGCTCAACGTCCTCGTCAGGACGAGCGAGACCGACGGGCTCGTCCTGGAGGTCCTCGGGTTCCGGATGGAGGCGGATACGAGCCCCAGCACCCCCCAGAGCGGCGCTCTCATCACCCTGACCCTGTCGGACCAAGCCCGGGTACCGCTCAGTGTCCTGCAGGTACAGGCGAGCGGCGGTCTGGAGATGCTCATCCACCTGGGTCTCGCCCTCACGGTGACCGACAAGGCCACCGGCGAGGAAATCGCGCGGGCGACCACCGACCCGGCGAAGTTCGCCACGCTGCGGGCGACCGACATCAAGGCCTTCCCCCCGGTCAACCAGCTCTACAGCCTGCAGGCGCCGGTCCCGTTCTACGCCCCGGGCACCACCGCGGCCGCCGGGGACCCGGTCGGCGAGCTCACCGCCTTCGACACCATCCTCAACCAGAGCTCCGTGCCCGCCTGACGCCGGGTGCGCCCGACCGGCCCCGATAGGGACCGGGCCCCGACGGGCAGGGATGGGGCATGGCCCTGCTCGTCGGAACCTCGGGGTGGCAGTACAAGGACTGGCGCGGCGTGCTCTACCCCGCCAAGCTGCCGCAGCGGCTGTGGCTGGAGGAGTACGCGCGCCACTTCGCCACCGTCGAGAACAACAACGCCTTCTACCGGCTGCCCAGCACCGAGGTCTTCGCCTCCTGGCGGGAGCGGACGCCGGAGGGGTTCGTCATGGCGGTCAAGGCCAGCCGGTACCTCACCCACATCAAGCGGCTGCGGGAGCCCGAGGAGCCGGTGGCGCGGCTCCTCGGGCGGGCGGCGGGGCTCGGGGAGCGGATGGGGCCCGTGCTGGTGCAGCTCCCGCCGAACCTCCAGGCGGACGTGGAGCTGCTCGACGCGTGCCTGCGCCGCTTTCCCGGCGGCGTACGGGTGGCCGTGGAGCTGCGCCACGAGTCGTGGTGGCGGGACGAGCGCGCGCTGCGGGCGGTGCTGGAGCGGTACGGCGCCGCGCTCTGCTGGGCGGACCGGTGGTCCCGGCCGGTGACGCCGCTGTGGCGGACGGCGCCCTGGGGGTACGTACGCTTCCACGCCGGTCTCGCCGATCCGCCGCCGCGCTACGGGCGCCAGGCGCTCGCCTCGTGGGCGCGGCGCATCGCGGACGCCTGGACGGACGCGGAGGACGTGTACGTGTACTTCAACAACGACCCCGGCGGCGCGGCCGTCATCGACGCGGCGAAGTTCGCGCGGGCGGCCGCTGCGCTGGGGCGCACGGTCAGTCGTACGCCCCCGGCGCTGCCGGCGGACCCTTCGGCGTAGGGCCGATGGCCCGACGGAACCGGGCCTTTGGCCGACGCCCCGGCACACCGGCCCGCCATAACGTCGGGCCATGAGAATCGGAATCCTCGGAACGGGCCATGTAGGCAAGGCACTTGCGGCCGCGTGGGCGGCGGCGGGCCACGACATCGTGTTCGGTTCGCGACGGGCGGACGACACGGAGCTGCGGGCCGACCTGGCGACCGCGGTCAACGGAGAGGTCGCGGTCATGGACCCCGCCGGGGCGGTCGCGGCCGCCGATGTGGTGGTCAACGCGACGCCGGGCACGGCGTCCGTACCGCTGCTGGAGACGGTCGGGGCCCCGGCCCTCGCGGGGAAGGTGGTGCTCGACGTGGCGGTCGGGTTCCGGGAGGACAACACCCTCTCCCACCCCGTGGAGAGCCTCGGCGAGGAGATCCAGCGGACGTTCCCGGAGGCCAGGGTCGTCAAGACGCTGTGCACGGTCGATGCGATGGTCATGGTCGCGCCCGGCTCACTGGAGGGGCCGAGCACGATCTTCCTCTCCGGCGACGACGCCGACGCCAAGCACACGGTCAGCGGACTGCTGCACGACCTCGGCTGGCCCCCGGAAGCCCTGCTCGACCTGGGCGGCATCGACACCGCCCGGGGCCAGGAGCACTACAGCATGCTGTTCATCCCGCTCGCGGGCGCCCTGAAGTCGTACGGCTTCGGCATGAAGGTGGTGCTGCCGGCGAAGCCCTAGCGGGTGTCTTGCCGATCTTGCCGGACTCACGCGACCCTGGGCGCGGCGCGCATGCCGATGTAGCAGACGCCGGTGCCGTCCTGGAGCGTGGAGAACACCACGGGCATCCAGTCTTCGGCGAAGGGACCGGTGCCCGCCCCGGCGAAGGTCGTCTCGGAGACCGGGATCAGGTCCATCTCCATGGCGGGTGAGAGACCCGCCATGCCGTCGACGAATTCGTACACGAGGTGGCCCCTGCCGGCGCGTTCGGTGACGGTGATGGCGACGCCTTCGCGCCGGTAGGTGCCGGTGAAGGGCGTGATGTCCACGGCCGGCGGCTGGGCGGCGGGGGCGAAGGGGGCCGGCATCCGCACCCCGGCCAGTTCGTGGAGCAGTTCACGCAGCAGATCGGTGTAGAGGAGACGCGAGCCGCCGCCGTTGGTCAGCAGGACGACGGCGACGTTCGCTCCGGGGACGACGCGCAGGAACCCGTACTGCCCGATGGTGGCGCCGTCGTGGCCGAAGCCGGGGACTCCGTCCCAGTCGTAGAGCGTCCAGCCCAGGCCCCAGCCGTCCGCGCCCACCGTCCACTTGTCGGGCGAGTCCACCACGCGCCGCTGCATCGCCGCGACGCTCTCGGCGGTCAGCAGGCGGGTGCCGTCCGGTGCCGTACCGCCGTCGAGGTGCATCCGGGCAAGCCGCGCGAGGTCGGCGGCGGTGGCGCACAGGACACCGCCGTAGGGGCCGGCCGAGCGCGGCAGCATGTTCCAGGCGGGGGCGGGCGCCGGGTCCTCGCCCGGCCCGCCGAGGTGGCCCATCGCGGCGCGGAAGCGCAGGACGTCTTCGGGGAGGGAGACGGTGCCGGTGAGGCCGAGGGGTGCGCAGAGCCGCTGTTGCAGCGCTTCGTCCCAGGTCTGACCGGTGAGGACTTCGACGATGCGGCCGAGCACGTTGTATCCGACGCTGCTGTACGAGATGGCCGTGCCCGGCGGGCAGTCGAGCGCGACGCCCGCGGCCGCCTCCACGTACTTCGCCAGGCAGTCGTCACCGCGTCCGGTGTCGTGGGTGAAGTCGCACGTCAGCCCGCCGGTGTGACTGAGGAGCTGCCGGGTGGTGATGCGCGCGGTGGCCTCGGGGTCGGCCGTGGCGAACTCGGGCAGGACGTCCACGACCGGTGCGTCCAGGTCCAGCCGGCCGGCTTCGGCGAGCTGCATGACCAGCGTGGCGGTGTGGATCTTCGTGATCGAGCCGACCTGGAAGACCGAGTCGGTCGTCACCTCCACCCCGGTGCCCTTGTGCAGCACGCCGCTGGCCAGTTCGTGGATCTCGCCGTCGACGAGCACGGCGAGGGAAGCCCCCGGCACACGGTGTGCGGCGCGCAGCTCGTCGAACCTGGCCTGCCACCGGGCGATCTCCCTCATGGGTTCCTCCTCCGCATCACGGCATGCCCTGCGCACACCGTTCTCGTCCTGCGAACACTGTACGCAGACGCGTTCGCCGTACGCAACACGTGAACGGTGTGCGCTACCGTGGCGGGGACAGCCGGACACCCGATGAAAGAGGCCCACGATGCCCGCCGACCCGAAGCAGATCGCCTCGGTGTGGACCCGCCCGCGCCGGGGGCGCGAGCAGCCCGCGCTGAGCCGGGAACAGATCGTCACCGAGGCCGTCCTGCTGCTGGACGCGGAGGGCCTGGAAGCCCTGAGCATGCGCAAGCTCGGCACCCGCCTGGGCGCCGGCGCCACCTCGCTCTACCGCCATGTGGCCAGCAAGGACGAGCTGATCGAGCTGGTCCTGGACGAGGTCTACGGCGAGCTGGAGCTGCCGGAGGCCGACAACCCCGCCGACTGGCGCACCCCGGTCGCGGCCGGCGCCCGCAGCCTGCGCGCGATGGCGCTACGACACCCCTGGGTCGCGACGGTGCTGGGCCAGGTCGGGCTCGTCCACCTCGGGCCGAACGTCATGCGCATGTCGGAGCGGATGCTGGCGCTGTTCGAAGCGGCGGGCTTTCCGCCGGACGAGATCGAGCAGGCCATGGGCACGCTGCTCTCGTACGTCATCGGCACGGCCACGTCCGAAGCCGCGTACCTCTCGATGATCGCGCGCAGCGGTATGGACGAACGGGACTGGGTGGCGAGCCTCATGCCCGCCGTCGAGGAGGCCGCGCGGGACCTGCCCCGGCTGCGCGAGGGGGCCGCGGCCCAGCGGGACAAGGACCCGCGCCAGATCCGCGAGGAGAGTTTCACGTACGGCCTGGACCGCGTCCTGGACGGTCTGGAGACCCGCGTCACCGGCGGCGCGAAGGGCTAGGGCCTAACTTCCGGATCTTGCCGGCCTCGCGGGGCCGGAAATCTGCCCGCGCAGGCGGGCGCGGACGGGCACAGGCGTGCGCAGACGCGGGCCGCTTAGCCGAAGGCACGCTGAGACGTCGTCATGCCCGAGGCGGATCCTCGGCCGTTCCCTGGTCATCCTCCGGTCGGGAACCGGCCAGACCCGGCGATCCCAGGCAACGCACCGTACCCACGCGCCCTCTTCCGGCTCGACAAGCCATCCCCCATGGAAGGACGCATGGTGCGTACGAGCCACGCGAGACGCGCGAGCCTCGCCATATCCGTCATAGGCGCCGTCCTGGCGCCCGTCGCCCTCGCCGCGCCCGTGTTCGCGGCGCCGGCTCCGCCCCAGGCCGACCTGCGGGCGGACGTGAACCGGGACGGCCGGGTGGACGTCGCCGGGGCGAGCGACAGCGCCGGGGAGGACACCTGGAGCGCCGCCCGGGGCGCGGTCGTCCTGCCGAACATCGACGACGACACCAAGCGCTGCCCGACCAGCGGGGCCGGCGGCAAGCCGCTGTCCGAGGCCCGGCTCGCCGCCTGCAACGACGCCGCCGACACCGTCGTGAACGGTTCCGCCGACGCCGCCGACCTGGCGCGCGTACGGTCCGTGCCGATGAAGGACGTGCCCACCAACGCGACCGGCACCCTGAACATCGTCAGCGGCGCCAAGACCACCCGCGTCTTCATCAAGCGCTCCGCCACCTGGGTGCGGGTGACGCCCGAGACCCGGCTGACCGCCTCCGAGCTGCGCGCCGGCGTGGAGTTCGGCGTCGAGGCCACCGACGTCATCCGTGACAACACCCGCTGGGGCGGCCGCGCCGTCCTGCGCCTGACCGTCACCGCCGGCGGGAAGAGCACCTCGGACGACATCACGCTCCGCGTGGCGCCGCTGCTCACCCACCACCACCTGCAGAACGCCCAGCAGATGCTGGTCACCAAGGTCCCCGGCGACGACCCGTTCGCGCGCAGCCAGCAGACCTTCGTGGCGGGGCTGGCGAAGGAGGCGAAGGCGGCGGGGATCGCCGCGCCGGTCGTCACCTTCGACAAGTACCAGGACATCTGGGCCCAGGACTTCGTCGAGCCCGGATACGTCAGCATGACCGCGCCCGGCGGGGGGCGCCAGGTGATCCGCGTGATGCTGCGCTCGGCCCAGCCGGACCGCGAGTCCGGGCGGGAGCTGTTCGAGAAGCTGCGGGGCAGGGGCGTCGGCGTCGTCCAGGTCTCGGGGGTCCGCGACGAGGAGGAGTGGACCCTCAACTCCATGGGCAACCTGGAGACCATCCCGCCGTACGCGCACGGCGGGCGCTCCTACCCGGCCGGGCGCATCATCATGGGCGAGCGCAAGGACACCGGCTCCAAGCCGGCCGTCGCGATGCGCACGCTGCTGGCGTCCCAGGGCTTCCAGGACCCGCTGCTGCTGGACACGTCGTGGCTGCACGTGGGGCACGTCGACGAGTTCGTGCAGTTCCTCCCGGCGCCGGGCACCGCGCGCGGCTGGACCATCGCCGTCGCCGACCCCGAGGCGGGGCTGAAGCTGCTGCGCGACGCGCGGGACGCCGGGCACGGCAAGACCCGGATGTTCTCGGTGCCGGGGACCCCGGACCTGCCCGCGCCGAAGGAGACCATCGCGCAGGCGCTGGCCTCCAAGTGGCTGGTGGCCGACAACACGATGGCCGCGCAGCGCATCGCGGCGAACCTGGAGACGCTCAAGCGCGAGACCGGCGTCACCGACGCCGAGGTCGTCCGCGTCCCCGCGCTCTACACGCGCGGCACGGAGGCGGAGGCGACGGAGGAGGGCGAGCGCGGGGAGCGCGTGCCGCGGTTGAAGCGCCTGGGCGCGGGCGAGGTGCCCGACGCGGTCGACGAGTACGGCCAGCAGAAGCGCATCCCCCGCGAAGGCGAGCGCGCCGCGGGCCCCGCCGGCCCCGAGACCGTCATGACCAGCGCGTACGTCCCCGGCGCCGTCAACGGCGTCCTGCTCGGGCGTGACCGGTACCTGGCCCCGAAGCAGTGGGGCCCGGTCATCGGCGGCAAGGACGTCTTCACGGCCGCCGTCACCGACGCGTACACCCGCGCCGGGCTGAAGGTGTCGTACATCAACGACTGGGACACCTACCACCTCGGCATGGGCGAGGTGCACTGCGGCACCAACACGCTGCGCGACGCCTCCGGGGCGTGGTGGAAGCCGTAGCCGTACGGGCGTGAACGCGGGGGGAGGCCCGACGGCCTCCTCCCGTGTTTCCCGTGTGGGGTCGGCCAGGGCCTGTCGCGCACCGGGGGCGTCATCCGGAGGGGCACGCCATGAGGAGCGCCACGTCGTCGTGGTCCCCCGGGTGCCGCAGCTCCCTCAGCAGGCGGTCGCAGGACTCCTCCAGCGACCGGTCCCCCAGGGTGCGCAGCAGCGCCAGCAGGGCGTCCAGGCGTACGTCGATGTCGTGCTCCCGCGTCTCGATCAGGCCGTCGGTGTAGAGGACCAGCCGGTCGCCGGGCTCCAGGTCCACCGTGACCTCGCGGAACGGGATGCCGCCGACACCCAGCGGGGGCGCGGTGGGCAGGTCCACCAGCACCGGCGTGTGGCCGCCGCGCACCACCACCGGCGGGAGGTGTCCCGCCGTGCACAGGCGGCACTCCGCCCGGTGCGGGTCGTACACCGCGTACACGCAGGTCGCGAGGGACGGCTCCATGCCGGCGGTGATCTCGTCCAGGTGCCGCAGCACCTCGGCCGGTTCCAGGTCCAGGCGGGCCAGCGTCTGCGTCGCCGTGCGCAGCCGGCCCATGCTGGTCGCGGCGTTGATGCCGCTGCCCATCACGTCGCCCACCACCAGGGCCGTCCGCTCGTCGGAGAGCGGGATGATGTCGAACCAGTCGCCGCCGACCTCGCTGCGCGCCCCGGCCGGCTGGTAGCGGGAGGCGACGTCCAGGCCGACGAGGTCGCGGGGCGTCTCCGGCAGCATGCTGCGCTGGAGCGTCAGCGCGGTCTCCCGCTGCTGCCGGTACAGGCGGGCGTTGTCGATGCACACCGCCGCGCGGGCGGCCAGCTCGCACGCGAGCAGCGTGTCGTCCTCACTGAACGGCTCCGGGTTGCGGGCCCGCTTGAGGTCGAGCGCGCCCAGCACCTCGCCGCGCGCGATCAGCGGCACCGCCAGGTACGAGTGGACGCCCGCCTCGGCCAGCAGCTCCGCCGCCCGGCGGTCGCGGGCCACGCACGACAGCGTCCGCTCGTCGAGGTGCGCCTCCCGGACCGGGCGGGCGGTGCGTACGCAGCGGGTGACGAGCCGGTCGGCGCCGTAGCGGGCCAGCTCGCCCGGCGGGTCGGCCGCCTCCACGGCGGGCGTCCGGTACGCCGCCGAGACCGCCAGCGCCCGGAAGACCGCCGGGCCCTCCTCGTCGGACAGGGCCGTCATCCGGCTCGGGCGGCCCTCCAGCACCCTGTCCAGGACGTCGACGGCGGCGATGTCCGCGAGCTCCGGCACGGCGACGTCCGCCAGCTCGCGCGCGGTCTGCTCCAGGTCGAGCGTGGTGCCGATCCGTACGGACGCGTCCGCGACCACGGCCAGCCGGTCCCGCGCCCGCTCCGCCTCGGCGGTGGCCCGGTACCGGTCCGTCACGTCGACGACCGAGGTCGCCAGCCCGATGGCCCGCCCGGCCACGTCCTCCAGCCGGTACATCGACACCGACCAGGCGTGGTCGTGGTCCGGGTCGGCCGGCGCCCGCCCCACCACCTGCCGGTCCAGCAGCGGTACGCCGGTATCCAGGACGCGCCGCATCGCCGCCTCGGTGCGGTCGGCGTCGAGGTACGGCAGCGCCTCGCCGACCGTGCGGCCCAGGTGCTCCTCGGCGCCCAGGCCGTCGATCCGCTCCAGCGCGGCGTTGACCGCCACGTACCGCAGGTCGGGGCCAAGGACCGCGAGCCCGATCGGCGACTGGTCCACCAGCCGCACCGACAGCGCCAGGTCCCGCTCCACCTGGCGCAGCTTCTCCCGGTCGGTGGCGAGCCCGAGGGCGTAGAAGTCCCCGAGGTCGTCCAGGAGCCGCATGTTGCGGAACTCCAGCCGCCGCGTGGTGCCGTCCTTGCGCCGTACGGGGAAGACGCCCGCCCAGCTCTGGCCGGTGGTCATCACCTGCTCGAACAGCCGCAGCGCGAGTCCGAAGTGCTCCTCCGCGACCAGCAGCCGTGCGGCGTACTTGCCCAGCGCCTCGTGCGCGCTGTACCCGACCAGCTCCTCCGCCTGCGGGGACCACAGGACGACGCGCCCGTCCGCGTCGACGACGATCGCCGCCACACCGAGCACGTCGAGCAGGCCGCCGACCGGCGAAGGCCCCACCTCCGCGCCGTCGACCGCTTCCCGCTCGGCCCGCAGCCCATCCGCACCGCCCATGCCTCCCATCGTCCCTCCACAACGGCGGCACCCGCAGCCGGTGCGCCGCCGCCCGGCGGGCGCGCGAGCACCCGGGTCAGGCCGGTCGCGCGAGGAGCTCCAGGGCCTCCTCCCACCGGAAGCCCCCGGCGGCGGCGCTGCCCTCGCCAATCCGTACGCCCATCCCGCGCAGCCGTTCCAGGCTCTGCCGGTACGCCGGGTGGGCGGTCAGCTCGGCACTCACGCACGGCACGACGGCGGTGGGCACGCCCGCGCCGTACGCCTCGCAGAGGGTCCCGAGCGCGAGGGTGTCGGCGATGCCCGCCGCCCACTTGTTGATCGTGTTGAACGTGGCCGGGGCGACGGCCACGGCATCGGCGGGCGGCAGCGGCCGCGGGTCCCCGGGGCGGCGCCAGGCGGACCGGATCGGGTAGCCCGTCTGCGCCTCCACGGACGGTACGTCGAGGAAGGGCACGGCGTGCGGGGTGGCGATGACGCCGACGTCCCAGCCGCTCTGCCGGGCTGCGGCTATCAGCCTGCGGACGTCCCCGGCGATACCGGCGGCGCAGACGACGACGTAGAGGAAGGGCTTCTCGCGCATGCGGGTCAGTGTGCCGGGTGCCTGGTGCCGGGTGCCTGGTGCCGGGTGCCCGGTGCCGGGTGCCGCCCGGCGGTCAGGCACCCGCCGTGGCCGCCCGGGGGAAGTACTCCGTGAACGGGTCCGGCGCCACCCCCATCACCTCCCCGAACGGCGTCGCGAGGTGGTGGATGAGCACGGCGAGGAAGACCGTCAGCCCCACCATGCCCATCAGCATCACCAGATGGCTCCAGGTACGGCCCACGCCGTAGAAGAACACGATGCAGAAGGAGAGGACCGCCCCGACCGCCAGCCCCGCCCACAGCAGCGGCGACAGGGAGTCGCCCGCGGCCGACTCCCGGCCCCGCCGCGCCTCGTCCAGCACGCTGAGCTGCCCGAGCATCTCCAGGGCCGTCACCTCCTGCGCCGGGGTCGCGTCGGGCGGCGCCTCCGACACCGCGCGCAGCTGCTGCAGCAGGACCCAGCCCTGTTCGCCCAGCGGCTGCTGCGCCTCCAGCAGCGGCCACTCCTGCTGGACCACGTGGACGGCGTACCGCTCGGCCATGATCTCGATGCGCTTCTGCTGCGCCGGGGGCATGCCGTCCGCGAGGACCGTCATCTGGTGCAGCGCGCCCGCCTCGGTGGACGTGTTCGAACCGGCGTCGCCCCGCAGTTCCCACACGGAGACGAGGGCGAGGCCGAGCAGCAGCGCGTAGAGGAGCGCGATCATCATGGAGAGGTACTCGACGACGTCCCCGCCGTCCGCTTCGCAGTCCTCCACCGGCCGGTAGTGGCGCCAGAGGACGACCCCGCCGGCGGCGAGGAGCGCGCCGAACAGGCCGATCGCCAGCGTGCTCACCACATGGTTCATAGGGCTTCCTCGCTCGCTCTCACAGGCGCCGGCCCGCCATCACGGCGACGATCGCCACGGGCAGGAAGAGCAGGAACAGGAACACGGCGAGGCTCGTCTCCTCGTCCTCGGCCAGCAACGCCCCGGCGCGGGCGATGAGCCCCCGCTCGGTGGCCGGCTGCGTCCGCTGCCCGGGGGGCTGTTGCTGGTCCTGCCGCTGTTGGTTCTGCTGTTGTTGCTGGTTCTGCTGTTGTTGCTGGTCCTGCTGTTGTTGTTGGTCCTGCTGTTGTTGTTGCTGTTGCTGTTGTTGCTGGGTGACGCCTGGCGGGACCGCTGTTCCTGGCGGTACGGCCGCACCGGGCGGTACGGCGGCTCCGGGTGGGACCGCCGCTGCCGCACCTGGTGGAACGGCCGCCGCCGCTCCGGGCGGTACAGCTGCCGCCGCTCCCGGTGGTACGGCCGCCGCCTCTCCCGGTGGAACGGCCGCCGCCTCTCCGGGCGGTACGGCTGCTGCTGCCCCCGGCGGGACCGCCACCGTCCCAGGGGGCGCCGCCGCCGCCCCAGGTGCGGCGGGGGCTCCCGGCACAGCGGCGCCCGCCCCCGCAGCTCCCGGCACAGCGGCACCCGCGGCTCCCGCAGCCGCGGCCGCCTCCGCGAGGGCGGCCGCTCCCAAGCCGGCGCCCGCGGCCGCGGCGGCACCGGCCGCGGCGCCCGTCGCACCGGCGAGGGCGGCGACCCCCGTACCGGCGGCCGCCACCACGCCTGGGGCCACCCCGGCCCCGACACCTACGCCCCCCGGAACAACCGGAACAGCCGCAGCACCCGCAGCACCCGCAGCACCCGGCACACCAGGTACACCCAGCACACCTGCCACACCCGCCACACCCGGCGCCGGCGCCGCGATCCCCGGCGGCAGCAGCACCGGCGGCAACGGCGGCACCACCGCCCCCGGAACCGGCACCACACCGGGTGGCAGCGGTGCCCCCGGCACGCCGGGAACGCCGGGAACTCCCGGAACGCCCGGCACCCCGGGCGCCCCCGGAGCAGGCCCCGGCGGCCCCGGGGGAGCCGGTGGGCCCGGGGGCCCCGGCGGGGGCGGGACCGGGCGGGGCCGGGGGGCCCGTACCGCGAACGGCGCCACCGCGCGGGCCACCAGCGTCGGCGGCGGCACGGGCCGCTCGCACGTCGGGCCCAGCGTGAACAGCCGGTCGCTGCCCCGCACCTCGGGCGCGCTCCGGTACGTACCGGGCCGCAGCCCCTCCAGCCGCGCCACGCACACCACGACGCCCCCCGGCGGCAGCGCCTGCGGCACTGCGGGGCGGCCCCCGCAGCTCACCGGCGGGTTGCCGAGCGCCGTGTCGGTGAGCCGGGCGCCGTACACGGTCCGGTTTCCGGGGTTGGTGACGGTGTACCGCACCACCGCGCCGGCCGCCCCCGCCCCCGTGTCCCGTACCGCGACGCCCACGGCGAGCGTCAGCGCGCCGCCCACGCCCTGGTACGCGGCCCTGGCGGACGCCTCGACGCGCATCCCCACCGACGGCACCTGCGCGCGGGCGCGCACGGTGACGGCGTGGTGCCCCGGTAGGGCCGGCACCCGGGAGACGCAGGTGACGGACGTCAGCCCGCGCATCCAGAAGCCCTGCCCGCCCGGGCAGCGCACCGCGCCCGCCGGTACGGCCGGGTCGTGGACGGTCACCCGGTGCAGGTCGGCACCGGAGCGATTGGTCACCCGGTACCGCTTGACCACCACGTGGCCGACCCGGATGCCGATGCGCTCGGCCTCCGGCGTCGGGTGCTTGTTGACGGTGACCGAGAGCCCGAGGGCGTGTTTGCCCACCCCGTCCGCGGCCGCCCGCGGGGGCCGCGACGCCAGGGGCCACCCGCTCGCGTGCGCCACCAGGAGCAGGGCTCCGGCGGCGAAGAGCAGGGGTCTGGCGCGCGTCATGGGCCTGGGCCGGGCGGCGTCCGTCACGGCATCAGCGTTCGTCATATGCCGGAGTCCCGAAAGCCGGGCGCCTGCCGGTTGCGCTGTTCGTGCGGCGGGTGCACCACGATGGACGAGCGGCAACCCTCCTGTGCGGTGACCTTGCTGACCGACCCTCATCTCCCGGGTCGGTACCCTGCTCCCAGGGTCGATCGGGTTTGATCGGGATAGAGGTTGGTGCGCACGTGCTGGTGGCGGATCGGTACCGGTTGGAGTCAGCCATCGGCCGTGGCGCAATGGGCGAGGTCTGGCGGGCCACGGACGAGGTGCTCGGCAGGCCGGTGGCCGTCAAGCTGATGCTCGGCGACGACGCCGACTCGCAGGCGGCGGCACGCTTCCGGCTGGAGGGCCAGACGGCGGCCCGGCTCAGCCACCCCCACGTGGTCGCGGTCTTCGACTTCGGGGCGTGGGAGGGCCGCTTCTACCTGGTGATGGAGTACGTCGAGGGCCGCAGCCTCGCGCAGGAGCTCGCCGCCGAGGGCCGGCTGCGCGCTCCCCGCGTGGCGGCCATCGCCGCGCAGACGGCGGCGGGCCTGGCCGTCGCGCACCGGCAGGGCATCGTCCACCGGGACATCAAGCCCGGCAACCTGATGTCCGACGTGGACGGCACGGTCAAGCTCGGCGACTTCGGCATCGCCCGGTTCGTCGACGATCCGGCGGCCGCGCTCACGACGGCGGGGCAGATCGTCGGCACGAGCCTCTACCTGGCTCCGGAGCGGGCGCTGGGGCGCCCGGCGGGCCCGGCGTCCGACGTGTACTCGCTGGGCTGCGTGCTGTACCAGCTGGCGACGGGCCGCCCGCCGTTCCAGGCGGACACGGCGACCGCCACGCTGTACCAGCACATCGACACCCCGCCGGTGCCGCCGCGCGGGCTGGGCGCGGACGTACCGCCCGCCTTCGAGGCGTACCTGCTGGGGATGCTCGCCAAGCAGCCGGAGGACCGGCCGTCGGCGCAGCAGGTCGCGGACTGGTTCGGCTCGGGCGCCTGGCAGGGCCGCGCGGAACCGATGCCCGCGCCGATGCCGGCTCCTATGCCGGCCGCCATGCCGGGGTCCGCTCCCCGGCCGGGACCGGCCCACGCGCCGGCACCCCGGCGGGCGCAGAGACCCGCGCCCATGCCCGCGCCCGCCCCCATGCCGGGACCGGCCCCGGCGCAGGCGCCGACCACGTACGCGCTGCCCCGGACCGCCCCGGGCGGCGGGCGGGGGCGCCGGGCCGCGCCCGCCCCGCAGCGGCTCGGTGAGGCGCGGGCGTTCGTCAGCCGGCGGCCCCGGGTCGCGAGCGCCATCGCGGGCGCGGTGGCGTTCGTCGCGGCCGTCCTGGCCGGCATGGCGCTGTTCTCGCCCGACAGCAGCTCCGCCGACACGCCCCCGCGCCAGGTGACGACGGTGCCCGGCGCGCCGGAAGCCGGCGCCGCCGAGGACTGAGCCCCGCCCGCTGCCTCGGTGTCAGGACACCTCGGTCATCGTCGGCATCTCGCCCTCGGTGCGCTCCATGTCGATGACGGAGAACGCCGCGCCCTGGGGGTCGGTCAGCGACGCGAACCGCCCGAAGGGCGTGTCCATCGGCCCCCACCGCAGCACCCCGCCGCGCGCGGTCGCCCTCGCGACCGCCGCGTCGCAGTCGTCGACGGCGAAGTACACGTTGATGTACGGCGGGACCTCCGGCGGGAAGTCGCCCGTCATCCGCATCCGGCCGAGCACGGTGTCGTCGCCGACGTCGAAGACGACGAAGTCGATGTCCTCGGGCGCCTCCATCCGCTTGATCCGGTACGGGAAGACGGAGGCGAAGAAGGGGTCGGCCTTCTCGGGGTCGCGGGTGAAGACCTCGGCCCAGCAGTACGCGCCGCGCACGCCCCGCGCGGCGAAGCCCTCGTGGATGCCCGCCTGCCAGACGCCGAAGACGACGCCGCCGGGGTCGCGGGCCAGCACCATCGTGCCGAAGTCACCGACGGTCATCGGCCCCATGATCACCTCGCCGCCGCTGTCGCGGATCTTGCGGGCGGTGGCCTCGGCGTCCGGCGACGCGAAGTACAGGCACCACGCCGACCGGCTCTCCTGGCCCTCCTGCCCCGGCATGGGCGGCACGACGGCGGCGGCGGCCTTCCCGTCCGCATACGCCTCCGTGTAGTTGCCGTACTCCGACGTCGCCTCGCCGAAGGTCCAGCCCAGTACGTCGCCGTAGAAGCTCTTCGCGCCCTCCAGGTCGGTGAACATCGCGTCCGCCCAGCAGGGGGTGCCCTCAGGTAGTACCGCCATGGTCTTCCGTCTCTCTCCGACTCGACACCTCGAACATGGTCCCTTTTGTCACGCTAATGAGGCATCCGTCGGTCCGCGCGCCGAGACGGAAGGTAAACGGCCGCTAATTCTCCGCCGGGGCGCCTGTCCTCCGCGCATGACGAGGTGCCATAATGCGGATGTAGCCCATCGTGCATCCCCCGTCGCGATGGGCTACATCCTTGTACGGGGCACACTCCGTCGGGCCCCGCGCGCACACGGCTGTTCACACGGGCAAGGGACTCCCCTCGTGGCCCCCCGCCCGTGTTTTTTCGAGTTAACAGTGACGTAGAGTGCTTGCGCAAGTCCGGATCCGATGCGGAAGTGAGAAGCTCCGCTTTGTCGCTGGTGCAAAGACGCCGACGTTCCGGGTCGGTTACAGTACGAGCCCGTTGACCGCACTCGACTATCGCGCAACGTGGGGACCGGATGACCAACGGCGAAGAACGCACGCCCGAGCTACGGACGTTGCAGCAGAAGGTCGAGTACATGGTCGAGAAGACCTTCCCCGGCCAGAAGGTCTCGGGGCGCTTCTTCGCGGACCTCGTCAAACAGCGCGGCGGTTCCCTGTCGCACAGTTACTTCTCCAACATCCTGGCCGGCAAGGTCACCCACCCCTCCGAGGACATCCTCAAGGCGCTCGGCCTCGGCTTCGGCGTCGACTGGCGCTTCTTCAAGGACGAGTCCGAGGTCGTGGACGACGTCGTCGCCGGACTGCAGTTCCTCGCCAAGCGCCGCACCGGCGAGATCAGCGGCGTGGCGGCGCGCGGCAACGACGAGGACGGCATCCCGGCGGAGCTCCTGGAGTTCGCGCTCTCCCTGCTGGAGGAGACGAAGAAGAGGGAGGACGGGGGCGACGGGCCGGGCCGGTAAACTCGCCGACCGCATGTCACACGCACGCGTGACCACGGCGCGTGGACAGTCGGACGGACGTAAGAGGCAGCATCCATGTCCCTGCGCAAACTGCGCAAAGAGTGCGAAGCCGGTCTGGCGGACCTGCCCATCCCCGCCCCCTTCACCATCGAGGCGCTCGTCGCCAACATGGAGGCGGCCCGGGGCCGCACCATCGTGCTGCGCGAACTCCCCGACCGCCTGGCCCGCGTCAACGCCGCCTGCGGGCTGCGCCTCACCTCCGGGAACACCAGCTTCGTCCTCTACCGCCGCCGCCCCACCGCGTACCAGACGCAACACGTCATCCTGCACGAGCTGTGCCACGAGTGGTTCGACCACGGCACCAGCCTCGACGCCGAGCAGCTGCGCCGCCTCCTCCCCGTCTTCGACACCTCGCTGATCGCACGCGTCCTCCACTCGGGCGCCACCGTGCAGGCGCGCGCGCAGTACGACACCCATGACGAACGGGTGGCCGAGTTCGGCGCCTCGCTCATCCCCCGGATGGCCCGGGACGTGACGAGCGACGACATGGTGGGGCGCCTCGCGAACTCGCTCTCCCGGCCCGTCGCCCACCGGCGGCGCGGCCTCTTCCGCCGCACCAAGAAAGACTCGTCGTCGTGAAGGACTCGTCGTGAAGGACCCCTCGTGACCGCCCTGGACATCGCCGGCTACCTCATAGCCGGCCTCATGACCGCCGTCGCGCTGTGGCGCATGCCCGCCGCCCTGTGGGGCGACGAGGAGGACAAGCGCCGCCGCGCCCTGTGGGGGTGCTACGCCGGGTTCGCCGCGGCCCTGTGGACCAAGACCCACGCCGTGCGCATCGGGCTCAACAACAGCCCCGTCGTCGACCTCGCCGTCCTCATCAAGCACTACACGGCGACCATCGCGATCCTCGCCATCCTCAGCTACATCGTGGCCATCTACGGCCACTACCCGGAGGGCGGCGCCGTGCCGCGCCACGTGCGGTTCGCGCGGATGGTGCAGCACGTGGCGGCGAAGGCGTCCGTCGCCACGCTGATCCTGCTGACCGTGCTCTTCTTCACCGTCGTGGACCGGTCCGTCCCCTCCGACCGGTTCGTCTCGGACCACGCCGGGCAGTGGGGCGCCACGCTCTACATGAGCGTCTTCTACCTCTACCTGGGCGCGGCGTCCGCCGTCTGCGCCTACCAGTGGGCCCTGGCGACCGCGGGTGCCACGCTGCGCCACCTGCGGGTCGGGCTCGGCATGATGACGTTCGCCATGTTCATCGGCGTCGGATACACCGTCAGCCGGACGCTGTTCCTGTGGATCAGCGTCGTCGAGCAGCCGAGCCACGCCTTCGCCCAGACCTTCGACAAGGTGACGGAACTCGCGCAGATCGTGCTGTTCGCCTTCTTCGCGGTCGGCGCGTCCATCCCGGCGTTCAGCAAGGGCTGGCGGCGTGTGAAGCTGTGGCGGGCGCAGGCGAAACTGCACCCGCTGTGGCGGGAGTTGATGATCGCCTTCCCCGACCAGCCCTTCGAGCCGCCGGCGTCGCTCGCGCGCGAGCTGACGCGGTTCGGGACCCCGGCCGACCTGCGCGTGGACCGCTGGGCCGCCGACATCGCGGACGCGGTCGAGAAGCTGCGGCACTACGTCCCCGACGGCCTGGTCGACGCGGCCCGCGAGGCGGCGGGCGGCGAGCCGGGGCCGCTGGCGGACGCGTACTGGATCAAGGCGGCCCTCGCCGCCAAGGCGGCCGGCGCGCCCGCCGGGAGGGCCGCGGCCATCGAGGCGAAGCACGCCGCCGACCAGGACGACGAGGTGGCGTGGCTGGTCTGCGTCGCGGGGGCGTACCGGACGGTCGACGGGGAGCGGGCGGCCCAGCTCCCGGAGCTCGCGGAGGAGCGCGCATGAGCGGCACGACCGAGCGGACCGAACCCGTCGAGGGCATCGAGCCCGCCGAGCCGAAGCGGGTGGCCCGTACCGTCACGGACGTCCTGCAGCCCCGCAACGTCCTGCTGGTCGGCATGACGGCCATCGGCTACGCGTCCGCAGGCCACTGGAGCGGCCTGCTGTGGGGCCTCCTCGGCGCCCTGTGCGCGGGCCTCGTCCCCGCCGGGTACATCGAGTGGGAACGCAAGCGCGGCACCTGGGGCGACCGGCACGTCGTCGACCGGACCAAGCGCGCGCCGATCTTCTTCGTGATCCTCGGGTCCATCGGCACCGGCTCCCTGATCATGACCCTCGGCCACGCGCCGACCGGCATCCTCGTCGCGATGCTGGCGCTGTGGGCGATGACGGTGGGCCTGCTGGCGGTCAACACCGTCTGGAAGATCTCCGTCGACTCCGCCGTCGCCTCGGCGGTCGTGGCCCTGCTCTCCGCGGTCCACTCCCCCTGGTGGCTCCTGGCCTACGCCATGACGGCCGCCGTGTGCTGGTCCCGCGTGGCGCTGCGGTACCACACGGTCGCCCAGACGGTGGCGGGCGCGAGCCTGGGCGCGGCGACGGCGGCGGCGTTCCTGGTGGTCTGACCTAGGACCTGCGCTGCTGCCGGGGGCAGGTCGCGCAGGTGTCCTCCGGCCGCAGCGTGTAGAGCAGGCAGCAGCTCACGCGGGTGCGCGTCGGCTCACCGCACGCCTCCGGCGCGGGGTCCGGGCGGAAGGCGGCCGCACCGGGGAGCGGGGCCGTGCCGCCCGGAAGCAGGGCGTCGGCGGCGCGCACGGCGGCCCAGGGGTCGCCGAGCCCGCGCCCCAGGTGCCACAGGCCCTGCGCCAGCGCGTCGGTGACCAGGGCCCACATGCCGCGCTCGCCCCGCCGCACGAGCGGCCGGAACGCCTCCAGGACCGGGGCCAGGTGCGCGGCCACCGCCGCGCGCAGCTCGGCCTCCAGGACGGCCTCGGACGCGGCGGCGACGGTCTCCGTCCCGGGCGCCACGACGAGCCGCCGCGTCCGCCAGCCGTACGTCACGCCGTCGGCCGTCAGGCGCGGCACCCGGCGCTCCAGGTACCAGGGGCCGCTCATGGCGAGCGCGGCGGTGAAGGCGTACCGGTGCAGCACCCAGGTGGGCGCGACGTCGGGCCGCGGCCGTACGCCGTAGGTCTCGTGGATGCGCCGCTCCTCGGCCGCGACGAGCGTCGCCACGGCGTCGGGGTCCTCCGCGAGCCGCCGGGCGCGGACCCAGTCGCCGCTCGGGGCGGGCTGCTCGGCCACCTCCATCCGCAGGTACGGCGAGGCGGCGGCCATCCGGCGGTACGCGTCGGCGACCGGCGCCAGGGCGGGGCGCTGCGGCAGTACGGCGGTGGCGGGCATACACGTCCTCGGGAGGCGGGTTGCGGGGTTAGGCAAGCCTTGCCTCATTATTACCAGGCGTCACATCGGTGCGCGCGCCGAACGGTCACTCCGTGGCCCTCACCGCACCAGCGCCGCCCCCGCGAACGCCGCCGCCAGACCCGCCGCCACGCTCGCCGCCACGTTGACGACCGCGTACGGCTTCGCGCCCGTCTCGGCCAGCCGGAGCGTCTCGTACGAGAACGTCGAGTACGTCGTCAGCGCCCCGCACAGCCCCGTCCCCAGCAGCAGCTGCGCCTGGGACGCGGCGCCGGTCAGCAGGCCCAGGAGCAGGCAGCCGGTCACGTTGACCGTGAAGGTGCCCCAGGGGAAGACCGAGTCGTGGCGGGCCTGCACGGCCCGGTCGGTCAGGTACCGCAGTGGCGCGCCGACCGCGCCGCCGACGATCACGAGGAGCCAGTTCACCCGGACACCACCGGACGGCCTCGCAGGTCTCCGCCGCCCGCCCTCACGCCGCCCTCCGCACCAGCGCCCGGCGCGTCAGCCGGGCCGCCGCCCAGACGCCGGCGAGCGCCACCAGCACCGTCGCCGCCAGGTAGGCCAGTGCGCTGGCGGTCTCTCCCCGCCGCAGCAGCCGCTCGATGTCCATGGCGTACGTCGAGAACGTCGTGAACCCGCCCAGCACACCCGTGCCGAGGAACGGCCGCACCAGCCGGTGCACCGGGACCCCGCCCTCCGTGATCACCACCAGCAGGACACCGATGAGCGCGCAGCCCACGCCGTTGATCCCCAGCGTGGCCCACGGGAAGCCGCCCGGCGCCGCCGGCCACGCCAGCGACACCCCGTACCGGCCGGCGGCCCCCAGCGCGCCCCCGGCCGCCACCGCGCCCACGACGACGAGCTCCTCATTCCGTACGACACCCATGGGACCAGGGTGTCAGGCCGGTCTCAGGAGCTCACCGGCTCCCGGTCCGCAGGACCTCGGCGAGGAACGCGTCCAGCTCCACGTGCTCCTCGCCCGCCGGCACCGCCGCGTACGTCCGGTCCAGGAAGCCCCGCATCGACGGCGCCCACGCCGTGAAGACCGCGCTGTGCATCAGCTCGATGCACAGCTCCTCCCGCGTACCGTTCACCTCCGGCCACACGCGTACGTCCCCTTCACCGACCGCGCCGCCCGTCACGCCCTCCAGCGCGTCGCGCAGCATGTCGCGGTCGAGGCGCCACTCGGCGTAGGTCCAGCCGCCGTGCGTGAAGTTGACGGTGATGGCATACGGGTCCTGGGGGTCGTACGCCATGTGTGCCAGTACGGGGATCTCCTGGCCCGTCTGCGGGAGCAGCCGCATGAAGACCTTGTCGCGCAGGACCGCGTCCGCTTGCATGTCGTCCCTCCGGGAGAGCTCGTCCGGTCGGTTCGGTGCCGGCCGGTTCGGTGCCGACCGGTTCGGTGCCCGAGCTTTCCCAGTGCCCGCACAGCGGCGATTGATGCGGCCGGGGCACGCTGTCGTCCGTACGGCGCACTCGCCCTGCGGGGCTGACGGCGGCTTTTTAACGTGACTGAATGATCGTCAGCTCGCTCGCGGCCGCCGCCCTCTACCTGGGGCCTTCCCTTCTGCCGGCCCTCCCGTCCGCCGCGCCGCCGTTCCCGGTGGAGCCGGCCCCGCCGCGCCCCGCCGCGGCCGTGGACGCGTCCCTCCTGCACCGTCCCGGCACCCAGGTCCGCCTGCCGCCGGGCGTGGCGCGGCCGCCGGTGCTGAGCGCTCGCTCGTGGCTGGTCGCGGACGCGCGCAGCGGTGCGGTGCTCGCCGCGCACGACGCGCACAAGCGGCTGCCGCCCGCCTCCACGCTCAAGGTGCTCTTCGCGCTGGCCGCGCTGCCGGGGCTGTCGCCGGAGCGGCCGCACACGGTCAGCAGGCACGAGCTGACCGGGATCGGTGACGGCAGCAGCCTGGTCGGCATCAAGGAGGAGATCACCTACCGGGTGGCGGACCTGTGGCGCGGGGTGTTCCTCAGCTCCGGCAACGACGCCGTGCGCGTGCTGGCGGGCCTCAACGGCGGCTGGGCGGCCACCGTCCGCGAGATGCAGGCCACCGCCGAGGCGCTCGGCGCCCGCGACACCCGGGTCGTCTCGCCGGACGGCTACGACGCGCCGGGCCAGGTCTCGTCCGCGTACGACCTGGCCGTCTTCGCCCGCGCGGGCCTGCGCGACCCGGACTTCGCCCGCTACTGCGCGACGCCGTACGCGAAGTTCCCGGCGGGCACCTGGTCGTACGGCATCCGCAACACCAACCGGCTCCTCACCGGCGACGACGGCGTGGCCCGCTACCCCGGCATCCTCGGCGTGAAGAACGGCTACACCAGCGGCGCCGGCCACACCCTGATCGCCGCCGCCCGCCGGGACGGGCGCACGCTCGTCGTCACGGTGATGAACCCGCGCTCCGGCGGCGCGTACGCCGTCTACGAGGAGGCGCGCAAGCTGCTCGACTGGGGCTTCGCCGCCGCCCCGCGCGCGCACCCGGTCGGCTCCCTGCTGGCCCCGCCGAAACGCGGCCCCGACGCCTCCCCGGTGCCCGTGGCGGCCGGTGCTCCGGCCTCGGCCCCGGCCACTGCCGCCCCGAAGGCCCGGGCCCAGGCCCAGGCCCCCGCGCGGGACGACGGCCCGCGCGTCTTCCTCCCGGTCACCTTCGTCGTCTCGGCGTGCGTCGCGGCGGCGACGCTGTGGTGGGTGCGGCGGCGCGTGGACACTCCGTTGGAGTAATGATCTGCGAAACGGGCTACTCATGACGTGCTCGGGGGCCCCTCGCGGAAGGACCGATGCCATGCGTGTGTCCCGCTACCTGATCACCACGGCCTGTGCCGGCGCCCTCGCCCTGGGCGCCGCGTTCGCCGCCCCGGCCGCGGCCGCCCCGGCCTCCGCCCCGGCGGGCGTGCACGCGCCCCAGCCGGCGCCCACGCCGTCACCGACGTACCGCGTGGGCGAGGCCATCACGAGCGTCAAGGGGCTGCCGTTCTGCGGCCTGCGGCAGGGCAACGCCTTCGTGATCATCGACCAGGGCCGGGCGATCGTCGTGGACGGCACCGGGCACTTCGTCCAGGCCATCCTCAAGCCGGGCGAGAGCAACCGCGAGTACAAGGTGACGTTCCACAAGGACGGCAAGAGGGTCACCTACACGCCCGACGGTGCCACGAAGCCGGTCACCGAGGTGTGCAAGCCGCTGAAGTGAGCGGGCACGTGACCGGGCGCGGGCCCGCGGAGGTCCGTGACACGGCGGCCCCGGACGCGGGAGCGTAGTCCCGTACGCGCACGCACCCGCGTCAGGAGGCCGCCGCCATGCCCGTCCCCGTGATCCTGGACTGCGACCCCGGCCACGACGACGCCTTCGCGATCATGCTCGCCGCCGCGCATCCTGCCATCCGGCTGCTCGGCATCACCACCGTCGCCGGGAACCAGACGGTGGAGAAGACGACCCTCAACGCCCGCCGCGTCTGCACCGTCGCCGGGATCGAGGGCGTGCCCATCGCCGCCGGCCTCGCGGGGCCGCTGCACGGCTCCGGGATCGTCGCGCGGAACATCCACGGCGAGTCCGGGCTCGACGGACCCGGGTTCGGGGAGCCGACCGTGCCCGTCGACGACCGGGACGCCGTGACCTTCCTGCGCGACACGCTCCTCGCGCACCCCGAGCCCGTCACGCTCGTACCGACCGGCCCGCTCAGCAACATCGCCGCGCTGCTGCTCGCCCACCCCGAGCTGGGCGGGCGGATCGGCCGCATCGTGCTGATGGGCGGGTCGACGGAGCGCGGCAACAGGACCCCGGTGGCCGAGTTCAACGTCCTGTCCGACCCGGAGGCCGCCGACATCGTCTTCACCAGCGGCCTGCCCGTCACCATGATCGGCCTGAACGTCAGCCACAAGGCGCTCGCCACCCCCGACGTCGTCGCCCGCATCGACGCCCTCGGTACGCCGCTGGCGCGCCTGTGCACCGAGCTGCTCACGTACTTCGGCGCCACCTACCGCGAGGTCTTCGGCTTCCCGGCCCCGCCGCTGCACGACCCGCTGACCGTGGCCCACCTCATCGACCCGGGCCTCGTCACGCTCGTCCACGCGCCCGTCGCCATCGAGCTCACCGGCACGCACACACGCGGCGCCACCGTCGTCGACCTCGACGGGGTCACGGGCGCCGCGCCCAACGCGTACGTCGGTGTCGACGTGGACGTCCCCGGCTTCTGGGACCTCATCGTCGACGCCGTACGCGTCCTGGGCGCTCGCTGATCAGCGCCGCAGCGCCCACTTCTGCACGGATTCGAGCGGGCCGTTGGAGAAGCGGCGCAGCCACAGCGTCGAACCCACCATCAGCACCGCGCACACCACCGCCCACAGGCCCATCACCCACCACGGCCGCCAGGAGTCGCCCAGCCGCGCGGCCAGGCCCAGGCCGATGCCGTACGAGGCGAGCATGCACAGCAGGTTCTGCAGCACGTACCCGGACAGGGCCGTCCGGCCCACCGAGGTGAGTCCGGTCATCAGCGGCCCCGGGCGGCGCACCCGGTCCACCAGCGCGCCGATGAGCCCGATGTAGCCGACGGCCATGAGCGGCGCCGCGCCGTACCGGCCCAGCAGGAAGAAGTCCGGACCGGCCAGCGCCACCGCCACGTTGAGCGGCACACCGAGCCCGAGGCCCCAGCCCAGCAACCGCGCCCGCAGCCGCCGCGCCGCCTCGTCCGCGCCGAAGGCGCCCGCCCGGAAGAGCCGTACGCCCAGCAGGAAGAGGAACAGCAGCAGGAAGAAGCTCAGCACCGGCTCCAGGCGCAGCGCGATGGCGTTCTCCAGGCGGAAGGCGACCTGGTCGAGGTAGCCGCCGTGCGCGTACAGCCCGACGACGGCCGGGGAGACCCCGTCCTCGCCGGCGCCGCCCGGGTCGTTGTCGGCGGTGGCCAGCACCGCCGTCAGCAGGCCCATGAGCGTCAGGTGCACGCCGGCCGCCCACCACATCACCCGGCGCCGCGCCCGCTCGGAGCGCGTCAGCAGCCACGCCACCAGCAGCGCGGTCACCGCGTACCCCATGAGCACGTCCCACGCGAAGACCAGCACGAAGTGCACGGTCCCCTCCGCGAAGAGGAACAGCGCCCGCCACTTGTACCGCCCGGGCCACGGCTGCCCGCGCCGCGCCGCCGAGGCGTACTGGATGGCGAGCCCGGCGCCGAAGAGGATCGTCAGCAGCGACAGGAACTTCCCGTCCGCCAGCAGCCGGAACACCCCCTCGGCGGCCTCGGGGAAGGACCCGAACGTCACCTGCCCGAGGCCCCCCTGCAGCACGCCCCACTCGGCGCCGCGGGCCGTGAAGACCCAGACGTTGGTCATGAGGGTGCCGAGGATGGCCGCTCCGCGCAGGACGTCGAGGAGGGCGAGCCGTTTCGTGCCGGTCCGTTCGGGAGCGCGCAGTGTGTCGGTCATGCGTTCCATCGTTCCGGCGCGCCCCGCCGAAATCGTCGTGAGGGCGGACGAACCGGGACTACATCGAAGGATGCAGCCCCCAGCGGCTCAGTCGTACACCTCGCCGACCTCCAGCACCCGCGCCGTGACGCGCCCGTCCGGTGCGCGGTCCGGGTCCGCCAGGAAGGCGCGGTAGGCCTCCTCGGACGGGAAGGCCAGCAGGTGGACCTCCGACCGGCCGTCCGCCGTGCGCAGCCGCCGCTCCAGCCGGCCGCCGTGGCGGGGCAGCAGGGCGAGCGTGCGCTCCTCGTGGGCGAGGGCGTCCTCCACGGCGTCGGCCGGGTAGTCCAGCACCACGGCCACCTGGAACGGCGGGGCCGCCGCCGACGGATCCAGCGGCTTCTCGAAGTACACGTCGACGTGGCCGCCCGGCACGCCCTGGACGCGGCCCGTCTCGACGTACCCGAGGCGCCGGTAGAAGGGCGGCGCCTGGAAGGTGTACGAGGAGACCGTCATGCGGCCGCAGCCGCGCCGCCGCGCCTCGTCCTCGGCCGCCCGCATCAGCCGGGTGCCGAGGCCGGTGCCCCGCTGGTCCTCGCGGACCCACAGCATGTCGACCGCGCCGAGACCGCCCCACGTCCAGCCGGTGAGCCCGCCGACCACCTCGCCGGTCGTGCCGTCCGTGGCGCGGATGTACACGTCGGTGTGGTCGTCGGCGCCGGTGGCCGCCGTGTTGAACGCCGTCAGCTCGCGGTCGAGGAGCTCGTCCAGCTCCTCGTCCTCGGTGGAGACGGTGAGCTCCACGCCGCCGGTCACTTGTCCTCCAGGTCGCCCTCGGTCTCCAGGAACACCTGCTTCAGCTGCTCCAGCACCTGCGGATCGGGCTTCGCCCACATGCCGCGCGACTCGGCCTCCAGGAGCCGCTCGGCGATGCCGTGCAGGGCCCAGGGGTTGGCCTCCTGGAGGAACGCGCGGTTCTCCGGGTCGAGGACGTACGCCTCCGTCAGCTTGTCGTACATCCAGTCGGCGACGACGCCGGTCGTGGCGTCGTACCCGAAGAGGTAGTCGACGGTCGCCGCCAGCTCGAACGCGCCCTTGTAGCCGTGGCGGCGCATCGCCTCGATCCAGCGCGGGTTGACCACGCGGGCGCGGAAGACGCGCGAGGTCTCCTCCACGAGCGTGCGGGTGCGGACGCTCTCCGGGCGGGTCGAGTCGCCGATGTACGCCTCGGGCGCCGTGCCCTTGAGCGCGCGGACGGTCGCGACCATGCCGCCGTGGTACTGGAAGTAGTCGTCGGAGTCCGCGATGTCGTGCTCGCGGGTGTCGGTGTTCTTGGCCGCCACCGCGATGCGCTTGTACGCCGTCTCCATCTCGCTGCGGGCGGGCTTGCCCTCGAGGCCGCGCCCGTACGCGTAACCGCCCCACACCGTGTACACCTCGGCGAGGTCGGCGTCGGTGCGCCAGTCGCGCGAGTCGATCAGCTGGAGGATGCCCGCGCCGTACGTGCCCGGCCGGGAGCCGAAGATGCGGGTGGTGGCGCGGCGTTCGTCGCCGTGCTCGGCGAGGTCGGCCTGCGCGTGGGCCCGTACGTAGTTGTCCTCGGCCGGCTCGTCGAGGGAGGCGGCGAGGCGCACGGCGTCGTCCAGCAGCCCGATGGTGTGCGGGAAGGCGTCCCGGAAGAAACCGGAGATGCGCAGCGTCACGTCGACGCGCGGGCGGCCCAGCTCCGCGAGCGGGATGGGCTCCAGGCCGGTGACGCGGCGCGAGGCGTCGTCCCAGACGGGCCGGATGCCGAGGAGGGCGAGCGCCTCGGCGACGTCGTCGCCGGCGGTGCGCATCGCGCTCGTACCCCACAGGGACAGGCCGACGGAGGTGGGCCAGTCGCCGTTGTCGGTGCGGTAGCGCTGGAGCAGCGAGTCCGCGAGGGCCTGGCCGGTCTCCCAGGCGAGGCGGGAGGGGACGGCCTTGGGGTCGACGGAGTAGAAGTTGCGGCCCGTCGGCAGGACGTTGACCAGGCCCCGGAGGGGGGAGCCGGAGGGGCCGGCCGGGACGAAGCCGCCGTTCAGGGCGTGCACGGCGTTGTCGAGCTCGTCGGTGGTGGCGGCGAGGCGCGGGACGACCTGGCGGGCGGCGAAGTCGAGGATCCGCGTCACGTCCGGGCCGTGGCCCTCCGCCACCCGGGCGACCGCGGCCGGGTTCCAGTCGGCGGCCTCCATCGCCTCGACCAGCGCGCGGGCCGTGGCCTCCGCCTCGTCGGCGGTGGTACGGGTCGCGGCGGACTCGTCGAGGCCGAGGGCCTCGCGCAGGCCGGGCAGGGACTGCGTACCGCCCCAGATCTGGCGGGCGCGGAGGATGGACAGGACCAGGTTGACGCGCTCGGGGCCGGTCGGCGCGCCGCCCAGCACGTGCAGGCCGTCGCGGATCTGCGCGTCCTTGACCTCGCAGAGCCAGCCGTCGACGTGGAGCAGGAAGTCGTCGAAGCCGTCGTCGTCCGGCCGGTCCTCAAGGCCGAGGTCGTGGTCGAGCCGGGCGGCCTGGATCAGCGTCCAGATCTGGGCGCGGATGGCGGGCAGCTTGGCCGGGTCCATGGAGGAGATCTGCGCGTACTCGTCGAGCAGCTGCTCCAGGCGCGTGATGTCGCCGTACGACTCGGCGCGCGCCATCGGCGGCACCAGGTGGTCGATGAGCGTGGCGTGGGCACGGCGCTTGGCCTGGGTGCCCTCGCCCGGGTCGTTGACGAGGAACGGGTAGATCAGCGGCAGGTCGCCGAGCGCGGCGTCGGGGCCGCAGGCGGCGGACAGGCCGGCGTTCTTGCCGGGCAGCCACTCCAGGTTGCCGTGCTTGCCGAGGTGGACCATGGCGTCCGCCCCGAAGCCGCCGTCGGCGGCCGGGGTGGCGATCCAGCGGTAGGCGGCCAGGTAGTGGTGCGACGGCGGCAGATCGGGGTCGTGGTAGATCGCGATCGGGTTCTCGCCGAAGCCGCGCGGCGGCTGGATGAGGATGAGCAGGTTCCCGCGCCGCAGGGCGGCGAGGACGATATCGCCGTCTGGGTCGCCTTCGGCGGTACGGGAGCGGTCGAGGAACATCTCACCCGGCGGCGGGCCCCAGTGCCGCTCGACGCTCTCGCGGAGCTCCTCCGGGAGACCGGCGTACCAGCGCTTGTAGTCGGCGGCCGGGATGCGGACCGGGTTGCGGGCCAGCTGCTCCTCGGTGAGCCACTCCTGGTCGTGGCCGCCGGCCTCGATGAGCGCATAGATCAGCTCGTCGCCGTCGCCGGAGGCAAGGCCGGGGACCTCGTCCGTACCGAAGTCGTAGCCCTCCTCGCGCAGTCGGCGCAGCAGCGCGACGGCGGAGGCGGGGGTGTCGAGGCCGACGGCGTTGCCGATGCGGGAGTGCTTGGTGGGGTACGCGGAGAGGACCAGCGCCAGGCGCTTGTCGGCGTTCGGGATGTGACGCAGGCGGGCGTGGCGCACGGCGATCCCGGCGACGCGCGCGGCGCGCTCGGCGTCGGCGACGTACGCGGGCAGGCCGTCGGCGTCGATCTCCTTGAAGGAGAACGGCACCGTGATGAGCCGCCCGTCGAACTCGGGGACCGCGACCTGGCTGGCGGCGTCGAGCGGCGAGAGCCCTTCGTCGTTCTCCTCCCAGGCGGAGCGCGGGCTCGTCAGGCACAGCGCCTGGAGGATCGGTACGTCGAGGGCGGCGAGCGCGCCCGCGTCCCACGACTCGTCGTCGCCGCCGGCCTGGGCCTCGGCGGGCTTGGTGCCGCCGGCGGCGAGGACGGTGGTGATGACGGCGTCGGCGGTGCGCAGGGTGTCCAGCAGCTCGGGCTCGGGGGCCCGCAGGGACGCCACGTACAGGGGCAGCGCCTGGCCGCCCGCGTCCTCGATGGCGTCGCACAGGGTGTGGACGAAGGCGGTGTTCCCGCTCATGTGGTGGGCGCGGTAGTACAGCACCGCGACGGTCGGGCCGGTGGCGGTGCGCGCGGTCCGCTCCAGCGGGCCCCAGGTGGGCGCGGCGGCCGGCGGCTCGAAGCCGTGGCCGGTGAGGAGGACCGTGTCGGACAGGAAGCGGGCGAGCTGCTCCAGGTTGTCCGGGCCGCCGTGGGCGAGGTAGGCATGGGCCTCGGCCGCGATGCCGATGGGGACGGTGGACGTCTCCATGAGCTGGGCGTCGGGGGCCTGTTCGCCGGTCAGCACGACCAGCGGCTTGCCGCTCGCGCGCAGGGCGTCGAGGCCCTCCTCCCAGGCGCGGATGCCGCCGAGGAGGCGTACGACGACGAGGTCGGCGCCGTCCAGCAGCCCGGGCAGGTCTCCCCCATCGCCTTCGGCATGGGAGGTACCCCCATTCGCAGCGAGCCGGGCGGGGTTGGCGAACCGGTACGCGACCGGGCCTTCGGCCGCGCGGGCGCTCAGCAGGTCGGTGTCGGAGTGCGACAGCAGCAGGATCACGGCGTGCCGGGCCTTCCTCGGGGTGTCCTCGCCCCGGGTGGTCGTGGGTGGCGGGAGTTCCTGACTCGTCCGTCGTCTCCGTTGTCGGCGGAGTTGTCGGCGGACTCACAGTGGCGGGACCGCGCCGGATTCCCACCGGGCTTCCTCCCTAGGGCCCTGGGACCCTGTGCCGTCTGCATAGTAGAGGCTGCGCGTATGCTCGCCGCCATGCCGCCCAGCCCACCCATGCCTCAGGACCGGGGCGAAGCTCACATACGGGACAGCGCGCGGGACCGTGACCGTGACCGCGTACGCGACCGTGGTGACGCCTGCCCCGGCGCGCTGCGGCTGCACCGGGCCGACGACGGTGCGCTGGCCCGACTGCGCATCCCCACCGGCGTACTGACGCCCCGTCAGGTGCTGGCGCTGGCCGACGCGGCGGACCGGCTCGGCGACGGGCACCTCTCCCTCACCTCGCGCGGCAACCTCGAACTGCGGGGCCTCGGCGAGGGCTGCGGGCTCGGCCTCGCGGAGCTGCTGCGGGACGCCGGGCTGCTGCCGGAGTCCGAACGGCACGAGCGCGTACGGAACATGGTCGTCTCGCCGCTCGCCGGCCCGGAGGTGCAGGCGTGGGCCGCGCGCCTGGACGCGCTGCTGTGCGCCGAGGAGTGGACGCTGGAGCTCTCCGGGCGCTTCCTCTTCGCCGTCGACGACGGCCGGGGGGATGTGGCGGCGCTGACCCCGGATGTGACGTTGCTCGCAGAACCGGCGGGCACGGCTCTCGTGCAGGCCGGCGGCCCGGGCGCGTACCGGGTGGCGGGCGCCGACGCGCCGCGGGCCGCGCTGGCGGCGGCGGAGGCGTTCCTCGCGGCGGCCCGGGAGGCGGGCACGGGCGCGTGGCGGGTGCGGGAGCTGCCGGCGGGGCAGGACGTGGACGTGGCGGAACACCTGCGGCGGGCGTCGATCGCGGCGGAACCCGTGCGGGATGCCGTGGTCCCGGCGGGCGCACCTCTCGCGCCCGGGCTGGTCGGCGACGACACGGTCTCGGTGCTGGCGCGGCTGGGCCGGGTGACGACGGCGCAGTTCCGGGCGCTGCTGCCGGCCGAGGAGGTGCGGGTCACGCCCTGGCGCGGTTTCGTACTGCCGGGCTTCCCGGACCGGGCGGCCGCGGAGGAGCGGCTGCGCGCGCTGGACCGGACCGGGTTCCTCACGCGTGCCGACTCGCCGTGGGTCGGCGTGACCGCCTGCACGGGCCGGCCGGGCTGCGCGAAGGCCCTGGCCGACGTACGGGCGGACGCGCGCCCGGTGGACGGCGGCCTGCCGGTCCACTGGTCGGGCTGCGCGCGCCGGTGCGGCCATCCCCAAGGCGTCGCGTGGGTGGACGTGGTGGCGACCGCCGAAGGCGCGTACCAGACGACCGTGACCGTACAAGGACCGACGAGATGAGCGAGAGCAGAGTGTTCGACTACGAGAAGGACGGGGCGGAGATCTACCGCCAGTCCTTTGCCACGATCCGCGCCGAGGCGGATCTCGCGGGGCTGCCGGCCGACGTGAGCCAGGTCGCCGTGCGGATGATCCACGCCTGCGGCATGGTCGACCTCGTCCGCGACCTCGCCTATACACCGGACGTCGTCGCCCGCGCCCGCGAGGCGCTGCGCGCCGGGGCGCCGATCCTGTGTGACGCGCAGATGGTCGCGAGCGGTGTCACGCGCAAGCGGCTGCCCGCCGGCAACGACGTGGTCTGCACCCTCTCCGACCCGTCCGTGCCGGCCCTCGCCGCCGAGCTGGGCACCACGCGCAGCGCCGCCGCGCTGGAGCTGTGGCGCGACCGGCTGGAGGGGTCGGTCGTCGCGATAGGCAACGCCCCGACCGCGCTCTTCCGGCTCCTGGAGATGATCGACGCGGGCGCGCCGCGCCCCGCGGCGGTGCTCGGCATCCCGGTGGGCTTCATCGGCGCGGCCGAGTCGAAGGACGCGCTGGCGGCCTTCCCCGGTCTGGAGTCCCTGGTGGTCCGGGGCCGGCGGGGCGGCAGCGCGATGGCGGCGGCGGCGATCAACGCGATCGCGCACGAGGCGGAGATCCAGGCATGACGGGCACGACGGGCACGACGGCCATGAGCGGAAAGCTGTACGGGGTCGGGCTCGGCCCCGGCGACCCGGACCTGATGACGGTGGCGGCGGTGAAGGCCATCGCGGCCGCCGACGTGATCGCGTACCACTGCGCGCGCCACGGCCGTTCGATCGCCCGGTCCATCGCGGCGGAGCACATCCGCGAGGACCAGATCGAAGAGCGGCTGATGTACCCGCTGACGGTGGAGACCACCGACCACCCGGGCGGCTACCGGGGCGCGCTGAACGACTTCTACGAGGAGGCGTCGGCCCGGCTCGCCGCCCACCTGGACGCCGGCCGCACGGTCGCGGTCCTGGCGGAGGGCGACCCGCTCTTCTACGGCTCGTACCAGCACATGCACAAGCGCCTGGCGCACCGGTACGCCACCGAGGTCATCCCGGGCGTCACGTCGGTGAGCGCGGCGGCGGCCCGGCTCGGGGAGCCGCTGTGCGAGGCCGAGGAGGTGCTGACGATCATCCCCGGCACGCTGCCGGAGGACGAGCTGACGGCGCGGCTCGCGGCCACGGACTCGGCGGTCGTGATGAAGCTCGGCCGGACCTTCCCCACGGTGCGGCGCGCGCTGGAGCGGGCGGGCCGGCTGGAGGACGCCCGGTACGTGGAGCGGGCGTTCATGTCCGGCGAGCGCACCGGGGAGCTCGCCTCGGTCGATCCGCAGACGGTGCCGTACTTCTCGGTGGCGGTGCTGCCGTCGCGCATCGACGCGGAGGTCCCGGAGGCGCGGGAGACCGGCGGCGAGGTCGTGGTCGTCGGCACCGGCCCGGCGGGCGCGCCGTGGCTGACGCCGGAGTCGCGAGGGGCGCTGGTGAACGCCGACGACCTCGTCGGCTACACCACCTACCTGGACCGGGTGCCGGTGCTCCGGCCGGGACAGCGGCGCCACGGCTCCGACAACAAGGTCGAGTCCGAGCGCGCCGAGTTCGCCCTGGACCTGGCCCGGCGCGGCCGCCGCGTCGCGGTGGTCTCGGGCGGCGACCCGGGCGTCTTCGCCATGGCGACGGCGGTCCTGGAGGTCGCCTCCCAGGACCCGTACCTCGACATCCCGGTCCGCGTCCTGCCCGGCGTCACGGCCGCGAACGCCGCCGCGGCGAAGGCGGGCGCCCCGCTGGGCCACGACTACGCGACGATCTCCCTCTCGGACCGCCTCAAGCCCTGGGAGGTCATCGCCGAGCGCCTGCGCGCGGCCGCCTCGGCGGACCTGGTCCTGGCCCTCTACAACCCCGGCTCCCGCTCCCGCACCTGGCAGGTCGCCAAGGCCCGCGAACTGCTGCTGGAACACCGCGCCCCGGACACCCCGGTGGTCGTCGCCCGCGACGTCGGCGGCCCGGAGGAGTCGGTCCGCGTCCTGCCGCTGATGGACCTCGACCCGACGGAGGTCGACATGCGCACCCTGCTGCTGATCGGCTCCTCCCAGACCCAGGCGGTGCGGCGGACCGACGGCTCCGACCGCGTGGTGGCGTGGACGCCGCGGAGGTACCCGGAGGCGTGACGGCGCGCCCGCACATCGCCTTCTACCCGCCCGCGGACGACGGCGGTGCCTGGCGCGCCACACTGCCTGCACTGGGGAACGCCTTGCGCGAGGCGTTCCCCGGCGCGGAGCTGGAGTACCGCGAGTCGGGCATCCTGGGCACGCCGATGCTCGACTTCACCCTCGAAGTCGCCCCGGGCCTCTGGGTGGACGGCACAGCGGCGATGCGCGAACCGGACGGCGCCTTCATCACCCTCACCCAGGTGACCCCCGACGAAGTCGCCCCCTTCGCCACCTGGCTCCGGGACCACTTCGCCCCCGCCCCGGACCAGGTGCGGTTCATATCGAGCCTCGCCGTGGAGGACGGTGAGGAGACACCGTCCCCTCTGCCGACTGAGGGCGGCGTCGACGACATGGAGGCGGCGCTGCGGGGGCATCTGGCGCGTTTCGGCGCCGGATAGCCGCCGTCAGGTGGCGTCGGGAACGGCGCCGGTGAGCTTGGCACGCTTGGCGGCTACGCGCCGGGGATCAGCCGGTCCGTGGAGCCGTTCGAAGTCGGCTATGAGCTCGTCCAGCTTGTGCCGCACGTCAGTGGTGGCGGCGTCGACCTGCGGGGGGCCGCCGGCGGTTTCCTTCGTCATGGCCCCAGCGTGGCAGTCGAAGCCCTTGGTCGCACTGGTGCTGGCCCCCGCACCGGCTGTCGGGGCCACCGGATGGGCGGGACCGGGCCGGTCGGGGATCGTCGAGGCATGACCACTCGCACCTTACGAACCCTCGCGCTCGCCGTCGCCGCGTCGGCGGTCGCCGCGACCCTGACCGCCTTAGCCGCGCCCTCGGCCGGGGCCGCCGCTCCCGCCCTCGCGTGGGGCTCCTGTACGCACAAGGGAGCGCTGCCCGGCCAGGAGTGCGCCGATCTGACCGTGCCGGTCGACTACCGCGACCCGGACGGCCCGCAGCTCACCGTCGCCGTGTCCCGCCTGCGCAGCGAGCGCCCGGAGGAGCGGCGCGGGACGCTGCTGGTGATACCGAGCGGGCCGGGCGGCTCCGGGGTGCGCATGCTCTCCCAGAAGGGCGAGGCGCTGCGGAAGGAGCTGTCCGGGGCGTACGACCTCGTCAGCCTCGACCCGCGGGGCGTGGGCGGCAGCACCACCGCGAGCTGCCGTCTCCCCGAGGCCGACCGGCACTTGGTGACGTTGCGCTCATGGCCCTCCCCGGACGGCTCCATCGCCGAGAACGTCACCCGCTCCCGGCGCGTCGCCGAGGCGTGCGCCCGCCATGGCGGCCCGGTGCTGCGCAGCCTCACCACGGCGAACGAAGTACGCGACATCGACCGGTTCCGCGAGGCGCTGGGCGAGGAGCGGCTGTCGGCATGGGCCCTGTCGTACGGGACGTACGTCGGCGCCGTGTACGCGCAGAAGTACCCGCACCGCACGGACCGCTGGGTCCTGGACAGCAACGGCGACCCGGACCCCTCGCGCGTGGAGCGCGGCTGGCTGGCGAACATGGCGCGGGGCGCCGAGGACCGGTTCCCCGACTTCGCGGCCTGGGCCTCGGCTCCCACGACCCCGGAGCACCTGCGCCTCGCGGACCGCCCGCAGGACGTGCGCCCGCTGTTCCTCGCCTTGGCGGCGCAGCTGGACCACGCGCCCCGTCCGACCACCACCCCGGGCGTCCCCCTGACCGGCAACCGCCTGCGCCAGTCCCTCCAGAACGCCCTCAACACCAACGACTTCACCCGGGTCGCCGGCCTCGTCCGCGCCGCCCAGGACCCTCAGGCGATACCGACCCTCACCCCCGACGTCGCAGGCGCCCTCAGCGACACCGACGCGGCCGTCACCCTCGCGGTCGTCTGCAACGACGTCCGCTGGCCCTCCTCGATACCCGCTCACCAGCAGGCCGTGACGACCGACCGCGCCCGCCACCCCCTGACGGCCGGCATGCCGGTGAACATCACGCCCTGCTCCTTCTGGAAGGACGCCCCCACGGACAAGCCCACCCGCATCACCGACGAGGGCCCCTCCACCATCCTGATGCTCCAGAACCTCCGCGACCCCGCGACCCCGTACGTCGGCGCCCTGAAGATGCGCGAGTCCTTCGGCGACCGCGCCCGCCTGGTCACGGTCGACGCAGGCGGCCACGGGTCCTACCTGGCGCACGGCAACGCCTGCGGCGACAGGGCGGTGACGGACTTCCTCCTGACCGGCGAGCGCCCGGACCGGGACACGTATTGCGCCCATGCCGCTCGCTGATCTCAGCGCACCCAGATGGGTTGGGTCCAGGCCCGCTGGAGGCAGAGGGACGGGTCCCAGCTGTAGTCGCCGTTCCAGGTGTCGTCCGGGCCGACGCATTCGAACCGGACGTACCGCGCGTGGTGGGGCATGGAGTACGTCGCGGTGGGCGCCGTGGGGAGAAGGTGGCCGGGGGCCCCATCAACGATGGCGTAGATGCGGTGGGCGTCCTGCGTCTCGATGGTGATCGTCATTCCGTCGACGACCACCTTGTCGATGGTCACGCCGGTGGAGGCGTAGAACCGGCCGTGGCGAATGGCCGAGACGATGGAATCGACGGTCCGCTCCGCCGCGCACACCACGATCCATGCCTGGTTGAAGTCATTGTGTTTGACGCTGCAATCGCCGCCCACCCCCCACACCCGGTGGCCGTTCTGGAGGAGGTGGTCCCAAACGTCGAAGGCGAAAGGGCTGTGGTGGTCCTCCGGGCGGTGCAGGTACCAGCCGTTGACGATTTCAAGGGCGTCGACGCCGACGAACTCGTGGTACGGCCGACCCGGGTACTTGGGGTGCAGCAACACCACGAGGGAGTTGGTGTCGGCGTGGGCGAGCTCCGCGATCGCCGTCAGCGAGGACTTGTGCGGCACATGGCAGGAGTCGGACGGGTTGACGTGGCTGAGGTGGTGGTCGTGGAGGACGCACTCGTTGTCGAGCTCCGCCCCAGGAATGATCAGCATGCCGTCGCCCTCAAGCCCCTCGGCGTCGATGTGGGCCCGGGTCGTGTAGTGGTTCTGCTCGGAGAACATGAGGAACTCGTGGCCGGTGGACGCGTAGTCGCGCAGGACGCCTTCGACGCGTGAGCAGGGCGAGGCCGGCTCAGGAAGCCCTCACGGCCCCGGAGCGAGGACCATCCGGATGATCGCCGTGAGGGTCAGCACGGCGGCAACGGCGTTCCACCACCGTCGTACGCATCCCAGCGCGACGAAGGCCGCCGTGACCGCCGTCGCCAGCAGTTCGGTGCCCAGGCCGAGCACGGCCATCAGCCGAACCGTGTCGGTGACGGTCACGTCCCAGGGGCCTTCGGACTCGGTGAGCAGGGCATTGAGTACGAAGAAGCCGCCGACGGCGTGGAGGAGGACCAGCACCACCGCGCACAGGGCCGACGCGAACCCATCCGTCGGCCGCCGCCGCGCGGCGGTCACTCGGTGCCCGGCCCGGCGGTCAGGGCAACCGCCCACGCCACCGCCTCCTCCACCGTCCCCACCGACGCGACCCCCGCCGGCACCGGCGGCCGTCGGACCACGACGACCGGGAGGCCGGCCTCGCGGGCGGCCGCCAGCTTCGGTGCCGTGGCGGTGGAGCCGCTGTCCTTGGTGACCAGGACGTCGACGGCGTGGCGGCGCAGCACCTCGCGCTCGCCCTCCAGGGTGAAGGGCCCGCGGTCGAGGAGGACCTGCAGGTGGGGCGGGAAGGGGGGCTCCGGGGGGTCGACCGAGCGGAGGAGGAACCAGGCGTCGGTGACGTGGGCGAAGGAGGCGAGGCCCATGCGGCCGGTGGTGAGGAAGACGCGGCGGCCGAGCCGCCGGGCCGTGTCCGCCGCCTCGTGGAGGGTGTCCACCAGGTGCCAGTCGTCGCCCTCGGCGGGGGCCCACCCGGGACGGCGCAGGGCGAGCAGGGGAACATGGGCTGCGGCGGCCGCCCGGGCCGCGTTCGAGCTGATGGTGTCCGCGAAGGGATGAGTGGCGTCGATGACCGCGTCCACCTGGTGTGCGCGCAGCCAGCGGGCGAGGCCTTCCGCTCCGCCGAAGCCGCCGATCCGCACCTCGCCCGGGGGCAGCCGCGGGGCGGCCACGCGGCCCGCGAGCGAGGTGGTCACCCGCACGGCGGCCTGCGTGTGCAGGGACTCGGCCAGGCGGCGGGCCTCGGTCGTACCGCCGAGGAGGAGTATGTGCACGGTGACGGTCCATGGGTGAGGCGACGGGTGGGCGCAGTGCGCAACTCAAGCACACCGGGCTCCGTTCCGGGTGGACGACCGGGGCCTGTGCCACGGCGGCCACGACCGCCGCGTACACCGCGCTGCTCACCGGGGACTTCCCCGACCCGGTGACCATCAGCCTGCCGAAGGGGCAGACACCCGCCTTCGCCCTCGCCACCGAGGAGCTGACGGACGACCGCGCCATGGCCGGGATCGTCAAGGACGCCGGGGACGATCCCGATGTGACGCACGGGGCACTGATCAGGGCCACGGTCCGGATGCTCCCGCCGGGCGTCGGCGTGGTGTTCCGCGCCGGGCCAGGCGTCGGGACGGTCACACGGCCCGGGCTGCCGCTGGAGGTGGGCGAGCCGGCCATCAACCCCGTGCCCCGGCAGCTGATGCGCGAGCACGTCGCCCGCGTCGCCGCCGCGCACGGCGGCACCGGCGACGTCGAGATCACGGTCTCGGTCGACGACGGCGAGGAGATCGCCCGTTCCACGTGGAACCCCCGCCTCGGGATCCTGGGCGGGCTGTCCATCCTCGGTACGACCGGGGTCGTCGTGCCGTACTCCTGCTCCGCCTGGATCGACTCCATCCGGCGCGGCGTGGACGTCGCCCGGGCGGCGGGCCGCACGCACCTCGCCGGGTGCACGGGCTCGACGTCCGAGAAGACGGTCGTCTCCCTCTACGGGCTGCCCGAGGACGCGCTCCTGGACATGGGCGACTTCGCGGGCGCGGTGCTGAAGTACGTACGCCGGCACCCGGTCGAGCGGCTCACCATCTGCGGGGGCTTCGCCAAGCTGTCCAAGCTGGCCGCCGGCCACCTCGACCTCCATTCGGCGCGCTCCCAGGTCGACAAGGGGTTCCTCGCGGAACTGGCCCGCGCGGGCGGCGCCGACGAGGAGCTCGCGGCGCGGGTGACGGAGGCCAACACCGGGCTCGCCGCGCTGCAGCTGTGCGCCGCGCGGGGCGTGCCGCTGGGCGACCTGGTCGCCGTCACCGCCCGCGACCAGGCCCTCGCCGTGCTGCGCGGCGCCCCGGTCGCGGTGGACGTCGTCTGCATCGACCGGGCCGGGACGGTCGTCGGCCGCAGCGAGGTGAAGGGCTGAAGCGTCAGCAGACGTGCCGGTCCCGCTCCGGCGAGTACAGGTGGCTGTCACGGAACTGCGTGGCACCCAGCGTGCGGCCCACCAGGATCACCGCCGTCCGCGTGATGCCCGCCTCCTTCGTCGCCGCGGCGATGTCCGCGAGCGTGCCCCGCAGGATCACCTCGTCCGGCCGGGATGCGAGAGCGACCACGGCGGCGGGGCAGTCCTCGCCGTAGTGCGGCACCAGCTCGGCGACGACGCGGTCGACGTACCGGGCCGCCAGGTGCAGCACCAGCAGCGCGCCGCTGCGGCCCAGGGTGGCGAGGTCCTCGCCCTCGGGCATGGGCGTGGCCTGCTCGGCGATGCGGGTCAGGATGACCGTCTGGCCCACGGTCGGCACGGTCAGCTCCCGCTTCAGCGCGGCCGCCGCGGCCGCGAAGGCCGGTACACCGGGCACGACCTCGTACGGGATGCCGGCCGCGTCCAGCCGCCGCATCTGCTCGGCGACGGCGCTGAAGACGGACGGGTCGCCGGAGTGGAGGCGGGCGACGTCGTGGCCCTCCTCGTGGGCGCGGACCAGTTCCGCCGTGATGGCGTCCAGGTCGAGGCGCGCGGTGTCGACGAGCCGCGCCCCCGGCGGGCACTCGGCGAGCAGCTCGCGCGGCACGAGCGAGCCGGCGTACAGGCACACCTGACAGGAGGCGAGGGTGCGCGCGCCGCGCACGGTGATCAGGTCGGCGGCGCCGGGGCCCGCACCGATGAAGTAGACGGTCATCGTGAAACTGCTCCAGGTGCTCCGGGCTTGGTAACGGACCATTGCGTGACCGGCATGGCCTGGCGCCAGCCGGTGAAACCGCCCACCGGGACGGCATGCGCGACCGCGAGCCGTACGAGCTCGCCGCCGTACCGCCGGTAGCGGTCGGCGAGCAGCGCCTCGGATTCGAGGGTCACGGTGTTGGCGACGAACCGCCCGCCCGGCCGCAGGGCGTCCCAGCAGGCGTCGAGGAGCCCGGGCGCGGTCAGCCCGCCGCCGATGAACACCGCGTCGGGCGCGGGCAGGCCGGCGAGGGCCTCGGGCGCGGGCCCGGTGACCACGCGCAGCGCGGGGACGCCCAGCGCCTCCGCGTTGCGGGTGATGCGTGCGGCCCGCTCGGCGGAGCGCTCCATGGCGATGGCGCGGCAGGTGCGGTGCGTCCGCATCCACTCGATGCCGATCGAGCCGGAGCCGCCGCCGACGTCCCACAGCAGTTCGCCGGGCGCGGGCGCCAGCGCGGCGAGCGTCGCGGCGCGCACATGGCGCTTGGTGAGCTGGCCGTCGTTCTCGTACGCCGCGTCGGGCAGGCCGGGCACGGCCCCGAGGCGCAGGGCGCCGTCGGCGCGTGCGCAGGTGACGGCGATGACGTTGAGCGGGTCGCCGGGCGCGTGGGGCCAGTCGTCGGCGGTGCCGGTCAGGACGCGCTCGCGCTCCGGGGAGCCGAGCTGCTCCAGTACGCGCAGGGCGCTCGGCCCGAAGCCGCGCTCCCGCAGCAGGGCCGCGACCTCCCCGGGCGTCGCCGCGCCCGCGCTGAGCACCAGCAGCCGCCGCCCGTCGTGCAGCGCGGCGGCCAGCGAGGCGAGGGGCCGGCCGACCAGCGTGACGGTCTCGGTGTCCTCCAGGGGCCAGCCGAGACGGGCGCAGGCGTACGAGACCGACGACGGGTGCGGCAGGACGCGCAGCCGCTCGGGGCCGACGGTCTCGGCGAGGGCGCGGCCGATGCCGTAGAACAGGGGGTCACCGCTGGCGAGCACGGCGATCCGGCGCCCGGCGTGCGCGGACAGCAGCCGGGGCACGGCGGGCCGCAGCGGCGAGGGCCAGGCCACGCGCTCACCCCGGCACTCCTGGGGCGGCAGCAGGGCGAGCTGCCGGTCGCCGCCGATGACGACCTCGGCGCCGCGCAGGGCGTCCCGGGAGGCGTCACCGAGCCCGGCCCAGCCGTCCGCGCCGATGCCGACGACGGCCACAGGGACGGGACCGGGATCTATGGGGCTGCTGCTCACGGGCCCGAACCCTATCGGGTGGTCACGTGCCCACCACCTCTGGGCGGGCCCGCCGACGGGTACCCGTGTCCCTACCGACCCCGGTTTCGAGAGGTGTGAGGGCGATGGAGTTCGGGATCTTCAGCGTCGGCGACGTGACCCCCGACCCGACGACCGGCCGGGCGCCGACCGAGCACGAGCGGATCGCGGCCATGGTGACGATCGCCCTCAAGGCCGAGGAGGTCGGCCTCGACGTCTTCGCCACCGGCGAGCACCACAACCCGCCCTTCGTGCCGTCGTCCCCGACGACCCTCCTCGGGTACATCGCCGCCCGCACCCGCCGGCTGGTGCTGTCGACGTCCACGACCCTCATCACCACCAACGACCCGGTGAAGATCGCCGAGGACTACGCGATGCTCCAGCACCTCGCGGACGGCCGCGTCGACCTGATGCTGGGGCGCGGCAACACCCCGCCCGTCTACCCATGGTTCGGGCAGGACATCCGGCAGGGCATCCCGCTCGCCATCGAGAACTACGGACTTCTCCACCTGCTGTGGAGGCAGGAGTCCGTCGACTGGACGGGCCACTTCCGTACGCCGCTGGAAGGCTTCACGGCCACGCCGCGCCCGCTGGACGGCGTACCGCCCTTCGTCTGGCACGGCTCCATCCGCTCCCCCGAGATCGCCGAGCAGGCCGCGTACTACGGCGACGGCTTCTTCCACAACAACATCTTCTGGCCCCAGGAGCACACCAAGCGGATGGTGACCCTCTACCGCGAGCGGTTCGCGCACTACGGTCACGGCGACCCCGAGCAGGCCATCGTGGGCCTGGGCGGCCAGGTCTTCATGCGGCGCAACGCGCAGGACGCGGTAAGGGAGTTCCGGCCCTACTTCGACAACGCCCCGGTGTACGGGCACGGCGCCTCGCTGGAGGAGTACACCGCCCAGACGCCGCTGACCGTCGGCTCCCCGCAGCAGGTCATCGAGCGGACCCTCACCTTCCGCCGCACGGCCGGCGACTACCAGCGCCAGCTGTTCCTCCTCGACCACGCGGGGCTGCCGCTCAAGACGGTCCTGGAGCAGCTGGACCTGCTCGGCGAGGAGGTCGTCCCCGTCCTGCGCGAGGAGTTCGCGGCCCTGCGCCCGGCGGGCGTCCCGGAGACGGCCCCGCCCCACCCGGCCACGACGCGCTAGCGCTTGCGCGGACGGCTCACTCGTGCCCGTACTCACTCGTGCCCGTACTCACTCGTGCGTGTAGAAGACGTAGAACGCGATGAGCCCCGCCCCCGCCGCCACCACCAGCGACACCGCCGCCGCCGTCAGGACGCTGGCGCCGCTCAGGCTGTAGAGCCAGCCGACACCCAGCCCGACGAGCGCGCCGTACGCCGCCGCCCGCAGCTCGCGCGGCAGGAACGCCTGGGTGCGGCGCAGGAGGTAGTACAGGCCGCCGAAGACCACGCCGCTGATGAGGCCCAGCATCGCGATACCGAAGGTGATCGTGCGCCCGTCGCGCTCGATGTGCTGGGCGTAGAGGGCGAAGAGGAAACCGAGGACGAGGGCCATCCTCCAGCCCGTACGGGTCCGGGTCCGGCTCTCGTCGCGGTGGCGGGCGCGGGTGTAGCCGGGTGTGGCGGGTGCGGACATGGGTGGCTCCTTCCACGCACTCACTTCACTCCCTCAGAGCACACCGGTGGCGGCCGTCCGGCAAGTGGATCAGTGACGCGGAGGCCGGCCCGAGCCCGGTCCGAGCCCGGTGAGCGCCCACCCCGAGGCCGGTCCGCCCCCGTCCAAGGCGCCCCGCGGCCGCCCCGTACGTGCCAGAATTCCGGGGTGCCCCGCCGTGCCGCCCTCTGGGCCGTCGCGCTGCTCCTCGCCGCACCCACCCTCGTCGCTGTCTGCCGGCTTCTCGACACCGACGCCGTCACTCCCGTACCGCAGCTGCTCTCCTTCCTCCCCTGGCTCACCGTCCCCGCCGCCTGCGCCCTGTTCGTCGCCCTCGCCGCCCGCCGCCCCGCGCTCGTCGGCTGGGCGGCCGCCGTCCTCGCGGTCACCGCTTGGTACGTCCAGCCGTACGGCCCGGACACCACCAGCGCCCGCGACCGGCCCGTCGTGGCGGCGGCCCGCCTCCGGGTGCTGGCGTCGAACGTCGAGTTCGGGCAGGCGACACCCGGACTGCTGCGGGTGATCCGGCGCGAGCGGCCGGACCTGGTCTTCGTCTCCGAGTGCGACCCCGCCTGCGTACGCACGCTGAGCGCCGCGTACCCGTACCGCGCGCAGGTCGTGGGGCCCGGGTCCGCCGGGTCCGTGATCCTGGGCGGGTACCCGCTCACGCCCCATCCCGCGCTGCCCTCCGCCCTGGGCATGCCCGGCGCGACCGCGCGCGTCCACGGCCGGGACGTACGGCTGCGGCTCGCGCACCCGCTGCCGCCGCTGCCCGGGCAGATCGCCGCGTGGAAGCGCGAGCTGGGGCTGCTGCGCGAGGACGCCGCCCGGCACCGGCAGGCGCGCGGCGGCGACCCGCTCCTCGTCGCCGGGGACTTCAACGCGAGCCAGGACCACGCAGCCTTCCGGGCCGTACTCGACGCCGGCGGCCTGCACGACGCCGCCCGCCTCGCGGGGCACGCCCGCACGCCGTCGTGGCCGCGCGAAAGGCCGCTCCCGCCGCCGTACGTCCAGATCGACCACGTCCTCGTCGGCGACGACTTCTCGGTGCGCGGCGCCCGCTTCCTCGACGTGCCGGGCAGCGACCACCGGTCCCTGCTCGTCGAGCTCGACCTGCACGCCCGTCCCTGATCCGGGAAGGTGGAGTCCATGGACAACGAGCAAATCCTCGACCACATCGGAGCACTCGTCCGCGAGGAACGGGCCCTGCACGACCGCTCCGGCGCCCTCACCGACGACGAGCGGGCGCGCCTGCGGTCCCTGGAGGCCCAGCTCGACCAGTGCTGGGATCTGCTGCGGCAGCGGCGCGCCAAGGAGGAGTTCGGCGGCGACCCCGACACCGCGACGGTCCGCCCGCCCGGTGACGAGGCCTACTGAGCCCCCGAGCCACGTGGCGGAGACCAGCAGGGCCGTCCGGCTCGCGCCGCCCGAGTGGCTGATGCGGGCCCTGCGCCCGCAGCCCGCGCCCGTCCCGTGGGCCGCCGTCGCCCGCGCCGCCGTCGCGCTCACCGCGCCCCTCGCGGTCGGCCTCGCCGTGGGGCAGCCGCTGTACGGGGCCCTGGTGTCGATGGGCGCCCTGTCCGGGGTCATCGGCGACACCGCCGACGCGTACCGGATGCGGATCTTCAACATCGCCGTGCCGCAGCTCTTCGGCGCGCTCGGCGTCACCCTCGGCACGCTGGTGTACGGGGAGGGCTGGGCCGCCGTCGCCGTACTCACGCTGATCGCGCTCGCCTCCGGCATGATCTCGTCGATCGGCGCCGTCGCCTCCGTCTCCGGGCTGCTGCTGCTCCTCAACGCCGTCGTCGGCGCCGGCCTGCCCATGCCGAGCCCCTGGTGGAAGGCGCCGCTGCTGCTCACCCTCGGCGGCGCGGTCGTCCTCGCCCTCACGCTGCTCGGCTGGCCCCTGCGGGGCGGCGTACCGGAACGGGTGGCCGTCGCCGCCACCTACCGCGCCATCGCCGCGCTCCTCGCGGCGGCGGGCACGCCCGCGTACGAGGACCGCCGCCCCGCCGTCACCCGGGCCCTCAACACCGCGTACGACCTCGTCCTCGCCCGCCGCGCCCGCGACCACGGGCGCAACCCGACGCTGGTGCGGCAGCTGGCGCAGCTCAACGCCGTGATCCCCATCGTCGAGGCCGCGCCCGCGGCCCATCTGCGCGGCCGCCCGCTGCCCGCCGCGATCCCGGCGGCGGTGGAGGCCCTCGCGGCGGCCGTCGAGAGCGAGCGGCCCGCCCCGCCCCCACAGCTGCGCCTCCCCGGCCCCACCACCCCCTCCGAGCGCGCCGTCGACCACGCCCTGCGCCACGCCGCCACCGTCGTCCACGGCACGGAGACCGGTTCGCTCGACCGCCTCGACCGTCCCGCCGCACTCTCCGTACGGGCCCGGCGCGCCGCCCGCGACGCCCTCGTCTCCGAAGGCTCATGGCGCTACGGGCTGCGCCTCGCGGTGTGCATCGGCATCGCGCAGTCGCTCGTCTCCCTGATCGCCGTCCCCCGCTCGTACTGGGTGGCGCTCACCGTCACCTTCGTCCTCAAGCCCGACTTCGGCTCGGTCTTCTCCCGCGCCGTGCTGCGCGCCCTCGGCACGGTCGCCGGGCTCGCCATCGCCGCGCTCGTCCTCGCGGAGGTGCCGCGCGGCTGGTGGGACGTGCCCGTGATGATGCTGCTGGCCGCGCTGATCCCGGCGTTCTCGGCGAAGGGGTACGCCTTCCAGACGGCCGCCATCACGCCCGTCATCCTGCTCCTCTCGGACTGGCTGAACCGGCAGGGCTTCGAGCTGGTCCTGCCGCGCCTGTACGACTCGCTCCTCGGGTGCGCGATCACGCTCGTCGCGGGTTACCTGCTGTGGCCGGAGAGCTGGCACACCCGGATCGGCGACCGCCTCGCCGACGCGGTCGCCGACGCCGCCCGCTACGTCTCCCGCGCCTTCGGCCCCGAGGCGGAATGCGACCCGGGCGCGCGGGTCCGCGCCCGGCGCCGCCTGTACCGGGACCTGTCGACCGTACGGGCCGAGTTCCAGCGGGCGCTGACCGAGCCGCCGCCCACCGGCACCCGCGCCACCGCCTGGTGGCCGCTGGTCGTCGCCGTCGAGCGAATTATCGACGCGACGACCGCCGCCCGGGTCCGCGTCGACCACGGCGCCCCGCCACCCGACCCCGCCGAGGCGGCGGAGGTCGAGCGGCAACTGCGCGAACTGGCGGCGGGCCTGCGCACGAGCCACGTCATCACGGGCGTACGGGCGGAATGGGACGACGGCGGCGGGGAAGAGGGGAGCAGCGTGCTCGGGCCGCTGCGCCAGGAGGTGCGGGCGGCCCGCGCGATCGCCTCGCCCGGGCCCGACTACGATGCGCACGATCCACGCGTGCAGCACCGCTCCTGAACCACCGCACCTACCGCTATATGCCGTCATATGCCGTGCCTTCCAAGGACATTCGCCATGCGCAGCATCACTCCCAGGGGTCTCCAGCCCAATGTCCTCGGTACGTTCGACACGATCGTGATGGCCGTCGCCGGCAGCGCCCCCGCGTACTCGCTGGCCGCCACCACCGCCGTCCTCGTCGGCGCCGTCGGCTTCGCCGCGCCCGCCGCGCTGCTCTACTGCGCGATCCCGATGCTGGGCATCGTGCTGGCCTTCGGCCGGCTCGGCCGGATCGACGTCAACGCGGGCGCCGGCTACTCCTGGGTGGGACGCACCCTCCACCCCTTCCTGGGGTTCCTCTCCGGCTGGGCCCTGGTGGTGGCCGCCACGATCTTCATGGTGGCCGGGTCGCTGCCCGCCGGACAGCTGACCCTCGCGCTGTTCGACCCGTACCTCGCCGCCGACACCACGCTCGCCACCGCCGTCGGAGCGGGCTGGTTCCTGGTGATGCTGCTGGTGGTGCTGGGCGGGGCGCGGCTCACCGCGCGGGCCCAACTCCTCATCACGGGCGTCGAGCTGGCCGTCCTCCTGCTCTTCGTGGGCGGCGCGCTGCTGCACCGCGGCTCGGCCGCCGCCTTCGACTGGTCGTGGCTCGGCTTCTCCCACTTCGACGGCGTCTCGGGCTTCGCGTCCGGCGCGCTGATCGCCGCCTTCTGCTACTGGGGCTGGGACGTCACCAGCAACCTCAGCGAGGAGACCCGGAACAGCCGCCGCACCGCCGGTCTCGCGGCGCTCGTCGGCATCGGGATCGTCTTCCTCCTCTTCGAGGCGTTCACGATCGCCGTCAACATCATCCTGTCCTCCCACGAGATCGCGGAGGTCGGCACGGGTGTCCTCGCGCTGCTCGGCCGCGCGATCTGGCCCGGCTGGGGCGGCAAGCTGCTGATCCTGGCGGTCATGCTGTCCACCGTCGCGACCCTGGAGACCACGCTGATCCAGGTGACGCGCTCCCTCTTCGCGATGGGCCGGGACCGTACGATGCCGGCCGCCCTCGGCTCCGTACACCGCCGCTGGAACACGCCGTGGGTGGCCGTCACCGTCGTGGGGGCGGTGGCGCTGGCGCTGTTCGCGGCGGCCACGGCGCTCGGCTCGGTGGGCGACATCCTGGGCGAGGCGGTCCACGCCATGGGCCTGCAGATCGCCTTCTACTACGGCCTCGCCGGCATCGCCGCGGTCGTGGCCTACCGGAGGATGCTGTTCGCCTCCGTACGGGACTTCGTGCTGGGCGGGGCGTGGCCGCTGCTCGGCTCGGCGTACATGTTCTGGGTGTTCGTCACGGCGCTGGAGGAGCTGAGCCCCACCTCGGTGACCGTCGGCCTGGGCGGGCTGGCCGCCGGGCTCGTGCCGATGCTCTGGTACTGGCGCAAGGGCAGCGCGTACTACCGCTGCCCGGCGCGGCTCGACGCGGTGCGCGCGATGGCGGCGGCGGAACCGTACGGCGGTGTTCCGGGGCAACGGCGCGGCGGCGCGGGCGAGCCGCTGGCGACGGACTTCTGATGGCGGCCGCCCGCCGGCGGTCGGCCCACCGCCGTTCGGCCCGCTTCACGCCCGACTTCGACCCGGACTTCGGGGACCGGGCGCTGACCGCCGCCCGGCACGACATCGTCATCGGCCGCTGGCAGGGCGTACGCGACCTGCTGGCCGCATCGGACGGGGACCGGGCCCGGCGCACCCTGCGGCTGCGGATGCTGGCCCACGCGGCGGCCGACTCCACGGTGGTGGAGGCGTGGCGGGCGGCCGAGCCAGACCACCCGGACGCGGCGGTGCTGCGGGCCGCGACCGAGGTCGTACGGGTCTTCACCACCGCGATCGCGGCGGGCACGCCGCCCGGCCCGGGCGCCGCGGTGGACCGGGCGCGCCTCGACGCCACGGTCCTCGCCTGCCTGACCGCGGCGGACGCGCGGCCCGCCGACCCGATGCCGTGGGTGTCGCTGCTGACGGTGGCGCGGCTGTACGAGGGCGGTGTCGGTCGCCGTGAACTGCGCGGCTGGTGGGACGAGTTGCGGCGCCGCGACCCGTACAACCTGGAGGGCCACGTCCAGCTGCTGCGCTACTGGTCGGCGCGGTGGCACGGCACCCACGGCGCGATGTACGACTTCGCGCGGGACGCGGCGGGCGCGGCGCCGCCCGGCTCGCCGCTGCCGGTCCTGGTGCAGATCGCGCGGGTGGAGGAGTACCGGTACGTCGTCGAGAGCGGGCACGGCCGGGGCCCGGTGCGCGGCTTCGACCAGCACTGGAAGCACGAGCTGGCGGCCACGGAGGTGCGGCGCACGCGGGACCGCTGGATCGGCGGCCGCGCGCCCGGGCCGGTCCGGCCGGAGGAGGTCGAGCCGCTCAACTTCCTGACGCACGCCGCCTGCCACGCGGGCCTGCCGGAGGTGTACGGGGAGCTGTTCGGGCTGCTGGGGGCGCGGGCGTCGTGGATGCCGTGGGCGTACACGGGCGACCCGGCGCAGCAGTACACGAGGTGGCGCGGGGGGACGGCCCGCACCACCTCGTGACCCCCCGTGGGTCAGACGCGTCAGACGCCGATGTTCCGGCCGTCCTTGCGGTACACGGCGACGACCGCCGGGCGGACGAGCTTCCCGGGTCCGTCCGGCCAGGCGGAGGCGGGCTTCTCGACGGACGCGCCGTCGACCTCGCCCGGGTGCTGGACGGCGACGAGCACGCGCCGCTCCTGGATGACCGGCCCGCACGTCTCGGCGCCGGTCGGCACGGTCAGGAACTGCTTCAGCTCACCACGCCGCTCGCCCTGCGTGGCGACGGCGAACAGGCCGTCGTGCGACCCGAGCTGGTTGCCGTCGGTGGAGATCCACAGGTTGCCGTACGGGTCGAAGGCGACGTTGTCGGGGCAGGATATGGGGCTGACCTTCTCCTTGGGGTAGCCCGCGAAGTACGTCGCCGGGTCCTCCGGGTCGCCCGCGACGAGGAACAGCCGCCACGCGAAGCCGTCGGAGGCCGGGTCGTCCCAGTGCTCGGCGAGCTCCAGCACGTGGCCGTGCTTGTTGGTGTTGCGCGGGTTGGCCTCGTCGGCACCGGCCTTGCCGGCCGCGCCGCGGTCCTTGTTGTTCGTCAGCGCGACGTAGACGCGGCCGGTGCGCGGGGACGGCTCGACGTCCTCGGGGCGGTCCATCTTGGTGGCGCCCACCTTGTCGGCGGCGACGCGGGTGAAGACGTACACCTCCTCGGCGGTCATGCCGGGGACGTGGCTGGTCGTGCCCGTCGCGAGGGGGATCCACTGACCGCTGCCGTCGAACTCGCCGTCGTTCGGCAGCTTGCCGGTGCCGTCGACGTCGCCCGGGGAGTCGCCGGTGAGCTTGGCGACGTACAGCGTGCCCTCGTCGAGCAGCGTCAGGTTGTGCTCGCGGGCGCGGCGCGAGGTGCCCTTCATCATCCGCTTCGACGAGACGAACTTGTAGAAGTAGTCGAACCGCTCGTCGTCGCCCATGTAGACGACCGGCCGGCCGTCGGCCGTCAGGCGCGGCTGGGCGGCCTCGTGCTTGAAGCGGCCGAGCGCGGTGCGCTTGCGGGGCGTGGAGTCGGGGTCGTACGGGTCGAGCTCGACGACCCAGCCGAAGCGGTGCGGCTCGTTGGGCTCCTGCTTGACGTCGAAGCGCTTGTCGAACCGCTCCCACTTGCGCTCGGTGGCGCCGGAACCGATGCCGTACCGCTTGTCGGTCGGGGACGAGCCGTGGGCGAAGTACTGGTTGAAATTCTCCTCGCCGTGGAGCGTGGTGCCCCAGGGGGTGGTGCCGCCGGCGCAGTTGTTGAGGGTGCCCAGGACCGTACGGCCGGCCGGGTCGGCACTGGTCTTGAGCAGGTCGCCGCCCGCCGCCGGACCGGTGAGCTCGAACGCGCTGGTGGCGGTGAGGCGGCGGTTGAGCGGGTGGCGGGTCACGGGCGTGAGCCGGCCGGAGCGGTGCTCCTCCTGCACGACGACCACGGACAGCCCGTGCGCGGCCCAGGCGATCTCGACCTGCTCACGGGTCGGGTTCTCGGGGTCGTACCCCTTGAACATCAGGACTTCGTCCGTGTACTCGTGGTTGGCGACCATCACCTGGCGCCCGTACTCGCCCTTCAGGGGCAGCAGCGACAGGAAGTCGTTGTTGTACCCGAACTGCCCGGCCTGCGCCTTCGCGGACTGCTTGTCGGCGTCGAAGGCGGGCGCGCCGCGCAGGATGGGCTCGCCCCAGCGGATGACGACGCTCTGGGCGTAGCCGTCGGGGACGGTGACCTTGTCGTCCGTGTTGGGCGCGACGGGGGCGAAGCGGAGCCCGCGGGCGCCCGCGCTCTTGCCCGCGCTCTTCCCGGCGGCAGGGACCGCCGGGGTGGCGGCGACCGCCTCCTGTCCGCCCTGTACGGCGAGGGCGCCGCCCGCGGTGGCGGCGACGGTCACGGCGGCGGTGGCCCGCATCATCGACCGGCGCGAGAGGGCGCCGGCTATGACGTCGCCGACGTACTCGTTGTCGCTGGTGTTCGGCACCTCGTGGAAGCAGGCGTCACCGCAGCGGTAGCGGCAGGTGAGGGCGGACCGACCGCCCCCGTGCGAGTGGGTGCTCAGCAGCGGCAGCAGTCTGCGCACTTCGTTCCTCTTCCTCGTTTCGCGAATTCCGTCCGGCGTGACGCTAAGTGCGGATATGAGCAGCGCGGCGGCGACAAGATGAACGATGCATGAATCGAGGGCGTCGGGGGCGGGGTTGACGCGATTGCCCCTTGCCTTTCGGCGCCACACGGGGCGGCTAACCTTACGTGTCCGCCCCGGCCGGGGATGATTCCGGCAGTACGGACATACACGGCACCCAACATGCGAAAGGCCTCGCCCATGGGCATTCGGAGCTTGCTGCGCAAGGTGTTTGGACGCGACCGTGCGGAGCGTAACGAGTCGGCGGCCACGGCCCCCTCCGTCCCGCCCCAGACGGAACGGGCGGTGCCCCCGACGACGACGGTTCCGTCGCAGTCACCTGCTTCCCCCGCGGAATCGGCCCCTGCGGTGTCTTCCCCTGCGGCGCCCTCGTCCGCGGCGCCCTCTTCGGCGGAGTCGTCTTCGGCGGCGCCTTCTCCGGCGGAGTCGTCTTCGGCGGCGCCTTCTCCGGCGGAGTCGTCCTCCGCGGAACAGGCGGCAGCGGACCTGGTGGCCGCCGCCTTCGACGCGCCTCGCCCGCGCCGCACGACGATCCCCCCGGCGCGGGACGCGTCGTCCACGTCGGCGCCGGGGACGCCCGAGGCGCCTGAGCCCTCACCCGAGGCGGCCGGGGTACCCAAGCCTGCGGAGGCCCCGGAGGCGGACGCTGCGAAGGCCCCAGAGGCGGACGCTGCGCCTGCCGCCGAGGTCCCGGAGCCGGAGACCAAGGCCGCGGCCCCCGAGGCCGCCGAGGCCCAGCCGGAGCCGGAGGCCGAGGTCGTGGCCGCCGAGACCCCGGAGCCGGAGGTGGCCGCCGCTGCGGAGGCCCCGGAGCCGGAGGCCAAGCCCGAGGCCGCCGAGGCCCAGCCGGAGCCCGAGGCCGAGGTCGAGGTCGAGGCAGAGCCAGAGGCAGCTCCTGCCGCCGAGGCCCCCGCGCCCCAGCCGGAGCCCGAGCCGGAGGCGCAGCCGGAGCCCGTCGCCGAAGCGCCGGCCCCCGCCGAGAGCGAGGACGGCACCGACAGCGACGACAGCACCGACGACACCACGCCCACGCCCGCGGCCGCGGCCGCATCGGCGGAGCCCGCCGAAGAGCAGCCGACGGCGCCCGCCGGCAAGCCCGCGCACACGCTCGCCCGCGTCAAGGCACGGGCGCCCCAGGGCGCGGTCGTGGACGCGTACAAGGCCGCCGGCTCCGTACTCAAGAAGCGCGGCCTCACCGGCGCGCGGGCCGGCGTGTATCTGGTGCTGGACCGGTCCGGGTCGATGCGCCCGTACTACAAGGACGGCAGCGCCCAGCACCTCGCCGAGCAGGCGCTCGCGCTCGCCGCGCACCTGGACGAGGACAAGGACGCCACCGTCCCGGTGGTGTTCTTCTCGACGGAGATCGACGGCACCGGCGAGGTGACCCTGGACGACGTCGACGGCAAGATCGAGGCCCTGCACGACAGCCTCGGCCGCATGGGCCGGACCAACTACGACCGGGCGATCGCGGAGGTGCTCTCGCTGCACGAGAAGTCCGGCGCGGCCGACCGCCCGGCGCTGGTGATCTTCCAGACGGACGGCGCGCCGGAGTCGAAGACGGCGGCGACGCAGGCGCTGGCGGACGCGGCGGCTCGCGCGGGCGGCATCCAGTGGCGGTTCGTGGCGTTCGGGGAGAAGGACGCGAAGGCGTTCGACTACCTGCGCAAGCTGCAGGCGGAGAACGCGGGCTTCTTCCACGCGGGCCCGGAGCCCCGGGAGGTCCCGCACGCGACGTTCTACCGCGAGCTCCTCGCGGACTGGTCGGTCTGACCGACGACGTACGCCCGAGGGGGGAGACGGCCGGGGCCCGGCCGTCTCCCCCCTTGAAACGAAGGTGAGGGCAGCGCGCGGCGGCGGATAGGATTTCGACCATGGCGGCCACTGGATCCGAGAAGCAGGGGACGAAGGCGTACTACGTCACGACCCCCATTTACTACGTCAACGACGCTCCTCACCTGGGCCACGCCTATACGACCGTCGCAGGCGACGTGCTCACCCGCTGGCACCGTCAGCGTGGCGAGAAGGTGTGGTACCTCACCGGCACGGACGAGCACGGTCAGAAGATCATGCGCACGGCCGACGCGAACAACGTCACTCCGCAGGAGTGGTGCGACAAGCTCGTCGAGGAGGCGTGGAAGCCCCTCTGGGAGCACCTGGAGATCGCGAACGACGACTTCATCCGCACCACGGAGAAGCGGCACACGGACCGCGTCCAGGAATTCGTGCAGGACCTGTACGACAAGGGCGAGATCTACAAGGGCGGGTACGAGGGCCCGTACTGCGTGGGCTGTGAGGAGTACAAGCTCCCCGGCGATCTCATCGAGGCGGAGGACGGCACGAAGCTGTGTCCGATCCACAAGAAGCCGGTGGAGATCCTCAAGGAGGAGAACTACTTCTTCAAGCTGAGCGAGTACGGCCCGAAGCTGCTCGACTTCTACGAGAAGAACCCCGGTTTCATCCAGCCGGAGTCGGCCCGCAACGAGGTCGTGAACTTCGTGAAGCAGGGCCTTCAGGACCTTTCCATCTCGCGGTCGACGTTCGACTGGGGCATTCCGATCCCGTGGGACGAGAAGCACGTCATCTACGTGTGGGTCGACGCGCTGCTGAATTACGCCACGGCGGTCGGCTACAACGAGAACCCGGCGAAGTTCGACGAGACGTTCCCGGCGAACGTGCACCTGGTCGGCAAGGACATCCTGCGCTTCCACGCGGTGATCTGGCCCGCGATGCTGATGGCACAGGGACTGCCGGTGCCGGGCAAGGTCGCGGCGAACGGCTGGCTGATGGTCGGCGGCGAGAAGATGTCGAAGTCGAACCTGACGGGCATCAAGCCGCAGGACCTGACCTCGCACTTCGGTGTGGACGCGTACCGCTGGTACTTCCTGCGGGCGATCGCGTTCGGCAGCGACGGGTCGTTCTCGTGGGAGGACTTCACCGCCCGCTACACCTCCGAGCTGGCGAACGACTACGGCAACCTCGCCTCGCGCGTGGCGGCGATGGTCGGCAAGTACTTCGAGGGCGCCCTGCCCGCCGCGACCGCGTCCGGAGCGGCGGAGGAGGCCGTCCAGGCGGGCCTGGCCACGGCGGTCACGGAGGCGGACCGGAAGATCGGCGAGGAGCTGGACTTCCAGGGCGGCATCCTGGCGATCTTCGACTTCGTGAAGCAGGTCAACGGCTACATCACGGAGCAGGAGCCGTGGAAGGTGGCCAAGGACGACAGCGAGGAGGGCCGGGCCCGCCTGGCGACGATCCTCTACACCGCCGCGGAGGCCCTGCGCGCGGTCGCGGTCCTGCTGAACCCGGTGATGCCGGACACCTCGGCCAAGCTGTGGGACTCCCTGGGCGCCGAGCCCGCCCTGGGCGCCCTGGCCGACCAGCGCGTCCAGGACGCCGCCACGTGGGGGCAGCTGCCCGCCGGCGCGACGGTCACGAAGGGCGCGGTGCTCTTCCCCCGCCTGGAGGACCCGAAGAAGGCCTGACCCGCCCCATGCACACCGACGCCGATGCCGCCGCGCTCCCACCCGGAGCCGGCGGCCTCGCCGTACCCCAGCTGGAGATCTACTCGGTGGATGGCCCGGTGTGCGTCGTACGGTGCTGGTCGGGCCCCGTACGCGTGGGCCAGACCTTCGAGGACGGCCGCCTGACCGTCACGGCGATCCAGCGGTACAGCCGCCGCGTCGAGGCGCTGGACACGGCCCATTCGGCCAAGGTCACCTTCTCCGGCGACGCGGTCCCGCGCCTGCGCCACACCACCGCCATCTCGCCGACCGGACCACGCCTCTACGGGTACGTCGGCGACCCCGCGATCCGGGCCGCCGTGCGCCCCGGCACCGAGGGCCGGGCGATCCGCACGCCGGGGGACTTCGCCGCCTGGGCCTCCGAGCAGACACCCGACGACCTCGCCGAGCCCTTCACCCACGACGGCGACGGCTGGACGGCCACGTCCCTCACCCACCAGTCCACGGGCTACCACCCGGACCCCGACTCCTGGCCGGCCGTATCCGACGCCCTCTCCCTCGCGGGCCTCACCCGTCCCGACGGCTTCACCCCCTCCCCCATGGATGAACCGTAAAGTAACGTTGCAATCGAAAATCTGATCGTGGGATGATCGCCCCCATGGGGGTCGAGGGGGAACAGCAGGAAGGCGCGCGTTCTCAACAGCGCACACGACTGGCCGACTTGGCGGGGGCATTGGGCGCTTCGCCTGGGCCGTACGAGCAATCAACTTCCGTCGAGCGGGAGTTCGCCGTGCTGTTGGGTGAGTTCCGGCGTACGGCGGTGTTGGTGCCGGTTGACCCGTACGGGTCGCTGTGGACGGCCGAGCAGGGGGGTGTCCGCTGGATTTGCGCGTTTTCGAATGAGGGGACGCTGGAGCGGTTCGCTCGTGCTCGGGGGGAGGCGGACCGGGCGTGGGAGTTCCGGACCGTTCTGGGTGCGCGGTTGCTGGATGTGATGGTGCCCGCGCTGGGTGTACCGGCGGGTGTGGCCCTTGATGCGGGCAGTGATGACGGGATGCTCTTCCCGCCGGTGGCCGGTGTCGTGCCGGAATCGGCGGCTGTGGACCTCGGGGGGACGCAATGAGTGGTGACGGGCCGAATCTGGCGATGTCGCCGGCCGCCTTACAGCTGATCAAGTCCGGTATCGACAAGGCCCACGGCGAGCTCAAGGAGCACGGTGGGATCGGTGAGGCCACGGCGGGGCACGGCTTCGACGATCTGGCCCTGTCGGCCATGGACATGGGTCACTCGGGTCTTGCCGCGGAGTTCAAGACGTTCTGCGAGCGCTGGGGCTGGGGCGTGCGCACTCTGCTGCAGAAGGGGACCAACTTCGCGGCAGCGGTGGGCGTGGCGGCCGGTGGGCTCCAGGAGCAGGACCGGTACATCAAAGACACGATCAAGATCGCGGTGAATTCGGTCAATGGCAATCCCCACCTGTCGGAGGACGAGGTGGCGGCCAAGGACTGGGACGAGATCAAGTCGCAGCTCCCCACGGACAACGCCGATTACAGCGCCGAGTCGATGGAACGGGCGCAGGCGGAGACGGAGCAGCTGTGGCGGGACACGCGTTATGACGTGCTGAACGCGCAGATGCACTCCATGGAGCGGTACGGCGCGATCTCCGCGGAGGAACGTGAGTACGCGGATGCGAAGGCCCGCGAGGCCCTGGATCCGTCGCAGGAAGCGGTCGAGCGGACGCGACAGTAAGTAGCGGGGGCGCTGATGTCGAGCTGGGACGTGTGGGGCAAGGTCGCCGACGCCGGTTACGACCGCGTCGGGGACATGGCCGAGTGGGGGAAGGAGAAGCTCGGGCAGGCGGTCGACAAGGGCTCCGAGATGGCGGGTGACCTGATCGAAAGAACGGGTTCCGCCGAGCTCGCGGACGCGGTCCGGGACATGGGCGACCGCACCGCGTCGTCCTTGGGCGCGGAGATCGGTGAGCTCCAGCTGGGTGAGACCGAGGAGGCCAACGAGCTCATCCACGGCAACCCGGCCCAGATCAGCAAGACCGTGAAGGATCTCGTCGATTTCCGCAGGGCTTTCGACCTGGTCGCCCAGGGCATGAAGCGGCTGGACACCGGCGAGTGGAAGGGGGAGGCGGCCGAGGCCTTCCGGGAGAAGTTCGCGCTGCTGCCGCCCGACTGGCTGCACGCCGCCGATGCCTGCGAGGACGCGGCCAAGGCGCTCAGGACGTACGCCGAGGTGGTCACCTGGGCGCAGGGCGAGGCGAAGAGGGCCATCGCCCTGTACAAGGAGGGCCAGGCGGCCTCCCAGGCCGCGGTCGACGCGTACAACAAGAAGGTCGACGCCTACAACCAGGCGCTTGACCAGCCGAACCCTCCTGAAAAGCCCGGCCCGTTCACCGACCCCGGGCAGGCGAAGCGCGACGACGCCCAAGAGGCTCTCACGCGTGCGCGTCGGCAGCGCAACGACGCGGCCGAAACTGCGAAAGCGGCCATGGCCTCCGCACTGGCACACGCGCCGGACGTGCCCACCGGCCTGAACCGGGCAAAGGCCGACCTGATGGACTACACCGTTTCCACGTCGACCGAGCTCACCCACATGGCCGGCGGCTTCGTGAAAGCGGGAGCCGGCACGCTCAACTTCATCCGGGGCGTCTACCCACTCGATCCGTACAACCGGACACACCCGGCCGAGTACTACAAGAACCTCAACATGACCCTGGCCGGCCTGGTCTCCACGGCCGCCCACCCCGACCGAGCCCTGAAGAGTGCCTGGGAATCCGCCAAGAAGGACCCCAGCGAGTTCGGCGGCCGGCTGCTCTTCGAACTGGCCATGCCCACCAAGGGGGCAGGCGCCATCAAGACCATCGCGCGGCTCAAGCACCTTGACGGCGCCGCGGGGGGAGGCAAGGGGCGTGAAGGTCACCGTGACGACCCGGAAGGCAATGGTCGAAACTGTAACGACAAGGTCTGCGATGGAGACCCCATCGACATGGCCACCGGCCGGATGGTCCTGCCGCAGACCGACATTTCCCTGCCGGGCTCTCTGCCCCTTGTGTTCAGCCGTACCTTCGAGTCGTCGTACCGAGCGGGCCGCTGGTTCGGGCCGGCGTGGGCGTCGACCATCGACCAGCGTCTGGAGATCGACTCCGAAGGCCTGATCTTCGTCCGCGAGGACGGCAGTCTGCTGGCCTACCCGCATCCGGCCCCCGGTGTGCCGGTCATGCCGACCCATGGTGCCCGCCTACCGCTGGACCGCGACCAGGACGGTTACACGGTTACCGACCCGGAAACGGGCCGGATCTGGCGCTTCGCCGACCACAGTGCGGACGTGGCGCTCCTCGCCCAGATCGACGACCGCAACGGCCGCTGGACTTCCTTCGAGTACGACCAGGCCGGTACCCCGACGGCGATCGTCCACCACGGTGGCTACCACCTCAAGCTCACCACCGCCGAGGGCCGCGTCACCGCCCTGCACCTCGCGGGCGCCGCAGCCGACGGCACCGACCAGGAGATCCGCCGCTACGGCTACACCGGCGGCCACCTCACCGAGGTCGTCAACTCCTCCGGCCGCCCTCTCCGCTTCGGCTGCGACGAACACGGCCGGATCACCTCGTGGACGGACACCAACGGCGGTCACTTCGACTACGTCTACGACGGCCAGCACCGCTGTGTGTACCAAACCGCCCCCAACGGCCGCATGGAGTCCCGCTTCACCTGGGACGACACGGACCCTGAGACCGGACTGCGGTCGCACACGATCACCGACGGCCTGGGCAACACCACGCGCTACCTCGTCAACGACCGTGTCCAGATAGTCGGTGAAATCGACGCGACGGGAGCGGTCACCCGCTTCGAGTACGACCGCTACAACCGGCTGCTCTCCCGCACCGACCCGGTCGGCCATGTCACGCGATACACCTACGACGACGCGGGCCGGCTGATCGAAGCCGTCCGCCCGGACGGCAGACGGCTGACCCTGGACCGCAACGAGCGCGGGCTTCCGCAGCGCGTGCGAGGCACGGACGGCACGGTGACACGCCTCACCTACGACGAGCGTGGAAACCGCACCTCCGTCACCGACGCCACCGGCGCCACAACCCGGTTCTCGTACGACGAAGCGGGCGACCTGACCCAGGTGACCGACGCCCTCGGACACTCGACTGTCGTACGCCGCAACGCTGCAGGGCTACCCATAGAGGTCACCGACCCGCTGGGAGCCACGACGCGCTACGAGCGCGACGCACTCGGCCGGACCGTCACCATCATCGACCCGCTCGGTGCGACGACCCGCCTGGCGTGGACGGTCGAGGGCCGGTTGGCCCGGCGCATCGACCCGGATGGCAGCGAGCAGTCCTGGACGTACGACGGAGAAGGGAACTGCCTCACCCACACGGACCCCATGGGTGCCGTCACCCGCTTCGACTACACGGACTTCGACCTGCTGGCGGCCCGGACCGAACCCAATGGGGCCCGCTACGCATTCCTCCACGACTCCAACCTGCGGCTGACCGAGGTCGTCAACCCGCAGGGGCTGCGCTGGACGTACACGTACGACCCCGCTGGGCGCCTCGTCTCCGAGCGCGACTTCGACGACCGCACACTCTCCTACGCGCACGATGCGGCGGGCCGCCTCATCGCCCGGACCAACGGCGTGGGGCAGACGGTGCGGTACGAGCGCAACGCGCTGGGACAGGTCGTACGCAAGGACGCGGCGGGGGCCGTCACGACCTTCGAGTACGACGTCTTCGACGAGCTCGCCATGGCCACCGGCCCGGACGCGACGCTGACACGCCTGCGCGACAAGTACGGCCGCCTCCGGTCCGAGACCGTCAACGGGGCCCGGATGGAGTTCGGCTACGACACCCTGAGCCGCCGTACGAGCCGCCGGACCCCCAGCGGCGCCGTCAGCACCTGGACCTACGACGCGGCAGGCCGCCGTACAGAGCTGACCACGGCCGGCCGCACCCTCACCTTCGAACACGACGCGATCGGCCGGGAACTCGCCCGCCACATCGGCGACACGGTCACGCTGACCCACGCATTCGACTCACTGGGTCGTCTCACCGACCAGCACGTCACCGGAGCAGGCCGCACCGTCCAACGCCGCGCCTACACCTACCGCGCGGACGGCAACCTGATCGGCATCCAGGACCAGCTCTCCGGCACCCGCACCTTCGACGTCGACGTGACCGGCCGGGTCACCGCCGTCCACGCGGAGGGCTGGACGGAGCGGTACGCCTACGACGAGGCGGGCAACCAGACGGAGGCCTCGTGGCCCGCCTCCCACCCCGGCCAGGAGGCCACGGGCGCCCGCGCCTACACAGGTACCCTCCTCACCCGCGCGGGCTCCATCCGCTACGAGCACGACGCACAGGGCCGTATCATCCTGCGCCAGAAGACGCGTCTCTCCCGCAAGCCGGACACCTGGCGCTACGAGTGGGACGCGGAAGACCGGCTGACGTCGGTGACGACACCGGACGGGACGGTCTGGCGCTACGCGTACGACCCCTTGGGCCGCCGCATATCCAAGCGTTCAGCTGTGGAAACGGTCCACTTCACCTGGGACGGCACGACCCTCTGCGAGCAGACGACCGACCACGTCACCCTCACCTGGGACCACGCAGGCCTGCGCCCCCTGTCCCAGACGGAACGCCGCACGGACACGGACGACGAGCGCTTCTTCGCCATCGTCACCGACCTCATCGGCACGCCTACGGAACTCGTCGACGAATCGGGGGACGTGGCGTGGTGCACCCGATCAACCCTCTGGGGCACGACGACGTGGAACCGCGACGCCACGGCGTACACCCCCCTCCGCTTCCCAGGCCAGTATTTCGACCCTGAATCGGCACTCCACTACAACCACTTCCGCTACTACGACTCGGAGTCGGCTCGTTACCTCACCCAGGACCCACTGGGCCTGGCCCCGGCGCCGAACCCGGCGGCATACGTCGAAAACCCTCACACGTGGTCCGACCCCCTGGGTCTATCCCCATGCCCAAAGGACGCCAAGGGCAGGTGGGAGCAAAAAGCAGACTTCTCAAGTCAGAAGGTTATGAGCAAGAAATTCCACGCCCACGCTGGTGACTTTTTGGATATCCCTGGGAACCTGAACAAGGCCAACCTGCAGAGGTTCGAAGAGAGCATGCGGCAGCACATGACCTCTTCCGACACGAAGATCTATCGATATAATTACCGAAATCAGGGACAAGCTGTCGGCTTCATCGATCCGTCTTCACAGAAGATGGTCATGCTCCACACAGATGGGACGTTCTGGTCCGCTTATCGCCTGAGTGATCAGCAGTTCGAAGGAATAATTCACAAGGGGTTCTTGTGGTGACACCACCTCCCTATGAGAGCCGGCCCGAGCAGGAAGGTCCCTTGCTCGGACCGGACGGAGGCTTCGCGCCGGCATGGCTGTCCGGCAAGAACGTGGCTCCGGTCCCCGCGAGCGCGCGCCTTGACGCCGCCGTGGTGCGCCGCATCGAAGCGGGGTGCCGGGCTGTGGGTACGCAGCACGTCCTCGACGCCCCGACTGCGGCCGTCAGCCACAGCACCTCGGCCACGGCGGTGCCCCGTCGGGCCAGCGAGGCGGGCCTCGTCGGTGTGGTGCCACCTGCGCTTCTGTACACGCCGGACCTGCAAGGAGCCGTGCTGTTTCCCGCGCCGGGATACACGCTGATCGCCGGGACCGAGGCGTTCCTGAACGCCGCGGTGGCTGAAGGGGTCGATGCGGCACGGGCACGTTTCGGGCGATACGCACGGACGGTCGAGGAGCGGTGGCCGTATCTGCGGGAGATCGCCGCCACCTACCCGCCCGCCCACAGAGCGTGGTCGCACCCGGGTCATGTCCCACCGGGCACTGCTTCGGCTCGACTCGTGTCACTGCTCAGCAGCTTCACTCAGGGCACATGCACCGCGGCGCAGTTCGCAGACGGGTGGTGGGAAGCCCGGAGGGCAGCGCGTTCCCAGGGCGAACGGGCCACCGGGGACCTGGCCGAGCTCCTGGATCACGTGTTCATGGTGCTCGAGGACTACACGCCCGACCCTGAACTCAGGGAAGCCGGCGACCTGACGGACAGCGAGCTGCGGGAGAGGATCCGCAGCCTCGTCCGGGAGACGACGCGAGGGGCAGACGGGGAATGACCCCGATCCGCGGCCGGCGGCATGGCGGATCGGCCTGAAGGCCTCCGTACGAAAGGGCCCGGAACCGTGTGTACGGTTCCGGGCCCTTCGTCAGTGCCTCGTGTCGCTTACCGCGCCGCGTCCGGGTGGACCGACTCGGTCACCGGGCGGGACTCCGCCGACTTCGGGGCCACCGGCTTGCGGAGCGCGATGTTCAGCTCGCGGAGGCGGGACTCGTCCAGCTCCGTCGGGGCGCCCATCATCAGGTCCTGGGCGTTGCCGTTCAGCGGGAAGGCGATCGTCTCGCGGATGTTCGGCTCATCCGCCAGGAGCATGACGATGCGGTCCACGCCCGGGGCGATGCCGCCGTGCGGCGGGGCGCCGAAGCGGAGGGCGCGGAGCATGCCCGCGAACTCGTGCTCGACGGTGTCGCGGTCGTAGCCCGCGATCTCGAAGGCCTTCAGCATGATCTCGGGCTCGTGGTTCCGGATCGCGCCGGAGGAGAGCTCCACGCCGTTGCAGACGATGTCGTACTGCCAGGCCAGGATGTCCAGCGGGTCCTTCTCCTCCAGATCCTTCATGCCGCCCTGGGGCATCGAGAAGGGGTTGTGGGAGAAGTCGATCTTGCCGGTCTCCTCGTCCTTCTCGTACATCGGGAAGTCGACGATCCAGCAGAAGCGGAAGACGTTCTCCTCGAAGTGGCCGGCGCGCTTCGCGGCCTCGACGCGGACCGCGCCCATGATCTTGGAGACCTCGTCGAACTCGCCGGCGCCGAAGAAGACCGCGTGGCCCGGGGCCAGGGAGAGGCGCTCGGTCAGCGTCTTGACGTTGTCCTCGGTGAGGAACTTGGCGATCGGGCCCGTGAACGACATGTCCTCGCCGACGCGGATCCAGGCCAGGCCCTTCGCGCCGTGCTCGACCGCGAAGTCGCCGAGGCCGTCGAAGAACTTGCGGGTCTGCGACGCGACGTCCGGCACCGGCAGCGCGCGCACGTGCTTGCCCGCGAACGCCTTGAACTCGGAGTCGGCGAAGACGTCCGTGATGTCGACGAGCTCCAGCTGGGCGCGCAGGTCCGGCTTGTCGTTGCCGTACTTCAGCATCGCCTCGCGGAACGGGATCCGCGGGAAGGGGGACGTGACGGGGCGGCCGCCGCCGAACTCCTCGAAGAGCTCGGTCATGAGCTTCTCGATCGGCTGGAAGACGTCCTCCTGCTCGACGAAGCTCATCTCGACGTCGAGCTGGTAGAACTCGCCCGGCGAGCGGTCCGCGCGCGCGTCCTCGTCGCGGAAGCAGGGCGCGATCTGGAAGTAGCGGTCGAAGCCGGAGATCATCAGCAGCTGCTTGAACTGCTGCGGCGCCTGCGGCAGCGCGTAGAACTTGCCCGGGTTCAGGCGGGACGGCACGACGAAGTCACGGGCGCCCTCGGGGGAGGTCGCGGTGAGGATCGGCGTCGCCATCTCGTTGAAGCCGAGCGCCACCATCTTGGAGCGAATGGCGGCGATCACGGCGGACCGCAGCATGATGTTGCGGTGCATGCGCTCGCGGCGCAGGTCGAGGAAGCGGTACTCCAGGCGGCGCTCCTCGTTCACGCCGTCGTCCGCGTTGATCGTGAACGGCAGCGGGGCGGAGGCGCCCAGCACCTCGACCTCGGCGACCTCGACCTCGATCTCGCCGGTCGGCAGGTCGGGGTTGACGTTCTCGGTGCCGCGCGAGACGACCTTGCCGTCGACGCGGACGACGGACTCCTTCGTCTGCTTGTCCAGCGCCTCGTACGCGGCGGTGCCGGGCCGGGCGACCAGCTGCGTGATGCCGTAGTGGTCGCGCAGATCGATGAAGAGGATGCCGCCCAGGTCGCGCCGATTGTGCAGCCAGCCGCTCAGCCGGACGTCGGTACCGACGTCAGAGGCGCGGAGCTCGCCGCAGGTGTGGGACCTGTACCGATGCATCGTCGTTCATCCAGTCTCGGGATAGGGATAGGGCTCGACGCGTCAAGGGTACCGGCCGCGCCTCGGCGAGGTTTCCGAGATCGCCGGTGGCGGGCGGTCTGCCCGTCTTCTTAGAGTGGGTCAATGCGCACCGAGGACGTCCTGGCCGCGATCGCGACCGGCCTGTGGCGCTGGGACAACGCGACCGGGATCGTCACGCTCGACGCGGAGGCGGCCCGGCTGCTCGGGCTGCCCGCCGAGCCGGCGGAGCTGACGGAGGCCGCCGTACGCTCCCGCTTCCACCCCGTCGACTGGAACGAGATCGACGGCATCGTGAACCTCGCCGTCGCCGAGGGCACCCTCGCCGAGGCGCGTCTGCGGATCGTGGACGAGACCGGCCGGGTGCTCCGTACCGTACGCAGCCGCTCCCGGCCCTTCATCGACGGCACCGACTACCACCTCGTCGGCACGCTCCAGGAGGTCGCGGAGCCGCCGGCCGGCACCGCCGCCCGCACCCCCGTCACCGGCGACTGGCGCCGCTCGCGCGAGGCGTTCCTGCTGGACGCGGGGCGGGCGCTGGCGGAGGCGCGGTCCACGGCGGAGGTGCTGCGGGTGGCGGCGTCGCTGTCGATGCCCGGCTTCTCGCCGGACGGCCTCGCGGTCTTCGGGGTGGCGGGCGACCGGCTGACGATCATCGGTCACCACGGGCACAACGCGGGCGACGACGGCCCCTTCACGGACATGCCGCTGGAGACGGACTACCCGGCGGCCGAGGTCGTACGGTCCGGGCGGGCGATCTACCTGCCGTCGCCGGAGGAGTACCGCGACCGCTTCCCGGCCACCTGGCCCCTGGCGCAGCGTTTCGGCAGGGAGTCCTGGGCCTTCCTGCCGCTGATCGTCGCGGGGCGCACGATGGGTGCCTGGATGGCGGCGTTCAAGCACCGGGTCGCCTTCACGCCCGACGAGCGGTCCGTGCTGACGACCGTGGCGCGGATGCTGGCGCAGGCGCTCGCGCGCGCGGGGGTCGCGGAGTCGGAACGCGAGCTGTCGCTGGGCCTCCAGCGCACGATGATGCCGGTGCTCGGCCCGGCGATCCCCGGCATGGAGGTGGCAGCGCGGTACGTGCCCACGGGGGGCGGCCTCCAGGTCGGCGGCGACTGGTACGACGTGATCCAGCTGCCGGCCGGGCGTACCGCTCTCGTCATCGGCGACGTACAGGGGCACGACGTACGGGCCGCCGGCCTGATGGGGCAGCTCCGGATAGCCCTGCGCGCGTACGCCTCCGAGGGCCACCGGCCGGACGCGGTGCTGTCGCGCGCCTCCCGCTTCCTGTACGGGATCACCGACAGCGCCGAGGGGGACCACGGCGGGCGCTTCGCGACCTGCCTGTACCTGGAGGTCGACCCGGCGACGGGCACGGTGGACATCGCGCGGGCCGGGCACCCCGACCCGGCGATCCGGATGGCCGACGGGACGGTGGTGCAGCGGCCCACCGCGGGCGGCCTGCCGCTCGGCATCGTCCCGGACACCGACTACCCGACGACGCGCCTCACGCTGGAGCCCGGCGAGACGCTGATGATCTGCACGGACGGGCTGCTGGAGACCGGCGGGCACGACCTGGAGTCGGGCTGGGTCCGGATCCGCAAGCTGCTGGAACAGCACGATGCCGCCGACGGGCTGGAGGTGCTGGCCGACTGCCTGGTCCAGGCGGTGCACGGGCCCGGCTCGCACTACACCACGGGGCCGTTCGCCGACCGGCGCGAGGACGACATCGCGGTGCTGCTGCTGTCGCGTACGCCGGGGGGCGCGGCGCAGCGGGTGCCGGTCCGCCGCACCGCGCTGACCGTCGCCCAGGCGGAGCCGGAGCGCATCGCGGCGGGGCGGCAGCAGCTGCGGGAGCTGCTGCACGACTGGGCGGACCCCGAGCAGGTGGACGCGGCGGTCCTGATGGTCTCGGAGATGCTGACGAACGTCCTCGTCCACACGGACGGCGACGCGCTGCTGGTCGCCGAGGCGACGGGCGAACGCGGGGCGCGCCTGCTGCGCGTCGAGGTCGCGGACGCGAGCGACGAGCTGCCGCACAAGCGGCGCCCGGGCGAGATGGCCTCGTCGGGCCGGGGCCTGCTGCTGATGGAGATGCTGGCGCAGTCCTGGGGCGTGGACCCGCGGGGCGAGGGCAAGTCGATCTGGTTCGAGATCCGGGAGGGGGCGGGGCCTGAGGCGTGGGCGGGACCCGCGCGGCCTGGCGAGTCGGTGGGGCCTGGGGGGTCGGTGAAGTCTGGGGAGTCGGCTGGGCCTGGCGAGGCGGTGGAGTCGGCGGTGCTCGAGGCGTTCTACGACGCGGAGGACCCGCCCTCGCCCGCGCCCCCGGCGTAACCGCCCGCGCGGCCGCCCGCGCCCCCCGCGTAACCACCCCCGCCCCCGCCCGCGCCTCCGGCGTGGCCGCTCGCGTACCGCCTGCGCAGTTCGCCGAGCACCCCGAAGGCCGCCGCCGTCAGCGGCACCGCCAGGAGCATGCCGAGGATGCCGGCGACCGACGCGCCCGCCGTGATGGCCAGCATGACGACGGCCGGGTGCATCTGTACCGTGCGGGACTGGATCACCGGCTGGAGTACGTGCCCCTCCAGCAGCTGTACGGCGAGGACGACGCCGACCGCCCACAGCGCGATAACCCAGCCCCGGTCGGCGAGTGCGACGAGGATGGCGACGGCGCCGGAGATGAAGGCGCCGAGGTACGGGATGTACGCGCCGACGAAGACGAGCGCGCCGAGGCCGAGGGCGCCGGGCACGCGCAGGATCAGCATGCCGATGGTGATGAGCACCGCGTCGATCAGCGCGATGAACGTCGTGCCCCGCATGAACCCCTCCATGGCGCCGAAGGCGCGGCGGGCCATGGCCTCGACGTGGTCGGCGCTGTGGCGCGGCGCGAGCGAGCGCAGCGCCGCCATCGCGCGTCCGGAGTCGCGGAGGAAGAAGAAGACCAGGAGCAGGGCGAGGACGGTCATCGCGATCACCTCGCCGACCACGCTGAGCCCGCTGATCACTCCGGAGGCCGCTGTACCGCCGAATTTCCCGAGCAGCTCGCGTGCGTTGGCGGCGAGGTCGCCGAGCGAGGTGCCGGCCGCGCCGAAGTGCGGGGCGAGGCCGTCCGCGGCGCGCCGCAGCGAGGCGAGGATCTGGTCGCCGGTGTCGATGAGCACCCGGGCGACGACGTACGTCGCGCCGCCGACCACGGCCACGACGGCGGCGCAGGTCAGCCCGGCGGCCAGCGACCGCTGCACCTTCATGGCGAGGAGCCGCCGGTGGAGCGGCCCGAGGAGCGCCGCGCCGAGGAGGGCGAGCAGGACCGGGGTCACGGCGGTCTGGAAGGTGACGCACAGCCAGACGCCGACGGCGGCGACGCCGGTCAGGAGCAGGATGACGACGCACCAGGCGGCGAGGCGCCGGACGGGCTCGGGCAGCAGGGTGTGCACGCCCCCCAGCGCACCACGCCCGGCCGGGGGCCGCCCGTGGACGGGCCCCGGCCGGGTGACGCGGCGTCAGCTGCCCTGGAGGCCGCCGGGCTTCATGCCGTGGACGGCGGGGATGCGGCCGAGGCGGCCGGCCTGGAAGTCCTCGAAGGCCTGCTGGAGCTCGGCGCGGGTGTTCATCACGAACGGCCCGTAGTGCGCCATGGGCTCCCGGATGGGCCGCCCGCCGAGGAGGACGACCTCCAGGTCGGGGGTGTGGCCGTCCTGCCGCACGTCGGCGCGCACGGTCAGCGAGCCCCCGTCGCCGAAGACGGCGGTCTGCCCCATGTGGACGGGCCGCCGCTCGTGCCCGACGGAGCCGCGCCCGGCGAGGACGTACGCGAGGCCGTTGAAGTCCTCGCGCCAGGGCAGGATGACCTCGGCGCCGGGGCGCAGGGTGGCGTGGACCATGGTGATGGGCGTGTGCGTGATGCCGGGGCCCTGGTGCCCGTCGAGCTCACCGGCGATGACGCGCAGCAGGGCGCCGCCGTCGGGCGAGGCGAGGAGCTGGACCTGGCCGCCGCGGATGTCCTGGTAGCGGGGGTCCTTCATCTTGTCCTTGGCGGGCAGGTTCACCCACAGCTGGAGCCCGTGGAAGAGGCCGCCGGACATGACGAGCTGCTCCGGCGGCGCCTCGATGTGCAGCAGCCCGGACCCGGCGGTCATCCACTGGGTGTCGCCGTTGGTGATGGTACCGCCGCCCCCGTTGGAGTCCTGGTGGACGAAGGTGCCGTCGAGGAGGTACGTGACGGTCTCGAAGCCGCGGTGCGGGTGCCAGGGGGTGCCCTTGGGCTCGCCGGGCGCGTACTCCACCTCGCCCATCTGGTCCATCATGATGAACGGGTCGAGGTACCGGTAGTCGATCCCGGCGAACGCGCGCCGCACCGGGAAGCCCTCCCCTTCGAAGCCGCTGGGCGCGGTGGTCACGGCCAGCACGGGCCGCGCCGGGGCCTGGGCCGGTGCGGTGACGCGCGGCAGGGCGAGCGGGTTCTCGGCGGTCACGGCAGGCATGGCGTCCTCCTCGGGGTGGGGCTGCGTCCAGTTTAGTTGAAGACTGAACTTCTTGCCATGGGAACACGGCCCCGCGCTCCGTCATTCCCCCGTGCCGTCCCCGTTGTCAGTGGCGGCTGCGATCATCCGTCGCATGGAGAACGAGACGCAGACGGTCGTCGTCGACGTGGCGTACGGCGAGGGCTGGGACCTGGCGGCCCGCGCGCTGGTACGGCCCCTGAGCCGGGAGGCGGCGCTCGCGCGGGACGGCGCCGGGCTGCCGTACGCCGTGGCGCTCCGGACACCGGGCCGCGAGGCGCCGCTGGAGGTCCGGCTGGTGTCCTGGCGCGACCACTACGCGGGCGTGTGGGTGTACGACGCCGAGGGCCGCCGTACGCACCACCTGGACATGCGGCTGCTCGACGGGGACAGGCTGCTCCACCGCCTCACGCGGCACTGGGTGTACGCCGACGCCGGCACCCCGGAGTTCGACGACCGCTGCGCCTCCACGACGCTGGAGCTCTTCCCCGACGGGCGGGGGTCCCTGGAGCGCCACCGGCCCGGGCCGGGCGGCGGCCTCCTCGTGACGACGCCGGACCTCGCGGAGGAGGAGCGGTGGCTGGCGCGGCCGGCCTTCGGGGAGTGGCCGCTGTTCTCGCCGCACCTGGGCCCGGTGGAGCTCCGCGACGCGGAGGTGCCCGCCGCGGGCGACGAGCCGCGGGAGGAGTGGCGCCCGCCGCGCCCCGGCGGCTACGGCGACCGCGGCGCGCTGTTCCGGCCCGGTACGCGCCTGACCGCGAGCTACTACGGCGAGATGACGGTGCTGGAACCGGACCGGAGCCTGGAGATCCGGATACCCAGCGGCGTCCTGGCCGTCGACGCCCCCGACAACTCCGGCGGCCCGGAGTTCGCGATCCCGGTACCACCGGGCACGTACACGCTGGAGACGGCCCGGTTCTCGTACGCCTACGACTCCGAGTTCGCGGGCCGCCGGGTCACCGCGACCGACCTTCCGGCCGTACGGCTCCGCCTGAGCGACGAGCCGCCGGTGCGGTGGGAGATGGCCCTCGGCGAGGACCACGACCCCCGGCTGCTCCCGGACGGCGGGGCGTACGGCTTCGGCACCGACAGCGCGACGGGGTGCTTCGCGGACGGCGCCGCCTGGGAGCGGCTGAAGGGGCTCTACGCCCGGGCCCTGTTCGAGAACGACGAGACCGCCGGAGAGGACCTCTCGGGGAGCAAGGACTCGATGTTCCTCATGCGTACGTCGGACGAGGCGACGGCAGCCGACCTGCTGGCGTTCGCGACCGGCGGGGACGGCACCTACGCCGTCTGGCTGGGCCGCACGGCGTCCGGGGACCTCGCCTGCGTGGACGTACAGGTGGGGTACCTGGAGGTGCTGAGGCTCTGAGGCTCTTGCCGCCGACCGACTGAGGCAGGCCGGCGGGGGCGGGAGCCGGGCCAGGAAGCCGCCGTCCTACCCGGAGGGCCGGCGGGGGCGGCGGTGAGGGAGCGGGGGACCGGTCGCTCAGAGGTCCAGTTCGCCGATGATCTCGTCCTCCGCCTTCTCGCCGGTCGGCTGGAAGCCGAGCCGCAGGTAGAACTCCTCCGGCCCGTCCGCCCCCGGCACCCACGTCACCGTCACGCGCGTGCCGCCGCGCCTGCGGATCTCCTCGCAGACCGCCTCGACCGCGAAGCGGCCGTACCCCTTGCCCTGCTCACCGGCGGCGATGGCCAGCCGCCACAGACCGGAGCGCGGGCGCGGGTCCTCGCACTCGGGGGCGAAGCTGATGTCGAAGAAGGCCATCACGAAGCCCACGAGCCGGTCACCGTCGAAGACCAGCCGGGGCCAGGCGGTGTCGGGCCTGGCGTACGCCTCGGCCAGCGACCGCGCGACCGGGGCGACGAAGCGCTCCTGGTCCGGGCGGACGGTGAGCTTGCACGCGTCGAGGACGTTGTCGGGGGTGATCTTCTCCAGGCGGAGAGCAGTTGTCATGCCCGGCACCCTAAGTGCCCCGCCGACGGCCGGTCACCTGCATTTACGCACCCGGAGCGCGTCCGCTCAGCGCGACTGGAGGGCGTCCAGGGCGACGGTCAGGCACAGGGCGAGCCGCCGGTCGAGCGACGGGTCCTCGACGCGTATCGCGTACCGGTCGCGGAGTCCCCACTTCCGCTCGACCGACATGACGGGGCTGCCGTCCTCCCGGGCGAAGTCGAAGTGGAACACGAACGGAATCGGCACCGGAATCGGCAGGACCGCGTCCGCCAGCTGTACGGCACGGCGGGCCAGCGCGATCCCCTGGCTCCGCTCCTTGCCGGTCACGGGCGGCTCCTCGCCCTGGGTCAGGTGCCAGGTGGACCGCAGCAGCGAGGCCTTGCCGTCCTTGCGGAAGCTGCCGATGGGGGTGCCGTCGGCGCCGGTCACGTCGTACGTGGCGCCGAAGTCGACGATGCTCTGGGCCTTGAAGCGGGCGAGCACCTCGGAGCGGTCCTCGCCGGTCCAGAGGGTGACCTCCTCCTTGAGCTTCATCCGCTTCTGCTCGGCGAAGGCGACGACCTGGTCACCGTCGGGGGCCGTGATCACATAGCGGTTCACGAGCGCGGTGATCTTCTGGGCCATGCGGAACTCACTCATCTGCTGCATACGCGGAACGCTATGCGGCGCAGCGAGGCCGGTTCCTCATCCTCAGGTCGGAGAACTCCCCGGCCCCTGGGACGGGTCCCAACGGGTCCTAGCCGTACATCCGCCGCATCGCGAAGTCGACCATCTGCTCGACGGCCTTGGCGTCGAAGACGATCCGGTGGTCGCCCTCCATGTCGAGGACGAAGCCGTACCCGGTGGGCAGCAGGTCGATCACCTCGGCGCCGGTGATCACGAAGTACTTGGACTCCTTGCCCGCGTACCGCCGCAGCTCCTTCAGCGAGGTGAACATCGGGATGACCGGCTGCTGGGTGTTGTGCAGTGCGAGGAAGCCGGGGTTGTCACCGCGCGGGCAGTAGACCTTCGAGGTGGCGAAGATCTGCTGGAAGTCCTCGGCGGACAGCGATCCGGTGGTGAACGCCCGCACGGCGTCGGCGAGCGAGGGCGGCGACGGCTCGGGGTACAGCGGCGGCTGCTGCGCGTACCCCTGCTGGGGCGGGGCGTACTGCTGCTGGGCGCCCTGGTTCTGGTCGTAGCCGTACATGGCCACCAGGGTACTGAGTACGAAGCGGCCTCGTGGGCCCACCACCCGCCCCGGGCACGGTTTCAGACAGCCGTCGGCGGCGCCGGCAGCATCGCGCGCGGGTCCTGTCCGGACAGCCAGAGCCCGATGAGGAAGGCGGTGGTCGCCTCCAGCAGCCCGGCGCGCTCCAGCCCGCCCGCGTCGAGCGGCTCGCCGCCGATGTCGCGTACGAGGGTGCGTACGGTCTCCAGGGCCTCTTCGTCGTCGCCGCACAGCGGTACGGCGGGCGGGGCGAGGCGCCACACCGCGTCCGCGCAGTGGTTGAACGCCTTCACGACGCGGGCGCCGGAGGCCTCCGCGATGCGCTGCGCGGCGGAGGGGCCGCCGTCGGTGGTGAGCAGGAAGCCGGGGCCGACGGGGTTGGTGCAGTCGATGAGCACCCGGCCCCGCAGGGCGGTGCCCGTCGCCGCCACGACGTCGAGGGCGCTGCCGTAGGGGACGGCCAGCAGCGTCGCGTCGCCGAACGCGGCGACGTCCGCGAGGGTGCCCGCCCCTTCGGCGCCGATGCGGCGCGCCAGTTCCGCCGCCCTGTCGGGGGTGCGCCCGCCGATGCGTACGCGGTGGCCCGCGCGCACCCAGTGGGTGCCGAGGGCCTCCGCCATGTTTCCGTTGCCGAGGATGCCGATGCGCATGTTCATGTCGGCTTACGCTAGGCGGCCCATCGGTAACCATCCGGTGCCCAAGCCGCCTGCTACGGAGGGGACTTCATGGACGACCGGCTCGCCGACTGCCGCGCCCGCCTCGGCTTCGACCTGCTGGCCCACACCTGGAACGCGGTCGTCCTCTACGCCCTCGCCGACGGCCCGCGCCGACCGCGCGAGCTGCGCACGACGATCGGCGGCATCAGCGCCAAGGTCCTCACGGAGACGCTCCGGCGCCTGGAGGGCCACGCGCTGGTGGAGCGCCACGAGTACGCCGAGTCACCGCCCCGCGTGGAGTACGCCCTCACGCCCCTGGGCGTGACCCTGCTGGAGCCCATCCGCGCCCTGGGCCGCTGGTCGGCGGAGCACGCGGACGCCTACGCGGAGGCGCAGGGGTGGGGCGACGACGCCTGAGGGGGTCCCGGGGCGCGTCGCTCGTCACAGATCGCCCGATAGGGGTTGCTCTTATTACCGACGGGTAGCATCATCGTAGCTACTTGCTGGTACGTGTACGAGGATTCCGCCTCCCCGAGCCTTACGGAGCCGTCGCCATGGGGCACTACAAGTCGAATCTCCGCGACATCGAGTTCAACCTCTTCGAGGTCCTCGGGCGCGACAAGGTCTACGGCACCGGTCCGTTCGAGGAGATGGACGTCGAGACCGCGAAGAGCGTGCTCGACGAGATGCGCCGTCTCGCCGAGAACGACTTCGCCGAGTCCTTCGCGGACGCCGACCGGAACCCGCCGGTGTTCGACCCGGAGACGAACACCGCGCCGATCCCGGAGACCTTCAAGAAGTCCTACAAGGCCTTCATGGACTCCGAGTACTGGCGCCTGGGCCTGCCCGAGGAGATCGGCGGCACGACCTCGCCGCGCTCGCTGATCTGGGCGTACGCGGAGCTGATCCTCGGCTCGAACCCGGCGATCTGGATGTACTCCTCCGGCCCGGCCTTCGCCGGCATCCTCTTCGAGGAGGGCAACGAGGCGCAGAAGAAGATCGCCTCGATCGCCGTCGAGAAGCAGTGGGGCTCCACCATGGTGCTGACCGAGCCCGACGCGGGCTCGGACGTCGGCGCCGGGCGCACCAAGGCGATCCAGCAGGAGGACGGCTCCTGGCACATCGAGGGCGTGAAGCGCTTCATCACGTCCGGTGAGCACGACATGTCGGAGAACATCCTCCACTACGTGCTGGCGCGCCCCGAGGGCCACGGCCCGGGCACCAAGGGCCTGTCCCTCTTCCTCGTGCCGAAGTTCCACTTCGACTGGGAGACCGGCGAGCTGGGCGAGCGCAACGGCGTGTACGCGACGAACGTCGAGCACAAGATGGGCCTCAAGGCGTCCAACACGTGCGAGATGACCTTCGGCGACCAGCACCCCGCCAAGGGCTGGCTGATCGGCGACAAGCACGACGGCATCCGCCAGATGTTCCGCATCATCGAGTTCGCCCGCATGATGGTCGGCACGAAGGCGATCGCCACCCTCTCCACCGGCTACCTGAACGCGCTGGAGTACGCCAAGGAGCGCGTGCAGGGCCCGGACCTGGCGAACTTCATGGACAAGACCGCGCCCAAGGTCACCATCACGCACCACCCCGACGTGCGCCGCGCGCTGATGACGCAGAAGGCGTACGCGGAGGGCATGCGCGCCCTCGTCATGTACACCGCCGCGATCCAGGACGAGATCCAGGTCAAGGAAGCGGCCGGCGAGGACGCCAAGGCGCTCATCGGCCTGAACGACCTGCTCCTCCCGATCGTGAAGGGCTACGGCTCCGAGAAGTCGTACGAGCAGCTCGCCCAGTCGCTCCAGACCTTCGGCGGTTCCGGGTACCTCCAGGAGTACCCGATCGAGCAGTACATCCGCGACGCCAAGATCGACACCCTGTACGAGGGCACGACGGCGATCCAGGGCCAGGACTACTTCTTCCGGAAGATCGTCCGTGACCAGGGCGCCTCGCTGAACGCGCTCGCCGAGGAGATCAAGAAGTTCCTGGCCGTCGGCACCGGCGGCGAGGACCTCGCCCCGGCGCGCGACGCGCTCGCCAAGGCGGCCGTCGACCTGGAGGCGATCGTCGGCACGATGCTGACCGACCTCACCGCCACCGGCGAGGACGTCAAGAACATCTACAAGGTCGGTCTCAACACCACCCGCCTCCTGATGGCCTCCGGTGACGTGGTCGTCGGCTACCTGCTGCTGCGCGGTGCCGCCGTCGCCGCCGAGAAGCTTCCGACGGCGTCCGCCAAGGACAAGGCGTTCTACGAGGGCAAGATCGCGGCCGCGAAGTTCTTCGCCGCCAACGTCCTGCCGGGCGTCTCGACCGAGCGCGCCATCGCCGAGGGCGTCGACAACGCCCTGATGGAGCTGGACGAGTCCGCGTTCTAAGTCCCAAGCAACGCGGCCTGGTCCTGGCGGCCCGCTCCCCGAGGTTCCCGGGGGCGGGCCGCCGCCCGTTTGACGCGACGGCGCCGACGGCCCCGACCGCGCCGGTCACGCCGGTCACGCCGACCGCACCGGTCACGCCGCCGACGCGCGTCCCGCCGCCGCGCCCGCCGCGCCCGTCACGCCGCCGAGGCCCGTATCGACGCCCGCGCGATCAGCACCGCCGCCGTCACCGGCAGGAGGTCGCCGAGGCGCACGGGGTCCCGCTCCGGGGTCCCCGTCGCCGCGTCGGCGCACGCCGCGCACAGCGGCATCAGGAGCTGGGCACGCCACTGCGCGTCGGGGGCCGCGCACGCGGCGCACGCCGGGAGCGGGGCGAGGGCGGCAAGGGCACGGGTGCGGGTGGAGCCGGTCGTCGTCGTGGTCACCAGGACACCTCCGGTCGCGTTCGGTCCATTGCGGTGGACTCGTTCCGATCGTCGCAGCCACCACTGACAATCGGCCTCGCAATCGCCCGGGCCCGGCCCGGGTGCCCGCCGTATGGTGATCTCATGACCAGCTCTCCCGCCCGCTTCGACCGCGGCCACACCGACGACCTGATGTCCTTCCTGGCGTCCTCCCCGTCCCCGTACCACGCCGTCGCGAACACCGCCGAACGGCTGGAGAAGGCCGGTTTCGAGCAGGTGGAGGAGACCGCCGCCTGGGACGGGACGACCGGCGGCAAGTACGTGATCCGCGGTGGCGCGATCATCGCCTGGTACGTACCGGAGGGCGCCGCCCCGCACACCCCCTTCCGGATCATCGGCGCGCACACCGACTCGCCCAACCTGCGCGTCAAGCCCCGCCCCGACACCGGCGCGCACGGCTGGCGGCAGGTCGCCGTGGAGACGTACGGCGGGACGCTGCTCAACACCTGGCTCGACCGCGACCTGGGTCTGGCCGGCCGGCTGACCCTGCGCGACGGCAGCCACGTCCTCGCCAACGTGGACCGGCCGCTGCTGCGCGTGCCGCAGCTCGCCATCCACCTGGACCGGCAGGCCAACGACGGCCTCAAGCTGGACCGCCAGCGGCACATGCAGCCCATCTGGGGCCTCGGCGACGACGTCCGCGACGGCGACCTGATCGCCTTCGTCGCCCAGGAGGCCGGCGTGGCCGCCGACGACGTGGCCGGCTGGGACCTGATGGTGCACGCCCTGGAGGCGCCCGCCTACCTCGGGCGGGACCGCGAGCTGCTCGCCGGGCCCCGCATGGACAACCTGCTGTCCGTGCACGCGGGCGCCGCCGCGCTCGCCGCCGCGGCCGCCGCGGGCGACGGCCTGGCGTACATCCCCGTCCTCGCCGGCTTCGACCACGAGGAGAACGGCTCCGAGTCCGACACCGGCGCCCAGGGTCCCCTCCTCGGCACGGTCCTGGAGCGTTCGGTCTTCGCGCGGGGCGGCGGCTACGAGGACCGGGCGCGTGCCTTCGCCGGCACCGTGTGCCTGTCGTCCGACACGGGCCACGCCGTGCACCCCAACTACGCGGAGCGCCACGATCCAACGCACCACCCGCGCGCCAACGGCGGCCCCCTCCTCAAGGTGAACGTCAACCAGCGGTACGCCACGGACGGCAGCGGGCGGGCCGTGTTCGCGGCGGCGTGCGAGAAGGCGGGCGTGCCGTGGCAGTCGTTCGTCTCCAACAACGACATGCCGTGCGGCACCACCATCGGCCCGATCACCGCCGCGCGCCACGGCATCCAGACGGTCGACATCGGTGTGGCCATCCTGTCGATGCACAGCGCCCGCGAACTGTGCGGCGCCGACGACCCGTTCATGCTCGCCAACGCGCTCACCGCGTTCCTGACGGACTGACGGCTGACGGCTGACGGACTGACACCGCCCCTTGCCGCGTAGGCGTTCCGGGTCCGGGTACCCGGAACGCCTACGTTGTGTTGACGAGGAGGCGGGAAATCATGGGCCTGGGTGGCTGCATCATCCTCATCGGGGTGGGTGCGATCCTCACCTTCGCGACCGACTGGGAAGCCGAGAGCGTCAACCTCGATCTCGTGGGGCTGATCCTGATGGCGGTCGGTCTCATCGGTGTCGCGACCTTCACCAGCATCTACCGGCGCCGCAGGGCGGTCGTCTCCCCCGTGGTCGACCCGATGGTCGACCCGCGCGACGACCGCCGCCCGCCGCTCTGACGAGGGACCTACGCGTCGAGTCCCGCGAGGATCAGGGGCAGGCGCGTGGCGCCCCCGGCCGTGACCTTCACCGGGACGCCCCAGTCCTGCTGGTGGACGTGGCACGCCGGATACTCGTTCTCGGGGTCGTCGTCGCACGAGGCGGCCATCGCCGACACGTGCAGGACCCCTTCCGTGACCTCCGGGTTCAGCGCGAGCTCCCGGAACAGGTCCGTGCCCGTGCCGTCCCCGGACGCGAGCAGCTCCGGCGGCGTCGACGACACCAACAGCCGGGTGGAGGGCCCGTACCGGTCGTCGAGCTTCTGGCCGGCCGGGGCCTGGAAGACCACGTCCAGCCGCAGCGTGCCGGGCGCGACCTCGGTCGCCTCGCGCTGCGTGCGGTGGGCCACCGCCTCCACCTGGACGGCCTCCTCGGGGAGCCGCAGCCGGGTCAGGCGGTGCCGGGCCGACTCGACGACCACGATGTCGTCGCCGACGAGCACCGCGTCGCTCGGCTCGCGCAGGTCGGTGGCGAGGGTCGTGACCTCACCGGAGGAAGGGTCGTAGCGGCGCAGGGCGTGGTTGTACGTGTCCGAGACGGCGACGGAGCCGTCCGGCAGGGCGGTGACGCCCAGCGGGTGCTGGAGCAGCGCCTGACCGGCCGCGCCGTCGCGGTGGCCGAAGTCGAACAGACCGGTGCCGACCGCCGTGTGGACGGCGCCGTCGGCGTCGATCCAGCGCAGGGCGCTGGTCTCCGAGTCGGCGATCCACAGGCGGTCGCCGGCGGCCGCGAGCCCGGACGGCTGGGCGAACCAGGCTTCGTCGGCCGGGCCGTCGACCAGGCCCTCGTTGGTGGTCCCGGCGGCGACGGAGACGGTGCCGTGCTCGGGGTCGTACGCCCACAGCTGGTGGACGCCCGCCATGGCGATCCACACCCTGCCCTGCCACCAGGCGACGTCCCAGGGGGAGGAGAGCGCCACCTCGCGGGCCGGGCCGGAGGTGGGGGAGCCCTGCCACCACTGCGCGCCGGTGCCGGCGAGGGTGGAGACCTCACCGTCGGCGAGGTCCAGGAGCCGCAGGGCGTGGTTGACGGTGTCGGCGACGACGACGCGGCCCTCGGGCAGGAGGGCGAGGCCCTGCGGCTCGTTGAAGCGCGCCCGGTCGGCCGTGCCGTCCGCGAAGCCGCGCTCGCCGGAGCCGTACCGGCGTACGACGCTCTCGCCGTCCGGTGCCAGCTCGACCAGTTGGTGGCGGGTGGTGTCGGAGACCAGGAAGTTCCCGCCGTCCAGCAGGAGCGCCTTGCCCGGGAAGCGCAGGTGCGTGGCGACGGGCTCCGGCGGTACGTAGGGGCCGTCGCCGCGCCGCAGGGTGCCCGTGGCCTCGTGCTCGGCCTCCAGCTCGGCCACGAGCCGCTCCAGGGCCGTGGCGTGGCCCTCACCCGCGTGCTGGGCGACGACGTACCCCTCGGGGTCGATGACGACCAGCGTGGGCCAGGCCCGTACGGCGTACTGCTTCCAGGTGGCCAGCTCCGGGTCGTCCAGGACCGGGTGGTGCACGCCGTACCGCTCGACGGCGTCGACGACGGCCTGGTGCTCGGCCTCGTGCACGAACTTCGGCGAGTGGACGCCGATGATCACCACCGTGTCGCGGTGCTTCTCCTCCAGCTCGCGCAACTCGTCGAGGACGTGGAGGCAGTTGATGCAGCAGAACGTCCAGAAGTCGAGGATGACGATGCGGCCGCGCAGATCGGCGAGGGTCAGGTCCTTGCCGCCCGTGTTGAGCCAGCCGCCCTTGCCGACGAGCTCGGGGGCGCGGACACGGGCACGGCGGGGCGCGGAGGCGCGAGCGGAGTCGTTCATGGTTCAAGGGTGCCATCCGCGCACGCCCCCGCGGAGCGGCGGTTCCAGCCGCTCCCCCGCGGGTCCTCAGCGGCCCAGGACGCGGTCCTTCAGGGCCGGGAACCGGTCCCGCGTGGTGGCCACCTTCTCCGGGTCCAGCTCGACCGTCAGGGTCTCCTCACCCGGGCCCGCCTCCGCGAGGACCTCGCCCCACGGGTCGACGACGATGCTGTGGCCCGCCTGCTCGACGCCCGCGTGCGTACCGGCCGTACCGCAGGCGAGGACGTACGCCTGGTTCTCGACGGCGCGCGCCCGGGCCAGCAGCGTCCAGTGGTCACGGCGGCGCGCGGGCCAGCCGGCCGCGACGACGAACCCGAGCGCGCCCGCGTCGACCAGGCCCCGGAACAGCTCGGGGAAGCGCAGGTCGTAGCAGGTCGCGACGCCCAGCGGGAAGTCCGGCACCGGGGCGGTGACGAGCTCGGAGCCTGCCGCCATCAGCACGGCCTCGCCCTGGTCGAAGCCGAAGCGGTGGATCTTGCGGTACGTCGCGGCGAGGTCGCCGGAGGGGGAGAAGACGAGCGAGGTGTTGTAGAGGAGCCCGTCGGGCCCGCGCTCCACGACGGAACCGGCGTGCAGCCACACCGCCGCCTCGGCCGCGGCCTTCGCCATCGCCTCGTACGTCGGGCCGCCGGGCACCGGCTCGGCCTCCGCCTCGAACGACTCGTACGCGAAGGCGCCGATGGGCCACAGCTCCGGCAGGACGACGAGATCGGCGACCCCGCGCTGTCCGGCCACGAGCGACGCCACGCGCGTACGACGGGCTTGGGGCGATTCGTCCGGGTCTACCGCGATCTGGATCAGCGAGGCGCGCACACTACCACCGTCCTGGCATTCGAGTCGTCAACTCCGGCCTACGATCGTCACACGAAAGCACTGCCGGGGTGCCTCGCGGCAGCGTAACTTAACTGCACAGCACCCAGCCCGCGTACCAACCGCCCGAGGGGTCCCGTGACCGTCCATCCCAGCCTCCAGAACTACGCCGACGCCTGGACCCACTCCATCGAAGCGATAGCCGAGCTGGTGCAGCCGCTCGCCGAGGGGGAGTGGAACCGCGCCACACCGTGCCCGGGCTGGTCGGTGCGCGACATCGTGTCGCACGTCATCGGCATGGAGTGCGAGATGCTGGGCGACCCGCGCCCGATCCACTCCCTGCCCCGCGACCTGTTCCACGTGCGCGGCGACTTCGCCCGCTACATGGAGGTGCAGGTCGACGCGCGGCGCCACCACACCGCCCCGGAGATGACGGCCGAACTGGAGTACGTCCTCATCCGCCGCGCCCGCCAGCTGCGCAACGAGAACCGCGCCCCCGACACCCTGATCCGCGCCCCCCTCGGCGCCCAGCAGTCGCTGGAACTCGCTTACCGGATGCGCGCCTTCGACGTCTGGGTCCACGAGCAGGACCTGCGCACCGCGCTCGGGCAGCCCGGCAACCTCGACTCCCCCGGCGCGTACGTCGCCCGCGACAACTTCCTGCACGTGCTGCCCCGGGTCGTCGCCAAGGACGCGGGCGCGCCCCCGAACACCGCGGTCGTCTTCGACATCCACGGGCCGGTCGAGTTCCTGCGGACGGTACGGGTCGACGCGGAGGGGCGCGGCACGATCGACGGCGCGCCGTCCCTCGGGCCCGCCGTGACGATCGCGACGGACTGGGAGACGTACATGCGCCTGGCGTGCGGGCGCGTGCGGCCCTCGGCCGTGGCGGACCGGATCAAGGTCGAGGGCGACCAGGAGCTGGCCGACGCGATCCTCGCGCACTTCGCCGTAACGCCGTAAGGCGCCGGGAGCGCGTTACGCCGCGGGGACGTGCACGGTCTCCACCCGGCTCGCGACCAGCCGGTCCCGCTCCCGCCGCGCCGTACGGGCCCGCAGGCGCAGGATCTGCGTGACGCCCAGCGCCTGGAGCGCGAAGACCGACGAGAAGGCGATCCGGTAGTCGTCGCCGGTCGCGTCCAGCAGCAGGCCGACGGCGAGCAGCGTCGTGATCGAGGCGGTGAACCCGCCCATGTTGACGATCCCGGAGGCCGTGCCCTGCCGCTCCGGCGGGTTGGCCGGCCGGGCGAAGTCGAAGCCGATCATCGAGGCGGGCCCGCACGCGCCGAGGACGACACAGAGGGTGGCCAGCAGCCACATCGGGGCGTGGTCCCCCGGGTAGGCGAGGGTGGCCGCCCACACGACCGCCGTCGCCGCGACCGTGCCGAGCGCGAGCGGCACGCGCGCGCCGTGGTGGCGGGCGATGATCTGGCCGTAGGTCATGCCGAAGACCATGTTGGCCAGCACCGTCAGCGTCAGCATGTCGCCGGCCGTGCCCCGCGCGAGGCCCTGCTCCTCCACGAGGAACGGCAGGCCCCACAGCAGCAGGAACACCATCGCCGGGAACTGCGTGGTGAAGTGCACCCACATGCCGAGCCGGGTGCCGGGCTCGCGCCACGACCGCGCGATCTGGCGGCGGACGAACGCCGCGCCCGCGTGGCGCACGGGCTCCGGCTCGTACCCCTCGGGGTGGTCCTTCAGGAACAGCACGAGCAGGACGAGGACGACCACACCGGCGAGCGAGCTGCCGGCGAACGTCGCCGTCCACCCCAGCCCGTCCAGCGTCCGCGCGATCACGATCGTCGAGACGAGGTTGCCGACGACCCCGAAGAGCCCGGCGACCTGCGCGATCAGCGGCCCGCGCCGCGCGGGGAACCAGCGCGTGCCCAGCCGCAGCACCGAGATGAACGTCATCGCGTCGCCGCAGCCCAGCAGCGCGCGCGAGGCCAGCGCCATGCCGTACGACGGCGAGAGGGCGAAGCCCAGCTGGCCGACGGTGAACAGCACCACGCCGAGCGTGAGGACCTTCTTCGTGCCGAGCCGGTCGACCATCAGGCCGACGGGTATCTGCATGCCCGCGTAGACGAGCAGCTGGAGGATGGAGAAGGTGGACAGGGCGGAGGCGTTGATGCCGAAGCGGTCGGCGGCGTCCAGCCCCGCGACGCCCAGGGACGTACGGAAGATGACGGCGACCAGGTAGACGCAGACGCCGACGCCCCAGACGAGGGCGGCGCGGCGGCCGCCCGGAGGATCGTGCGGCAGGGCGGGCACGGGAGTGGCGTGGCTCACCGCTCCTCACCCCGCACCAGGTCCTTGACGCGGCTGACGTGGCGGTGCACGCACTGCGCGGCGCGCTCGGCGTCCCCGTCGCGGACGGCGGCGAGGATCTCGGCGTGCTCCGCGATGTTCTTGGCGATGCGGTCGGGGTGGGCCTCCATGACGGCGACGCCCATCCGCAGCTGCCGGTCGCGCAGTTGGTCGTAGAGGCGGGAGAGGATCTGGTTGCCCGCGTGGCCCACGATCTCGGCGTGGAAGGTGCGGTCCGTCAGCGCGACGGCCGCCAGGTCGCCGTCCTCGGCGCGGCGGCGCTGCTCCTCCACCAGCTCCTCCAGCCGCTCGATCAGCCGCGGTGACGCCGGTACGGCCTTGCGGACCGCGAACTCCTCGACCAGCAGCCGGGTTTCGACGACGTCCGCGATCTCCTGCGCCGACACGGCGAGGACGAGGGCGCCCTTCTTGGGGTAGAGCTTCAGCAGCCCTTCCATCTCCAGCTTGAGCAGCGCTTCCCGCACGGGAGTACGGGACACCCCCACGGCTTCGGCGAGTTCGCCCTCGGTGAGGAGAGTGCCGCCCTGGTAGCGGCGGTCGAGGACGGCTTGCTTGACGTGGGTGTAGACGCGGTCGGCGGCAGGAGGGGACGCGGAAGGGGCTGGGGGCATGCGTACAGCTTAGATACATGATGGGTACAAGCGTGAGGCCCGCCCCGGAAATGGGACGGGCCTCACATGGGCCTCACATGAGCCGTGCGCGGGGGCCTACGCCCAGGTGATGAGCCGCTTCGGCTGCTCCAGGATCGCGGCGACGTCCGCCAGGACCTTGGAGCCGAGTTCGCCGTCGACCAGCCGGTGGTCGAAGGAGAGGGCGAGGGTGGTGACCTGACGGGGCTTCACCTTGCCCTTGTGGACCCAGGGCTGGAGCTTGATCGCGCCGACCGCGAGGATCGCGGACTCGCCCGGGTTCAGGATCGGCGTACCGGTGTCGACGCCGAAGACGCCGACGTTGGTGATGGTGACGGTGCCGCCCTGCATGGCCGCCGGGGTGGTCTTGCCCTCGCGGGCGGTGGCCACCAGCTCGCCGAGCGCCTCCGCCAGCTGCGGCAGGGTCTTGGCGTGCGCGTCCTTGATGTTCGGCACGATCAGACCGCGCGGCGTGGCCGCCGCGATGCCGAGGTTCACGTAGTGCTTGACCACGATCTCCTGGGCGGCCTCGTCCCAGGAGGCGTTGATCTCCGGGTTGCGCTTGATCGCGACCAGGAGCGCCTTGGCGATGAGCAGCAGCGGGTTCACCCGGAGCCCGGCCATGTCCTTGTCGGACTTGAGCTCCTCGACGAGCCTCATGGTGCGGGTGACGTCGACCGTGACGAACTCGGTGACGTGCGGCGCGGTGAAGGCCGAGCCGACCATCGCCTGGGCCGTCGCCTTGCGCACGCCCTTGATCGGGATGCGCGTCTCCCGGCCGGCCTCGGGAGCCACCGGAGCTTCCGGCTGCGGCTGCGCGGCGGGAGCCGGTACGGGTACGGCGGCGGGCGCGGCGACCGAGGCGGCCGCCAGGGAGACCGCCGCGTGGACGTCCTCGCGGGTGACGGTCCCGCCGGGCCCGGTCGGGGTGACCGTGGCCAGGTCGACCCCCAGGTCCTTCGCCAGCTTGCGCACCGGCGGCTTGGCCAGCGGCCGGGGCCCGGGTTCCTGGAAGGCCGGGGCCGGGGCCGGGGCCGGCGATGGTGTGCCGTGGCCGTTCAGCTCGCCCTGGATGGCCGCGGCAGCGGGCTCCTGGGGCGTGGCCCCGGGCGCCTGCTTGCGCGGGCGGCGCTTGGTGGACGTCGCGGCGACGCCGTACCCGACCAGCACGGGCTGGCGCCCCTGCGGCTCGGCGTCGGCGTCACCGGCCGCACCGGCCGCGTCCTTCGCGGCGAGCTCCGCCGCCGCCGGCTGGGCGGTCTGCGGCTGCTCCTCGGCGGCGGCGCCACCGGCGACCTCCACCGAGATGATCACCTCGCCGACGTCGACCGTCGTGCCCTCCGGGAAGCGCAGCTCGTGCACCACCCCGTCGTACGGGCACGGCAGCTCCACCGCCGCCTTCGCGGTCTCCACCTCGCAGACGACCTGCCCGTCGGTGACGGTGTCACCGGGCTGGACGTACCACTTCAGGATCTCGGCCTCGGTGAGGCCCTCGCCGACGTCCGGCATCTTGAACTCGCGGATCACAGCGGGCCTCCTCTAGTACGCGAGCGAGCGGTCGACGGCGTCGAGCACCCGGTCGAGACCCGGCAGGTATTCCTCTTCGAGCCGGGCCGGCGGATAGGGCGCGTGGTAGCCGCCCACCCGCAGGACCGGCGCCTCCAGGTGGTAGAAGCACCGCTCCGTGATGCGCGCGGCGATCTCGGCACCGGAGCCGAAGAAGACCGGCGCCTCGTGCACGACCACCAGCCGCCCGGTCTTCTCCACGGACGCCTGCACGCTGTCGAAGTCGAGCGGCGAGACCGAGCGCAGGTCGAGCACCTCGACCGACCGGCCCTCCTCCGCCGCGACCGCGGCCGCCTCCAGGCACACCTTCACCATCGGCCCGTACGCGGCCAGCGTCAGGTCGGTGCCCTCGCGCACCGTGCGCGCGCGGTGCAGCTCGCCCGGGATGGCCTCGGTGTCGACCTCGCCCTTGTCCCAGTAGCGGCGCTTCGGCTCGAAGAAGATCACCGGGTCGTCGCTCTGGATGGCCTGCTGGAGCATCCAGTAGGCGTCCGAGGAGTTCGACGGCGTGACGATCTTGAGCCCGGCGACGTGGGCGAAGAGCGACTCGGGCGACTCGCTGTGGTGCTCGACGGCGCCGATGCCGCCGCCGTACGGGATGCGGACGACGACCGGCAGCTTGACCTTGCCCAGCGAGCGGGCGTGCATCTTGGCGAGCTGCGTGACGATCTGGTCGTACGCGGGGAAGACGAAGCCGTCGAACTGGATCTCGACGACCGGCCGGTAGCCGCGCAGCGCGAGGCCGATGGCCGTGCCGACGATGCCGGACTCGGCGAGCGGGGTGTCGATGACCCGCTCCTCGCCGAAGTCCTTCTGGAGGCCGTCGGTCACGCGGAAGACGCCGCCGAGCTTGCCGACGTCCTCACCCATGATGAGGACCTTGGGGTCGTTCTCGAGCGCCGTGCGCAGCGACTCGTTGAGCGCCTTCGCGAGCGGGAGTTTCTGTACAGCCATGGTTACTTGACCTCGCCATCCGCGTCGGCGAACGACGCCTGGTAGGCGGCGAACTGCGCGCGCTCCTCATCGACGAGCGTGTGCCCGTCGGCGTACACGTTCTCGAAGATCGCCAGGTGGTCGGGGTCGGGCATGGCCCGCACCGCCTCGCGGACGCGCTTGCCGAGCGCCTCGCTCTCCGCCTCCAGCTCCTCGAACCAGGCGGCGTCGGCGTGCCCCTGCTTCTCCAGGTACGTCCGCAGCCGCAGGATCGGGTCCTTGGCCTCCCAGGCCGCCCGCTCGTCGTCGTGGCGGTAGCGGGTCGGGTCGTCGGAGGTGGTATGCGCGCCCATGCGGTACGTGAACGCCTCGACCAGCGTCGGGCCCTCGCCGCGCCGCGCCCGCTCCAGGGCGGACCGGGTCACGGCCAGGCAGGCGAGGACGTCGTTGCCGTCGACGCGGACGCCGGGGAAGCCGAAGCCCTGCGCGCGCTGGTAGAGCGGGACGCGGGTCTGCTTCTCGGTGGGCTCGCTGATCGCCCACTGGTTGTTCTGGCAGAAGAAGACGACGGGGGCGTTGTAGACCGCGGAGAAGGTGAAGGCCTCGGCGACGTCACCCTGGCTGGATGCGCCGTCACCGAAATAGGCGATGACCGCGCTGTCCGCGCCGTCCTTCGCCACGCCCATGGCGTATCCGGTGGCGTGCAGCGTTTGCGACCCGATCACGATCGTGTACAGGTGAAAATTGTTGCTGTTCGGGTCCCAGCCGCCGTGGTTCACGCCACGGAACATTCCGAGCAGATTGGTCGGATCGACCCCCCGGCACCAGGCGACGCCGTGCTCACGGTACGTCGGGAAGACGTAGTCGTCGTCGCGGAGCGCGCGGCCGGAGCCGATCTGGGCGGCCTCCTGGCCGAGCAGCGAGGCCCACAGGCCCAGCTCGCCCTGGCGCTGGAGGGAGGTGGCCTCCGCGTCGAAGCGCCGGGTCAGCACCATGTCGCGGTACAGACCGCGGAGCTCCTCGGGGCTGAGGTCGATGTCGTACTCGGGGTGCTGGACGCGCTCGCCCTCGGGGTCGAGCAGCTGTACGAGCTGGGGCTCGGCGCCGCCCTGGGCGCCGGCTGCCTTGGTCCCGCTCGCGCTGGTGCGCTTACTGCTGCGTCGCGGCTTGCGCGCGGCAGTGCCTTCCACGGTCACGTGCGTGCTCCTCCGTCTGTCCGGCCCCCGGGGTCCGCCGGGTAGGCCAGTCGGCTCCGCCTGTTTCCGTACGTACGCGCACGGGGTGGGTGCCCTCGGCCGGGAACAGGCGTGACAGGTGCCCCGGCGAGCACCCCGTCAAAGGCACGTTACCCAGTGCGCCGCATTACTGCGAAACCCCCTTTGACCTGCGATTTTGCTTGGATTTCCAAGTAAATCGAGAATTGCGGGGGCGAGGAACGAAAAGAGCACTGGTCACAGCCTTGCGGGCCGCCGGAACACGGGCACGTTATCCCGCGGACCCCGGGCACGGGAAGAGTGAGTATGTGAGACTGATTCCGTGCGCGAAGACGGAAAAATCACGGTATTTCTGCTCGATGACCACGAAGTCGTACGCCGTGGCGTGCACGAGCTGCTCTCGGGTGAACCCGACATCGAGGTCGTCGGCGAGGCCGGCACGGCGGCGGAGGCCCTCTCCCGCATCCCGGCGACGCGTCCGGACGTCGCCATCCTCGACGTACGCCTCCCGGACGGCAGCGGCGTCGAGGTCTGCCGCGAGATCCGCTCCCACGACGACTCCGTGAAATGCCTGATGCTCACGTCGTACGCCGACGACGAGGCCCTCTTCGACGCGATCATGGCGGGCGCCTCCGGGTACGTCCTGAAGGCCATCCGCGGCAGCGAACTCCTCACGGCGGTCCGCGACGTCGCCGCCGGCAAGTCCCTGCTGGACCCGGTGGCCACGGCCCGCGTCCTGGAGCGCCTGCGCGACGGCGCCCCGAAGGGCGACGCGAGACTCGCCTCCCTGACGGAGCAGGAACGCCGGATCCTCGACCTCATCGGCGAGGGCCTGACGAACCGCGCGATCGGCGAGCGGCTGCACCTGGCGGAGAAGACCATCAAGAACTACGTCTCCAGCCTGCTCTCCAAGCTGGGCATGGAGCGCCGCAGCCAGGCCGCCGCGTACGTGGCCCGCCTCCAGACCGAGCGCCGCTGAGCCCTGCGCCGCACGCGGGACTTAGGGCCCGTCCCCGCCGGGCCGGGCGGCCCTTCTACGGGGGCGCGGGGGCACGCGAGGGTGGAGCCATGCCCCTCACCGACGAACCGCGCGCCATCGAGCTGCTCGGGCGCGTGCCGTACGGCCGCATCGCGACCAGCCTGCGGGCCATGCCCGCCGTGGCGCCCGCGCGGCACATCGTGAGCGGCGACGGCGAGGTCGTGCTGCGCATGGACCGGCGCCTCGGCCACCACCGCGCCTGCCACGGCACCGTCGTCGCGTACGGCGCCGACAACTGGGGCTCCGGCGCCGACGTCCTGTGGTCCGTCCAGGTCACCGGCACCGCCCGCCTCGCCGACCCCACGCCCCGCGAGCTCGCCCTCTTCGGCCCGGCCCCGCACCACCTCGACCCGGCCTACCTGCGCGTCGAGCCGAGGTTCGTCTCCGTGCACACCCCCCACGCTGCGTGATCTAACATCTGCGGAGTGCCGCGCTCATCTGCAACACCCCCCGCCCCACCCCTGAGTGCGCTGCTGCGCCGCTACGACGGCCCCGGCGAGCCGCTCTCCTGCGTCCCCGTCACCCAGGGCCTGCTCAACCGCGGCTACCGCCTCGCCACCACCCGCGGCGCGTACTTCCTGAAACAGCACCTCGACGCCCCCACCGCGGACCGCGACACCATCGTCCGCCAGCACCGCGCCACCCAGCGCCTGCACCACCTCGGCGTCCCGGTGGCCCCGCCGCTCGCGGACACCGAGGGCCGGACCGTCGCCGAGATCGGCGGCCGGTGCTACGCGCTCCACCCGTGGGTCGACGGCCGCCACCGGGACGGCGCCCAGCTGACGACGGCCGGCTCCCGGCGCCTCGGCGCGCTCCTCGGGCTCGTCCACACCTGCCTGGAGCAGGTGATGGAGCCGCAACCGCACCCGGACCGTGACCACGGGCACCGCAGCGCCGACCCGGAGGACACCTTCCGGCTCATCGACCGGCTGCTGGCCCTCTCCCGCGCCCGCCGCCCCCGCGACACCTTCGACGAGCTCGCCGAGCACCGGCTGCTGGAACGGCGCCGGCTCCTCGCCGAGCACGCCCACCGCCGCCCCCCGCGGGCCGACGCGGGCGGCTGGGTGCACGGCGACTTCCATCCGCTGAACCTGCTCTACCGGGGCGCGGAGCCCGCCGCGATCATCGACTGGGACCGCCTGGGCGTCCAGCCGCGCGCCGAGGAGGCCGTACGGGCGGCCGTCATCTTCTTCGTCCAGCCGGCGGGTGAACTGGAGCTGGCCAAGGTACGGGCGTACGCGCGCGCCTACCGGCGGGCGGCCGGTGCCGACGCGGCCGAGCTGGCGGCGGCGGTGCACCGGGTGTGGTGGGAGCGGCTGAACGACTTCTGGATACTGCGCTGGCGCTACCAGCTGCACGACGGCAGGGCCGACCCGCAGTTTCCTGCGGCGTCGGCCCTGGCGGTGTGGTGGACGCGGGAGTACGAGGCGGTGCGCGACGCCTTCACGGCGTAACGCGCCCTCGCACTCGGACGGCTACTGGCCCTGCGTGGTCGAGCCCGTGGTGGTGGCGTTGCCGCCGTCCGCCTGGCCGCCGGTGGCGGTGTTGCCGCCGTCGGTCTGACCGCCGACGTCCGTCTGACCGCCGTCCGTCTGACCACCGACGTCCGTCTGGCCGCCGTCCGTCTGACCACCGGTGTCCGTCTGGCCGCCGTCGGTCTGTCCGCCGTCCGTCTGACCCCCGGTGTCCGTGCCGCCGTCCGTCGTCCCCTGGTCCGTACCGCCGTCGGTCGTGCCGGGGGACGAGGGGGTGCCGCCGGACGGTGACGGCTCGTCCGTCTTCGAGTCCGTCGGCGGGCGGTACGACGGCGGGTTGTCGTTCCAGTTGTTGCCGCCGCCCGAGGAGCCGTCGGGCTCCTGGGTCTCCTCCGTCGGGTCGTCGCTCGGCGACGGGCTGCTGTCCTTGCCGGGCGTGGAGGGCGCGGTCGTCTTCGGCGTCTTGGTGTCCTGGCTGTCCTTGGGGGTCTCGGCCTTGTTGAGCGCGTACACCGCACCGGCGACCATCGCGATGAGCGCGAGGGCGACGAACAGCACCAGCTTGCCGCGGCCGGAGCCGCCCTTGCCGCCGTGGCCGCCGTCGTACCCGTACGCGTACGCCCCGTCGTCGGGGTTCATCGGCGGCAGTATCGGGCCCTGCGAGGTCTCGCCGTGGACGGCGTGGCCCATGACCGAGGTCGCGGCGACGCCGCCGGCCGGGGTGCGGAGGCCATCGTGCGTGTCGACGGGGCCGGTGTTCCAGGTCCCGGAGTGGCCGCCCTGCTGCTGGAGCATCTGCAGCCCGTACTGGACCAGGCCGCGCATCTCCTCGGCGCTCTGGAACCGGTCGTCCGGGTCCTTGGCGAGCGCGCGCATGGCCAGCCCGTCCAGCTCCGGCGGCGCCACGTCGGAGACCTCCGACGGCGGCACCGGGATGTCCTGGACGTGCTGGTACACCACGGACAACGGTGTCTCGCCGGTGAACGGAGGCCGCAGCGCGAGCAGCTCGTAGAGCAGGCAGCCCGTGGCGTACAGGTCGGAGCGGTGGTCGACGGCCTTGCCGAGCGCCTGCTCGGGCGAGAGGTACTGCGGGGTGCCCATGACCATGCCGGTCTGCGTCATGGTGGTGGACGCCCCGTGCAGGGCGCGGGCGATGCCGAAGTCCATCACCTTGACGGCGCCGCTGTGGGTGATGATGACGTTCGCGGGCTTGATGTCGCGGTGCACGATGCCGTGCTGGTGCGAGTACGCGAGCGCCTCCAGCACGCCGGAGACGATGATCAGCGCCTGCTCGGGCGGCGGCGCCTCGGCGGTGTGCAGCAGGTCGCGGATGGTGCGGCCCTCGACCAGCTCCATCACGATGTAGGGGACGGACTGGCCGCCCACGACGTCCTCGCCGGAGTCGTACACGGCGACGATCGCGTGGTGGTTCAGCCCGGCGACGGACTGCGCCTCGCGGGTGAAGCGGGCCTTGGAGACCGGGTCCTCGGCGAGGTCCGCGCGCAGCAGCTTGACGGCGACCGTGCGCCCGAGGCGTACGTCCTCGGCGGCGAACACCTCGGCCATGCCGCCGCGGCCGAGGCGGTGGGTCAGGCGGTAGCGGCCGTCACCGACGAGGCCGCCGACGCCCCAGTCGGAGGCCTCGTCGCGGATCTCGCGGCCGCCGCGGGACCCGCTGTCCTCATCCCGCTGGTCCCGCTGGTCACGGTGGCCTTGCTGGTCGCGCCCGTCACGCTGGTCCGGCGAGTCGCTCGCGTCCGCCCGGGCGTCGCGCGCTCCGCCGTCCGACACTCCGCCGCCATCCGACACTCCTCCGCCGCCGCCTGCTTCGGATCCGGGTGCCATCAGTCCTCGCCGTCGTTTCTGTGCCCGCGTGCTGGGTGTGCCTGCGGTGTGCCGCCGTGTTCCTAAGGGGTACTACGCCCCGTCACGCTACAGCCTCCGCGCGCCGGGCCGGTTCCGGATGGACCGGCCATCCAATCGGTTCCACGTACACCTGTGCAAATTGCGTCCCCGGCGTGTAACGCTTCCGAGACGCTTCTTGTGCGTACGGTCACGGAACGGGCACCCGGCTTGACGTGTCCCGGCCCTCGGGCAGACTGGGCCCGTAAAACCGGATCACCGCGGCCACGCGCGCGCACGGGGGAGCAAGGAATGAGCCAGGACGGCGCACGGGGCCGCTATGCGGGCGGCTCGGTCGCGGGCGGCCGGTACCAGCTTCGCGATCTGCTCGGCGAAGGCGGCATGGCGTCCGTGTACCTGGCGTACGACACGGCCCTGGACCGCCAGGTCGCCATCAAGACGCTGCACACGGAGCTGGGGCGCGAGCAGTCCTTCCGCGAGCGGTTCCGCCGCGAGGCGCAGGCCGTCGCCAAGCTCCAGCACACCAACATCGTCTCGGTGTTCGACACGGGCGAGGACGAGCTCGACGGCTCGGTCATGCCGTACATCGTCATGGAGTACGTCGAGGGCCAGCCCCTCGGGTCCGTCCTGCAGTCCGACATCCAGAGTTACGGCGCGATGCCGGCCGACAAGGCGCTCAAGGTCACGGCCGACGTGCTCGCCGCCCTGGAGACCAGCCACGAGATGGGCCTGGTCCACCGGGACATCAAGCCGGGCAACGTGATGATGACCAAGCGCGGCGTGGTCAAGGTGATGGACTTCGGCATCGCGCGCGCCATGCAGTCGGGCGTCACCTCGATGACGCAGACCGGCATGGTGGTCGGCACGCCGCAGTACCTGTCGCCGGAGCAGGCGCTGGGGCGCGGCGTCGACGCGCGCTCCGACCTGTACTCGGTCGGCATCATGCTCTTCCAGCTGCTGACCGGCCGCATCCCGTTCGACGCCGACTCGCCGCTGGCCATCGCGTACGCCCACGTGCAGGAGGAGCCGGTCGCGCCCTCCTCCATCAACCGAGCGGTCACGCCGGCGATGGACGCGCTGGTGGCGCGGGCGCTGAAGAAGAACCCGAACGAGCGCTTCCCGAGCGCTGCCGCCATGCGCGACGAGTGCCTGCGGCTGCTGTCGGCCGGTCAGACCGGCGCGCCGGTGATCGTGGCCGGTGGCGGGCCGGTGAACAGTGGCGCGGGCGTCGGCTCGGCGGTCTTCCCGCCGGTCGACCACACCACCCCGGCGCCCGGCCCGCACAGCGTCCAGACCCCGTACCAGCCCGGCCCCGGCCCGGCTCCGACCCCGGCTCCCGGCCCGTACGGTGCGCCGACCCCGGCGCCGCCGAGCTACGGCTACCCGCAGCAGGCGCACACCCCGGCCCCGGCGCCGTACCAGCCGACTCCGCCGCCGTACACGATCGCGCCGCAGTCGGCCCCGGCCCCCGGTGGCAGCGGCGGCAAGCGCGGCGGCAACACGTCGGTCGTCGTGGGCGCGGTCGTGGCGGCGCTCATCGTCATCGGCGGCGTCGTCACGGCGGTCGCGCTCAGCGGCGGCGAGGACGACCCGAGCCCGGCGGCGGGCGGCGCCACGGCCTCCGGTGAGCAGGCCCAGGCGGGGCACAAGCCGCCGGAGCGGAACCGCACCATCGACAAGGAAGAGTGCACGGACGCCCGGGAGGACAGCGACGACCCGCAGAAGGTGCAGGCGCCGAGCTTCACCTACAAGGACGTGCTGTCGGTCAAGTCGTGCCTCCAGGCGGCGGGCTGGAAGTACAGCGTCAAGGAAGTGGACAACCCGCAGTACGCCGAGGACCAGGTGATCTCGCAGTTCCCGACGGAGGGGACCGCCGTGGTGCCGGGCAACCAGACCTTCGAGCTGACGGTCGCGACGGGCGACCCGGGTCAGTGACCGGGGACGCGACGGGCGACCCGGGTCAGTGACCGGCGGACGCTGATCGCGCGGCCGCTCGCCCGCTCGCGTCGGTCGAGTGCGCGGCCGACCGTCGGTGGATCCGTCAGTGGATCCGTCAGTGGATCCGTCGGTGCATCCGTCGGTGGATTCCGCCGTCGTAACCCCTGCGGGTGGCCCTGGGGCCGCCCGGGATGCCGGGGCCCCCGCCCCGTGTGACGCTGAGGCCACTGTACGAAGTGGCTCGCCACGGGAGGGGGTCACGCGGTGACTCCGAAACTCGGCTCACGGTCGCGGTGCGCGTTCCTCATACTGCTCGTCTGGGCGGTCGCGCCGGTCGGCTCCGCGTACGCGGACGAGAGCACGCCCCCGGGTACGCCGCCGGGCGCGGGCCGGCCCGCCGTCCGGCCGCTGAACCCCGCCGGGAGCGCGGCGGCACGGCCGGCCACACCGGTCCCGGTCCCGGCGCCGGTCGCGCCGGTACCCAGCGGTCCGGGCGCCTCGCCAGAGGTTCCGTCGGCTGAGACGTCCCCCACGCTTCCCGGAGGCGCGGACGGGGCGCTGCACCCGGCCCAGGTGCCGGGCGGGCCGTCGACGTCGCCGTCGCTCGCCGGGCGGCCGGCCGGGGCGGGGCGGGAGCGGCCGGGGCGGCCCCAGCCACCGTCGCCGTCGGCGTCGCCGTCCACGGACCCGTCGGGGACGGAGTCGGGCGCGGGAGACCCGTCACGTACCAAAACTGCAACAGCGCCGGACGCCCCCGACGGGGACGAGCCGTGGGACGAGGTACCGGAGACGGACGCCGCGGTGCCCGGGGAGCCCTCCCGTACGCCGGCCGCCGACGCGTACGAGCCCGCCGCGCGGGCTGCCGAAACCTCCGCCGAGACCGCCGCTGACCGGCAGCTTCCCGTTCTCACCCTGGGTGTGGGGCTCGCCATGATGGGCCTGGGACTCGGCTTCCTGGGACTCCGGATGCGCCGCCGCTGATCCTTTCCCGCCCCGTCGATCCCCCCTGAGAGGGACGCTCCGGATCCTCCGGGCGACGGTTGCCGGGCTCGACATACTCGGTATACATACTGAGTATGTCCATCCGCCACGGGCTGCTCGCCCTCCTCGAACACGGGCCGCGCTACGGCTCCCAGCTCCGTACGGAGTTCGAGTCGCGCACCGGCTCCACCTGGCCGCTCAACGTGGGCCAGGTCTACACCACGCTCAGCCGCCTGGAGCGCGACGGCATGGTGGAACAGGGCGGCGAGGACGAGGCCGGGCACGCGCTCTACGCGATCACCGAGGCGGGCCGCGAGGAGCTCAGGAGCTGGTTCGAGAAGCCCGTCGACCGCACCAGTCCGGCACGCGACGAGCTGGCCATCAAGCTCGCCATGGCGGTCGGCGCCCCCGGCGTCGACATCCGGGCCGTCATCCAGTCGCAGCGCCGTCACACCGTCAGGGCGATGCAGGACTACACCCGGCTCAAGCACCAGGCGATCGCCACCCTGGAGAGCGGGGCGTCGCGCGAGCGCGACGACGTGGCCTGGCTGCTCGTGCTGGAGCAGCTGATCTTCCAGACGGAGGCCGAGGCGCGCTGGCTGGACCACTGCGAGGCCCGGCTCATCCGGCTGTCCCACGCCGTCATGACCGGACGGACGGACACGGCCGACACGGCCGGCTCGCCCGGGCCACTCGGTTCACTCGGCTCACCCGGCTCGCCCGGCTCCGCTCCCACGGGTGGTGCTGTGGGAGGCACCGCCACCGCCGCGCGCGCGGGCAAGGCCGCCGGCCCGTGACCCGCACCGGCTGAGCATCACCCCAGACCACTCTCGTACGAACATCCGCTGCGTACGCCCGCACGCGCGCGCGTATGCCCAAGGGGGGACCCCTCCATGTCACCACGCCAGTCCGAGCAGCCGGTGCTGCAACTCCAGCGGCTCACCCGGGTCCATGGCTCCGGCGCCACCGAGGTGCACGCGCTGCGGGGCATCGACCTCGACGTCTTCCCCGGTGAACTCGTCGCCGTCATGGGGCCGTCCGGCTCCGGCAAGTCCACGCTGCTGACCATCGCCGGCGGCCTCGACACCCCGTCCTCCGGGCGGGTCATCGTCGAGGACACCGACATCACCGACGCCGACCGCAAGACGCTCGCCGCCCTGCGCCGCCGCAGCATCGGGTACGTCTTCCAGGACTACAACCTCATCCCGGCGCTCACCGCCGCCGAGAACGTCGCCCTGCCGCGCGAGCTCGACGGCACCTCCGCCCGCAAGGCGCGCGGCGAGGCCATCGCCGCGCTGGAGGAGATGGGCCTCGGCCACCTCGCCGACCGGTTCCCCGACGAGATGTCCGGCGGCCAGCAGCAGCGCGTGGCCATCGCCCGCGCACTCGTCGGTGACCGGCGGCTGGTCCTCGCCGACGAGCCGACCGGCGCCCTGGACTCCGAGACCGGCGAGTCGGTGCTCGCCCTGCTGCGCGCCCGCTGCGACGCGGGCGCGGCCGGTGTCCTCGTCACCCACGAGCCGCGCTTCGCCGCCTGGGCGGACCGCGTGGTGTTCCTGCGCGACGGAGCGGTCGTCGACCAGACCATCCGCAGCGACGCCGACTCCCTGCTCACGGGCCAGGCGGCCGAACAGTGAACAACTGGTTCCACTCGTGGCGCGCGGCGGTGCGCATCGCCCGCCGTGACGCCTGGCGCTTCAAGGGGCGCAGCTTCCTCGTCCTCGCGATGATCGCGCTGCCCATCCTCGGTGTCAGCGCCGCCGATCTGACCCTGCGCTCGGCGGAGCTGTCCACCGAGGAGAAGGTGACGCGCACGCTGGGTGCCGCGGACGCACGGATATCCGACCCGGGGTACGGCGGGGCGCCGCTGTACCAGAACCCGGAGGGCGACCAGTCCACGCCGGTCGGGGAGTTCGACGGCAAGCCGTACCCGGAAGGCGCGACGGACGTCTCCAAGGCGTTCCCGGCGAGCGCGACGGTCCTGCCGGACTCGGTCGGCTCCGGGAAGGTGCGCACCGCGTACGGTCTGCTGCACGCCCAGATCCGGGAGCTCAAGGCCGACGACCCGATGGCCGAGGGCCTGGTGAACCTGCTGGACGGCCGGTTCCCGAAGAAGGCCGACGAGGTGGCCGTGACCGGCCACTTCCTGGAGGCCAGCGGCCTGCGTGTCGGTTCGACGCTCACCGCGCGCGGCCTGGACCGCGAGTACCGCATCGTCGGCACGTACGAGATGCCCAACGGGCTCAAGGACGACGAGGTCATCGCCGTGCCCGGCGCGTTCCTGGCCCCGCTCGACAAGGCGCTCAAGGCGGAGGGGCTGTCCGGCACGGCCACGATCACCACGCACCTGCTCCGCGTGCCCGGTGGTTTCACGTGGAACATGGTCAAGGAGGCCAACGCCAAGGGCGTGACGGTGACCTCGCGCGCCGTCCTCCTCGACCCGCCCGCCAAGTCCGACGTCCCGCTGTACACCGAGGAGGGCTGGGCTCCGTACGAGCAGAGCGGTGCCGCCAACGCGGCCGCCCTGGCTGCCGCCGGTACGGTCGTGGGCCTGGCGATGCTGGAGATCTGCCTGCTGGCCGGTCCCGCGTTCGCCGTCGGCGCCCGCCGCTCGCGCCGCCAGCTGGGCCTGGTCGGTGCCAACGGCGGCGACCGCCACCACATCCGGGCCATCGTCCTCGCCGGCGGCCTCGTGATCGGCGCCGCGGCGGCCGTGACGGGCACGGTCCTCGGCATCGTCCTGACCTTCGCGCTCCAGCCGGTGCTGGAGGAGACCATCGGCCGGCGGTTCGGCAGCTTCGACGTCCGCCCGCTGGAGCTGCTGGGCATCGGACTGCTGGCGGTGCTGACCGGCCTGCTCGCCGCGATCGTGCCGGCCGTCACGGCCTCGCGCCAGACGGTGCTGGCGTCGCTCACCGGTCGCCGCGGGGTGCGCCGCAGCAGCCGGGTGCTGCCGCTGATCGGGCTGGGCGCGGTGGCACTGGGCGCCGCGATCGCGCTGTACGGGTCGGTCTTCTCCGACCAGTTCCTCCTCGTCGCGGCCGGCAGCGCCCTCGCCGAGCTCGGCGCGGTGGCGATGACCCCGGCCCTGGTCGGACTGTTCGGGCGCGTGGGCCGCTGGCTGCCGCTGTCGCCACGACTGGCGCTGCGGGACGCCGTGCGCAACCGGGGCCGTACGGCCCCGGCGGTCGCCGCGGTACTGGCCGCGGTCGCGGGCACGGTGGCCGTGGCGACGTACACGGTGAGCCGCGACGCGCAGGAGCGGGCCGGCTACGAGGCACAGCTGCCGCACGGCGCGGTCTCCGTGCTGGTGCGGGAGGGCGGTGGCCGGGATGTCCCGGCGGTGCGCGACGCGGTCCAGAAGAACCTGCCCGTCGACCTGCGGGCCGATATGGACCGGATCGTGGTCGGCAGAGCCGGCTGCGACGTGTACAGCAGCGCCGAGGGCTGCGGCACCCATGAGGTCGTCATCCCGAAGGCCAACGAGTGCCCGCTGTGGGTCACCATGCCGGACGGTTCCGACCCGTCGGAGAAGCTCAGCAAGGAGGAGCGCCGCAAGCTCGGGCGCGACTGGCGCTGCCAGAGCACGGAGACCATGGCGTTCAGCGAGTCCGGACTGGTCGTCGCCGACGCCAAGCTGCTGGCGGTGCTCGGGGTCGAGGACCCGGGGGCCGCGAAGGCCCTGGCCGAGGGCAAGGTCGTGGCCTTCTCGCGGCCCATGGTCGACAAGAGCCGGAACATCTCCATCCGGCTGATCACCGACCAGCAGGCGGCCGACGAGGCCGCCATGGCCGGCAAGGAGCGCCCGGGCCTGCTGAAGTCCTTCCCCGCGTACCAGGTGGCCGAGGGCACCAAGGGGTACGGCGTGGCGGGGATCATGTCGCCGGCCGCGGCCAAGGCGGCGGGGCTGACCACGCAGCCGCTGGGCGCGCTCTTCACGACCGGCACCATGCCGAACGGTGAGCAGCGCCAGAAGCTGGACGACGACCTCGCCAAGACCGGCGTCGGTGTCGAGCTCTACGTGGAGGAGGGCTTCGTCAGCGAGAACAGCATCGTGCTGCTGTCGCTGACCGTCTTCGCGACCCTCATCACCATCGGCGCGGCCGGTATCGCCACCGGGCTCGCCCAGGCCGACGCCGAGGCCGACCTCAAGACGCTGGCCGCGGTGGGGGCGCCGCCGCGGGTGCGCCGGACGCTCAGCGGCTTCCAGTGCGGGGTGGTCGCCGTGATGGGTGTGGTGCTGGGCTCGGCGGCGGGCGTACTGCCCGCGATCGGGCTCCGGCTGACCGAGCGGCGCCAGGAGATGAAGTGGTACCAGGAGGCACTGGACCAGGGGATGACGTTCAGCCCGCCGCCGCACGTGCCGATCATCGTCCCGTGGGAGACGCTGGCCGCCCTGCTGGTCGCCGTCCCGCTGGGCGCGGCGCTGCTCGCGGCCCTGGTGACCCGCTCCCGGGGGGCGCTGGCCCGCCGCGCCGCCACGTAGGCCGTACATGTGCCCCTGGAGGAGGGTGGATCACCCTCCTCCAGGGGCAGACCGTGTGATGACGCACGTGTACGAGAGAATGGGCGCCATGGAGATGCCGAGGAATGAACGGTCGCAGGAGAGCAACCCCCACATCCTCGTAGTGGGGCAGGACGGGATGGCGCTCGGCGGCGGGGACGGCGACGACGAGCCGCGCGAGATCCCGGTGACCGAGATGGTCGAGCAGCCCGCGAAGGTGATGCGCATCGGCAGCATGATCAAGCAGCTGCTGGAAGAGGTCCGCGCGGCTCCTCTGGACGAGGCGAGCCGGGTCCGCCTCAAGGAGATCCACCGCGGCTCCGTGAAGGAGCTGGAGGACGGTCTGGCGCCGGAGCTGGTCGAGGAGCTGGAGCGCCTGTCCCTGCCCTTCACGGATGAGGCGGTCCCGTCGGAGGCGGAGCTGCGCATCGCGCAGGCCCAGTTGGTGGGCTGGCTGGAGGGCCTGTTCCACGGCATCCAGACGGCGCTGTTCGCCCAGCAGATGGCGGCCCGCGCCCAGCTGGAGCAGATGCGCCGCGCGCTTCCCGCCGCCGCGCACCACGACGATGACGACCGCTCCCACGGCGCCATCCGCTCGGGCCCGTACCTGTAGGGCTTGTTCTGTCACCTGTAGGGCTTGTTGTGGACGGCGCTTCGAGGCCCGGCTCCCTTCACGGGGGCCGGGCCTCGCCCGTGCGTACGGTCAGGGGGTGACCAGCAGGACCTTGCCCACGTGGGTGCTCGACTCCAGCGTGCGGTGCGCCTCCGGGGCTTCCGGCATCGGGAAGGCCCGGTCCACCACCGGCCGCACCGTGCCCGCCGCGAGCAGCGGCCAGACGTGCTCCCGCACCGCCGCCACGATCGCCGCCTTCTCCTCCAGCGGCCGCATCCGCAGCGAGGTCGCCGTCACCGCCGCGCGCTTCGCCAGCAGCGCCCCGAGGTTCAGCTCGCCCTTGACGCCGCCCTGGAGCCCGATGACCGCGAGGCGGCCGTTCACGGCGAGCGCCTTGATGTTCCGGTCCAGGTACTTGGCGCCCATGATGTCGAGGATGACGTCCGCGCCCGCGCCGTCCGTGGCCTTCTTGATCTCCTCGACGAAGTCCTGCTCGCGGTAGTCGATCAGGATGTCCGCGCCCAGCTCGGCGCAGCGCGCCAGCTTCTCGGGGCCGCCGGCCGTGACCGCGACCCGCGCGCCCACCGCCTTCCCCAGCTGGATCGCCATCGTGCCGATGCCGCTGGAGCCCCCGTGGACGAGGAGAGTCTCACCCGGCCGCAGGTGCGCCACCATGAACACGTTGGACCACACCGTCGCGGTCACCTCGGGCAGCGCCGCCGCCGTCACCAGGTCCACGCCCTCGGGCACGGGGAGCACCTGCCCCACCGGCGCGACGACCTTCTCCGCGTAGCCGCCACCGGCCAGCAGCGCGCACACCTCGTCGCCGACGGCCCACCCCGCGACGCCGGGGCCGAGCGCCGCCACGCGCCCGGAGCATTCGAGCCCCGGGTACGGGGAAGTCCCGGGCGGCGGGTCGTAGTAGCCCTGCCGCTGGAGCAGGTCGGCTCGGTTGACGGCGCCGGCGGCCACCTCGATGAGGATCTCGCCCTCGCCCGGCACGGGATCGGGCACCTCGGCCCAGACGAGCGCCTCTGGTCCACCTGGTTCCGGAATCGTGATCGCATGCATGGCGGCGACGCTACTCCTGCTCCCCTCCCGTCGCTCCGGGGCCGCCGCTACTCCGGCGGCGTGCTCAGCGGTGTGACGGGCTTGGCCCGGACGATCGTGATCACCCGGTCCGTCAGCTGGAGCGGGCTCGCCTCCGGGTCGTCGTACCCCAGCAGCCGGTGCCCGCGCAGCACGCTGACCACCAGGTCGTCGGTCTCCCGCACGCTCTTGCCGACCTCGGCCTTTATCACCGGCCGCTCGACCAGGTCGAGGCCGCTGCCCGACTGGATCAGGTCCTCCATCACCGTGCCCGCGCTCGGGCTCAGCACCGACAGGCCGAGCAGCCGGCCCGCCGCGCTGGCGCTGGTGATCACGGCGTCCGCGCCCGACTGGCGCAGCAAGGGCGCGTTCTCCTCCTCGCGGACAGTGGCGACGATCTTGGCGCCGCGGTTGAGCTGGCGCGCCGTCAGGGTGACCAGCACCGCCGTGTCGTCGCGCTGCGTCGCCACCACGATCTGGCGCGCCCGCTGTACCTCGGCTCTCAGCAGGACGTCGCTGCGGGTCGCGTCGCCGACGACCCCGACGAGCCCGTCGCTGTTGGCGGTCTCGATCACCTTGTCGCTCGGGTCGACGATGACGATCCGCTCCTTCTTCAGACCGGTCGCGCAGAGCGTCTGGACCGCCGAGCGGCCCTTCGTACCGAATCCGACGATGACGGTGTGGTCGCGCAACGTGGACCTCCAGCGGTTCAGCCGCCACTCCTCCCGGGTGCGCTCGGTGAGGACCTCGAGAGTGGTGCCGACGAGAATGATCAGGAACAGCACGCGCAGCGGCGTCACCAGCAGCACATTGACAAGCCGCGCGCTGCCGCTGTGCGGGACGATGTCGCCGTATCCGGTCGTGGACAGCGTCACGGTGGCGTAGTAGACGGCGTCGAGGACGCCGACCTTCCCGTCGGCGTTGTCGTGGTAGCCGTGTCGGTCCACGACGACGATGAAGACGGTCAGCGCGAGGACGCACAGGGCCATCAGCAGCCGCTTGGCCACCTGCCGCAGCGGGCGCTCCATGACCTGGCGGGGCAGCCTGATCCGTGAGGTGATCAGCTGCTCTTCGGCCCGCCTGGCCATCGCGTCATGGCCGGGAAGTTTCACGTGAAACACCCTTCGGTGGTCGATGGCCAGGGCAGGCCGAGGATCTCCAGGACGTCACCGGGCGCGGCGCCGCCCGGAGGAACGACCGCGAGCCCGTCGGCCGCCGCTATGCCGCGCAGCATGGCCGGGCCGTTGTAGTGCAGCGGCACGGCCTGCCCGGCCCGCCGCACGACCGGCACGAGCCGCGTGTCGTACGGATGGCCCTGCACCTCGTCGCGTACGGCCAGCCGGTACGGCTCCGGGGCCACGGCCGGGCCGGCGGGCGCGTGCGGGCCGGACGCCGCGTACGGCTCAGGGGTCGTGTGCGGCTCGGGGGCCGGTCGGCCGGCGAGGCCGCGCAGCAGGGGCTCGGCGAGGGTGAGCAGCCCGGACACGGCGGCGAGCGGGTTGCCGGGCAGCCCCACCAGGTGCGTGCCGGGGGCGAGGCGGGCGAGCAGCATCGGGTGGCCCGGGCGCACCTTCACGCCGTCGACCAGCAGCTCGGCGCCGGCCTTGCGGAGGACCGGGTGGACGTGGTCGACGGGCCCGGCGGCCGTGCCCCCGGTCGTGACCACCACATCGGCCGAGGACCCGGTGACCGCCGCGTACAGCGCCTCGGCGTCGTCGCCGATGCGCCGGGTGGCGATGACGTCCGCGCCGAGTGCGGTGAGCCAGGGGCCGAGCATGGGCCCGAGGGCGTCACGGATGAGCCCGTCGTGCGGGAGCCCGGCGGTGAGCAGCTCGTCGCCCAGGACGAGGACCTCCACGCGGGGAAGCTCGATGACCGGCAGGTCGTCGTAGCCGGCGGCCGCGGCGAGGCCCAGCACGGCGGGCGTCACGGGGCTGCCCGCGGGCAGCAGTTCGTCGCCGGAGCGGCACTCCTGGCCCCGGGGGCGGATGTCCTGCCCGGGCAGGACCTCGCGCTCGGCGTGCAGCCGGGTGCCGTCGGCCTCCGTACGGGAGTGCTCGGCGCGGACCACGGCGGTGGCACCCCGCGGTACCCGGGCGCCGGTGGCGATCCGTACCGCCGAGCCGTCGGGCAGCTCGGCGGCCGTGGCGTGACCAGCCAGCACGGAGCCGCTCCCGGCCACCGTCCACGGGCCGGGCCCGGCGACGGCCCAGCCGTCCATGGCCGAGGTGTCGAACGACGGCAGGTCGGTGAGCGCGACGAGCGGCTCGGCGAGCACCCGCCCGAGCGCGTCTGCCGACGCCAGCCGACGGGACCGCGCCCGTCCCGCCCACCCTTCGCGGGCGGCGACGGCCCGGGCCTCGCCCCAGGGTGTGGCGCGGTGCCGCTCCTGCGCTCCCGGTCCGGTCATTCCTCTTCGGCTTCCTTCGCCCAGCGGTCGGCGAGCGCCGCGGCCCTGCGCGCCGCCTCGGCGACGGCTTCGGGGCCGTCACCGCCGGCCTTGGCCGCGGCGTAGCCGACCAGGAAGGTGGTGAGCGGCGCGGCGGGCCGGGCGACGCCGTGGGCGGCGTCACGGGCCAGGTCGAGGAGGAGGCCGGTGTCGACGTCCAGCTCGATGCCGAGTTCGGCCTTGACTGCGGTGATCCATTCGTCCAGCACGTGCCCATGCTCCCTGATGCGGGCACGGGCCGTGGAGATGTCCTCCCAGGTGTCGCAGTCGAAGGAGGCCAGCGGTCCGAGGGGGAGCCGTACGAGATCCAGCTCCTGAGTGAGCAACCGCAGCGGCAAACCGGACAAGCCGCCGTATTCCGTTGCCAACAGCGCGACTTCGCGCCGCAGGGGTTCGGTGCGGTACGCGGCGACGAGCGGCTGGTCGCGCCCCTCGGCGTCCACGGACAGCACGCCCTCGGCGGTCCCGTCCCGCAGGGCCTCGGTCAACTTCCGTACGCTGCCCTCCTCCAGGAACGGCAGGTCCCCGCTCAGGACGAGCACCGTGTCGGTCTCCACCTGCCGTAGCCCGGCCGCGAGAGCGGCGACCGGCCCGCCCCCGGGCGGCTCCTCCCGCGCCCACACCACGGGGCGTACGGTGGCCCGCCGACCGCCGACGACCACGACCCGCGGGGCCTCCCGGCAGGCGGCCAACACCCGGTCCAGCAGGGCGCGTCCGCCCACGCTCACCCCGGGTTTGTCCACTCCGCCGAGCCGCTTGGCCGATCCCCCGGCAAGCACGACAACGTCACATCGGGTCACCCCCTCAGTATTCCCCGGGCCGCGCGGGCCCCGGCCCCCGGGTCGGTGGGACGATCCGGGGGCCGTGCCGGCGAAGGGCGCTGGAGGCGGCCGGAGGGCGTCAGAGGGTGCGCAGCAGCACCGCGGGCGCCTCCACGCAGTCGGCGACGTACCGCAGGAACCCGCCCGCCGTGCCGCCGTCGCACACGCGGTGGTCGAAGGTGAGCGACAGCTGGACGACCTGGCGTACGGCCAGCTCGCCCTGGTGCACCCAGGGCTTCGGAATGATCCGGCCCACGCCGAGCATGGCCGCCTCCGGGTGGTTGATGATCGGCGTCGAGCCGTCCACCCCGAAGACCCCGTAGTTGTTCAGCGTGAAGGTGCCGCCGGTCAGGTCGGCCGGGGTCAGCGTCCCGGCGCGCGCCGCCTCCGTCAGGCGGGCGAACTCCGCCGACAGCGACTCGGCCGTGCGGCGGTGCGCGTCCCGTACGACGGGGACGACCAGGCCCCGGTCGGTCTGGGCGGCGAAGCCCAGGTGCACCGCGGGCAGGCGCACGATCTCGCGCGCCTCGGTGTCCACCGTGGCGTTCAGCTCCGGATAGCGGGCGAGCGCGGCCGTACAGATACGGGCCAGCAGCGCCAGCAGGGAGATCTTCGGGCCCCCGGCCGCGTTCATCGCGGCGCGCGCGGCCATGAGCTCCGTCGCGTCGGCGTCGACCCAGCACGTGGCCTCGGGGATCTCGCGCCGGCTGCGGGCCATCTTGTCGGCGACCGCCCCGCGCACGCCGCGCAGGGGCACCCGCTCGCCGGTCGCGGCGGGCACGGGAGCGGCCTCCGCGGGGGCGGGGGCGGGTGCGGTCCGCTCGGCGGTCGCCCGTTCCACGTCCGCGCGCAGGATCAGCCCGTCGGGACCGGAGCCGCGCACCTGGCGCAGGTCGAGGCCGCGCTCCCGGGCCAGCTTCCGCACGAGTGGCGAGATCACCGGCACCGGGCCGTCCGGAGACACCGGAGCCGCCGACGCCTGAGCCGGGGCGGGGGCGGGGGCCACCGGCGCGGAAGGCGCGGCGGCGGCAGGCGCGGCGGAGCCCGTCCGCACGCGGCGCCTGCGCGCGGCCGGCGCGCCCGTCCCGTATCCGACGAGGACGTTCCCGGACGCCTCCTCGGAGGCGGACGCCGCCTTCGATTCTCCGGAGGACTCGGCAGACTCCCCGGAAGACCCGGCCTCCGCCCCGACGGCCACCGTCAACAGCGGTGCACCGACGGGTAGTTCCGTCCCCTCCTCGCCGAACCGCGCGGTCACCACGCCCCCGTACGGGCACGGCACCTCCACCATCGCCTTGGCCGTCTCGACCTCGACGACGGGCTGGTCGATGGCGACGACGTCCCCGACCTCCACCAGCCAGCGCACGATCTCCGCCTCGGTGAGTCCCTCACCGAGGTCCGGCAGCTTGAACTCCAGCACCTGGGCCATCAGCTGTCCGCCTCCCACTGCAGTCGCGCCACCGCGTCCAGCACCCGGTCCACGCCGGGCAGGTGGTGCCGCTCCAGCATGGGCGGCGGGTACGGGATGTCGAAGCCGGCCACCCGCAGCACAGGCGCCTCCAGGTGATGGAAGCACCGCTCCGTGATGCGCGCGGCGATCTCCCCGCCCGGGCCGCCGAAACCGGTCGACTCGTGGACGACGACCGCGCGCCCCGTGCGCCGTACCGACGCGCACACCGTCTCGTCGTCGAACGGCACCAGCGACCGCAGGTCCACCACCTCCAGATCCCAGCCCTCCGCCCGCGCCGCCTCGGCGGCCTCCAGGCAGACCGGCACGGACGGCCCGTACGTGACGAGCGTCGCGCTGCGCCCGGTCCGCCGTACCACCGCGCGGCCGATCGGCTCCACCGGCTCCGGCGCGTCCGGCGACCACTCGGCCCGCGACCAGTAGAGCCGCTTCGGCTCCAGGAAGACGACCGGGTCGTCGGAGGCGATCGCCGCCCGCAGCAGCCCGTACGCGTCGGCGACCGTCGCGGGCGTGACGACATGGAGCCCCGGAGTCGCCATGTAGTACGCCTCGGACGAGTCACTGTGGTGCTCGACGCCGCCGATCCCGCCGCCGTACGGCACGCGCACCACGATCGGGAGCGGCATCGCGCCCCGCGTGCGGTTCCGCATCCGCGCCACATGGCTGATCAGCTGCTCGAACGCCGGATAGGCGAAGGCGTCGAACTGCATCTCGACCACCGGCCGCAGCCCGTACATCGCCATGCCGACGGCCGTGCCCAGGATGCCCGCCTCGGCGAGCGGGGTGTCCGTGCAGCGGTCCTCGCCGAACTCCTTGGCCAGCCCGTCCGTCACCCGGAAGACACCGCCGAGCGTGCCGACGTCCTCGCCCATGACGTGGACGGACGGATCCTCGGCCATCGCATCGCGCATGGCCCGCTGGAGCGCCTGCGCCATGGTGGCGGGCTTGGCCGCCGTCTTCGCCGCAGTCTTCGTCGCCGTCGTCATCACGCCTCACCCTCGGCGTCGAGCTCGGCGCGCAACTGTGCCGCCTGCTCCCGCAGTTGTGCCGTCTGCTCGGCGAAGACATGCGCGAAGAGGTCCATCGGGTCCAGCTCCGCGTCGGCGTTCATCCGCTCGCGCAGCCGCGCCGCCATGGCCTCGGCATCCTCGGCGGCCTGCCGTATCCCCTCCTCGTCGAGGAGGCCCCGCTCGGTCAGCTCCCGCTCCAGCAGCCGGATCGGGTCGTGCGCCCGCCACGCCTCGACCTCGCCGTCGCCGCGGTAGCGGGTGGCGTCGTCGGCGTTGGTGTGGGCGTCGATGCGGTACGTCACGGCCTCGACGAGCGTCGGGCCACCGCCGCGCCGGGCGCGGGCCACCGCCTCGGAGAGGACCTGGTGGACGGCGGCCGCGTCGTTCCCGTCGACGAGCCGGCCCGGCATGCCGTACCCGACGGCCTTGTGGGCCAGGGACGGCGCCGCGGTCTGCTTGGCGAGCGGGACGGAGATGGCGAAGCCGTTGTTCTGGACGAAGAAGACGACCGGTGCCTGCCAGACCGCCGCGAAGTTCAGCGCCTCGTGGAAGTCGCCCTCGCTGGTGCCGCCGTCGCCGACCATGGCGAGCGCCACCACGTCGTCGCCCTTGAGACGGGCGGCGTGCGCCAGGCCCACGGCGTGCGGCAGCTGGGTGGCGAGCGGGGTGCACAGCGGCGCGACCCGGTGCTCGCGGGGGTCGTACCCGGTGTGCCAGTCACCGCGCAGCAGGGTCAGCGCCTCGACGGGGTCGACGCCGCGGGCCACCGCGGCGAGCGTGTCGCGGTACGACGGGAAGAGCCAGTCCCGCTCCTCCAGCACGAGCGCGGCGGCGACCTCGCAGGCCTCCTGCCCGGTGGTCGACGGGTACACCGCGAGCCTGCCCTGCTTGGTGAGGGCCGTCGCCTGGGCGTTGTACCGGCGGCCGCGCACCAGCTCGGCGTACAGCCTGCGCAGCAGCTCCGGCGCGAACCCGGCCGCGGCGTCCGTGCCGAGCACCCGGTACGGCTCGGGGTCCGGGAGCAGCGGTGCGGGATCGGTGCGCGGCCGCCACGCCGGGGGCGGGGCGGGCCGGTAAGAGGCCGCACCAGGCAGCTCTTGGACCGTCATGACAGCACCTCCTCGTGGGAGCGGGGCATAAGACCCGAAGGGCGGCGCGACTGTGACGCGCCTCACCTACCGATTGTTCGGTCGTGGATGCATTTTGGCTACAGGCACCTTCAGCCTGTGGACAAACGGTTCTCCACAGCCTGGGATGAAGGCAGGTCGTCCATGGAGGAGAGGCGGGGGGGCATGGCAGCTGAACAAATGGCCGACGGCAGGCCGGACGGCGGGGAGCTGCGGCCGACGGGAGGCGAGCCGGACCAGGCGCCGCGCCCGCTCGACGCGATCGACCGCGACATCCTCCGGATCCTCCAAACGGACGGCCGCGCCTCGATACGCTCCGTGGCCGACCGCGTCCACGTGTCGCGCGCCAACGCCTACGCGCGGATCAACCGGCTCATCGACGACGGGGTGATCCGCGGTTTCACGGCCCGGGTGGACCACGAGCGGGCCGGGCAGGGGGCGTCCGCGTACATCACGCTCAAGATCGTGCAGAACTCCTGGCGCACGGTCCGTGAGAAGCTCCAGGCCCTCCCCGGAGCTGCCCACATCGCCCTGGTCAGCGGCGATTTCGACGTCCTGCTGCTGGTGCACATGCCGGACAACCGCACCCTGCGCGAGCTGGTCCTGACCAGGCTCCAGTCCATCCCGGAGGTGCTGTCGACGCGGACGCTGCTGGTCTTCGAGGAGACGGACCTGAACCGGCGGCTGCCGGCGGACGAGGCCTGACCTACGCAGCGCCCCGGACCGTACGCAGCCCGTCGAAGGCGAGGCGGGCGACGGTGTCGGCGAGCTGCTGGCGCTCGGCGTCACCGCCCGGCTGCGGCCGGTACCACTCCACCAGCGAGTTGATCATGCCGAAGAGCAGCCGGGTGGCGAGCCGTATGTCCACGTCGGCGCGGAGGTCGCCGTCGGCCGCGGCGGCCTTCAGCAGGTCGGCGACCCGGTGGTCGAACTCGCGGCGCCGCTCCAGCGCCCACCGCTCGGTCTTCGTGTTGCCGCGGACGCGCAGCAGCAGCGTCACGTACGGCAGCTCGTCCATCAGCACCTCGACGGTGCGCCGGGTCACGTACTCGACGCGCTCGATGGCCCGCCCGCGCGCGGCCCCCGGCTCGTCCAGGACCGCGAAGAGCCCGTCCAGGGCCCGGCTGACCGCGCGCCGCAGCAGCTCCTCCTTGCTCGTGACGTGGTGGTAGATCGAGGACTTGGAGATCCCGGCTGCCTTGGAGAGGTGCTCCATGGAGGTGCCGTCGTAGCCGCGCTCGTTGAAGACCCGGACGGCGACGGACAGCAGCGTCTCGGGGGTGTACGTGTCACGCCTGGCGGTGGTCATCGGCTGTCCCGGTCCTTCATCGCGGCCCTCTCCTCGTGGTCCTTGCGGGCGACGCCCAGACAGGGGGCATAACGTCCGGTCGGGTAGCGCTCGTGCAGGGCGCGCAGCACGTCGGCCACGTACTCGTAACCGAGCAGAGCGCCCCACTCCAGGGGTCCGGCCGGGTAGTTGACTCCCAGGCGCATGGCGGTGTCGATGTCCTCGGCGGAGGCGACACCGCGCTCGACCGCGTCGACGGCGAGGTCGACCAGCATGGTGACCGTACGGGCGACGATCATGCCGGGTACGTCACCGATCACCGTGACGTCCTTGCCGAGCGCCTGGAAGAGACCGACGGCCTCCTGCAGAGTCTCGGGCGAGGTGGTCGGGGCGGTGGCCAGGGCGATGCGGGTGGCGGTCCTGTAGTCGTGCGCGAGGTCGAAGTAGACGATCTCCTCGCCTTCGTACTCGAAGACCGCCTCACCGTCGGCGAGCGTCAGATGCCCGCCGCCCGGAAGGATGATGTAGTTGCCGCGCTTGTGGCGCCGGACCTTGATGCCCGCGTCCTCGATCATGCCGACGAGCGGCTCGGCGTGGCCGAGACCGCCGTGCACGGTGATCTTGGCGGGCGCCGGCGCCGGTGCCTCGGTACGCGGCCGGGGGCGCTCGGCGCCCTCGCCGTACGCGTACCAGCCCCGGCCCGTCTTGCGGCCGAGGCGTCCCGACTCGACCAGGCGCCGCTGGGCGAGGGACGGGGTGAACTTCGGGTCCTGGTAGAAGGCCTCCCAGACGGACCGGGTGACCGCTTCGTTGACGTCCTGCCCGATGAGGTCGGTCAGCTCGAAGGGGCCCATCCTGAAGCCGCCGCACTCGCGCAGGACGGCGTCGATGGTGGCCGGGTCCGCGGCCCGATCCTCGTACAGGCGCAGCGCCTCCGCGTAGAAGGGGCGGGCGATGCGGTTGACGATGAAGCCGGGGGTGTCGGCGCAGCGCACCGGCGTCTTGCCCCATGCCTTGGCGGTGGCGTACGCGCGCGTGGCGGCGGTTTCGTCGGTGGCGAAGCCGCTGACGATCTCGACCAGCGGGAGCAGGGGCGCGGGGTTGAAGAAGTGCATGCCGACGAAGCGGCCGGGCAGGCGCAGCGCCCCGGCGATGGCGGTGACGGAGAGCGACGAGGTGTTGGTGGCGAGGAGGCAGTCGTCGGAGACGATCTCCTCCAGCGCGGTGAAGAGCTCCTGCTTGACCGCGAGCCGCTCGACGATCGCCTCGACGACGAGCGCGGCGTCGGCGAGGTCGTCGAGGCCGTCGGCGACCCGCAGGCGGGCGACGGCGGCGGCGCGGTCCTCCGTCGATATCCGGCCCTTCTCGACGAGCCGGTCGAGGCGGCCGGTGAGGGCCGCGGCGGCCTCCCGGGCGCGGCCGGGCACGGTGTCGTGGAGGCGGACGGGGTGGCCGGCGACCAGGGCGACCTGGGCGATGCCCTGGCCCATGGTGCCGGTGCCGACGACGGCGACGGTGCGGGCCCGGTCGACGGCCGTCACGCTCGCGGCCTCGGCGGCGCCCGGCTCCACGGCCGCGGCGCCCTCGGCGGCGGCTTCGACGGCCGTCACGCTCGCGGCATCGGCGGCTTCGACGGCCGTGGTGCCGGTGGGCTCGGCGGCCTGGCTCTCTGCCTGGTTGTCGGTCATGACAGTGATCCTCCCCGATGAGTTGTCCACAGGTTCGGGAGGCCCCCTTGTCCCGACCGATCGTTCGGTTACTCTAGCTCTGTCCGCCTGTCCCTGCCCAGCTCGACGAGGAGTTGGTCCGTCATGGCCGCCGCTCAGCTCACCCCCGACCACCTGTCCGAGAGGCACCGGCCCACGCTGGATCAGGCCCTCGAAGCGATCCGCACCCGCGCCTACTGGTCGCCGCACCCGGAGCACCCGAAGGCGTACGGGGAGGGCGGCTCACTGAGCGCCGCCGACGGCCTCGCTGCGCACCAGGCGGTGCTCGGCACCCGCTTCGAGCTGGACCAGCCGGGCACGGACGGCTGGACGGGCGGCGAGGTCTCGCCGTACGGGCCGGAGCTGGGCGTGGAGTACCCGCACGCCGACATCGAGGTCCTGCTGCCGGCGATGCGCGCGGGCATGGCCGCCTGGCGGGACGCCGGCGCCGAGACCCGCGCCCTGGTGTGCCTGGAGATCCTGGCCCGGATCAGCGCCCGTACGCACGAGTTCGCGCACGCCGTGATGCACACCAGCGGGCAGGCGTTCATGATGGCGTTCCAGGCGGGCGGGCCGCACGCGCAGGACCGCGGCCTGGAGGCGGTGGCGTACGCGTACGCCGAACAGACCCGCACGCCGCAGGACGCGGAGTGGTCGAAGCCGCAGGGCAAGCGGGACCCGCTGGAGCTGCGCAAGACGTTCACGCCCGTCGGGCGCGGCATCGCGCTGCTGATCGGCTGCAACACCTTCCCCACGTGGAACGGCTACCCGGGCCTGTTCGCCTCCCTGGCCACCGGCAACCCCGTCCTGGTCAAGCCGCACCCGCGCGCCGTGCTGCCGCTGGCGCTGACGGTCCGGATCGCCCGCGAGGTGCTGGCGGAGGCGGGCTTCGACCCCAACCTGGTGGCGCTGGCCGCCGAGCGGCCGGACGAGGGCATCGCCAAGGAGCTCGCCGTCCGCCCGGAGGTCCGGATCATCGACTACACGGGGTCGACCTCCTTCGGCGACTGGCTGGAGGCCAACGCCCGTCAGGCCCAGGTCTACACGGAGAAGGCGGGCGTCAACACCGTCGTCGTCGACTCCACCGACGACTACAAGGGGATGCTGTCGAACCTGGCGTTCTCCCTCTCCCTGTACAGCGGCCAGATGTGCACCACCCCGCAGAACCTGCTCATCCCGCGCGACGGCATCACGACGGACGCCGGACCGAAGACGTACGACGAGGTCGTGGCCGACCTGGCGGCCGCGGTCGACGGGCTGCTCGGTGACGACGCCCGGGCCAACGCGCTACTGGGCGCCATCGTCAACCCGGACGTGAAGGCCCGCCTGGAGGCGGCCGCCGGGCTCGGCGAGGTGGCCCTGGCCTCCCGCGAGGTCGCCAACCCGGACTTCCCCGGCGCCGTCGTCCGTACGCCCGTCGTGGTCAAGCTCGACGGCTCCAAGCCGGACGCGGAAGCGGCGTACATGTCGGAGTGCTTCGGCCCGGTCGCCTTCGCCGTCTCGGTCGACTCGACCGCCGACGCGCTGGAACTGCTGCGGCGCACGGTGCGCGAGAAGGGCGCCATGACGGTCGGCGCGTACACGACCTCGGCGGATGTCGAGCGCGCGGTCGAGGAGGTCTGCCTGGAGGAGTCGGCGCAGCTGTCGCTGAACCTGACGGGCGGGGTGTACGTCAACCAGACGGCGGCGTTCTCCGACTTCCACGGCTCCGGCGGCAACCCGGCGGCGAACGCCGCGCTGTGCGACGGCGCCTTCGTGGCGAACCGCTTCCGGGTGGTGGAGGTGCGCCGCCAGGCATAGGCCCCGGGATCTAGGGGGTGTCGATCTCCGCGTAGCGCTGCACCCAGGCGTGCATGGCGATCGCCGCGGCCGCGCCGGCGTTGATCGACCGGGTGGAGCCGAACTGCGCGATGGAGCAGACCATCGCCGCGTGCTCCCGGGCCTCCTCCGTGAGGCCCGGGCCTTCCTGGCCGAACAGCAGCACGCAGCGGCGCGGCAGCTCGGTCCGCTCCAGGGGGACGGCCCCAGGGAGGTTGTCGATTCCGATGATCGGCAGCCCCTCTGCGGCGGCCCAGGAGGTCAGCGACTCGGTGTCCGGGTGGTGGCGCACGTGCTGGTACCGGTCGGTGACCATCGCTCCGCGCCGGTTCCAGCGCCTGCGGCCCACGATGTGCACCTCCTTCGCCAGGAAGGCGTTGGCGGTGCGTACGACGGAGCCGATGTTGAAGTCGTGGCCCCAGTTCTCCACGGCGACGTGGAAGTCGTGGCGCCGGGTGTCCAGGTCGGCCACGATCGCCTCGCGCGTCCAGTACCGGTAGCGGTCGACGACGTTGCGCCGGTCGCCGTGGGCGAGCAGCTCGGGGTCGTACCGCTCGCCCTGCGGCCACGGCAGGGGGTGCGGGCCGACGCCGATCTCGGGGCCGTAGCCCTCGTCGTACTGGACGGGCTGGAGGGGGACCTCGCTGGTCTCGCCGGTCTGGCTGATCTCGCTGGTCTGGCTGGTCTGGCTGGTCACCCCACGAGGGTACGGGGGGCGGGCGGCGCGTCGGCGGGCCGCTGCTCGGCCGGCGGGCGCTTCGAGCGGGGCAGCAGCCGCTCCCGGCCCCGGCTGACCCGTGCGCCCAGCCAGACCAGGAAGGCGGTCGGCAGGAAGACGGCGTCCGCGGTGATCATCGCGAGCGAGAAGAACGGCAGCCCGAGCAGCAGCGCGATCCCCGCGTGCTCCAGCATCATCGCGACCAGCAGGACGTTCTTGACGCGCCGGTTGAAGAGCGTGAAGGGGAAGGCGACCTGCACGATCACCGTGCCGTACGTCACCAGCATCACGATCACGCCGCTGCCGGCGAGGACGTCGGAGAGGAACGGCCAGGGCGTGAAGTAGTCCAGCTGGAGCGGGTAGTACAGCGCGGTGCCGTCCTGCCAGCGCGAGCCCTGGATCTTGTACCAGCCGGCGGTGGCGTAGATCAGGCACACCTCGGCCATGATCACGGCGAGCGTGGCGTTGTGGGCGAGGTTGGCGAAGGCGTCGAGCAGGACGCGCGGCTCGCCGGGCGCGTACCGGCACACCAGCCACCACAGGCCCTGCGCCGCCCACAGGAGCCACAGCAGCACCAGGAGCCAGGTCTCGCCGGTGCGGTCGCTGAGGACGGTCGCGGCGACCAGGGGGATGACGAGCACCGTCCAGAGCGCGGGGCCGACGGGGTCGCGGCGGAAGCCCGTGCCCGCGGCTTCTCGGGCGGCGCGGCGGGCGCGGCGGGCGTCGAGGGACCAGACCTGTCCGCAGCGGGTGAGGACGAGGTAGATGGCCATGAGGTGGACGACGTTGTCGCCGCCGTCGCCCATGAAGATGGAGCGGTTCTGCAGCGACAGGACCCCGGCCATGAAGAGCACCGACACCGTGCGGGTGCGCCAGCCGATCAGCAGCAGCACGCTGGAGAGCATGGCGACCGCGTACACGATCTCGAACCAGACCGTGCTGTCCGACCACATCAGGACGGTGAAGGAGTGGTTCTGCGCGATCAGCTCCTGGCCCATCTCCCAGGCCCAGGGACCCTCGGGTCCGTACAGCTCATGGCGGTGGGGGAACTCCCGCAGCAGGAAGAAGAACCAGGTGGCCGCGAAGCCGATGCGGATGATCGCGGACTGGTACGGGCCGAGGGCCGTGGCGGTGACGCGCTGGACGGCGCGGGCGAGCCGGCGGTCGAGCGTCTGGGGAGCGCGGACCGGGGCGGAGGCCGGGGACGTGGCGGGGGTCTGGTTCACCGGTGCGCCTCCGTACGGCCGTTGTCGACGCCTGCGGGCAGGTCGGCGGCGGTCACCGTCCACCAGGGGAGCGTGCGGTAGTAGGCGCGGGTGTCGGTCTTCTCCTCGCTCCAGGGCGGGGCCCCGACGGCCCGGGTGGAGCTGCGCACTTGTATGCGGTCGACGCGGCCACCGAGGTCGTGGGCCTCCAGACGGAGCATCGTGATGCGCCGGATGTAGCGCTCGGAGAGCCGGCCGCGCATGCCGTTCGCGCGGTTGTCGGCGGTGTGCGAGTTGGCGTAGAAGTCCCAGCCGCGGCGCAGCTGGTTCTGGTCCACGTGGCTCGGGGCGAGGTTGCCCCGGATGGCCTCGCCGTCGTCGGCGCTGAGGTCGATCCACTCGGTGGTCCGGCGGCTGCCGTCGGGGCGTATGACCTCGGCGCGGGCGTGGACGGCGATGTTCTGCTGGAGCGGGTTGGGCGCGAAGAGCTTCCAGTTCTGCTCGAACTCGGGGAAGACCCACTGGTCGACCGCCTCGCCGTGCTGCTTCGTGAGCGTGTTCGACGGCGCGACGTGCAGGAACACCATGGCCACGTGGTAGCAGGCGAAGACGGCGACGACCGCGACGGCGACGGAGGCGACGACTTGGTACGGCAGCGAGAGCCCGGCTATGCCCGCCTGCACCCGGCGCCCGGCGCCGGAGGCGGAGCCTGCGTCGGCGTCGGGGGCGGGTTCCGCGTCGGGGGCGGAGCCGGGAGCGGGTTCCGCGTCGGCGGGGACGGGGTCGGCAGGTCGGGGGGCAGCCGCGGTGCTGGTCACCGGGTGCGCGGCGGGCTCGGTGTGCCCGCGCTCCTTGTCGTACGAGTCCATCCCGCCCCGATCCGCATCCATCCGCATCGATCCACCGCAGTTATCCACAGGGTTGACACCTTACGGGCCGCCGACTCACCATTGAAGTCATTCAACCGAACGATCGGTCGGTAGGGGGCCCGATGACGGCAGTGACCACGGACACGCAGGGCGCGCAGGAGGCGTACGAGGCGGCCTTCGACGCCGCCGTGGCCGCCGACGAGCGGATCGAGCCGCGCGACTGGATGCCGGAGGCGTACCGCGCCTCTCTCGTCCGGCAGATCGCGCAGCACGCCCACTCCGAGATCATCGGCATGCAGCCCGAGGCGAACTGGATCACGCGCGCGCCCTCGCTGCGGCGCAAGGCGATCCTCATGGCCAAGGTGCAGGACGAGGCCGGTCACGGCCTGTACCTCTACAGCGCCGCGGAGACGCTCGGCGTCAGCCGCGACGAGCTGCTCGACAAGCTGCACTCGGGCCGCCAGAAGTACTCGTCGATCTTCAACTACCCCACGTTGACCTGGGCCGACGTCGGCGCCATCGGCTGGCTCGTGGACGGCGCCGCGATCACCAACCAGGTGCCGCTGTGCCGCTGCTCCTACGGCCCGTACGCCCGCGCGATGGTCCGGATCTGCAAGGAGGAGTCCTTCCACCAGCGCCAGGGGTACGAGTCGCTGCTCGCGCTCTCGCGCGGCACGCCCGAGCAGCACGCGATGGCGCAGGACGCGGTGAACCGCTGGTGGTGGCCCTCGCTGATGATGTTCGGCCCGCCGGACGACGAGTCGGCGCACTCGGCGCAGTCCATGGCCTGGAAGATCAAGCGGCACTCCAACGACGAGCTCCGCCAGCGATTCGTCGACATCTGCGTGCCGCAGGCCGAGGCCCTCGGGCTCACGCTCCCGGACCCGGACCTGCGGTGGAACGAGGAGCGCGGACACTACGACTTCGGCCCGATCGACTGGGCGGAGTTCTGGGACGTCCTCAAGGGCAATGGGCCCTGCAACGAACAGCGGATCACCCAGCGGCGGCGGGCGCACGAAGAGGGCGCCTGGGTCAGGGAAGCGGCGGCGGCGTACGCCGCGAAGCACGGAGAGGCGACGGCATGACGACCAGCGACTGGCCGCTGTGGGAGGTGTTCGTGCGCTCGCGCCGCGGGCTGTCCCACACTCACGCGGGAAGCCTGCACGCGCCGGACGCGGAGCTCGCCCTGCGCAACGCCCGCGACCTGTACACGCGCAGGAACGAAGGCGTGTCGATCTGGGTCGTGCCCTCCTCGGCGATCACCGCCTCCTCGCCGGACGAGAAGGACCCGTTCTTCGAGCCGGCCGCCGACAAGCCGTACCGGCACCCGACCTTCTACGAGGTCCCGGAGGGGGTGAAGAACCTGTGACCGCCACCGTGAGCACCGCCGCGGCGCTCGCCCTCGGCGACGACGCGCTGGTGCTGTCGCACCGGCTCGGCGAGTGGGCGGGCCACGCCCCCGTCCTGGAGGAGGAGGTGGCCCTCGCCAACATCGCGCTGGACCTCCTCGGCCAGGCGCGCGTGCTGCTCTCCCTCGTCGGGGACGAGGACGAGCTCGCGTACCTGCGTGAGGAGCGGGCCTTCCGCAACGTCCAGCTGGTGGAGCAGCCCAACGGCGACTTCGCCCACACCATCGCCCGCCAGCTGTACTTCTCCACCTACCAGCGGCTGCTGTACGGCCGGCTGGCCGCGGCGGCGGACGCGGGCGACCTCTCCGGGCTCGCGGCGAAGGCGGTCAAGGAGGTCGCCTACCACCAGGACCACGCCGAACAGTGGACACTGCGGCTCGGCGACGGCACCGCCGAGAGCCATGAGCGGATGCGCCGGGCCTGCCAGGCGCTGTGGCGCTTCACGGGTGAGCTGTTCCAGCCGGTGGAGGGGCTCGACGTCGACTGGCCGGAGCTGGAGTCCGACTGGCTGGCGTCGGTGACGGCGGTCCTGGAGCGGGCCACGCTCACCGTGCCGGACGGTCCGCGCGGCGGCGCGTGGCGAGCGGGCGCCGGACGGCAGGGCCTGCACACGGAGCCGTTCGGCCGGATGCTCGCCGAGATGCAGCACCTGCACCGCAGCCACCCGGGGGCGTCATGGTGACCGGCACTGCGGACCGGACGGAAGCGGACCGGACGGCGTTGGAGGAGGAGCTGAGCCGGCTGGCCGGCTCGGTTCCCGACCCCGAGCTGCCCGTACTGACGCTGGAGGAGCTCGGCGTGCTGCGGGGGGTGCGCGTCCTCGCCCCCGGCCGGGTGGAGGTCGAGCTGACCCCGACGTACACCGGCTGCCCGGCCATCGAGGCGATGTCCTCGGACATCGAGCGGGTGCTGCACGACCACGGCGTACCGGAGGTCTCCGTGGTGACGGTGCTCTCCCCCGCCTGGTCGACCGACGACATCAGCGCGGAAGGGCGCCGCAAGCTCGCCGATTTCGGCATAGCGCCGCCCCGCCACCAGGGTGGAGGCGGGGGCGGGCCGGTGCCGGTGTCGCTCGCGATCCGCTGCCCGCACTGCGGATCGACCGACACGGAGCTGCTGAGCCGGTTCTCCTCCACCGCCTGCAAGGCGCTGCGCCGCTGCACCACCTGCCGCGAACCGTTCGACCACTTCAAGGAGTTGTAGATGTTCCACCCGCTCCGGGTGAGCGAGGTCGAGCGGCTCACGGACGACTCGGTGGCGGTCACCTTCGACGTGCCGTCCGAGCTGCGCGAGGCCTTCCGCCACACCCCCGGCCAGCACGTCGCCCTGCGCCACACCACGGCCCGGGGAGAGGAGATCCGCCGGACGTACTCGATCTGCTCCCCCGCCGCGCCCCCGGGCGTGGACCCCGTGCTGAAGGTGGCCATCCGGCTGGTGGACGGCGGCGAGTTCTCGACGTACGCGCTCAAGGAGCTCGCCGCCGGGGACACGGTCGACGTCATGGATCCGATGGGCCGGTTCCTGCTGGCGCCGCGCCCCGGGCGCTTCGCGGCGATCGTCGGCGGCAGCGGCATCACGCCGGTGTTGTCGATGGCGGCGACGGTCCTGGAGCGGGAGCCGGAGGCGCGGTTCTGCCTGATACGCAGCGACCGCACCGCCGCCTCGACGATGTTCGTGGACGAGGTCGCCGACCTGAAGGACCGGTTCCCCGGCCGGTTCCAGCTGGTCACCGTGTTGTCGCGCGAGGAGCAGCAGGCGGGGCTGCCGTCCGGGCGGCTCGACCGCGAGCGGCTGACCGAGCTGCTGCCCCGGCTGCTGCCGGTCGGCGAGGTGGACGGCTGGTATCTGTGCGGGCCCTTCGGGCTGGTGCAGGCGGCCGAGCGCGCGCTGCGCGGGCTCGGTGTGGAGCGCGGCCGCGTCCACCAGGAGATCTTCCACGTGGACGACGGGACGGCGTCCGCCGCCGTGCGGGCGGCCGCGATACCCGCGCACGCCACCCTGACCGCGACCCTGGACGGCCGGTCCGGCACCTGGCCGGTGCAGGAGGCGGAGTCGCTCCTCGACACGGTGCTGCGCGCCCGCGCGGACGCGCCGTACGCGTGCAAGGGCGGCGTCTGCGGGACCTGCCGGGCGTTCCTGGTCAGTGGCGAGGTCCGGATGGACCGCAACTACGCGCTGGAGCCCGAGGAGACCGAGGCGGGTTATGTGCTGGCCTGCCAGTCGCATCCCGCCACACCGGAGGTCGAGCTCGACTTCGACCGCTGACGCGCCGACGCGCCGGGGGACGACGGGCCGGGCCCTCGGCCCGTCCGTCCCTTCCGTTCCGTTCCGTACGGCTGCTACAGAACGAAGGGCTCGGTGCCGTTGTCCGTGACCATCGGGCGGCCGGCGTCCTCCCAGGCGAGCATGCCGCCGTCGACGTTCACGGCGTCGACGCCCTGCTGGACCAGGTACTGCGTGACCTGGGCGGAGCGGCCGCCGACCCGGCACATCACATAGGCGCGCCGCCCGTCGGCCACCGCTTCCGTCACCTCGCCGAAGCGGGCCACGAAGTCGCTCATCGGCACGTGCAGCGCGCCCTCGACGTGTCCGGCCGCCCACTCGTCGGCCTCGCGGACGTCCAGTACCAGCCCGTCGGCCGGGACGGACGCGGCGTCCACCGCGGGCAGCTGGGCGAAGTTCATGGGTCACGCCTTCTCTCGTCGCATCGAACGCACGTCACGTCTCACGTACGCCATCTGTCACGTACGCCTCGTGTCACGTACGCCTCGTGTCACGTACGCCTCGTGTCACGTACGCCTCGAACCTACTGCACCTGGCGCGTGAGCGCGGCCAGCTCCGTCTCGCGCTCGGCGACCTGCGCGAGCAGCTGCTCGGCGATCTCCTCCAGCAGGCGGTCCGGGTCGTCGGGCGCCATCCGGAGCATCGCGCCGATCGCGCTCTCCTCCAGGTCCTGGGCCACGATCGTCAGGAGCTCCTTGCGGCGTGCCAGCCAGTCCAGCCGGGCGTAGAGCTCCTCGCTCTCGCTCAGCTCGGCCGCCGCCGGCACCGGGCCGCGCGCCCACTCCTCGGACAGCTCCCGCAGCAGCGCCTCGTCGCCACGGCCGTAGGCGGCGTTGACGCGCGTGATGAACTCCTCGCGCCGCTGCCGCTCCTCCTCGTCGCGGGCCAGGTCCGGGTGGGCCTTGCGCGCGAGCTCGCGGTAGAGCTTGCGCACCTCGTCGCGGACCCGTACCCGCTTCGGGGGCTGCACGGGCCGGTCCGTGAGCATCGCGGCGGCCTCGGGGGACAGGCCGTCGGAGTCGACCCAGTGGTGGAAGAGCTCTTCGACACCGGGCATCGGCAGCACCATCGCCCGGGCCTCCCGCGCCTTGCGCAGGTCCTCCGGGTCACCGGTGCGGGCCGCCCGGGCCTCGGCGATGAGGGCGTCCAGCTCGTCCAGGCGCGCGTACATCGGGCCGAGCTTCTGGTGGTGGAGCCGGGAGAAGTTCTCCACCTCGACCCGGAAGGTCTCCACCGCGATCTCGAACTCGATCAGCGCCTGCTCGGCCGCGCGCACCGCCCGCTCCAGCCGCGCCTCGGGCCGCTCGGCCTGGCCTGCCTGGTCGGCCTGGTCAGCCGGGCCGGTCCGGGCGGTCTGGTCGGTGCTCTGCTCGCCGGTCACGTCGTCGCTCGGGGTCGTCACCCGACCAGCGTACGGGCGGAAGCCCCCTCGCCGGTCACACCCCCAGCTCCGCGGCTATCCGCCCGCTCCGGACCGCGGCGACCAGCTCCGCGTGGTCCGCCTCCGTGCGGTCGGCGTACGCCACGGCGAACCGGGCGACCGCGTCGTCCAGCTCGTCGTTCTTGCCGCAGTACCCGGCGATCAGCCGGGGATCGGCGCTGTGCGCGTGGGCCCGGGCCAGCAGCGCGCCGGTCATCCGTCCGTAGTCGTCCAGCTGGTCCGCCGACAGCGCCGCCGGGTCCACGCTGCCCTTGCGGTTGCGGAACTGGCGCACCTGGTAGGGCCTGCCCTCGACGGTCGTCCACCCCAGCAGGTTGTCGCTGACCACCTGCATCCGCTTCTGCCCGAGGACCACGCGCCGCCCCTCGTGCTCCACGCCCGGCGCGCCGAACCCCACCCGGGTCAGGTAGGGCAGCAGCGCCGAGGGCCGTGCCTCCTTCACCTGCAGCACCAGCGGCTCGCCCCGGTGGTCGAGCAGCAGCACCACGTACGAGCGGGTCCCCACGCTCCCGGTGCCGACCACCCGGAACGCCACGTCGTGGATGGCGTACCGCGCGAGCAGCGGCAGCCGGTCCTCCGGCAGCGTCCGCACGTACTCCCCCAGCGACGCGGCGACCGCCGCCGCCTCCGCGTCCGGCACTCGCCTCAGCACGGGCGGGGCGTCCACGAACCGGCGGCCGCCGTCCGCGCACTCCTCCGTCGACTTGGCGGCGAAGCGGGCGCTGGTGTTGGCCCGGGCCTTCTCCTCCACCCGCTCCAGCGTGCCCAGCAGGTCCCGCGCGTCCGTGTGCGAGACGAGCTCCTCGTCGGCGATGGCGTTCCACGCGTCCAGCACCGGCAGCCGGGCGAGCAGCCGCATGGTCCGCCGGTAGGCGCCCACCGTGTCGAACGCCGCCGCCCGGCACACGTCCTCGTCCGCGCCCGCCACCCGCCCGGCGAGCACCAGCGACGTCGCCAGCCGCTTGAGGTCCCACTCCCAGGGGCCGACCGCGGTCTCGTCGAAGTCGTTCAGGTCGATCACGAGCCGGCCGCGCGCGTCGCCGTACAGCCCGAAGTTGGCCGCGTGCGCGTCCCCGCAGATCTGCGCGCCGATGCCGGTGACCGGCGACCCCGCCAGGTCGTACGCCATCAGCCCGGCCGCGCCGCGCAGGAACGCGAACGGTGTCGCGGCCATCCGGCCGACCCGTATCGGCGCCAGCGCGGGAACCCGGTCCCGGCTCGACTCCTCCACCGCGCGCACCGCGTCCGGCCGCCCCTCGCCGAGGACGAGCTCGCCCTGCGCGGCCCTGGGCACCCGGGCGCGCAGCGCCTTGCCGCGCGCCTTCGGGGACTCGGCCGCCGCGCCGCCGGTCGCGCCGCCCGCCCCGGCGGTCCGCTGTGCGAACCCCGGCACCACCGGTATCCGCCCGCCGCCCTCGTGTGCCCCCTCGTATGCCTCGTCCGCCCTATCCGCCGCATCCGCCCCGCCCGCCACGTACATGACGTCCCTGTCCATCCGCACACCCCCACCGCTCGAATGACGCCGACCGTACCGCCGCTTTCGCACACGCGTCTCCCCCTGTGGACAACTCGCTGTGGATAACCCGCGCGCCACGCGGTACCCGCCTCATGCACACCCCAGACCGCACACGCCGCACACCCCCAGAGGAAGGCCGACCGATGCCCGGGGCGCGCCACGAGTCCGTCCGCGACGTCCGCGACCTCCACGAGGTCCACGAGGTCCAGGTCCACGACGCCCGCAACGAGGCCCTCGACGTCATCCAGCGCGAGCTCACGGCGTTCGCCCGCCGCGCCCGCGCCGCGGCCGCCCGGCTGCACCCGGAGCTGCCCCTCGTCTCGTACACGCTCCTCGCGCACATCGACCACCGCCACGGCTGCCGCGCCACCGACCTCGCGGCCCACTACATGCTCGACAAGTCGACCGTCAGCCGCCAGATCGCCGTCCTGGAGAAGCTGGGCCTCGTCGAACGACGCCCCGACCTCAACGACCACCGTGTCCAGGTCCTGCACCCCACCGAGGCCGGCCGCCGGCTCCTCTCCTCCACCCACGCCAGCCGCCGCGCCGCCTACGAGGCCCGCCTCGCCGACTGGTCCACGGAGGACCTCGACCGTTTCGCCGCGTACCTGCTCCGCTACAACGCCGCGGCCGACGCCCCGCCTCCCGACACCGGCCGATAGGGGCTGCCGCCACCGCGCCGGCGTCTGTCAGGGGTCAGGGGTCACTCCCGTCACTCCCGTACGCCCGCCAGCTCCACGGCCCTGCGCCGCAGGGCAAGTCCGGCGGGGGCGACGGCCGAGACCACGGCGAGCACCGCGCAGGCGCCCACGGTCGTGCCGATCACCGCCCACGGGATCTCGATCGAGGTCCACACCGACAGCAGGCCCAGGGCACCCCACATGCCCATCAGGTTGAGCACGGCGACCAGGAGTCCCAGCACCCCGCCGACCGCGACCACCATCAGCGCCTCGGCGCCCACCAGGCGCAGCACCTGCCACGTCGTGGCCCCGGCCAGGCGCAGTACGGCCAGGTCGCGGACCCGGTCGGAGGTCGCCATGACCATGGTGTTGGCCAGCGAGATGCCCGTGTAGAGGAGGGCGATGCCGAGGACCAGCAGGAAGCCGAGCCGGGTGGTCCGGTTGGTCTCGGGATAACTGGCCTGCACCCACTGGTCCTTGGTGAAGACCTGCCCGCCCGAGGCCCGCAGGGCGTCGCGCAGCCCCGCTGCCACCGCGGCGGTGTCCGCCCCGTCCGCGAGGCCGACGTCGACCCGGTCGACGGGCGCGCCCGGAGCGTTGCGCGGCGTGACGTACACGCCGTTGTCACCGGTGCCGATGGCCATCACCGCGGCGATCCGCAGCGACTTCTTCGTACCGTCACCGCGCCACACGTCCACCCGCTGCCCCACGGAGTGCCGTTCCCACTCCTCGTTGACGATGATCGAGTCGTCGTCGAGGTCGCTCACCCTCCCGGCGGCGACCGGCAGCCGGGTGGTGGCGGCGAGCAGCGCGGGGTCGGCCGCGCGGGCGTCGGACCTGACGAGCGCCACGCCCTCCTCCAGGACGTACACGGCGCTCGGCGAGGTCGCCGACACCACGGCGCCGGACACGGCACGCAGCTTCTCCAGCGTCGCCCGGTCGAAACCGGCGCCGCCCGCCGGGGTGACCACGAAGTCGGCGGCCGTCTGCTCGCGCACCTCCGTGGCCTTCGCCTCGTTCAACGTGGCGGTGGCGCCCAGGAGCGAGCCCGCCAGCGCGACCGTGACCAGGACGGGCGCCGCGACGGCGGCGGTGCGCCGGACACCGGCGGAGGCGTTCTCCCGCACCAGCATGCCGGCGGCGCCGGGAAGCTGGGCCGGCAGCCAGGCGATCAACCGGGCCAGCGGCCGCACCAGCACCGGCGCGAGCAGCGCCACCCCGGTGATCAGCAGCATCGGCCGGCTCACATAGGTCTTGCGGTGCAGCAGGTCACCCGGGTCGTCCAGCAGGGCCAGCCCCAGCGTCACGGCGGCGGTCAGCAGCAGGGCCCCGCCGAACAGCCAGCGGCCCCACGTCATGGCCTTGGTGTCCACGGACGCCTCGCGCAGCGCCTCCGTGGGGCCGGTCCTCCCCGCCCGCCAGGACGCGGCCACCACACCGCACAGCGCGACGAGCAGGCCCGTCCAGAAGGCCATGTGGTACGGCCAGGTGTAGTCGCCGATGGTGAACCAGCGCGGCGCGAGTCCGCCGTCCACGACCCACGCGGCCAGCCGTGGCGCCCCGTACGCGCCGAGCACGCACCCGGCGGCGGAGGCGAGCACGCCGACCACGAGGGCCTCGGCGAACACCATGCGGCGGAGCTGCCCGGGCGTCGCGCCCGCGGTACGCAGCAGCCCGAACTCGCGGCGCCGCTGGGCGACGGCGAACGCGAAGGTGGACGCCACCACGAACACCGAGACGAACCCGGTGACGCCGCCGGCGGTACCGAACATCGCGTTCATCGCGGTGAGGGCCTCGCTGTCCCGCTCGGGGTCGGCGTCGGCGAACCGGCGCGCGTCGCCGGTGAGGACCTGTACGCCCTCACTGCCGCGCACCGCCTCGCGCACGGCCTCGGCGTCGGCGTCCACCACGAGCTGGGTGCTGTGCGGCGCCAGTTCGGCGGCGCGGCGGTCGGTGTAGAAGACCGCGTTCTCGAAGCCGGGTCCGTCGACCGTGCCGACGACCTGGACGGTCCCGCCGTCGGTCCTCGCCCGGGAGCCCGGTTCGGCCCAGTCACCGCTGATGACGACCTCGTCGGCGGCGCGGGGCGCGCGTCCCTCGTCGAGGCGGTACGGGGTGAAGGCGGCGGTGGACCAGGGGTGGCCCACCAGGTCCCGGGGCCCTCCTTCGGCCCGTACGGCGAACGACCGGTCCTCGACGACTGGCCCGAGCTCCTTGAGCTTCGCGACGGCCTCCTCGGGCACGGGGCGCGGATGTGCGAGCTTCTGTACCCGGTCGCCGATCGAGGTGGGCACCCGCAGAGTGTCCGCGCCCTTGACGACGACGGGCGCCGCGGCGAACCGCTCGGGCTTGCGTTCGGGGGCGTCCAGCGACGACGCCAGGGCCAGCCCCATGACGGCGATCAGCGCTACGCCCAGGGAGAGGGCGACGAAGCTGCCGACGAACGTGATCCAGCGGGTGCGCAGGGTGCGCAGGGCGGTGCTCAGCACGGCACGGCCTCCAGCCTGGTCATGCGGGCGGCGATCTCCTCGGCGGAACCGCCGATCAGCTCGCCGTTGACGCGCCCGTCGACGAGGAAGACGACGCGGTCGGCGTAGGAGGCGGCCACCGGGTCGTGCGTCACCATGATGATCGTCTGGCCTTCGTGGTCGACCATCCCACGCAGCAGGGCCAGCACCTCGCGGCTGGTCTGCGAGTCGAGCGCGCCCGTCGGCTCGTCGCCGAAGAGGACTTCGGGGCGGGTGATCAGCGCGCGGGCCAGGGCGACCCGCTGCTGCTGGCCGCCGGACATCTCCGTCGGCCGGTGCCGCGCCCGGTCGGCGAGCCCTACCTGCCGGAGCACCTCGCGGACCCGGCCCTTCGGGGGGCGGCGGCCGGCGAGCCGCAGGGGCAGCGCCACGTTCTGCTCGGCGGTCAGGGACGGCAGCAGGTTGAACGCCTGGAAGACGAAGCCGATGCGCTCGCGGCGCAGCAGGGTCAGTTTGGTCTCGCTCAGCTTGGTCAGCTCGGTCCCGCCCACCGTCACCGAACCGGACGTGAGCCGGTCCAGGCCCGCCGCGCACTGCAGCAGCGTCGACTTGCCGGAGCCCGAAGGGCCCATCACGGCGGTGAACGTCCCCCTGGGGAAGGAGAGCGAGACCGCGTCCAGGGCGGTGACGGAATGGTCTCCCGTTCCGTACCGTCTGGTGGCGGAGCGCAACTGGATCGCGTCGTTACTCATCTGTCCCCACTCGTGTGGTCTCGGTCCTCCCGCGCCTCTGGGCGGGACGGAAGCTTGGGGAAGGGCGCCGGCCAGGCCATCCCAACGGACGCCGCGCTGCCTCCCCCTCTTCCGCGATGTCTCCACGAAACCGCGCAAGGGCACCGCCACGCAGTACGGCAGGAACGAGACTTGGAGTAGGGCAGGCCCTACCCCGGATGCACCGGCTGGACCGATGGCACCGCACCGCATGCGGCTCCTACGGTGATCCCATGCACCCCCGGAATGTGTGGCAGGCCATGTCCCGGCCCGGCTTCCTGCTGTCGGCGTGGCCGTGGCGCTCGGTGGCGTATCTCGTCACCGGCTCGGTGACGGGCGTCGCCGTCCTGGTGGTGATGGCGACCGTGGCCGTGCTCGGCGCGGCCCTCGCCATCCTCCTGGTGGGCCTGCCCCTGCTCGTCGTCGTCGCCCTCGCGGGGATCCCGGTGGCCTGGGTGGAGCGGCGCAGGCTGCGCCTGGTCGACGTGGACCCGACGGCCGGCCAGCACCGGGAGCCGGCCCTGCCGGGGTTGTGGAACTGGCTGACGACCCGCCTGCGCGAACAGGCGACCTGGCGGGAGCTCGGCTACACGCTCCTGTTCGCCGTCCTGTTGTGGCCGGTCGACGCCCTCGTGGTGACGGTCGCGCTGCTCTTCCCGGTGTCCATGGTGGCCACACCGTTGCTGATGGCCACGGTCGGCGACGGCCATGAGGCGAAGGTGCTCAAGCTGTGGACGGTCACCACCTGGCCGGCCGCCTTCGGGGTGGTCGTGCTGGGACTCGGCCTGATGGCGCTGGGCGCGTACGTGCTCGGGGTCGCGGCGGGTGCCCGCGGCGAGCTGACCCGGCTCCTGATCGCCTCCCGGGACGGGGACCTGGGGGCCAAGGTCGTCGAACTGGCGCGCTCCCGCGTCCGGTTGGTCGACGCCTTCGAGGCGGAGCGGCGCCGCATCGAGCGCGACCTGCACGACGGGGCCCAACAGCGGCTGGTGGCCCTGACGATGACGCTCGGCCTCGCCCGGCTGGACGCGCCGCCCGGCCCGCTCGCCGACCAGTTGGCCAAGGCCCACGAGGAGGCGGGCAAGGCGCTCGCGGAGCTGCGCGAGCTCATCCACGGCATCCACCCCAAGGTCCTCGCGGACTACGGCCTGGAGGCGGCGGTCGCCGACGCCGCCGACCGCTCCGTGGTGCCGGTGGACGTCGACCTCGAACTGCCCGGGCGGCTCCCCCAAGCCGTGGAGGCGGCCGCGTACTTCGTGGTCTGCGAAACGCTCGCCAACATAGCGAAGCACAGCGGCGCCACACGGGCGCGCGTGACGGGCGGTCACCGCGACGGCCGGCTGTCCCTGGAGGTGCACGACGACGGCCGCGGCGGCGCCGACGCCTCCGCGGGCAGCGGGCTCACCGGTCTCGCGGACCGGGTGTCGGTGCTGGATGGCAGACTTTCCCTGTCCAGTCCGCCGGGCGGACCGACTCTGTTGCGTGTGGAGTTCCCTTGCGAGTGGACCGATCGCTCCGCGTAGTACTGGCCGAGGACAGCGTGCTGTTGCGGGAAGGCCTCATCGGCCTGCTCGAGCGCTGTGGCCACGAGGTGGTCGCGGCCGTCGGCGACGCGGAGGCGCTGGTCGCCGCCGTCGGGGAGCACGCACCCGACATCGTCGTGACGGACGTGCGCATGCCGCCCGGCTTCCAGGACGAGGGGCTGCACGCGGCCGTGCGTCTGCGCGAGAAGCGGCCCACCCTGCCGGTGCTGGTCCTCAGCCAGTACGTGCAGCGGGCCTACGCCTCCGAACTCCTCGACTCCGGCGACGGATCGGGCGTCGGCTACCTGCTGAAGGACCGGGTCGGCCAGATCGAGGAGTTCGTGAACGCGCTCCACGAGGTCGCGAACGGCGGGACCGTCGTCGATCCGGAGGTGGTGCGCCAGCTGCTGCGCCGCCGCCGTGACCCGCTGGAGCGCCTCACCCCACGCGAGCGCGAGGTCCTGGCCCTGATCGCGGAGGGCAAGTCGAACGGCGCGATCGCCCGCGACCTGGTGGTCTCCGAAGCGGCGGTCGGCAAGCACATCAGCGGCATCCTCACCAAGCTGGACCTGCCGCCCACGGACGAGACCCACCGCAGGGTGCTCGCCGTGCTGGCCTACCTGCGGGCGTGACCCGAGCGCACGACGAGTGATCGGCTCCCTCATCGCCGCCTTCCTGGCCGCCCTCCTCATCCGGTACCGCAACGGCATCTACCGCCGCCTGTACGAGGAGGAGACGCGCGACGAGGACCACGACGGCATCCCGGACATCAACCAGCGCACCGCCGCGACCGAGCGCTGACCCGGCGGCGGCCCGAACTCCCCCAAGGGGGATAGGGGCCGCCCCGGTACACGTGCACCCCCACACGGTCGGTCCTGCCCTGCGCCGGGAGGCAAAGGGCGAAGACAGGGGGTGATGCCAGGTACACCCCTACTCGGGCTCCGACACCAGTGACCTCGCCGCCTCAGCCCGTCATGCTTGCATCGAAGCCGAGAGCAGAGGCCCTAGGAGGAGCGACGTGAGCAAGGCGAGGATCCGCGGCACCCTGCTGGCCGGTGTGCAGGGGCTGAGCGTTGCCCTTGTCGCACTCGCAGGAGGGATCACGCTCCTCTCCCTGGCGGTCCTGTCGATCGTCCTCATCCCCGTCGGGGTCGGTGTCCTCACGACACCGATCGTCCTTTCCCTGGTGCGTGCCCACGCGAACTCCCGCCGCCGGCTCGCCGCGCAGTGGGCGCAGGTCACCATCCCCGTTCCGTACCGGCCCTTCCCCGACGACGTACGGAGCGGCCTCGCCGGGCGGCTGGACCGCTGCGGCCTGATGCTGAAGGACCCGGCCACCTGGCGCGACCTGGGGTGGCTCCTGGTGGACCTGACCGCCGGCTTCGTCACCGCCTTCCTGCCCCCCGCCCTGCTGGTGTACGGAGTGCACGGCCTCCTGCTGCCGGCAGGTCTGTGGATGCCCCTCTCCGACGGCGAGGCCAGGAACTGGTACACCTTCGTACCGGTCACCGGCTGGGGCACCGCCTTTCTGGCCGCTCTGGTCGGCGCGGGGCTCCTCGCCCTCTGCAGCCGTGTCGGCCGGCCGCTGCTCCGCTTCCACTTCGTACTCAGCCGTGCTCTGCTGGGCCCCCCGAGAGAGGTGGAGCTCATCCAGCGCATCGACCGGCTCACCGAGACCCGCCACGAAGCCCTGGACGCCTCAGCCGCGGAACTGCGCCGCATCGAGCGGGATCTGCACGACGGTGCACAGGCCCGGCTCGTCGCGATGGGCATGAGCTTCGGCACGATCGAAATGCTGATGGACAAGGATCCCCAGCAGGCCAAGGCGCTGCTGGCGGAGGCCCGCAAGTCCTCGGCGGAAGCGCTCTCCGAGCTGCGCGACCTGGTGCGCGGGATCCATCCGCCGGTGCTGGCGGAACGAGGCCTGCCCGATGCCGTACGGGCGCTGGCGCTGCGGATGCCCATGACCGTCGAGATCGACATCGATCTGCCCGGACGAGCCGAGGACCCCATCGAGTCCGCCGTGTACTTCGCGGTCAGCGAGATACTCACGAACGCCGCGAAGCACTCGGGTGCGAACCAGCTGTGGATCGCCATCCACCACGGCGACGGACTGCTGCGGGCCAGTGTCACCGACAACGGCCGCGGCGGGGCGGTGGCCGGCGCGGGATCCGGACTGAGCGGGATCGAGCAGAGGGTCGGCGCGTTCGACGGCGTGGTGGCCGTCAGCAGTCCGGCAGGGGGGCCCACCACGGTGACGCTGGAGATCCCCTGTCCGCTGGCCGCCCAGACCCACACGGGTTAGCGGCTCGGTCCGCACGGGAATAGTTCGCATGCGATCCACGCGGCACTGCTCGCGAACGCAGAGACGTGAGACGTCGACGGATGCCGGGAGGATGCGTGCGGGTTCGGCCAGCGCCTGGGGTGACGGTGTTCCTGTCGGAAGACGGGTACCTGGAGTTGTTCTCGGAGGCGGCCTCGGCGCGCCTTCGGTGCAGTCCGGCGGGAGCCGCCATGTGGATCGCGATCTGCCAGCACGATGGTGACCGCATCGCCGCTGCGGACACCCTCGCCCGGATCTGGGAGAAGGATCGCGCCAACATGCGAGCGGACGTGGACCTGTGGGTCAACGAGCTTCTGGACGCGGGCTTATTGAGTTACGAGCCTTGATCGAGAGGACCGGCCCGTCGACCCGTGTCGCACGGTGGCCGGTGGGGCGACTCGAAACCGCATGGGGAACCGGCCGGGCTCGGTAGATTCGTTCGCACATTCACCGGAGTACGCGTCGAGCGGTCCCCGGGTGTTCGACGATTGCCGATCCTGGAGCGCTGCCGTGCGAGTTGTCCTGGCCGAAGACCTGTTCCTGTTGCGAGACGGCCTCGTGCGACTGCTGGAGGCGTACGACTGCGAAATCGTCGCGGCAGTCGACAACGGTCCTGAACTGATGCACGCGCTCGTCTCGCTGAAACCGGATGTGGCGGTGGTGGACGTCCGGCTCCCTCCCACCTTCACCGATGAAGGACTGCAGGCCGCTCTCCACGCACGGCGGCAGATCCCCGGTCTTCCCGTCCTCGTGCTGTCCCAGCACGTGGAGCAGTTGTATGCCCGCGAGTTGCTCGCGGACGGCAGCGGAGGCGTCGGCTATCTGCTCAAGGACCGGGTTTTCGACGCCGCACAGTTCATCGACACGGTGCGGCGCGTGGCGGCCGGAGGAACGGCCATGGACCCACAGGTGATTTCCCAGCTTCTGGCGCGCAACACCAACGAGGAGCCGGTCGGCACTCTGACGCCCCGGGAGCGCGAGGTGCTGGAGCTCATGGCGGAGGGCAGGTCCAACGCGGCCATCGCCCAGCGCATGGTCGTCACCGAGCGCGCCGTGGCCAAGCACACGTCGAACATCTTCAGCAAGCTGAACCTGAGCCCGTCGGACGACGACAACCGCCGGGTCCTCGCCGTGCTGGCCTACCTCAACCGGTCCTGAGGCACGTCCCGGCGGCTCCTGCGGCTGCCCTGCTCCAGGCCCCCTGGCCCCCTAATCCATCGGCGCTCTACCTCTCCTGTAGGACTCCGCCCGAAGGGTGGTCACCGTAGAGGGGTACAGAATCCGACGACGGGGGTCAGGATGAATCTGGTGGGCAGGGCATCGGTGATCGATGCCGGAATAGAGGTACTCACGGAGTGTGAGGCGGGTGAGTTCCGGACGCTTCTCGTCGAAGGCCCCGCGGGGTGCGGCAAGAGCGCCGTGGTGGACACTCTCGCCGACCTGGCCCGCACGGCAGGGGCCGTCGTGCTCGGTGCGGTCGGCTCTCCCGCCGAGCGCGAAGCGCCGCTCGGCGTCCTGCGCCAGATGGTGTGCAGCGACCCGGCGGTCGCGCAGCCGTCCCTGACGGCGGATCCGGACCGCGCCGCGCGCACCGAGGCCATGCGGGACTTCTCCCTGCAGTTGCGGGAGCTGGCCGAGGACGGCCTGGTGCTGCTGTACGTCGACGACGCGCAGTACGCCGACGACCTCTCGGTCCAGTACCTGCAGTACCTCGCACGACACGCCCGGACGTCCAGGGTGCTGCTCCTCGTCGCCGTCTCGCCCTATACGGGCCGGTACCCGGAACTCGCGACGGAGCTGATGCGTCAGCCGGGATCCCGGCGGTTCCGGCTCGGCTGCCTGTCCCCCGACGAGACCGCGGAAGCCGCCGGGCGGCCCTTGCCCGGTGAGCACCTGCACGCGGTCACCGGCGGCAATCCGCTTCTCCTGCGGGCCCTGCTGGCGGAGCCGACCGGGCTCGGCGAGGGCCCTCTTCTGGAGGAGCCCGCGTCCGAGCGCGGCGGTCCGTTCTCCCAGGCCGTCGTCACCTGCGTCCAGCGCAGTGGTCCGACGGCCCCGGTCGTGGCCCTCGCCGCCGCGGTGCTCGACGAGTTCTCCTCGCCCGAGCTCGTCCAGCGACTGCTCGGCATCGCTCCGGCCTCGGTCGACCGGGACCTGGCCGCGCTGCGGGCGGCCGGCCTGCTGACCGGTGCCCGCTTCCGGCACCCCGCGGCACGGACCGCCGTCCTCGACGGGGCGTCCGGACACCGGCGCGCGGCACTGCACCGGCGCGCGGCACTGCTGCTGGACCGGGACGGCATGGCGGCCACAGCGGCGGCCGGTCAGCTGCTGGCCGCAGCCACCCACGCCGGTGACGTGCCGTGGCACGCCACCCAGGCCGAGACCGACGTACTGCGGGAGGCTGCGGAGGACCTCCTGTCCCGGGACGAGGCACGCCAGGCCGTCCGCCTCCTCGAACTCGCCGTGGAGGTGTGCCCGGACGAGCGGCAGCGGGCCGCGGTGCGGATCCGGCTGGCTCGGCTCAGCTGGCGGTTCAGCCCGGCCGCCACCGAGCGCCGACTGGCCGATCTGCTGAGCGGTCCCCACCCCGGCATCGAGCACGCGCAGCCACTGGTGCAGTTACTGCTCACGCACGGCCGCGTCCCCGATGCCGCCCGGCTGCTGGACGGGCAGGACCCGGCCGCGGCCGGGGCATCGCTCGTCGACACCGCCTTCGCGACCGGCACCGCCGGCGTCGAACGCCTGCTGCAGGAGACACGGCTGACGGACGCCACGGTCGAACCGATCACCCAGGCCCTGCGCTCGCTGGTGCACTCGGACCACCCCGAGCGCGCCGTGCCGTGGCTCCGGAACCTGGTGCGGGAGGCGGAGCTGCGCGACGCACCCGGCTGGAGCGCCGTCTTCGCGTCCCTGCACGCGGAAACGCTGCTCCGCATGGGCGACCTGCGGGGGGCCTGCACGCACGCGCAGGCCGCCCTGGACCATCTGCCGGAGCGGACCGGGTGTTCCTTCCGGTTCGCGCCGACCGCCGTCCTCGTGCGCGCGCGCACCCTGATGGGGGAGAGCACTGAGGCAGCGCGACTGGTCGACCAGCCCGGGCCGCGCCACCTGTTCTCCGGGATGTACGGCCTGGGCTTCCTGCGGGCCCGGGGGCTGCACCTGCTGGCCTGCCAGCAGCCGCAGGCGGCGTTGGCCGACTTCATGGAGATCGGTCACCTGATGGAGCAGTGGGGCGTCGACCGGCCCGCGCTCCTGCCCTGGCGTACCGACGCGGCCGAGGCGCTGCTACGCCTGGGCCATACGCAGCGGGCCGAGCAGCTGGTGCTGCAGCAGATGGCCCTGCCCGATGCGCGGCGGCCGTGGGTGCGGGGCCTGTCCTTGCGCATGCGTGCCCTGACGTCGTCCTCCGCCAAGCAGCGCGTGGTGCTGCTGACGCAGGCCGTCGACGAGCTGCACCGCTCCGGCGACCGCCTGGAGGCGGCGCGCGCCATGGCGGAGCTCGGGCAGGCGATGCAGAGCGAGGGCACCGCGCCGGCGAAGGGCAGCGCGTTGATCCGCACGGCGTGGAACCTCGCCAAGGAGTGCGAGGCGGGGACACTGTGCCGGGAGATCCTGCCCGACGCGCCGCTCTCGGACGCCCAGACCGACCCGGCGCTGCGCGAGCCGGATGCCTCCCGGTCGGCGGCCCGGCTGAGTACGTCCGAGCAGCGGGTGGCCACGCTCGCGGCGCAGGGACTGACCAACCGGGAGATCTCCGCCAAGCTCTATCTGACGGTGAGCACGGTCGAGCAGCATCTGACGCGCGTGTACCGCAAGCTGCAGATCAGCTGCCGCGGGGAGCTGCCGGTGAACCTGGCGATGGGCAGCGGCCGCCCTGTCGACTGGTGAGAACGTGCGGTGTGCGGTTCCGGCACCGCACACCGCCTGCGCGGCGGGGCTCACCTCGACGATGAGCCCCACCGCGGCGGGCCGCCGGCTCAGGACCGCAGCAGCTCCGCCGCCCGGGCGGCCAGGACCGGACGGTCGACCTTGCGGTTGGAGTTGAGCGGGAACTGCGCGACGTGCTCGTAGTGCCGGGGCAGCATGCCTTGGGGCAGGAGCTCCCGCAGCGCCCGGGCCAGCTCGGCGGGGCGACGTATCCGGCCGGTGTAGAAGACGACGAGCTCGGTGCTGCCCTCCACGGGCCGAGCCACGGTGACGACGTCCTCGACGCCCTCGCAGGCGCGCAGCGCGTGATCGACCTCGGCCAGCTCGACCCGCCAGCCCTGCACCTGTACCTGCGAGTCGAGCCTGCCGAGGTAGACGAGTTCGCCGCCGGGCAGCCTGCGTACCCGGTCTCCCGTGCGGTACCACAGGCGGCCGTCGCGTTCCGCGAACCGGCCGCGGTCGTCCTCGGGGTCGAGGTATCCGGCGGTCATCTGCGGCCCGGTGATGAGCAGTTCGCCCTCCACGTCGTCCTCGCTCCCGTCCTCGGCGAGCAGTACGTGGTCGTGACCCTCGTGGACGGAGCCGATCGGTACGAGCCCGTTGACCGCCAGCCGCGGTGACGACTCGGGGTCCCAGCGGTGCCCGGTGATGGTGACGGTCAGCTCGGTCGGGCCGTAGATGTTCTCCAGGACCGATCCGGGCGCCGCAGCGTGCCAGTCGGCAGCGTCGGTGCAGCGCAGTGCCTCCCCGGCGAAGAAGCTCCAGCGCAGTCCGGGCAGGGACCCGGGCCGGAGACCGCCCATGCGCCGGATCAGGGAGATGGCGCTGGGGGTGGAGAACCATACGGTGATGCCTCGCTCGGCGAGGTGGGCCGGGATGTCGCGGTAGGCGGCCGACGGCACCGCGTCCACGGTGGCACCCGCACCCCAGGCGCAGAACAGGTCGAACATCGCGCAGTCGAAGTTGAGGTCGAAGGTCTGTGTGAAGACGTCGTCGGGGCCGAAGTCGTAGCGGGCGTCGAGGAGCCGGAAGTAGGCGTGGGTGCTGCCGTGCGTGATCGGCACGCCCTTGGGGCGGCCCGTGGAACCCGAGGTGAACAGCAGGTAGGCCACGTCGGACGCGTCGACCGGGCGCGGCGCCGTCAGCGCCCGCGCGGGGTCGGCCTCGACGACCGGGACGTCCGGCGCGTCGCCGTAGATCTCCCGCAGCGCCGCACGCCCGAGACCGTCCGCGATCACCGCCTCGGTGCCGCACACCTCGAGCATGCGCCGGGTGCGGGCGGCGGGGAAGCCGGGGTGCAGCGGTACGACGGTGGCACCCGCGTACAGTCCGGCGAGGATGCCGACGTACGCGGTGACGCTCTTGCCGGACAGCACGCCCACGGTCTTCGCCGATCCCACGGAGCCGGCCATGATCAGGGCTTGCTCGTGCAGCGCGCGGTAGGTCACCTCCTCGGTGCCGATCCGCAGCGCCGGGCGGTCCGGGGACAGGGAGAGCCCTCGAAGGAAGCGCTGGTGGAGGGCGTGCTGCTGATGCTCGGTCATTCTTCCTCCGGAGATCCGCGAGGTCCGGGGTCCGCGGGCGGCGATCAATGCCGGCCCGTGGTCCGGGCCTGAAAGTTAGGGGTGCGCAACGGGTGCCCCTGGGTCCGTATCCGCTCGTAGCGTCCATTCCTGGAAACCGACGAACGGCATTGCGGGAAGGGTGGATTCACCATGTACTGGGACCAGCGTTTCGAGGAACTGCTCAGGGAGTACCTGCCGTTCCTCACCGCCGAGGACGATCTGACCCCCGACACCGCACTGCGTGACGCGGGGCTGGACTCGCTGGCCACGGTGGAGCTGCTGGGGGCGCTGGAAGCGGCGTACGACGTCAAGTTCATGGACGAGGCGCTGAAGCCGGAGACCTTCGCCACCCCCGCCTCGCTCTGGGGGGCGCTGCGTTCGATGACCGGGGCCTCCACCGGCTGAGCCGCCCCGGCCGCATACCGGGCCGGGGCTGCCCGGGACACGTGTCTCAGGCGGCCGCGGCGCGGCGGCGCGGCATCATGGCCCGTCTCGGGTCGGCCTTGATCACGTCGAAGCGCTTCGCCGCCACCGGAACCCGGGAGAACAGAGCGTCCTGGCCGGCGACGCACAGCCGGCCGATGCCCTTGTCCCTCAGGGAGGCGAGCGTGACGGGCCAGTCGACGGGGCGGACGCAGCCGTCCAGCAGCATCGTGCGCACCTGCTCACCGGTGGTCAGCAGGGCCCCGTCGTGGTCGGCGACCACGGGAATCACCGGGTCGCGGAACTCCAGGCCCGCCATGACCTCGGACTCCGTCCTGCGACGCAGGCCCCCGAAGGCGGCGGAGTGCATCGGCGGCTCCATCACGTACAGCGGCAGCCCGCCCACGGCGCGCAGTCGCTCCCGCAGCCACTCGATCCCGGACGTGCGCAGCGTCACCATGGCGAAGTCCTCGTCGACGACGCACGTCACGTCGTGCCACTCGCCCCGCTCGGTCAGTTCCGCCAGCACCTCCCTCAGCGCGGGCGGAGGGGTGCGGGCGAAGGAGAGGGTCGCGACCCGCTCCGAATACTCCTCCGCGAAGAACGCGTCGAGGCAGCGGGCGAACCTCGCGGTCAGCCGCACGCCGTCGGCGAACGAGAGCGCCCCGGAACGCACCGCCGTGGCCTTGCCGCCGAAGCTGGGCCCGGTGCAGTAGAGCGGATCGAGGCCGAACTCGGCTTCCGCCCACCGCGCCAGCGCCAGGCAGTTCACCATGAACGCGAGCTGCGCGTATTCCGAATAGTCGCCCTCCGCCTCGCTGAAGCGGTCGAAGAGCGAGTACCCGAGGACCTCGTCCGCTTCCGCGTACAGCTCCCGGGCATACGGATTGACCAGCATGAACTTGGCCACCTCGGAGAACGGGGAGGGCCCCATTCCAGGAAATACCAGGGCAGTGCCCGTCCGGTCGTCAGTCTCCATGGCTCTCAGTCTCCGGTCGGGGGCGCCGCGTCAAGAACCCCTATCAGCCCCTTAGCGGTACCGGTCGGCAGCGGCTTCACAGGCTTTTCAGATACGTGGTCAGCACCTCGTGGAAGGCGTCGGGCTCCTCCAGGTGGGGCAGGTGGCTCGACTCCTCGAAGATCACCCAGCGGGCGTCCGGTATCAGGTCCTGGTAGGGCTGGACCGTCTTCGGCGTGGCCTCGTCGTACCGGCCCGAGAGGATCAGGGTGGGCACCGCGATGTCGGGCAGGCAGTCCTCCACGCCCCAGTCGCGCAGGCTGCCGATGACATGGAACTCGTTCGGCCCGTTCATGGCGTAGTACACCGTCGGGTCGTTGTAGACCTCGTAGAAGGACGCCTGGTACTCGCGCGGCCACGGCTTGAGGCGGCAGACGTGCTTCTCGTAGAAGACCGTCATCGCCTCGTAGTACTCCTGGCTGTCCGTGGTGTCGGCGGCTTCGTGCCGCAGGAGCGTGTCGTTGACGCCGGGCGGCAGCTGGGACCGCAGCACCGCCATCTCCTCCAGCCACAGCGGGTAGGAGGCCGGGGAGTTGGCGACGACCAGGCCGCGCAGCCCGGCGGGCCGGGCCGCGGCGTGCCGGGCGACCAGCAGACCACCCCACGACTGCCCGTACAGCACGTAGTCGTCGGCGACGCCGAGGGCCGTGAGCAGGTTGTCCAGCTCCGCCAGGAACAGGTCCACCGTCCAGAAGTCCGCGCCCCGGCCCGGCAGATGAGTGGAGCCCCCGTTGCCCAGTTGGTCGTAGTGGACGACGGGGTGGCCCTCCTCGGCGAGCCTGGCGAGCGGCAGCAGGTAGTCGTGAGTGGACCCGGGTCCGCCGTGGACCACGACCACGGGCGGGAGCCCGCAGCCGAGGTCTCCGGTGACGCGGTACCACGTCTTGTACTCGCCGAACGGAACGGATCCTTTGGCACTCGGTGCCGGCAACGCCATGTCCCTCACCTCTCAGCCGGTTCTGAACAGCCTTGGCGACCGTAGGGCCGACACGGCGCCCGCACCGCCCCTACAGCACCCCTGTGATCCACTCCTCCACCGCGCGGGCGGTGTGCTCGGCGTCCTCCTCGACGATGGTGAAGTGGGTCGCCGGCACCGTCCGGTAGGTGTGCTCCGGATGCCACGGCCGGGCCTGCCAGCCGTCGTCGGCTCCGGCGGACTCCGTACCGCCCGAGAGGAAGGAGCGTTCCGCGCCGACGAACAGGACCGGTGCGGCGAGCGGAGCGAGCGAGAGCTGCGGCAGCAGGTCGAAGTAGGCGCGCATCGCGGACAGCCCCGCGGTGTCGAACAGCCCGAACTCCGAGTCGCGGTCGACCAGAGCCCCGGCCAGCTGCTCGAAGACCTGGGCCTGCATCCCGCCGCCCGCTTCCCGCGTGACGCGGTACGTGTCCACGAGGACCAGACCGGCCGCCGGAGTGCGCAGCTCCTCCTCCAGGCATGCCGCCACGCCGTGGGCGAGGAGCCCGCCGGAGGAGTAGCCCAGCAGGACGAACGGCTTGCCCTCCGCCGCCTGTTGCACGGACCGGGCCAGCGCCGAGCACAGCGCGCTGACCGACCCCGGCAGCGGCTCGCCGCCTCGGAACCCGGGCGACGGCAGTGTCGCCACGCTGCGTACGTCGCGGAAGTACGCGGCCAGCCGGGCATGCTGGTGCACTCCCCCGGTCGCCATGGGGGTGCTGAGGCAGATCAGCCGAGGTCGGGCGGGTCCGTCGGCCAGCCTCACCGGCGCCAGGGGGGCCGGCAGGTCCTCGTACGCCTCGAACGTGGGCCGGAGATCGGCCACCGCCCGCAGCAGGTTGAACGCCTTCGTCGTCTGCCCGGCCAGGACGGTGCTGCGGAACAGCCCGATGACGGTGTCCGGCTCCCGCGCGCCTTCGGCGGCGGTCGCCGGGCGGTCGCCGGGGCCGCTGAGGCCGCTGGGGTCGCTGGGGCCGCTGAGGGCTGCCTCGGCCATCCGGCGCGCCAGTCCTGCCGGGCTCTTGCTGTCGAAGACCGCCATGGCGGGCAGGTCCAGCCCCGAGGCCGCGTTCAGCCGGCTGCGCAGTTCCATCGCGCTCAGCGAGTCGACTCCCGCCTCCAGGAAGTCCTTCTCCGGGTCGATGGCGTCCGTACCGGCATGCCCGAGCACGGTGGCCGCAGTCTCCAGCACCAGGTCCAGCAGCGCGCGCTCCCGCTCCGCGGCGTCGAGTCCGTCCAGTCTCCTGCGCAGCACCGAGGGGTCCGTCATGGCGCTCGCGGTGCGTCGTGGGGTGGTGCGGATCAGGCCCCGGAACAGGGCGGGCAGATCGTCGGCGGCGGTGCGCAGGGCCTTCAGATCCAGCCGGATGGGGACCAGGGCGGGCGCGGGCAGCGCCGACGCCGTGTCGAACAGCTCCAGACCCTCCCCGACGGAGATCGCCTGCACCCCCGTGCGCTGCATACGCCCCCGGTCCGCCTGATCCAACCCCTCCGCCATACCGCCTCCCTCAGCCCCCCACAGACCCCAGGCAAGGGACTGCGCCGGAAGGCCGTTGGCCTGGCGATGAGCCGCCAGAGCATCGAGGAACGCGTTCGCCGCCGCGTAGTTGCCCTGACCCGGATTACCGAAGACACCGGCAGCCGAGGAGAACAGCACGAAGGCGGTGAGGCCGCGGTCTGCGGTCAGCTCGTGCAGGTTGAGCGCCGCGTCCACCTTCGGGCGGAGCACGGTGTCCAAGCGCTCGGGAGTCAGGGAGGCGATCACACCGTCGTCCAGGACACCGGCGACATGCACCACGGCCGACAGGTCATCGACCCCGGCAAGGAGCGCAGCCAAGGCCTCGCGGTCCGCGGCGTCACACGCCGCCACCGTCACCTCGGCGCCGAACTCCGACAGCTCCGCCGTCAACTCGGCCATACCCGGTGCCTGCTCGCCGCGCCGGCTGGTCAGCAGCAGACGCCGCACCCCGTACTCCGACACCAGATGCCGCACGAACAACCCGCCCAAGGTGCCCGTCGCGCCGGTGACCAGCACCGTCCCCTCGGCGGAGAAGGCCGACGCCTGGACGGCCTCGCCCGATGGCGGCACCGGTGTCCGAGCGAGCCGGGCGCCGTGCACCACACCGTTCCGCACGACGACCTGGGGCTCGCCCGAGGCCAGCGCCAGTGGCACGGCCGCCGGGTCATCCGTGTCGACGAGAACGAACCGCCCAGGGTCCTCCGACTGCGCCGACCGCACCAGACCCCACACGGCCGCACCCGCCAGATCGGTGACATCCTCCCCGGGCAGGGCCATCGCACCGCCGGTCACCACCACCAGCCGTCCCTCGGCCGTCTGCAGTGCGGCCAGCACCGCGGCCGTCGCCGCCCGCACCGCCGCCGCATCCGCACCGGGGGCTACTTGGAGCACCGCCGTTCCCTCCGGCAACGGCCTGCTCCGTACTGCCGGCAGCTGCACCCAGTCCAGTTGGAACAGCGACTCGTGGAACGCCGACCGGGCCGATGCCAGCTGCCCGGCAGAGACCTCCCGCAACGCCAGCGACTCGACCGTGGCCACCGGACGGCCCAGGCCATCGGCCACGTCCAGCGAAACCGCATCCCCTGCGAACGTCAGCCTCAGCCGGACGCGAGTCGCGCCCGAAGCATGGAACGTCACACCCGCCCACGCGAACGGCAGCCGCGCCGAGCGATCCTCACCACCGTCGGCCTCCAGGCCGATGGCATGCAGGCATGCGTCCAACAGTGCCGGATGCACACCAAAGCCCTCGACATCGACGTCCTCAGGCAAGGAGACCTCGGCATAGACCGCCCCCTCACCGTCGCGCCAAGCGGCCGTGAGTCCCTGGAACACCGGCCCGTACTCCAGACCAGCTTCGGCCAGCCCGTCGTACAGACCCTCCACATCAACCCGCTGAGCCCCCACCGGGGGCCACTCGGCCAGGCCCGTGTCCTGTTCGGCGCCCCGCACGGTCAGCACGCCGGTCGCGTGCAACGTCCATTGGTCGCCATCGGAACCCTCGGCGCACGTGTAGACCCGCACGGTGCGGCGTACACCGGAGTCGTCCGGCGCCTCCACGACGACTTGGACGACGGTGCTCCCGTCCTGTGGCACCACCAGGGGTGCGCTCAGCGTGAGTTCCTCCAGTCGGTCGCAGCCGACCCGGCCGCCGGCCACGATCGCCAGCTCCACCAGCCCGGTACCGGGGAAGAGGACCGTACCGCCCACGACATGCTCGGCCAGCCAGGGCTGGGCCGCCACCGACAACCGACCGGTCAACACCACACCGCCACTGTCAGCGAGGTTCACGGCGGCACCCAGCAGTGGGTGACCGGTCGGCTCCAGGCCGGCGTCCGCCACGCCGCCCAGCTCGGGCGCGACCCAGGAGTCGGCGAGGTAGTCCAGCATGTCGAGCCAGTAGCGCTGGCGTTGGAAGGCATAGGTGGGCAGGTCGACGCGGCGGGCGCCGGTGCCTGCGTAGTACGCCGTCCAGTCGACGGGGGTGCCGGTGGTGTGGAGGCGGGCGAGGGCGGTGACGGTCTCGGTGGCCTCGTCCCGGTCGCGACGCAAGGTGGGCACGAAGGTGGCGGTGTCGGTGGTCTGCTGGGCCATGGCGGTCAGCACCGCGTCGGGGCCGAGCTCGACGTAGGTGGTCACGCCTGCCGCGTCCAGAGCACGGACCGCGTCGGTGAAGCGGACGGCTTCGCGGACGTGCCGTACCCAGTACTCCGGGTCGGTCACGTCACCAGCAGTGTCCCCGGTCAGCGTCGACACGATCGGGACCTTCGGCGGGTGGTAGGTCACCGACTGTGCGACGGTGCGGAACTCCTCCAGCATCGGTTCCATCAGCGGGGAGTGGAACGCGTGCGACACCCGCAGCCGCGTCGTCTTACGGCCCTCCCCCTCGAAATGGGCCTTGATGCGCAGTGCCTCGCCCTGAGCACCGGAGACGACGACGGCCTGCGGGCCGTTGACCGCCGCGATACCGACCGTGTCGGACAGCAGCGGGCGTACTTCGTCCTCACTCGCCTGGATGGCGACCATGGCCCCGCCCTGCGGCAGCGCCTGCATCAGCCGGCCGCGCGCGGTCACTAGCCGTGCCGCGTCCGTCAGCGACAGCACCGCGGCCACATGAGCGGCCGCGAACTCGCCGATCGAATGCCCGGCCAGGTAGTCGGGCTTGATGCCCCACGACTCCAGTAGCCGGAACAGCGCGACCTCGATCGCGAACAGCGCGGGCTGAGCGAATTCGGTGCGGTCCAGACGCTCCGCGTCCTGGCCCCACATCACGTCCTTCAGCGGCAGACCGACCTCGGCCACGACCGCGTCGAAGGCCTCCGCGAACACCGGGAACGTTTCGTACAGCTCCCGGCCCATCCCCAGCCGCTGCGCACCCTGCCCGGTGAACAAGAACGCCGTACGCCCAGAACCCCGCGTGCTGCCCTGCACCACACCCGCCGCCGACCGACCCTCCACGAACGCCGACAGACCAGCCAGCAACTCACCACGGTCAGCACCCACAACGGCGAGCCGACGCTCCATCGCAGCCCGATCGCTCACCAGGGCGTAGCCCACGTCGAGGGGACGCAGGTCTGGGCGGGACTCCAGGTGGGACTTCAGCCGCTCGGCCTGGCCGAGCAGGGCGTCCGGAGTCTTGGCAGACAGGACCAAGGGGACCGCGGGCACAACCGCGTCCGCGGCCGGGGGCTCCTGGAAGGGGGCCTCCGGAGCCTGCTCGATGATCACGTGGGCGTTGGTGCCGCTGATCCCGAACGACGACACACCCGCCCGACGCGGACGGCCCGTCTCCGGCCACGGCCGCGACTCCGTCAGCAGCTGCACATTCCCCGAACCCCAGTCCACCTGCGACGACGGCTCATCGACGTGCAGGGTCTTGGGCAACACCCCGTTCCGGATCGCCTCGACCATCTTGATGATGCCGCCCACACCAGCAGCCGCCTGCGTATGACCCAGGTTCGACTTCAACGAACCCAGCCACAACGGCCGGTCGGCGGGCCGGTCCTGCCCGTACGTCGCCAGCAACGCCTGCGCCTCGATCGGATCACCCAGCGTCGTACCCGTACCGTGCGCCTCCACGACATCGACGTGCTCGGAGGCAAGCTGTGCATTGGCCAGCGCCTGCCGGATGACACGCGCCTGCGACGGACCGTTGGGCGCGGTCAGGCCATTGCTCGCACCGTCCTGGTTGACGGCCATACCGCGCACCACGGCGAGCACGGGGTGGCCGTTGGCACGCGCGTCGGACAGCCGCTCCACCAGCAGCATGCCCACACCCTCACCCCAGGCCGTGCCGTCCGCCGCAGCGGCGAACGACTTGCACCGACCGTCAGGCGACAGCCCCCGCTGACGGCTGAACTCCACGAAAGTCTCCGGCGTGGCCATCACGCACACGCCGCCGACCAGGGCGAGCGAGCAGTCACCCGACCGCAGCGCCTGCACCGCGGAGTTCAGCGCGACGAGGGAGGAGGAGCAGGCGGTGTCCATGGTCACCGAGGGGCCCTCGAGACCGAGAGCGTAGGAGATCCGGCCGGAGGCGATGGAGCCCGTGTTCGCGTTGGCGGCGTAGTCGTGGTACATCATCCCGGCGAACACGCCGGTGGCCGACCCCTTCAAGGTGACCGGGTCGATGCCCGCCCGCTCGATCGCCTCCCAGGCCGTCTCCAGGAGCAGCCGCTGCTGCGGATCCATGACCAGCGCCTCGTTCGGTGAGATCCCGAAGACGGACGGGTCGAAGTCGGCGGCGTCGTGCAGGAAGCCGCCGTGCTTGACGTAACTGGTGTTCGGCCGCTCAGAGGTCGGGTCGAAGAGCCGGTCGACGTCCCAGCCGCGGTCGGCCGGGAACTCCGACACCGCGTCCACCCCGTCGGCCACCAGCCGCCACAGGTCCTCCGGCGTCTCCACACCACCCGGGTAACGGCAGCTCATCCCGACGATGGCGATGGGCTCGCGAAGGGTGGCCGTGAGCTTCTTGTTCTGGGCCCGCAGCCGCTCGGTCTCCTTGAGTGCCGTACGGAGCGCGTCGACGATCTTCTGCTGGTCTGAGCCGGTCATCACAGTTCTCCCGCTTCCCCGCCGCCGAGCGCCAGGCTGATGAGACTTTCGGTGTCCATGTCGTCGATCGAGCCCTCGAAGTCCTCGTCGGCCTGGTCCGCCTCGGCCCGTACGTCGTGGATCCCGCCGAGTTCGAGCAGCGCGTCCAGCAGACCTGCGTCCCGCAGCCTGCCGATCGGCAGGGACGTCAGGACGGCGCGGATCTGTTCCTCGCCCGGGGCCGCACCCTCGGGGGCGCCGCCCGAGTCCGGAACGAGTTCGGATCGCATGTAGTCGGCCAGCGCCCTGGCATCGGGATAGTCGAAGACGAGCGTGGGCGGCAGTCGCAGCCCGGTGACGCCGTTGAGCAGGTTCCTGAGCTCCACCGCGCTGAGGGAGTCGAAGCCCAGCTCGCTGAAGGCCCGGTCCGGGTCGACGGCGTTCGCGTCCGCATGGCCGAGGATGGCGGCGGCGTTGGCCCGGACCGTGTCCAGCAGCAGGGCCTGCTGCTCCTCGGACGGAAGGCCGGCGAGCTGCTGCCGGAACAGGGCCGGAGCGTCCGCCCCGCCGCCGGCTGGTGCGGTGCGTCGTGGGGTGGTGCGGATCAGGCCCCGGAACAGGGCGGGCAGATCGTCGGCGGCGGTGCGCAGGGCCTTCAGATCCAGCCGGATGGGGACCAGGGCGGGCGCGGGCAGCGCCGACGCCGTGTCGAACAGCTCCAAGCCCTGCTCAGGGCTGAGCGTGTACACCCCGGTGCTGTTCATCCGGTCGAGGTCGGTCTGGCTCAGCTCACCGGCCATGCCACCGCCCCACAGACCCCAGGCGAGGGACTGCGCGGGAAGGCCGTTGGCCTGGCGATGAGCCGCCAGAGCATCGAGGAAGGCGTTCGCCGCCGCGTAGTTGCCCTGGCCCGGATTACCGAAGACACCGGCAGCGGAGGAGAACAGCACGAAGGCAGTGAGGCCGCGGTCTGCGGTCAGCTCGTGCAGGTTGAGCGCCGCGTCCACCTTCGGACGCAGCACGGTGTCCAAGCGCTCGGGAGTCAGGGAGGCGATCACACCGTCGTCCAGGACACCGGCGACATGCACCACCGCCGACAGGTCATCGACCCCGGCAAGGAGCGCAGCCAACGCCTCGCGGTCGGCCGCGTCACAGGCCGCCACCGTCACCTCGGCGCCGAACTCCGACAGCTCCGCCGTCAACTCGGTCATGCCCGGTGCCTGCTCGCCGCGCCGGCTGGTCAGCAGCAGACGCCGCACCCCGTACTCCGACACCAGATGCCGCGCGAACAACCCGCCCAAGGTGCCCGACGCACCCGTGACCAGCACCGTCCCCTCAGCCGAGAAGACCGACGCCTGGACGGCCTCGCCCGATGGCGGCACCGGTGTCCGAGCGAGCCGGGCGCCGAACACCGCACCGTCCCGGACCACCACCTGCGGCTCACCCGCACCCAGCGCCAGGGACGCCGCCGCTTCCACGTCCTCCTGATCGGTGTCGACCAGCACGAAACGGTCGGGCGACTCGGACTGGGCTGAACGCACCAGACCCCACACGGCCGCACCCGCCAGATCGGTGACATCCTCACCCGGCAACGCCACCGCACCGCCGGTCACCACCACCAGCCGACTCGTGTCCGACTGCAGTTCGGCCAGCACGCGCTGGACCTCCGACCGCACCGCGGCGGCGTCCGTGCCAGGGGCGGTGCGCAGGACCGCGACCTCGTTCGGCAGCGGTCCTCCCTGCACGACCGGCAGCTTCACCCAGTCCAGCTGGAACAGCGACTCGTGGAACGCCGACCGGGCCGATGCCAGCTGCCCGGCAGAGACCTCCCGCAACGCCAGCGACTCGACCGTGGCCACCGGACGACCCAGGCCATCGGCCACCTGCAGCGCGACACCGTCCGAGCCGGCGGGACCCACCCTCAGGCGTACGCGGGTGGCTCCCGAGGCATGGAAGGTCACTCCGTTCCATGCGAACGGCAGCCGCGCCGCCCGGCTCTCGTCGGTGTCGCGCAGCCCGATCGCATGCAGGCAGGCGTCCAGAAGCGCCGGGTGCAGGCCGAAGCCCTCCACGTCGGCGTCCTCGGGCAGGGACACCTCGGCGTAGATCTCCTCACCGTCGCGCCAAGCGGCCGTGAGTCCCTGGAACACCGGCCCGTACTCCAGACCCGCCTCCGCCAGCCCGTCGTACAGACCCTCCACATCGACCGGCTCCGCACCCTTCGGCGGCCATACGGACAGGTCGAACGGGGTGTCGTGTTCGGCGGAGGACAGGGTTCCCGTGGCGTGACGCACCCAGGGCTCGTCGTCGCCCTCGGCACGCGAGTGGATGGCGACCGGCCGTGCACCCGTATCCCCGGGCGTGCCGACGGACACCTGAACGATGACGCCGCCGCGCTCGGGCAGGACCAGCGGAGCCTGCAAGGTGAGCTCCTCCAGCCGGTCGCAGCCGACCTCGTCACCGGCGCGGATCGCCAGCTCGACCAGTCCGGTACCCGGGAAAAGGACGGTGCCGCCGACCGCGTGATCGGTCAGCCAGGACTGCGACGCCATCGACAACCGCCCCGTCAGCACCACACCGTCCATGTCGGCCAGCGGCACAGCCGCGCCCAGCAGCGCGTGCCCGGAGAAGCCGATGCCCATCCCGGACAGCGTGGGCCCCGTCCCGAACGTGCTCTCCAGCCAGTACGTGCTGCGCTGGAAGGCGTAGGTCGGCAGGTCGTGGAGCGCACGGGCTCCGGTGTCGGAGTAGAAGGCCGCCCAGTCGGGTGTGAGACCGGAGACATGCAGCCGGGCCACGGCGCCCAGCAGCGTCGGAACCTGGGGCCGGTCCCGGCCGAGCGCGGCCGTCAGCACCGCCGTCTCCGACGCGAGCGACTGCTGCGCCATCGCCGTCAGCACCGCGTCCGGGCCGAGTTCCAGGAAACGGGTCACCCCCTCGGACTCCAGGACTCGCACGGCGTCGGCGAAGCGGACGGCTTCGCGGACGTGCCGCACCCAGTACTCCGGATCGGTCATGTCGGCGGTGGTGTCCCCGGTCAGCGTCGACACGATCGGGACCTTCGGCGGGTGGTAAGTCACCTTCCGGGCGGCCGTGCGGAACTCCTCCAGCATCGGCTCCATCAGCGGCGAGTGGAACGCGTGCGACACCTTCAACCTAGTCGTCCTACGCCCCTCAGCCTCGAAATGGGCCTTGATGCGCAGTGCCTCGCCCTCCGTGCCGGAGACGACGACGGCCTGCGGGCCGTTGACCGCGGCGATACCCACGCTCTCCGTCAGCAGCGGGCGGACCTCGTCCTCACTCGCCTGCACGGCCACCATCGCCCCGCCCTGCGGCAGCGCCTGCATCAACCGGCCCCGCGCGGTCACCAGCTGCGCCGCGTCCGCCAGCGACAGCACCCCGGCCACATGCACGGCCGCGAACTCACCGATCGAATGCCCCGCCAGGTAGTCGGGCTTGATGCCCCACGACTCCAGCAGCCGGAACAACGCCACCTCGATCGCGAACAACGCAGGCTGGGTGAACTCGGTGCGGTTGAGCCTCTCGGCGTCCTCACCCCACATCACCTCACGCAAGGGCAGGTCGATCACGCCCAGCACGGTGTCGAAGGCCTCGGCGAAGACGGGGAACGTTTCGTACAGCTCCCGGCCCATCCCGATCCACTGTGCTCCCTGCCCGGTGAACAAGAAGGCCGTACGTCCCGCAGCCCGCGTGCTGCCCTGCACCACACCCGCCGCCGGCCGGCCTTCCACCAGCGCGGCCAGACCAGCCAACAGCTCATCGCGGTCGGCAGCCGTCACCCCGGCCCGGAAGTCCAGTGCGGTGCGGCGAGTGGCGAGGGAGTAGGCGACGTCCAGCGGGCGGAGATCGGGACGGGACGCCAGGTGGGACTTCAGCCGCTCGGCCTGGCCGAGCAGGGCCTCCGGGGTCTTGCCGGAGATGACGAAGGGGACGACGGGGAGAGTACGCGTGACCGGGGTCTGCGGCACGGCGGGCTCGGGCTCGGCGGCCTGCTCGATGATGACGTGGGCGTTCGTCCCGCTGATGCCGAACGAGGACACGCCCGCCCGGCGGGGGCGGCCGGTCTCCGGCCACGGCCGGGCCTCGGTCAACAGCCGGACATGGCCCGCCGACCAGTCCACCTGCGGGGTCGGCTCGTCCACGTGCAGGGTCTTGGGGAGCACCCCGCGCCGGATCGCCTCGACCATCTTGATGATGCCGCCGACACCCGCGGCTGCCTGCGTATGCCCCATGTTCGACTTGATGGAACCGAGCCACAGGGGTCGATCCTCCGGGCGGTCCTTGCCGTAGGCGGCCAGGAGCGCCTGCGCCTCGATCGGATCGCCCAGGGTGGTGCCCGTGCCGTGCGCCTCCACCGCGTCGATCTGGTGGGAACCGAGCCGGGCGTTGGCGAGCGCCTGCCGGATGACCCGGACCTGGGACGGGCCGTTGGGCGCGGTCAGGCCGTTGCTCGCGCCGTCCTGGTTGACGGCGATGCCGCGGACTACGGCGAGGACGGGGTGGCCGTTGGCCCGGGCGTCGGACAGCCGCTCCAGCAGGAGCATGCCGGCACCCTCACCCCAAGCGGTGCCGTCGGTGGAGGCGGCGAAGGACTTGCAGCGGCCGTCGGGAGCAAGGCCGCGCTGGCGGCTGAACTCCACGAACGCCTCCGGCGTCGCCATGACCGCCACACCGCCGGCGAGAGCCAGCGAGCACTCGCCCGAGCGCAGCGCCTGCGCCGCCAGGTGCAGCGCCACCAGCGACGACGAACACGCCGTGTCGACGGTGACCGAGGGGCCCTCCAGCCCGAAGGTGTACGAGACGCGGCCGGACGCGACGGAGCCGGTGTTCGTGTTGTCCTGGTAGTCGTGGTACATCATCCCGGCGTACACGCCGGTGGCCGAGCCCTTCAGCGTGGCCGGGTTGATGCCCGCCCGCTCGATCGCCTCCCAGGACGTTTCCAGCAGCAGGCGCTGCTGCGGGTCCATGCTGAGGGCTTCGTTCGGTGAAATGCCGAAGAAGGCCGGGTCGAAGTCGGCGGCGTCGTGGAGGAAGCCACCGTGCTTGACGTAACTGGTGTTCGACCGCTCGGACGCCGGGTCGTACAGCTCGTCGATGTTCCAGCCGCGGTCGGCCGGGAACTCCGAGACCGCGTCCACCCCGTCGGCCACCAGCCGCCACAGCTCCTCCGGCGTCTCCACGCCGCCCGGGTACCGGCAGCTCATGCCGACGATCACGATCGGGTCGTCATCGGCCACGGCCACGGCCGCGGCCACGGCGGCGCCGTCGTCGGCGGTCCCGGTGATCTCCTGGACCAGGTGCCGGGCGAGGACCGCCGGGGTGGGGTAGTCGAAGACGAGGGTGGCAGGCAGCCGCCTGCCGACGGCCCCGCCGAGGCGGTTGCGGAACTCGACCGCGCTGAGCGAGTCGAAGCCCAGCTCGCTGAACGCCTGCTCGGGGTCGATCGACTCCGGGCCGGCGTGACCGAGGGTCGCGGCGGACGTGGCGCGGATGAGGCCCAGCACCTCCTCCTCCTGCGCCTCGGGGGACTTGCCTGCCAGGCGCTCGACCAGGGCTGAAGCAGCGCCGCTGTCCGTCCCCGCGCCGCCGACCGTCCTGCGGGCGGGGCGGCGGACCAGGCCGCGGAACAGCTCCGGCAGCTCACCGGGACCGGCACCGAGTCGCTTGACGTCCAGGCGCATGGGGACCAGGGCGGGCGCGGGCAGCGCCGACGCCGTGTCGAACAGCTCCAAGCCCTGCTCAGGGCTGAGCGTGTACACCCCGGTGCTGTTCATCCGGTCGAGGTCGGTCTGGCTCAGCTCGCCGGCCATGCCACCGCCCCACAGACCCCAGGCGAGGGACTGTGCGGGAAGGCCGTTGGCCTGGCGGTGGGCGGCCAGCGCGTCCAGGAAGGCGTTGGCCGCCGCGTAGTTGCCCTGGCCGGGATTGCCGAGTGTTCCGGAGGCCGAGGAGAACAGCACGAACGCGGTGAGGCCGCGGTCTGCGGTCAGCTCGTGCAGGTTGAGCGCCGCGTCCACCTTCGGACGGAGCACGGTGTCCAAGCGCTCGGGAGTCAGAGAGGCGATCACACCGTCATCCAGGACACCGGCCACATGCACCACGGCCGACAGGTCATCGACCCTGGCGAGGAGCGCAGCCAAGGCCTCGCGGTCCGCGGCGTCACACGCCGCCACCGTCACCTCGGCGCCGAACTCCGACAGCTCCGCCGTCAACTCGGCCATACCCGGTGCCTGCTCGCCGCGCCGGCTGGTCAGCAGCAGACGCCGCACCCCGTACTCCGACACCAGATGCCGCACGAACAACCCGCCCAAGGTGCCCGACGCACCCGTGACCAGCACCGTCCCCTCAGCCGAGAAGGCCGAAGCGGGCGCGGTGCCCGCGGCCCCCTCATCCTGTGCCGCCCGTGTGCGCACCAAACGGGCGCCGTGCACCACACCGTTCCGCACGACGACCTGGGGCTCGCCCGAGGCCAGCGCCAGTGGCACGGCCGCCGGGTCGTCCGTGTCGACGAGAACGAACCGCCCAGGGTCCTCCGACTGCGCCGACCGCACCAGACCCCACACGGCCGCACCCGCCAGATCGGTGACATCCTCCCCGGGCAAGGCCATCGCACCGCCGGTCACCACCACCAGCCGACCCTCGGCCGCCTGCAGTGCGGCCAGCACCGCGGCCGTCGCCGCCCGCACCGCCGCCGCATCCGCACCAGACGGACTGCGGAAGACGACCGCGTCCTGCGGCTGGTCACCGGACCGGCCGGCGGGCAGCTTCACCCAGTCCAGTTGGAACAGCGACTCGTGGAAACCGGACCCGGCAGCCGTCAGCCGGTCCGCCGCCATGGTGCGCAGGACCAGGGCGTCGACCGAGGCCACCGGGCGCCCCTGAGTGTCGGCGATCGCCAGGGTGACACCGTCGGCACCCGTGCGGGACAGCCGGACGCGAACACGGGACGCCCCTGTGGCGTACAGCGAGACCCCGGTCCACGCGAACGGCAGCCTCACCGAGTCGGCACCGCCGTCGAGCAGCCCGGTCCCGTGCAGGCAGGCGTCCAGGAGCGCCGGGTGCAGGCCGAAGCCCTCCACGTCGGCGTCCTCGGGCAGGGACACCTCGGCGTAGATCTCCTCGCCGTCGCGCCAAGCGGCCGTGAGTCCCTGGAACACCGGCCCGTACTCCAGACCCGCCTCCGCGAGGGTGTCGTACCAGCCCCGCAGATCAACAGCGTGGGCACGGGACGGAGGCCACTGAGCGAGGTCGAAGGCGACGCCCGATGCGACGGTGGCGGTGGACAGCACGCCCGTGGCATGCCGCGTCCAGGGCTGCCCGTCGTCGTCGGCGCGCGTGTACACGCTGACCGGACGGGAACCGTCCTCATCGGCGGCGCCGACCACGACCTGCACGGCAATGCCGCCGCGCTCCGGCAGAACGAGCGGCACTTCCAGGGTGAGTTCTTCCAGTCGGTCGCAGCCCACGCGGTCGCCGGCGGCGATCGCCAGCTCGACCAGGCCGGCGCCCGGGAAGAGCGCGGTGCCGCCGACCACGTGGTCTCCCAGCCACGGCTGGGACGCCGTCGACAACCGGCCCGTGAGGACGACGCCGTCGGCGTCCGGGGACGCCACCACCGCGCCCAGCAGTGGATGCGCCGCGGGGTCGAGGCCGGCCGAGGTGACACCACCGGTGTCCGCACCGGCCCAGGCGTCCGCCCAGTACTCAAGGGAGTCGAGCCAGTAGCGCTGGCGTTGGAAGGCGTAGGTGGGCAGGTCGACGCGGCGGGCGCCGGTGCCCGCGTAGAACGCCGCCCAGTCGACAGGGGCGCCGGTGGTGTGGAGGCGGGCGAGGGCGGTGACGGTCTCGGTGGCCTCGTCCCGGTCGCGACGCAGGGTGGGCACGTAGACGCCGGTGTCGGTGGTTTGCTGGGCCATGGCGGTCAGCACCGCGTCGGGGCCGAGCTCCACGTAGGTGGTCACGCCTGCCGCGTCCAGAGCGCGGACCGCGTCGGCGAAACGGACAGCCTCGCGGACGTGCCGCACCCAGTACTCCGAGTCGGTCAGGTCGGCGGTGGTGTCCCCGGTCAGCGTCGACACGATCGGAAGGGCCGGAGTTCCGTAGGTCACCGACTGTGCGACCGTACGGAAGTCCTCCAGCATCGGTTCCATCAGCGGGGAGTGGAACGCGTGCGACACCCGCAGCCGCGTCGTCTTACGGCCCTCCGCCTCGAAACGCTCCTTGATGGCCAGGACCTCGGCCTGAGCACCGGAGACGACCACGGCCTGCGGGCCGTTGACCGCGGCGATACCCACGCTCTCCGTCAGCAGCGGGCGTACTTCGTCCTCACTCGCCTGGACGGCGACCATCGCCCCGCCCTGCGGCAAGGCCTGCATCAGCCGGCCCCGCGCGGTCACCAGCCGTGCCGCGTCCGTCAGTGACAGCACCCCGGCCACATGAGCGGCCGCGAACTCGCCGATCGAATGCCCCGCCAGGTAGTCGGGACGCACACCCCACGACTCCAGTAGTCGGAACAGCGCGACCTCGATCGCGAACAGCGCGGGCTGGGTGAACTCGGTGCGGTCCAGACGCTCCGCGTCCTCACCCCACATCACCTCACGCAAGGGCAGCTCGATCACGCCCAGCACGGTGTCGAAGGCCTCCGCGAAGACGGGGAACGTTTCGTACAGCCCCCGGCCCATCCCGATCCACTGTGCTCCCTGCCCGGTGAACAAGAACGCCGTACGCCCAGAACCCCGCGTACTGCCCTGCACCACACCCGCCGCCGACCGACCCTCCACGAACGCCGACAGACCAGCCAGCAACTCATCACGGTCGGCACCCACAACGGCGAGGCGACGCTCCATCGCAGCCCGGTCGCTCACCAGGGAGAAGCCCACGTCCAGGGGACGCAGGTCTGGGCGGGACTCCAGGTGGGACTTCAGCCGCTCGGCCTGTCCCCGCAGGCCCTCGTCCGTCCTCGCGGACAGCAGCCAAGGCACGAGGGGAAGCGTCTTGTCAGCCGGGAGAGCCTTGGACGGCTCCTCGGCCGGTGCCTGCTCGATGATCACGTGAGCGTTGGTGCCGCTGATCCCGAACGACGACACGCCCGCCCGACGCGGACGGCCCGTCTCCGGCCACGGCCGCGACTCCGTCAGCAACCGCACGTTCCCCGAATCCCAGTCCACCTGAGACGACGGCTCATCAACGTGCAGGGTCTTAGGCAACACCCCGTTCCGGATCGCCTCGACCATCTTGATGATGCCGCCCACACCCGCAGCCGCCTGCGTATGACCCAGGTTCGACTTCAACGAACCCAGCCACAACGGCCGCTCGGCCGGCCGGTCCTGCCCGTACGTCGCCAGCAGCGCCTGCGCCTCGATCGGATCACCCAGCGTCGTACCCGTACCGTGCGCCTCCACGACGTCCACGTCGCCCGTGGTGAGGCCGGCGTTGGCGAGTGACTGACGAATCACCCGACGCTGCGACGGGCCGTTGGGCGCGGTCAGGCCGTTGCTCGCACCGTCTTGGTTCACCGCCGAACCCTTGACCACCGCAAGGACAGGATGACCATGACGACGGGCATCCGACAGCCGCTCCACGAGCAGCATGCCCACACCTTCACCCCAGGCCGTGCCGTCCGTGGAGGCGGCGAAGGACTTGCAGCGGCCGTCAGGCGACAGCCCCCGCTGCCGGCTGAACTCCACGAACGCCTCGGGCGTCGCCATCACCGCCACACCACCGGCCAGCGCCAGCGAGCACTCACCCGACCGCAGCGCCTGCACCGCAAGGTGCAGCGCCACCAGGGACGACGAACACGCCGTGTCGACCGTGACAGCCGGCCCCTCGAAGCCGAACACGTACGAGACCCGCCCGGAGGCGACGGAGCCTGTGCCGCTGTTGCCCGCGTAGTCGTGGTACATCATCCCGGCGAACACCCCGGTGGCCGAGCCCTTCAGCGTGGCCGGGTCGATGCCCGCCCGCTCGATCGCCTCCCACGACGTCTCCAGCAGCAGCCGCTGCTGCGGATCCATGCCCAACGCCTCGTTCGGTGAGATCCCGAAGAACGCCGGGTCGAAGTCGGCGGCGTCGTGCAGGAAGCCGCCGTGCTTGACGTAACTGGTGTTCGGCCGCTCGGACGCCGGGTCGTACAACTCCTCGACGTTCCAACCACGGTCGGCCGGGAACTCCGTCACCCCGTCCACCCCGTCGGCCACCAGCCGCCACAGCTCCTCCGGCGTCTCCACCCCGCCCGGGTACCGGCAGCTCATCCCCACGATCACGATCGGATCGCCGTCCGTGACGGCCGTCGCCGTGGCCAGGGCGACCGGTCCATCGGCGTCGTCGTCCGACAGCTCATCGAGGAGGTGGCGGGCCAGTTCGGTCGGGGTGGGGTAGTCGAAGACAAGGGTGGCGGGCAGCCGCAGCCCCGTGTCCTCGTTCAGTCCGTTGCGGAGCTCGACCGCGGCCAGGGAATCGACGCCAAGGTCGCGGAAGGCGCGCTCGGCCTCGATGGCGTCGGCCTCCGCGAAGCCGAGGACGAGCGCCGCCCGGCCGAGGACGACGTCGAGCAGCGCCGGCAGTCGCTCGTCCTGGGGGAGCCTGGCAAGCCGCTGCCGTAGCGCACCGGCTTCGGGCCCGGATGTGCCGGTGCTGCGCCGGCGCCGTACCGCACTGGGGACCAGGGTGCGGAAGAGGGCGGGAAGAGTGTCGCCCTGTGTGCGCAGCGCGCCCAGGTCGAACCTGGCCGGGACGAGGACGGGATCCGCGCACCGCTGCGCGGTGTCGAAGAGGGCAGTGCCCTCCTCGGGGCTGAGGGCGTGGATGCCGCTCTCGGAGATACGCTCGCGTTCCGCTTCGTCGAGGGATCCGGCCATGCCGCCGTCCCACAGGCCCCAGGCGAGGGACTGTGCGGGAAGGCCGTTGGCCTGGCGATGAGTCGCCAACGCGTCGAGGAAGGCGTTGGCCGACGCGTAGTTGCCCTGACCCGGGGTACCGAGGGTTCCGGACCCGGAGGAGAAGAGCACGAACGCCGTCAGGTCACGGTCCGCGGTCAGCTCGTGCAGGTTGAGCGCCGCGTCCACCTTCGGACGGAAGACCCTCTCCAGCCGTTCCGGAGTCAAAGAAGCGATCACACCGTCGTCCAGGACACCGGCCACATGCACCACCGCCGACAGGTCATCGACCCCGGCAAGGAGCGCCGCCAAGGCCTCACGGTCGGACGCGTCACAGGCCGCCACCGTCACCTCGGCGCCGAACCCCGACAGCTCCGCCGTCAACTCGGCCGCACCCGGTGCCCGCTCGCCGCGCCGGCTGAGCAGCAGCAGACGCCGCACCCCGTACTCCGACACCAGATGCCGCGCGAACAACCCGCCCAGTGTGCCCGTCGCGCCGGTGACCAGCACCGTTCCCTCAGCCGAGAAACGCGGCTTGGCCAACGGCTCGTCGGCCACGGGCTGACGAACGAGGCGGGCACCGAACACCGCACCGTCCCGGACCACCACCTGCGGCTCACCCGCACCCAGCGCCAGGGACGCCGCCGTCTCCACGTCCTCCTGATCGGTGTCGACCAGCACGAAACGGCCCGGGTCCTCCGACTGCGCCGAACGCACCAGACCCCACACGGCCGCACCCGCCAGATCGGTGACATCCTCACCCGGCAACGCCACCGCACCCCGCGTCACCACCACGAGCCGACTCGTGTCCGACTGCAGCGCCTCCAACACCGACGCCGTCGCCGCCCGCACCGCACCCGCGTCCGATCCGGCAGTGGTACGCACCACTGCCACGTCCTGCGGCAGCGGACCGGTCGCGGCGGGCACCGGGGTCCACTCGACCCGGAACAGAGCGTCGTGGGTGCCGCCGGCCCGAGCCGCGGCCAGCTGCTCCTCCGATATCGGTCGCAGCACCAGCGACTCGACCGTGGCCACCGGACGGCCGTCGGTGTCGGCGACCGCGAGGGCGACGCCCGATCCCGTGGGCGTCAACCGTACGCGGACGGTGGACGCGCCCACGGCGTGCAGGCTCACCCCCGACCACGCGAACGGAAGCGCAGCCTGGCCGCCGGTGACGCCGGTGAAGCTGACGGCGTGCAGGGCGGCGTCGAGGACTGCAGGGTGCAGACCGAGCCGCTCGGCGTCCTTGCGCCCCTGCTCGGGGAGGGCGACCTCGGCGTAGACGTCGTCGCCGGAGCGCCAGGCCGCCTTCAGACCCTGGAATACGGGACCGTACTGAAGGCCGAGTCCGGCCAGGTCGGCGTACAGGCCCTCGACGTCGAGGGGCTCGGCGCCGGCCGGCGGCCACTGGGCCGGGTCCAGGCGGCCCGGGACGGCGCCGCGCGCCAGCACCCCGGTGGCATGCCGGGTCCAGGGGGCGTCCTGAGAACCGCGGGAGTGCACCGTGAGCGTCCGAGTGCCGGAGCCGTCGGCCGCTCCCACCGCCAACTGCACCTGCACCGCGCCCTGCGCGGGCAGAGCGAGCGGCGCCTCCAGCGTCAGTTCCTCGACGACGTCGCAGCCGACCTGGTCACCGGCGCGGACTGCCAGTTCCACGAAGCCGGTGCCGGGGAAAAGAACCGTTCCGCCCACGACGTGGTCGGCGAGCCACGGCTGCGTCGCCGTCGACAGCCTGCCGGTCAGCACCACGCCGTCCGTGTCGGCCAGGGCGACCGCCGCGCCCAGGAGAGGGTGGTCGGCCGCGTCCAGGCCGGCGGAGGCGACATCACCCGCGCCGGCCTCAGGGGTGATCCAGTAGCGCTGGCGTTGGAAGGCGTAGGTGGGCAGGTCGACGCGGCGGGCGCCGGTGCCGGCGTAGTACGCCGTCCAGTCGACGGGGGTGCCGGTGGTGTGGAGGCGGGCGAGGGCGGTGACGGTCTCGGTGGCCTCGTCCCGGTCCCGGCGCAGCGTGGGCACGAAGGTGGCGGTGTCGGTGGTCTGCTGGGCCATGGCGGTCAGCACCGCGTCGGGGCCGAGCTCGACGTAGGTGGTTACGCCTGCCGCGTCCAGGGCGCGGACTGCGTCGGTGAAGCGGACGGCTTCGCGGACGTGCCGTACCCAGTACTCCGGATCGGTCATGTCACCAGCAGTGTCCCCGGTCAGCGTCGACACGATCGGGACCTTCGGCGGGTGGTAGGTCACCTTCCGGGCGGCCGTGCGGAACTCCTCCAGCATCGGTTCCATCAACGGGGAGTGGAACGCGTGTGACACCCGCAGCCGCGTCGTCTTACGGCCCTCCCCCTCGAAATGGGCCTTGATGCGCAGTGCCTCGGCCTCCGCACCGGAGACGACGACGGCCTGCGGGCCGTTGACCGCCGCGATACCCACGCTCTCCGTCAGCAGCGGGCGGACCTCGTCCTCACTCGCCTGCACGGCCACCATGGCCCCGCCCTGCGGCAGCGCCTGCATCAGCCGGCCCCGCGCCACAACCAGCCGCGCCGCATCCGCCAGCGACAGCACCCCGGCCACATGAGCCGCCGCGAACTCACCGATCGAATGCCCCGCCAAGTAGTCGGGCTTGATGCCCCACGACTCCAGCAGCCGGAACAGCGCCACCTCGATCACGAACAACGCAGGCTGAGCGAACTCCGTGCGGTCCAGACGCTCGCCGTCCCGGCCCCACACCACGTCCTTCAGCGGCAGACCAACCTCCGCGAGCACCGCGTCGAAGGCCTCCGCGAACACCGGAAACGCCTCATACAACCCCCGGCCCATCCCCAACCGCTGCGCACCCTGCCCACCGAACAAGAACGCAGTTACGCCGTTCTCAGAGGCGATGCCGCGCAGCACGTCGGGGTGGGACTCGCCACGGGCGAGGGCGGCCATCGCCGTCGTGGCGGAGCTGGCGTCTCCCGCAAGCACGACAGCGCGGTGCTCCAGCGAGGCCCGGCTGGTCGCCAGGGAGTGGCTCAGGTCGAGGGCACGGAGGTCGGCGTGCTCGGCGACGTAGGAGCCGACCCGCTCGGTCACCGCGCGCAGGGCGTCCGCACTGCGCGCGGAGAGCAGCCACGGCAGCGGGGTGCCGACGGGCCAGGCGGCCGGGGCGGGGTTGTCATGGCCCGGCCCAGACGGCTCCGGCTCGGGAGCCCTCTCCAGGATGAGGTGGGCGTTGGTGCCGCTGACGCCGAAGGCGGACACGGCGGCGCGGCGCGGGTGATCCGTCTCGGGCCACGGGCGGGCCTCCGTCAGCAGGCGGACGTCGCCGGACGTCCAGTCCACCTTCGTGCTCGGCTCGTCCACGTGCAGGGTCTTCGGCAGCGTCTCGTGGCGCATCGCCATGACCATCTTGATCACGCCACCGACACCCGCCGCCGCCTGGGCGTGTCCGATGTTCGACTTCAGCGACCCCAACCACAACGGCCGGTCCTCGGGACGCCCCTGCCCGTACGTCGCCAGCAGCGCCTGCGCCTCGATCGGATCACCCAACGTCGTACCCGTACCGTGGCCCTCCACGGCATCGACCTGGGCGGCGGAGAGGCTCGCGCTGCTCAGCGCCTCGCGGATGACGCGCTGCTGGGAGGGGCCGTTGGGGGCGGTCAGCCCGTTGCTCGCACCGTCCTGGTTGATCGCCGAGCCCTTGACCACCGCGAGGACCGGGTGGCCCTTGGCCCGGGCGTCGGACAGCCGCTCCAGGACGAGCACACCGGCGCCCTCGGCCCAGCCGGTGCCGTCGGCGGCATCGGCGTAGGCCTTGGCGCGCCCGTCGGCGGCGAGGCCGCCCTGCGTGGCCATGCCGATGAACGGGCCCGGCGTCGACATCACCATGACACCGCCCGCCAGGGCGAGGCTGCACTCCCGCTCCCGCAGGGCCTGAGCAGCGAGGTGGATGGCGACCAGCGACGACGAGCACGCCGTGTCCACGGTGACGGCAGGGCCTTCGAGGCCGAGCGCGTAGGAGACCCGGCCGGCGATGACGGCCGCCACCGCGGCCGTGCCCATGAACGGGCCCGCCGCCCCGGGTGCCGCGTTGAGCAGGTCGCCGTAGTCCTGGAAGCCGGAACCCGTGAACACGGCGACCTGTCCACCGCGAAGCTTGTCGGCGGGGATACCGGCGCGTTCCAGCGCCTCCCAGGAAAGTTCGAGCATCAACCTCTGCTGGGGGTCCATGGCCACGGCCTCGCGCGGTGAGATCCCGAAGAACTCGGGGTCGAACTCCGCCGCGCCGTCGATGAAGCCGCCCACCCGGGCGAAGTCCGCGTCGTCGGCCGCGTCCAGGTTCCAGCCGCGGTCGGCGGGGAAGGAGGACACGGCGTCCACGCCGTCCGACACCAGCCGCCACAGGTCTTCGGGAGAGCTCACGCCACCGGGATAGCGGCAGCTCATGGCCACGATGGCGATCGGGTCCTGCTCCCTGGCCTCGTACTCCTGCAGTTGCCTGCGGGTCAGGGCCAAGTCCGCAGTGACCCGCTTGAGGTAGTCAAGGAGCTTCTGATCGTCGGCCATTCCCCGCCTCGCAACGTCCTGTGGAATCCGCATGGTCCTGGTGGTTCGGTGGCGCCGCGCCGGACACGCGACGCGGTCCGGTGGGCGGTGTGCTCCCGGCGCGGGTCGCACGCCGGGAGCGGTGGCCTGGTCAGGTCAGGCCGAGTTCCTTGTCGATGAAGTCGAAGACGTCGTCCGCTGTGGCGTCTTCGGTGAGCTGGTGGTCCAATGCCGTGCCACCGGCCGGCCCGGCCCCGGCGACCGCTCCGGCGACTCCGCCGAGCCTCGCCGTCAGTGCCTGCAGACGACGGGGGATCCGGTGGCGTTCGACGTCCTCGGCCGGCAGAGCCGCCAGCGCCTCCTCCAGCCGGTCGAGCTCGGCCAGTACGGACAGCACCTGGCCGCCGTCGCCGTCCGGGCACAGTTCCTCGACCAGGTGGGCGGCGACCGCGGCCGGAGTGGCATGGTCGAAGACCAGCGTGGCCGGCAGCCTCCTGCCGGTGGCGGCGGACAGGGCGTTCCTGAGGTCCGTGGCGGCCACGGAGTCGAATCCGAGGTCGGTGAACGGGCGTGCGGCATCGAGCGCGGCCGGGTCGTCGTAGCCGAGCAGGACGGCCACATGGCCCCGGACCAGATCGAGCAGCGTCCGGCTGCGCTGGACCGCCGGCAGGTCCTTCAGCCGTCGGACGAACTCCTCGCCGCCAGCGGCCTGGCCGGCCTGCTCTCCACCGCCTTCGAGAGCGGCAAGCGCCTCGGGCACGGCGTCAAGGAGGGGACGCGGGCGCGCCAGGGCGTACACGGGGGCGAAACGGGACCAGTCGATGTCGGCGACGACCACCCGGTGCTCGTCGTGGTCGAGGATCCGGCCGAGGGCGCCGGCGGCAAGCCGGGGCTCCATCGGCGGCGTGCCGATCCGGCCGAGCGCCGCGCCCAGCTCGGCGTCCACCATGCCGCTGTCCCAGGACCCCCAGGCGACCGAGGTCGCCGTGGCACCACGGGCGCGCCGGCGTTCGGCGAGGGCGTCGAGGAAGGCATTGGCACTGCCGTAGGCAGCCTGTCCGGCGCTGCCCCAGACCGCCGATCCGGAGGAGAAGAGCACGAACGCGTCCAGGGCTCGGTCGCCGAGCAGCTCGTCGAGGTGCAGGGCACCACCGACCTTCGCGTCGGCGACGGCGGCGACCTCGTCCAGGGTCAGTTCGGAGAGGGGGGCGATGCGCTGCATCACACCGGCAGCGTGCACCACGGCGGTCAGCGGCCGGTCCTCGGAGACCGTGTCGAGCAGGGCGCGCAGCGCGTCGCGGTCGGCGACGTCGCACGCCTCGACGGTGACCTCGGTGCCGCAGGCGGCGAGTTCGGCGACCAGATCGGTGACGCCCTCGGCGTCGGGACCGCGGCGGCTGGTCAACAGCAGGTGCTCGGCGCCCCGTTCGGCGAGCAACCGGGCCACATGGGCGCCGAGGCCACCGGTGCCACCCGTGATCAGCGTGGTGCCGCGCGGACGCCAGTCGCGCACCGGGGCCTCGGCGCTCAGCGGCGCACGGACCATGCGACGGCCGAGCACCCGGCCGCCGCGCAGCGCCATCTGGGCCTCGTCGCCGGGTGCGGCGAGGACCGCGCAGAGCCTGCGCACGGTGTCCTCGTCGACGGTGCCGGGCAGGTCGATCAAGCCGCCCCACTGCTCGGGGAGGTCGAGTTCGAGGCCCGCGCCCAGGCCCCAAACGGACGCCTGGAAGGGGACGACCTCGTCGGCGGGACCGGTCGCGACCGCCTGGGCGGTGACGCACCACAGCGGGGCGGCGAGTCGAGCGTCGCCGAGCGCCTGCACCAGGGTGACCGTGGCGGCGGTGCCCCGGGACAGCGCCGGATGGTGGGGGTGCGGCCGGTCGTCCAGGGCCAGGAGGGACAGCACCCCGGCCGCCGCGGTGTGACGGCTCAGCTCGCGAGCGAGGGCGGCCCGGTCCTGGTCCCCGACCTCCAGACGTACGGTCGACAGGCCGTGGGCTGCGAACCCGTCGGCGAGAGCGCGGATCCGGGTGGCGTCGGCATCTTCTTCGGGAACGACCAGGAGCCAGGTGCCGTCCGGAACGTCCCGGTCCCCGGTGCCGGTTCCCGGGCGGACCGGGCGCCAGGCGACGCGGTAGCGCCACCCGTCGGTCCGTGCCTGCTCGCGCAGCCGTCGGCGCCAGTCCTTCAGGGCGGGCAGCACCTCATCAAGGGCTTCGACGGGCGCACCCGTACGGGTGGCCATGGCCGTCCCGTCCGCCCGCTCTATGACGTCCCAGGCGACGGTGTCGACCTCGTCCGTGGTCGCGGGCGCCGACGAAGCCGTCACCTGTTCGGGGTCACGCCAGAACCAGCGTCGTTGGAAGGCGTAGGTGGGCAGGTCGACGCGGCGGGCACCGGTGCCCGCGTAGAAGGCCGTCCAGTCCACGGCCACGCCCTGGCAGTGCACCAGCGCCACCGCCGTCACCAGCTCCCGCACCTCGTCCCGGTCCCGGCGCAGGGTAGGCACGTAGACGCCGGTGTCGGTGGTCTGCTGGGCCATCGCGGTCAGCACCGAATCCGGGCCAAGCTCGACATACGTAGTCACGCCTGCCGCGTCCAGAGCACGGACCGCGCCGGTGAAGCGGACGGCTTCGCGGACGTGCCGTACCCAGTACTCCGGGTCGGTCAGGTCACCAGTGGTGTCCCCGGTCAGGGTGGACACGATCGGAAGGGCCGGGGTCCCGTAGGTCACGGACTGTGCGACCGTGCGGAACTCCTCCAGCATCGGTTCCATCAGCGGGGAGTGGAACGCGTGCGACACCCGCAGCCGCGTCGTCTTACGGCCCTCCCCCTCGAAATGGGCCTTGATGCGCAGTGCCTCGGCCTCCGCGCCGGAGACCACCACCGCAGACGGGCCGTTGACCGCTGCGATACCGACCGTGTCGGACAGCAGCGGACGTACCTCGTCCTCGGCAGCCTGCACGGCGACCATCGCCCCGCCCTGCGGCAGCGCCTGCATCAACCGGCCCCGCGCGGTCACCAACCGCGCCGCATCCGCCAACGACAACACCCCGGCCACATGCGCCGCCGCGAACTCACCGATCGAATGCCCCGCCAAGTAGTCGGGACGCACACCCCACGACTCCAGCAGCCGGAACAACGCGACCTCGATCGCGAACAACGCGGGCTGAGCGAACTCGGTACGGTCCAGACGCTCCGCGTCCTGGCCCCACATCACCTCCTTCAGCGGCAGACCAACCTCCGCGAGCACCGCGTCGAAGGCCTCCGCGAACACCGGGAACGCCTCATACAGCCCCCGGCCCATCCCCAACCGCTGCACACCCTGCCCACCGAACAAGAACGCCGTCACACCATCGGCACGGGCCGTGCCGCTCACGACGCCCGGTGCCGGCACGCCCTCCGCCAACGCAGCAAGCCGGTGCAGCAGCTCGGCCCGGTCGCTCGCCACGACCACGGCACGGTCCTGGAGCGCGGCCCGGGTGGTCGCCAGGGAGTAACCGAGGTCGGGCACGGTGGGCGCGTCGTCGGACTCGGCGAGCGAGAGAAGACGCCGGGCCTGGGCGCGGACGGCGTCGATTCCCCTGCCCGACACCGGCAGCGGGACGACCGTCGCGTTCCCCACCGACGCCACGAGGTTCTCGGCCGGCTCAGCGGGAGGAGCCTCCTCGATGATCACATGGCCGTTGGTGCCGCTGAAGCCGAACGAGGAGACTGCGGCCCGCCTGGGACGGCTGGTCCGGGGCCACGGGCGGGCCTCCGTCAGCAGCCGGACGTCGCCGGACGTCCAGTCCACCTTCGTGCTCGGCTCGTCCACGTGCAGGGTCTTCGGCAGCGTCTCATGGCGCATCGCCATGACCATCTTGATCACGCCACCGACACCCGCCGCCGCCTGGGCGTGCCCGATGTTCGACTTCAGCGACCCCAACCACAACGGCCGGCCCTCAGGACGCCCCCGCCCGTACGTCGCCAGCAGCGCCTGCGCCTCGATCGGATCACCCAACGTCGTACCCGTACCGTGACCCTCCACCGCATCGACCTGATCCGCAGTCAGCTGGGCGTTGGTCAGCGCCTGCTCGATCACGCGCTGCTGGGAGGGACCGTTGGGAGCGGAGATGCCGTTGCTCGCACCGTCCTGATTCACCGCCGTACCGCGCACCACCGCCAGGACGGGGTGGCCGTTGGCGAGCGCGTCGGACAGCCGCTCCACCACGAGCATGCCCACGCCCTCGCCCCAGCCGGTACCGTCCGCCGATGCGGCGAAGGACTTGCAGCGGCCGTCGGGCGACAGCCCGCGGTCCTGGCTGAAGCCGACGAAGGAGTGCGGATGGGCCATGACGGTCGCACCGCCGGCAAGGGCGAGGGTGCACTCACCGGTACGCAGGGCCTGGATCGCCAGGTGCAACGCCACCAGCGACGACGAACAGGCGGTGTCCACCGTGACCGCGGGCCCCTCGAGACCGAGCACGTACGCGATGCGTCCGGATGCGACGCTGGCCAGGCTTCCGGTGCCACCGCCCACGAGGTAGTCGTGGTAGACGACGCCGGCGAAGACGCCGGTCCTGGACTTCTTCAGCGAGGTCGGGTCGATGCCCGCTCGCTCCAGGGCCTCCCAGGCGGTCTCCAGCAGCAGCCGCTGCTGGGGATCGGTCTCCCGGGCCTCCTTGGGACTCATCTTGAAGAAGTCGGCGTCGAACTCACCGGCGTCGTGCAGGAAACCGCCCTCGCGGGAGTACGTCTTGCCGGGTGTGGCGGGTTCGGGGTCGTAGAGCGCCTCCGTGTCCCAGCCGCGGCTCTCGGGAAAGTGGGAGATGGCGTCCCGGCCGGAGTCGACAAGGTCCCACAGCTCTTCCGGTGATCCGACACCGCCGGGGAACCTGCAGCTCATCGCCACGATCGCGATCGGCTCGTGGTTTCTGGCCTCCGCCTCACGCAGCCGCCGCTTGGTCTGCTGGAGATCGGCCGTCGCGCGTTTGAGGTAGTCGCGAAGCTTGTCGTCGTTCCCCATCGCTCATGAACCAATCTCGAGGTTGTCCAGTGTCTGGAAGAGCTCGTCGTCGGTGGCGGACGCGAAGTCGTCGGGTACGTCCGCCACGGCGCCTTGCCGGGCGTCGCGCCAGGAGCGCAGGACCGCTTCGAGCCGAGCCGTGACCCGAGAGGTGTCACCGTTCAGTTCGGGAGCCGCGGACAGGACGGCTTCGAGCCGGTCGAGCTCGGCGATGACCGACTGGGCCGGGCTCTCGTCGGCCTCTTCCCGGAGGGCCAGCAGAAGGTCGGTCACGGCGCGGGCGTTGGGGTGATCGAACGCGAGCGTGGCGGGCAGCTCGGCCCCGGTGGCCGTGGCGAGTCGCTTGCGCAGCTCGCTCGCGGCCACGGAGTCGAAACCGAGCTCGGTGAAGGCCCGGTCCGGTTCCACCTCGTCGAGGATCTCGTGGCCGAGCACGGTGGCCACGTGCTGCCGGACGAAGGTGAGCGCGGCGCGATCGCGCTCACCACCCGGCTGCGCGAGAATCGCCTGCCACCTCTTGGTGCCGGCGGCGACGTCAGGCTGATCGACGAGCGACGGTGTGCTGCCACCGATGACGACGGTCTCACCGGTGACCTCGGCGAGCCAGTAAGGGCGTCGTTGGAAGGCGTAGGTGGGCAGATCGACACGGCGGGCACCGGTGCCCGCGTAGAAGGCCGTCCAGTCCACGGCCACGCCCTGGCAGTGCACCAGCGCCACCGCCGTCACCAGCTCCCGCACCTCGTCCCGGTCCCGGCGCAGGGTAGGCACGTAGACGCCGGTGTCGGTGGTCTGCTGGGCCATCGCGGTCAGCACCGAATCCGGGCCAAGCTCGACATACGTAGTCACGCCTGCCGCGTCCAGAGCACGGACCGCGCCGGTGAAGCGGACGGCTTCGCGGACGTGCCGTACCCAGTACTCCGGGTCGGTCAGGTCACCAGTGGTGTCCCCGGTCAGGGTGGACACGATCGGAAGGGCCGGGGTCCCGTAGGTCACGGACTGTGCGACCGTGCGGAACTCCTCCAGCATCGGTTCCATCAGCGGGGAGTGGAACGCGTGCGACACCCGCAGCCGCGTCGCCTTACGGCCCTCCGCCTCGAAACGCTCCTTGATGGCCAAAACCTCGGCCTGCGTGCCGGAGACGACCACGGCCTGCGGGCCGTTGACCGCCGCGATACCGACCGTGTCCGTCAGCAGCGGGCGGACCTCGTCCTCACTCGCCTGGACGGCGACCATCGCCCCGCCCTGCGGCAGCGCCTGCATCAGCCGGCCCCGCGCCACAACCAGCCGCGCCGCATCCGCCAGCGACAACACCCCGGCCACATGCGCGGCCGCGAACTCACCGATCGAATGCCCCGCCAGGTAATCGGGCTTGATGCCCCACGACTCCACCAGCCGGAACAACGCGACCTCGATCGCGAACAGCGCGGGCTGAGCGAATTCGGTGCGGTCCAGACGCTCCGCGTCCTGGCCCCACATCACGTCCTTCAGCGGCAGACCGACCTCGGCCACGACCGCGTCGAAGGCCTCCGCGAACACCGGAAACGCCTCGTACAACCCCCGGCCCATCCCCAGGCGCTGCGCACCCTGCCCACCGAACAAGAACGCCGTACGCCCCGCAGCCCGCGTACTGCCCTGCACCACACCCGCCGTCGGCCGGCCCTCCACGAACGCCGACAGACCAGCCAGCAGCTCACCGCGGTCAGCACCCACAACGGCAAGCCGATGCTCCATCGCAGCCCGATCGCTCACCAGGGCGAAACCGACATCGACAGGGCGCAGCTCCGGGCCCGACTCCAGACGGGACTGCAGCCGCTCGGCCTGGCCCGCCAGAGCCGCCTCAGTCCTCGCCGACAGGACCAGGGGGACCACAGGCAGGACGACGTCCGCGACCGGGATCGCCTCAGCTGCCCCCGCGACCTCCGCGACCTCCGGGGCCCCCGTCACCTGCTCGATGATCACGTGGGCGTTGGTGCCACTGATCCCGAACGACGACACGCCCGCCCGACGCGGACGGCCGGTCTCCGGCCACGGCCGCGACTCCGTCAGCAACCGCACGTTCCCCGCGTCCCAGTCCACCTGGGACGAGGGCTCGTCGGCGTGCAGGGTGCCCGGTAGGGAATCGTGGCGGATCGCCTGGACCATCTTGATCACGCCGGCGACGCCCGCCGCCGCCTGGGCGTGCCCGATGTTCGACTTGATGGAGCCGAGCCACAGCGGCCGGTCCTCGGGACGCTCCTGCCCGTACGTCGCCAGCAGCGCCTGCGCCTCGATCGGGTCGCCCAGCGTCGTACCCGTACCGTGCGCCTCGACGACGTCCACATCGCTTGCGGCGAGGCCGGCGTTCGCCAGCGCCTGCCGGATCACGCGCTGCTGGGAGGGGCCGTTGGGGGCGGAGAAGCCGTTGCTCGCGCCGTCCTGGTTGACGGCCGTACCGCGCACCACGGCGAGCACGGGGTGGCCGTTGGCACGCGCGTCGGACAGCCGCTCCACCAGCAGCAGGCCCACGCCCTCGGAGAAGCCGGTGCCGTCGGCGCCGTCGCCGAAGGAGCGGCAGCGGCCGTCCGGGGACAGACCTTGCTGGAGCCCGAACTCGACGAGTACCTCGGGGGTGGCCATGACGGTCACGCCGCCCGCCAGCGCCAGGGAGCACTCACCGGTGCGCAGGGCCTGGATCGCCAGGTGCAACGCCACCAGTGACGACGAGCAGGCGGTGTCCACCGTGACGGCCGGACCCTCCAGGCCGTAGGTGTAGGACAGCCGTCCGGAGGCGATCGAGCCGGTGGCGCGGGAGCGGGCGTAGTCGTGGTACATCGCACCGGTGAACACGCCGGTGGGGCTGCCCTTGAGGACCGCGGGGTCGATACCGGCCCGTTCGAAGACCTCCCAGGACGTCTCCAGCAGCAGGCGCTGCTGCGGGTCCATGGCCAGCGCCTCGTTGGGGCTGACACCGAAGAAGGAGGCGTCGAACTCGGCGGCGTCGTGCAGGAAGCCGCCGGAGCGGGTGTACGTCTTCCCCGGCGTACCGGGCACAGGGTGGTAGACGTCCTCGATGTCCCAGCCGCGGTCGGTGGGAAACTCGGTGACGGCCTCCGCGCCTTCGGAGACCAGCCGCCACAGGTCCTCCGGGCTCTCGACGCCTCCCGGGAACCGGCAGGCCATGGCGACGATGGCGATGGGCTCGTCGTGGACCGCGGCCGGGGCGGGAGCGGGGACGGCCCCGGAGGAGGAGCCGAGCGCCGCCTGCTTCAGGTACAGGGCGGCGGAGCGGGCGGTCGGGTGGTCGAAGACCAGGGTGGCGGGTAGGCGCAGTCCGGTCGCGGTGGTGAGCCGGTTGCGCAGTTCGACCGCGGTGAGCGAGTCGAAGCCGAGTTCCTTGAAGGCACGGTCGGAATCGACGGCGTCGGCGGATTCGTGGCCGAGGACGTCGGCGACATGGGTGCTCACCAGGTCCAGGAGCAGGCTGTCGCGTTCCGCCTCGGGCAGCCGGGCAAGCCGGTCGGCCAGCGAGCCGGTGCCTGCGGCGCTGGCAGCGGCCGCCTTGCGGACGGGGACGCGCACGAGATCGCGCAGGATCCCCTGGAGGAGTCCGGCGGCCGCCTGGGCCCGCAGTGCGGCCATCCCGAGGTGGAGCAGCAGCAGGAGCGGCTCGGCGGAGTGGAGCGCCTGGTCGAACAGGGCCAGTCCCTCGGCCGTCGTCATGGCGGGGAAGCCCTGTCGGCGCAGCCGTTCGATGTCGGCCTCGCCCAGCTGTCCGGTCATGCCGGTGCCCTCGGCCCACAGGCCCCACGCCATGGAGACCGCGGGCAGCCCGGCAGCCTTGCGGTGGGCGGCGAGGGCGTCGAGGAACACGTTGGCGGCGGCGTAGTTCGCCTGCCCGGCGGCGCCCAGGACACCGGCAGCGGAGGAGAACAGGACGAACAGCGCCAGGTCGCGGTCGGCGGTCAGCTCGTGCAGGTGCCAGGCGGCATCGGCCTTGGGGGCCAGGACGGTGTCCAGACTGTCGTGGCTGAGGGAGGTGAGGAGGCCGTCGTCGAGGACGCCGGCGGCGTGGACGACGCCGGTGAGGGGGTGGGCCGTGGGGATGGCGTCGAGCAGGGTGGCGAGGGCCTGGCGGTCTGCGACGTCGCAGGCGGCGAGGGTGACGGTGGCGCCGGCGGCGGTGAGTTCGTCGTGGAGTTGGGTGGCACCCGGGGCGTCGGGGCCCCGGCGGCTGGTGAGGAGGAGGTGGCGTACGCCGTGCTCGGCCACCAGGTGGCGGGCGACCAGTGCGCCGAGGCCACCGGTGCCGCCGGTGATCAGAACGGTGCCCTGCGGGTCGAGGGCGGTGCCGGTGGTGTCCTCGGTCTCGGCGCGTACCAGGCGCGGTACGTACGTCTGACCGCCGCGCAGCACCAGTTCGGACTCGCCCGTGGCGAGCGCGGCCTGTAGGGCGGCCTCGGAGGCGGCGTCGACGTCGGCCAGCACGAAGAGGCCGGGGTGCTCCGCCTGGGCAGCGCGCACCAGGCCCCAGGCGGGGGCCAGTACGGGGTCGGGGGCGGGGTCGCCCTCGATGGCGACCGCGCCGCGTGTGACGACGACGAGGCGGGATCCGCTGAACCGTTCGTCGCCCAGCCAGGTCTGGACGAGTTCGAGGGCGCGGTGGGCGGTGGCGCGAGCGGCGTCGGGTACAGCGCCGTCGGGCGCGGAGAGTTCGACGACGGCCGTCCCGGGGACCGGCTCGGCGGCGCGCAGCGCGGCGAGGTCGGCGAACCGGCCTGCCTCGTCGGCCGCCCCGGCCGCGGCGGCGTCGGCCGCGGCCGGGACCCACACGGGGCGGTAGGGGAGGTCGCGGCGGGCACCCGCGGCACCGAGCTGGTCGGCGGAGACCGCTCGGGCGGCGATGGATCCCACGCCGAGAATGGGGGCGCCCGTGTCGTCGGCGGCCTGCAGTTCGGTGTTTCCGCGGCCGTCGCTCGCCAGCCGCACGCGCAGCGAGGTGGCTCCGACGGCGTACAGCGAGACGTCGGTCCACGCGAACGGAAGAACCGTTTCGTCGCCGGGCTCGCCGTCGCCGACGAGCTCGGCGTGCAGGGCGGCGTCGAGCAGCGCAGGGTGCAGCCCGAACCGCTGGGCGTCGGCGTGGGCCTGCTCGGGCAGGCGCACCTCGGCGAAGATCTCGTCGCCGCGCCGCCACAGGGCTGTCAGCCCTTGGAAGAGAGGGCCGTAGGCGTAGCCGCGGCCGAAGAGTTCCTCGTAGGCGCCGTCCAGACCGATCGGCTCGGCGCCGGCCGGCGGCCACTGGGTGAGCTCGAAGCCGGCCTCGGCGCGCCGTGCGGAGAACACACCGCCGGCGTGCCGGATCCACGGCACGTCGTCGCCGTCGGCCCGCGAGTGGATGCTGACGGCGCGGTCGCCGTTGTCGTCGGCCGGGCCGAGCATCACCTGGAGAGCGACGCCACCGTGCTCGGGCAGCACCAGCGGGGCGTGCAGGGTCAGCTCGTCGAGGGTGCCGCCGCCGGCCTGGTCACCTGCCCGGAGGGCGAGCTCCACGAAGGCACTGCCGGGCAACAGGACGGCGCCGAGCGCCTCGTGGTCCGCGAGCCAGGGGTGGGTACCGAGGGAGAGACGGCTGGTGAACAGGTGGCCCCCCGTCTCGGCAGGCCGGACCTCGGCGCCCAGCAGCGGGTGGTCGACGGGCTCCTGTCCGATGCCGGCGACCTCGTCGCCCGGAGTGGGCACGTTCAGCCAGTAGCGGCGTCGCTGGAAGGCGTAGGTGGGAAGGTCGACGACCCGGGCCCCGGCGTAGAACGGGGTCCAGTCGACCCGTGCGCCTCGCAGGGAAGCCTCGGCCAGGGAGGTGGCGAACCGGAGCAGGCCGCCCTCGTCGCGGCGCAGGGAGCCGATGGCGGAGACCGCACGTCCAGCGGCGTCGGCGGTCTCCTGGACGCCGACCGTGAGCACGTGGTGCGGGCTGGATTCGACGAACAGGCCGATTCCGTCGGCGAGCAGCGCCCGTACGGCCTCTTCGAACCGGACGGTCTGCCGGAGGTTGGTGTACCAGTACTCGGCGTCGCACGCCGCGGTGTCCAGGACACCGCCCGTGACCGTGGAGAAAAACGGGATGTCCGGGGTTCGCGGACGGATCGGGCCCAGGACGTCGATGAGCCGGTCCCGGAGGGATTCCACGTAGTGCGAGTGCGAGGCGTAGTCCACCGGGATCCGGCGCACCCGCGCACCCTCCGCCGTGAGCTGGTCGAAGAGCTCGTCGAGGGCGTCGGTCTCGCCGCACACGACGGCGGTGCCGGGTCCGTTGACCGCGGCAAGCTGGATGCGGCCCTCCCAGGGGCGCAGACGATCACGCAGTGCGGCCGCGGGGAGCGCCACCGAGATCATGCCGCCCTTGCCGGCCAGTTCCTCGCGGATGAGGCGGCTGCGCAGGGCGACGACGCGGGCGGCGTCGTCGAGGCTGAGAGCGCCGGACACCGCGGCGGCGGCGATCTCGCCCTGCGAGTGGCCCACGACGGCAGCGGGTTCGACGCCGTAGGAGCGCCACAGGGCGGCGAGGGAGACCATCACCGCCCACAGCACGGGCTGCACCACGTCCACCGGATCCAGCGTGGGTTGGCCCGGGCGTTCGCGGAGCACTCCTTCCAGGTCCCAGTCGACGAAGGGCGCAAGGGCGTCGGCGCATTCGGCCATCCGTGCCGCGAACACCGGTGAGGCGTCGAGGAGGTCGACGCCCATGCGGGCCCACTGCGAGCCCTGCCCGGGGAAGACGAACGCGACGCGAGGAGGACCGCCGGTCACCGTTCCCGATACGACGGTGCCGCCGGCCCTCTCGCCGGCCAGCGCGTCGAGGCCGGTCAGCAGGCTCTCTCGGTCCGGCCCGAGGACCACCGCGCGGTGGGGCAGGACGGCCCGTGTCGTGGCCAGCGACAGACCGATGTCGGCCGGCTCCGCGCCGGGCTGCTCGGTCAGGTACGAATGGAGCCGTTCTGCCTGGGCACGAAGCGCCTGCGCGCTCTTTCCCGAGATCAGCCACGGCATCGCCGGAGGCATTTCCTCACCGCTCACCCAGGACACCCCTCGAATTGATTAACGAACTCACGCGCGTCATGCGGAAGGAGTCGCGCAGAAGGATTCGCCTACAAATCCTGAGCGCGCCTCATCGGCCCGCCAACCCCTAATCGGTCCGGCAGCCCCTACAAAACGGGGCTGCCGGACCGCGCACCGGAAATGGGGACGGGTGGCGTCGGCTTCACGCCGGCTGCGACTGCTGGCCGCCCGTGGCCGACGGGCGGAGCAGGTCGCCGAACTCGGGGTACTGCGCCATCGCCTCCTGGCGCGTCAGCGGCCGCTCGCGCGGCCCGCGGAACACGGTCAGCAGGGCGGGCAGCGTCATCATGCTGCTCGGCGGCGCCTCGAGCGCGGCCACCTTGAACGAGGCGTCGGACAGGCCGGCGTGCTCCGTGGTCATGCGCGCGAACCGGGCGGTGAAGCGGCGCAGCAGCTCGGGGCCGCGCTTGAGGGTGGAGGTGGCCTCCGGGAACCACTGGTCGGTGCCGGTCGCCATCTGCCAGGGGCCGAGGGAGGACCGGGCGATCGCGGCCTGGGCCCGCTTGCCGAGCCCCGGCGCCAGACCGGTGCGGTCCAGCTCGGTGCGCAGCGCCACCGCGCCGAGCGCGGCGATGGACATGCCGGTCGCGTAGTTGGGGTTGAGCGTGGTGGCGGCGTCACCGATGACGACGAAGCCCTCGGGCAGGGGCAGCTTCTCGTAGTGCCGGCGCCAGTTGGGCAGGCCCCGATAGGCCTGGACGCGCCCGGCGGGCGTGGCCTGCGCGATGAGGTCGGCGATGACGGGGTCGCGCAGGGAACGGGCGAAGTCGGCGAACCCCTGTTCGTCGGTGGGCGGCTGGCCGCCCCGGGTGCCGATCAGGGCGACGATCCAGCGGTTGCCCTCGTTGGGCAGCAGCGCGGCCCCCCGGCCCGGCTCGCCGGTGCCGTTCTGCGCCTGTATCAGCACCCCGGGGAAGTCCTCGGGGGTTTCCGGCGGGGCCTCGTACAGCCTGCTGGCGTAGGCGAAGCCGGCGTCGACGCGGTCTTCCTGCACCTCGGGCAGCCCGAGCTCGGTCAGCCAGGCCGCAGCCTTGGAGCGGCGCCCGGTGGCGTCGACGACGAAGTCCGCCGGAAGCGTCCGGGCGGGATCGCCGTCGCGTTCGATCCGCACGCCGGTGATCCGGGCGGCCGATCCGTCGAGTCCGGTGACCTTGGCGGACTCGACCAGCGTGATCCGGGGGTCGGCCAGCACCCGCTCGCGCACCGTGTGGTCGAGGAGGGCCCGGCTGCACAGCAGCACATGGGCGTCGCCGGTGCGGTGCCGCCGATACCAGCCCTCCGCGGACAGGGTCAGCAGATCGGCGGGCATGCCGCGGCGCTTCGCACCGGCCGCGTACAGCGCGTCCGACAGCCCGGGCAGCAGGGTGTCGGCGGCACGCACCCCGCCGCTCATGAACATGTGGTTGTGGTACCCCTGCGGCAGTCCTTTGCGCAGGTCGGGCCGGTCGGGGAACGCGTCGCTCTCGACGATCGTGACGTCGCTCCCGTGCCCGGCGAGCACGGCGGCGGACAGCATGCCCGCCATGCCGCCGCCGAGCACCACCGCCCTGGTCATCGGCTGACGCCTTCCTGCGGGACCCCTGACACGTCGAGGAACCGGGCGATGCGGTGCGCGGCCAGTTCGGGGTCGGGGAACAGGCCCAGTTCGTCCGCGAGCCGGTACGCCTTCGCCAGGTGCGGCACGGACCGCGCGCCGTGCTCGGCCCACACCATGCGGTGATGGCCGATGTGGCCCGAGAGCCAGCTGAGGAAGACCAGTCCGGTCTTGAAGAAGAGCGTGCTGCGGCCCGGTCCCTGGAACAGGTGCGCGGACAGCTCGTCGGCCTGGCCGAGCTGCTTGCGGAAGGAGTCCGGGTCGCCCGCGTCGAGGGCGCGCAGGGCCTGGCCGGCCAGTGGCGCGATCGGGGTGAACACCGGCGACAGCGCGTCGCTGTGGCCCTGTCCGTCACCGGCGATCAGCTCGGCGTACGTGTCGTAGTCGCCGGTGTAGAAGCGCACGCCCTCCGGCAACCGGCGCCGCAGGGCGATCTCGGCCTCGGGGGTGAGGGGGGCGACCTTCACGCCGTCGACCTTGCCGGCGTTGTCGGCGATCACGGCGAGGAACGCCTCCGTCGCCGCCGCCGGGTCCTGGTGGCCCCAGTATCCGGCGTGACCGGGCACCCACTCGGGCAGCAGCCAGTGCAGCACCGCCGGCTGGGCGGAGCTGCGCAGCAGGCCCGCGTACACCTCGGCGTACTCCTCGGCGCTGCCGACGGCACCGGCGAGAGCCGCGCTGGCCTGGATGACCGGCTGGCCTCCCGCTTCGTTGACGACCTCCAGCTGCTCCTCGTAGGCGGCGACGACGGCCTCGCGGGAGTGCGGGGTGAACGGGTCGAGCTGGTCGGTCCACACACCGGCGGCGAACCGGCCGCCCGACTCCGCGGCCGCAGCCCCGGTGCGGCGGATCAGCTCCGCGGCGGTCGGCCAGTCCAGACCGGCGCCCCGGTGGGCGGTGTCCAGGGCCTCCGCGACGGTGAACCCGTGGGACCAGAGCTGCCGGCGGACGGCGAGGGTGGCCTCCCAGTCGAGGGCCTGCGGCGGCGGAGGGCCGAGCGGCGGGCCGAAGGGCTCGTTCGGCGCGAACGGGTCGCCGACGACCGGAGCGGCGGCAAGCACGGACCGGCTGCGGAACGGGGTGCTGTCGGGGGTGAGGGCGCTCGGCTCTCGATTCGGCTGATAGCGCGTCAGCGAACCGGTGTCGTCGGGGAGTTCAATCACGTCGTCAGCTCCGGGGTCTAGGGCGAATCGACCACGAACGCTAGTGACGGGAATGCACCCCAAGACCCCTTAAGCGACCCCTAACAAGGCGGCCGTGACAACAGAATGCGGCTCCCGGCCGTACTGGGCCGGGAGCCGATTCGGTGTCGTGCGCGTATGTCCTCAGGCGGCCGCCGAGACGGTCCACGGAATGACGGCGCCGATCTCCGTGGGGCCGCCGTCCGGGCTGTCGACCTTGAGCATGCCGCCGATCGCGGCCAGCTCCCGCTCCAGCCTGGCCAGGCCCCCGGGGCGGGCGAGGCGGGCGCCGCCCCGCCCGTCGTCCCGGACCACGACGTGCAGCAGCCCTTCCCGCACGGACAGCGTCACCCACACGCGCCGGGCGCCGGCGTGCCGTGCCGCGTTGCCGAGGGCTTCACCGACCATGCGCAGGGCCGCCTGCTCGGCCACCGGGTCCCAGCCGGGGAGGGGTACGACGTCCAGCGTCACGGGCATCGACATGGCAGCCGCAAGACGTCGTACCCCGGCGACCAGGACCGCCGCGGCGGGTGCCCCGACGGCCCCCGCACGGTGAACGGACTCCTGGACGGGCGCGGGGTGCCCGGGGGGCACCGGGCCGGGCGCGGCCGAGGGAGCAGGGGCGGGCGCGGCCGAGGGAGCAGGGGCGGGCGCGGCATAGGGGGCAGGGGCCGGCTCCGGGCCGCCCGCACCGGGCCACGCCGAACCCGTACCCGTTCCCTGTCGCCGGGCCTGCACGGCCTCGCGCACGGCCCGCTCGGTGCGCCGTGCCCCGACCAGCAGGGTGTCGGTCGCCTCGCGCCAGCCGTCGGCCAGCCGGTCCCTGCCGGGCGCGGCGGCCGTCGCGGCGGCCGTCGCGGCGGGCGCCAGCAGCGGGCCGGGGCCCAGCAGCCGGAAGTACGTCCTCAGAAGCACCGGGTTGACGCGGGCGGCCACGGCCAGCAGACCGGCCCCGACCAGGGCGGCGAGGAAGGCGGTGCCCCAGCCGGTGACGGGTACGACGGTGTACCAGTTCGTCGAGTCGCCGTCGGCCAGCGGCTGCCACAGCCCGAACACCAGCAGGACACCGTGCGCTCCGTAGACGGTCAGCAGAGCCGGCGAGAGCGCGACGGCGAAGCCCACGGTCGCGTCGAGTGCCAGCCATCCCACGTCGCGCCAGGTGGCGGGATCCTTCAGCATGGCGCGGCAGCGCCGTACGCAGCCCGCCACACCCCGGCGGGCGTTCGCGGGCAGCAGCCGGTAGGGAGAGGGAATGTCCTGACCGCTCCAGGCCGCCGCGAGCCGGCGGCGGGAGGTCGCGTGCGCGCGAACCGCCGCGAGGACGGCCGGGGTGGTGAACAGGCCGATCCCGATGGGAAGCAGAGCCAGCGACACGGCGGTCAGCACGAGCAGCAGCACGCCGCCCACGAGCGCGGTGACGGCCAGCACCAGCCCCTGCAGCGCGGTGACCCACGTGTCGTGCACCCTTGACCTGCTCACCTGTCTCCTCCTGTCGTCCGACCGGTGCCGTGCCGGCCCGCCACCAGTCTCGGCGTTCCGGGCCTCGCGCACACGGGGCCCGGCACCCGGACCGGGGTGTACCTGACACCACCTCGGACACGGCGGGGGAGACCCGGCTCAGTCCTCGCCGAGGGAGATCGCGGCGACCGGGCAGCCGGCGGCAGCGGCCCTCAACGCCCGTATGGAGGGGGCGCCGTACCCGGTCGGCGAGTCCCCTCCGGCCAACACCACGCGGCCGTCCTCGTCGCTCTGGTCGAAGACACCGGGCAGGGCGTACACGCACATGCCCGAGCCGACACAGCGCTCACGGTCGATGTCGATACGCATCGCGCAACCATCCGTCCCGCATACCGGTCCCGGGGGTCACCAGGTGACGGGAAGGGAGTGCATGCCGTGGATGAGCGTGTGGCTCTTGAAGGCGAGTTCCTCCTCGGCGACCGCCAGACGCAGGCCGGGGATGCGGGAGAACAAGGTGTTGAAGACGATCTCCAGCTCGACCCGGACGAGGCTGGCGCCGGGGCACTGGTGGATTCCGTGGCCGAACGCCGAGTGCAGTTCGATCTCGCGGTGGATGTCGAAGGTGTCGGGGTCCTCGAAGGCCGTCTCGTCCCGGTTGGCCGAGCCGTTCAGCGCGATGATGCCCTCGCCCGCCCGGATGGTGACCCCGGCGATCTCGATGTCCTCCGTCGCGACGCGCGCCGTGGCCGAGTCGGCGATGCTCAGGTAGCGCAGCAGCTCCTCGATCGCGTTGCCGGTCAGGGACGGGTCCCGCTTGATCTCCGCGAGCTGATCGGGATGGCGGAGCAGCATCGCCGTGCCCAGCGCGATCATGTTGGTGATGGTGTCGAAGCCGCCGAACAGCAGCATGCGCGCGAGCGCGACGATGTCCCCGTGCTCGAGGGCACCGGTCTCCTTGTTGCGGGCGATGATCCGGCCGAGCAGGTCGTCGGTGCCCCGCTCGGCCTTCTCCGCCACCAGCTTGCCGAGGTAGACGTCCATCTGAGCGGTGGCGGCGCCGACTTCCTCGGGACTCACGTCGCTCTTGACGGTCGTCTCGGCGAAGGCGCGGAAGGTCTCGGTGTCCTCGGCGGGTACGCCCATCAGTTCGCAGAAGATCAGCGAGGGGACCGGGATGGCGAGCGCCTGGACCAGGTCGACCGGGCCGCCGGTGGCCAGCATCGCGTCGATGTGCTCGTCGACGACCTGCTGGATGCGCGGCCGCAGGGCCTGCATGCGCTTGACGGTGAGTTCCGGGATGAGGGCGCGGCGGCGCACCGTGTGGTCCGGTGCGTCCATCGCCACGAGCGGCAGCTCCATGGTCTGCAGGACCTCGTCGGGCACCGGGAACTGCAGCGGGTAGTTGGGCAGCTTGACGCTGGAGCTCATGGCCGGCGAGGTGAGGACGCGGCGCACGTCCTCCTGCCGGGCGACCACCCACACCTCACGCCCGGAGAGCGCCATTTTCACCTTGGTGACGGGATTCTTGCTGCGCATCTCGGAGTATGCGGGCGGCGGGCTGTACGGGCATTTCCGCTCCATCGGAAATGCGGGCAGCTCATCGGCATTCTGCGCAGGGGAGGAAGTCTCTGTCATGCCATCAGGCTAGGGGTGGACGTCATTTCCGCGGCCCCCCTATTTGACCCCTAATGCCGCGCCTCCCATGCTGTTCCGGACGTGGTCTCCGGACATGGTCTCCGGACATGGTTCAGCGCCCGCTCCGGGGGAGGAAAGCGGGCGCTGAACGGTGGTGGGGAGGTCTGCGCGGGTGCCGGCCGGTCAGGCGGGCGCCGCGGCCTCCAGGGGCCGGACCTTGAGCGCCTGCCAGGCCGGGACCAGGGTGGCACCGACGGTGAGCAGACCCGCGAACCCGATCGTGGCGAAGTACATCCACAGGGGCCCGGTCGGCGTCAGGGAGTCGGCCCGGGCGAGGCTGAAGGGGATCAGCGTCATCGGGGCGACGAGCGTGCCGAGGAGGATGCCGATTCCGGCGGTCATGCCGCCTTCGTAGGCCATCATCCGCATCACCTGGGCGCGGGTGGCGCCGGTGAGCCGCTGCAGACCGAACTCGCGGGTGCGACCGCGCACCGCCAGCCACAGGCTGTTCATCACGGAGATGGTGATGTACCCGAGCAGCGTGCCGATCATCAGGTAGCTGACGAGAGCCTGCGCACCGAGGTGGTGGGCGAAGGCGTCGGTGAGCCGGTCGCGGTCGACGACCTCGGTCCCCGGCAGCTGGGCCGTGACCTTGCCGAGCGCGGCGGCGAGCTGCGGGTCGTCCACACCGGACTTCGGGGCGACCACGATGTGGCTGGGCAGGGTGCTGCGGGTGTGCTTGGCCAGGGTGTCCGCCGACATCATGATCGTCTCGAAGCTGGCCTTCGCGTCGACGAGCGCGACGATGTTCAGCTTCTCGGTGTTCCCGTCACCGAACCGCACCGTGAGGGTGTCGCCGATGCCGGCCTTGAGTTCCTTGGAGAACTCCTTGGCGATGGCGACCGAGTTGCCTTCGAGGTCGGCGAGCTTGCCTTCGGCCTCCTTCGCCGCCCCGACCGCCGCAGCCGCGTCCGGCGTGTAGCCGAGCAGCTGCCAGCCCTCCAGGTCCTTGTTGCCCCACGGGTCCTTCGGCGCCTCGATGAATCCGGTGCTGGCGACGAACTCGGAGGCGGTCTCGACCTCGGGCAGCGCCCGGACCTTCTCCAGCGTGCCCGGCTCCAGACCGTCGGGGCCGCCGCGCAGCACCGCGTCGCTGACCAGCGACTCGGTGTAGACGCTCTTGACGCTGCTCTCGGTCGAGATCAGGTACAGGTTCGCCGTGGCGATACCGGTCAGGAGCATGACGGGGGTGATCACCGCGGCCAGCCGCACGGCCCTGGCCCGGGTGTTGAGTGCCGCGAGGTATCCGGACAGGCCCGTCACCGACTGCAGCAGCGGTCCGAAGACCTTGGTGAGTGCCCGGGAGATCACGGGGCCGAGCAGCGCGAGACCCACCGCGAAGAAGATGGACGCGAAGGTCGACGGGCTCGCGATCAGTGGCCCGGTGACGAGGTTGAGCGCGACGAACCAGAGGTTGGCGCTGATCAGGAAGCAGATGATGGCGAAGATCAGTCGGACCTTGCCCAGTCGGAACTTCTCCTCGCCCTCCTCGGCGAGCGCTTCGGTGGGCTTGGCCAGTGCCGAGCGCCGGCCCGCGATGATCGCGGCGGTCGCCGAGGAGATCAGCGCCACCACACACGCCACGGTGGTCGGCAGCCAGCCGCGGTAGAAGACGAAGCCCTCGGGGGCGATGCCCGTGTCGGTGAGGGCGTCGAACAGCCACTTGCCCGCGGCCAGACCGGGCAGGGCGGCAATTGCGGTGCCGATGAGGGAGATGCTGACGGTCTCGCCCACCACCATGCGGCGCACCTGCCGGGGAGTGGCGCCGATGGCGCGCAGCGTCGCCATCTCCTTCATGCGCTGCTGGAAGGAGAGCGAGAGCGTCGACGCCACGCCGAGGATGCCCACCATCAGTGCGAGGGCGACGAGGAGGCCGGCGATGACGATCAGGTCGGTCATGTCGACGTCGGCGTACTCGGCCTTGCCGCGCTCGTCCCCGGTGAGGGTGACCGCGCCGCTGTCCGCGATGGCCCGGTCCACCTGCTGCTCCAGGGCGGTGACGTCCGTACCGGGCTTGACCAGCAGGCCGATGGAGTCGGCCTGGCCCGGCACCGGGGCGAACCGCTGGGCGTCGGCCTCGGAGAAGAACAGGCTGGACTCCACGGCCTCACCGGTGGGCTGGGCGACACCGGTGACGGTGAACTCCTGCGTTCCGCCCTTGAGCGCCACGTCGATCCGGCTGCCGGCCCCGGCTCCCGCCTCCCGGGCGACCCCGGCGTCGAGCACGACCTCGCCGGGCGCGGTGGGGGCCCTGCCCTCGGCGAGCTCGTACGGCATGAGCGCCGCGGACTGCCAGCCGTGCCCGAAGGACTCCTCCTTCTTGCCCACGGGCTTGCCGTCCTTGAGGGCCGCGGCGGCGAAGGACCAGTCGACGACCGCCTTGTCCACGCCGGGCAGCGAGGACAGTTCGCCGGCCAGCGAGGCGTCGACACGGACGCGTTCGCTGAGGTGGGCGACGGGGCTGCCGGCCTGCTCGTACTCGCCGTTGCCCGCGACGACGATCGGGGCGGCGTTCAGGCGCTGCGCCGGCAGCACGGCACGCAGGCCCGTCTCCATCATCGCGCCACCGGCCGTCATGATGACGCCGGCGAGACACATCGCGACGAACGTCGCGAGGAAACTGCGCCACCTGAAGCGCACGGTACGAAGGGAGAGCTTGAACATCACATGCCCCCCACGGCCGCACCGGTGCGCGCCGCGACGGCGTCACCGAGATGGGTCATCTGCTCGGCCACCACGGAGGCCGTCGGGTTGTACATCTCGCTCGCCACCTGACCGTCGGCGAGGAAGACGACCCGGTCCGCGTAGGAGGCGGCCACCGGATCGTGGGTGACCATCACGATGGTCTGCCCGCCCTTGCTCACGGAGTCGGAGAGCAGCGTGAGGACCTCTCGCGCGGTGCGCGTGTCCAGGGCACCGGTCGGCTCGTCGGCGAAGATCACCGCCGGCTGGCTGACCAGGGCCCGGGCGATGGCGACACGCTGCTGCTGGCCACCGGAGAGTTCCGCGGGGTGGTGACCGGCGCGGTCGCTCAGGCCCACGCCGGCGATGACCTGCCGGACGAAGTTCCTGTTCGGCCGGCGGCCCGCCAACTGCAGAGGCAGGATCACGTTCTGCTCGACCGTCAGGGCGGGCAGCAGGTTGAACGCCTGGAAGATGAAGCCGATCTTGTCACGACGCAGCAGCGTCAGCTCGGTCTCGCTCTTGCCCTTGAGGCTGACACCGTCGATGACGACCGATCCGTCGGTGGGCTCGTCGAGCCCGGCCGCGCAGTGCAGCAGGGTGCTCTTGCCGGAACCGGAGGGCCCCATCACAGCCGTGAAGGTGCCCTGGTGAAAAGCCACGGACACACCGGCCAGCGCGGAAACGGACGTGCTGCCCCTCTTGTAGACCTTGTGCACGGAGTCCAAACGGACAGTCTCGGTGACTCCGCGGTTGCCAAGTGTGTCCACTTGTCTCTCCTCAGTCTGCGGAACTCTCATATGTCTCACTGCGGATCTCTTAAATCGAGACTATGAGCGGGCCTCCGGACCCGGTATGGCTCTAGAGCGCGGAAAGGGGGTGTACCTAACCCCCCTATCCGGCCCGCGTGGCCGATACGGACGCGGCCTGCGGCTCCGGTCCGGGCTCGGGCGGCGGCTGCGGGGTGTTGCGCACGTGCCGGAGCCGCCACACCGTGAACACCGCGGTCGCGAGGGCCACGACGGCGCCGAACCACGCCGCGACGTGCATCGCGTCCACGAACGCCTTGTCCGCCACCGACAGCAGCGCCTGCGCCTGACGCGCGCCCAGCGCACCTGCGGCCTCGACGGCGCCGCCGAGGGTCTGCCGCGCGCTCTCGAACACGTCCGGCGTGACGCCGGCCGGCCTGTCGTCCGCCATGGCGCCCCGGTAGACGGCGGCCCCGATGCTGCCGAACACGGCGATGCCGAGAGCGCCGCCGAAGTCCTGGAAGGTCTGGGTGAGGGCCGAGACGGACCCGGCGCGCTCCGGCGGCGCTGCGGCGACCACCAGGTCGGTGACCAGGGTGAGCACGATGGCCGCCCCGACTCCGATGGCGGTGGCTCCCGAGATGACCACCAGGAGGTTCTGCTCCGCTTCGACCCGGGTCATGACCAGGAACCCGGCACCGACGAGGGCGAACGCCGCCCCGATCACGTAGGCGGGTGGGACCCGGTTGGCCAGCACCACCGCGAACGGAGCGATCAGCATGGTCAGGGCGGGCGGTGGCATGGTCCACAGGGCCGCCTCCAGTGGCCTCATGTCCAGCACGTCCATGAGGTACTGGGTGGTGAAGACGCTGTAGCCGATCAGGCAGGCGAACGACAGCAGGCTGAGGCTGATCGCCGGGCTGAAGCCACGCCGGCGGAACAGCTTCGGGTCGATCATCGGATGGCTGAGCCGCGTCTGCCGGAACAGGAACACGCCGAGCACGGCGACACCGAGCACCATCGCGGCCACCCGCGGGACTTCGAGACCGTCGGTGGCGACCTCCTTGAGTCCCCAGATGACGGCGAGGACGCCGACGAGCGACAGCACGGCGCTCAGGACGTCGAAGCGGCCGACGTCGGCCCGCGGCCTGCGGAACTCGGGGACGAGCACCGGGACCAGGATCAGCATGACCGCGAGCACGGGGATGTTGATCAGGAAGATCGAGCCCCACCAGAAGTTGTTGAGCAGTGCACCGCTGATGACCGGGCCGATGGCCGAGCCGGCGGAGTTGCCGATCGCCCAGATCGAGATGGCCGTACGGCGCTGCTGCTCGTTGCGGAACATGTTGCTGACGAGAGACAGGGTGGACGGCATCAGAGTGGCGCCGCCCAGACCCTGCAGGGCACGGGCGATGACGAGCGTCTCGGCGCTGCCGGCGTACGCGGCGAGCACGGAGGCCGCGCCGAACAGGCACGCACCGATCATCAGCAGCCGGCGCCGGCCGATGAGGTCGCCGACGCTGCCCATCGTGATCAGCAGGCCGGACAGCACGAATGCGTAGATGTCGATCATCCACAGCTGCTGTGTGCTGCTGGGATGGAGCTCGCCCGAGATGGACGGCACCGCGAAGTACAGCACCGTCATGTCCATCGAGGTCAGCAGCAGCGGCAGTACGAGCACGCCGAGCGCCAGCCATTCCTTGCGCCCGGCACGCGGCGCGGGCTGAGCCGCGTCGCCTCCCAGAGCGGTTTTGTCCCCGACCGCAGTCATCGTCCGGCCCCCCTGTCACCGCATGCGGATCCGACCGTGGGGCACGTCGGTTCCGCGAGGTATGAAAACGCCACCATTTCCTCCTCGACTTCCCTTCAGTCAGAAATCCGCCGGTCACGACGGGAATTCAGGTTCTTTTCCATGGGACTCGGACAGTGCATCGGGCACCCGGCCCGGCCGCCCGGACGGGCGGCCCCTGACGGCCGTCTCACAGGCCGAGCTTGACGGTGGCGCCGGCATCGACCTTCAGGTGCAGGCCGGTGACGTAACGGGACTCGTCGGACGCGAGGTAGACCACGGCGTGGGAGACGTCGATGGGGTTGACGAACGGCACCGGCATCGACTGCAGGCCGGTGAAGACCGGGTCGACGTCCTCACGGACCGGCTCGTCCAGGTCGGGCCGGAAGACCTTGTACACGGCGTCGTTGAGCAGCATGTGCGTGTCGACGTTGGTCGGGTGCACCGCGTTGACGCGCTGGCCGCTGCCGGCGACGAGCTGGGAGAGCGTGTTGACGTACTCGACGAGCGCGTGCTTGGAGAAGCGGTACGCCGCGAATCCGGGGCCGGCCGGGGAGACGTCGCCGTGGCCGGGCTGCAGCGCGGTCATCGAACCGATGACGATGATCGAGGCGCCCTCGCCCAGGTGCGGCAGAGCGGCGTGCACGGTGTTGACGACTCCGCCGAGGTTGATGTCGACGGTGTCGGCGAAGGCGCTGATCGGGCGCCCGGCTCCGATGGGCAGGATGCCCGCGTTGGGGACCACCACGTCGAGACGGCCCAGCTCGGCCACGCCCTCGTCCACGGCGGTCTTCAGCCCGGCACGGTCGCGCACGTCCGCCCGCCGGGTGACGATGCGCCGGCCCGTCTTCTCGACCAGCCGCGCCGTCTCCTCCAGGTCGTCGGACGACGCCATCGGGTACGGCACGCCCTCGATGTCCTCGCACAGGTCGACCGCGATGATGTCGGCGCCCTCCTCGGCCAGCCGCACCGCGTGGCTTCTTCCCTGCCCGCGCGCGGCCCCGGTTATCAGCGCCACTTTCCCAGCCACTCGTCCCATGGGGACCCTCCCTGTTCGGACGTCGGATCCATCAGGATCTCTTCTTTGCCGTCGGGTGATTCTGCGTCTCATTATCAAAGCCCTCCGGCGGCCGACAGAGCGCGAACAACCCCTAGATAAGTAGGGGTGGACTGCGCTTACCGAGGAAACACATCATCTTTTCTGAAACGTCGTCTGACGTGTTGTCGAAGGGAGTCCGTCATGGGCACTGAAGCAGCGGCCGAGGAGAACCCGGCCCTGCCGGAGTCCGGCGCCGGAGAACCGGTGGCCGAGGAGCTCCTCGTCGAAGAGGTGTCGATCGACGGCATGTGCGGTGTCTACTAGCCAGGAGCCGGATGTGTTCACTCCCGAGCGCCCCTACCGGTGTTCGCCGAGCGTGGCGCTGCGCCCGGAGCCGTTCGGCGCGCTCGCCTACGACTTCCGCACCCGTCGGCTGAGCTTCCTCAAGACCCCGTTGCTCGTCGACGTCGTACGGACCCTGGGCGACCACCCTGACGTCCACGCCGCGCTCGCGGGTGCGGGGGTGGCCGCCGAGCAGCGCGGCGCCTACCTGCGGGCCCTGGCCACCCTGGCGGACGGCGCCGTGATCGAACCCCGTCCCGGAACCTCCCTGGAGCGTGCCGCGTGAGGCTCGTCGACCATTTCGAGACCGGGCTCGACGCCCCGATCTGTCTGACCTGGGAGCTGACGTACGCCTGCAACCTGTCGTGCGTGCACTGCCTTTCCTCGTCCGGTCGGCGCGACCCGCGCGAACTGACGACCCAGGAGTGCGAGGCCGTCATCGACGAGCTGCAGCGCATGCAGGTCTTCTACGTGAACATCGGCGGCGGCGAGCCGACGGTGCGGCCGGACTTCTGGGAGCTCGTACAGCACGCCACCACGCGCCAGGTGGGCGTGAAGTTCTCCACCAACGGGGTGCGTCTGACGCCCGAGCGGGCCCGGTGGCTGGCCGCGAGCGACTACGTCGACGTCCAGATCTCGCTGGACGGCGCCACCGCCGAGGTCAACGACGCCGTGCGCGGCGCGGGTTCCCATGCGACGGCGATGCGGGCCATGCGCAACCTCGCGGACGCCGGCTTCTCCGGCTTCAAGCTCAGCGTGGTGGTGACCAGGCACAACGTCGGTCAGCTCGACGCGTTCAAGTCGATCGCCGACGCACACGGAGCCCAGCTGCGTCTGACCCGTCTGCGGCCCGCCGGGCGCGGGGCCGACGTCTGGGACGAGCTGCACCCCACCGCCGAGCAGCAGCGCGGGCTCTACCACTGGCTGCTCGACCAGGGGGAGGGTGTGCTCACCGGTGACTCCTTCTTCCACCTCAACGCGCTCGGCGACGGTGCACTTCCGGGGCTCAACCTGTGCGGTGCCGGACGTGTGGTGTGCCTCATCGACCCGGTGGGCGACGTGTACGCCTGCCCGTTCGCCATCCACGACGAGTTCCTCGCCGGCAACGTCCGCTCCCCCGGCGGTTTCGCCGAGGTGTGGCGTACGTCCCCGCTGTTCGCGGAGCTCCGCGCCCCGCAGACGGGCGGGGCGTGCACGGCGTGCTCGGCGTACGACGTGTGCCGGGGCGGCTGCATGGCCGCCAAGTTCTTCACCGGGCTGCCGCTGGACGGCCCCGACCCGGAGTGCGTGAAGGGCGCGGCGCAGTCGGCGCTCGCCGCCGTCGGCACGGAGCAGGTGCCGCGGCCGAGCGGCGACCACTCGCACCGCACCGCGCGTGCCCCGCGCCCCCGTCCCGTGCCGGTCAGCATCGGCTGGGGCCCGCCCGCGCCGGCGACGGCCCCCGACCGGCCGTGCGACACCAGCCCGCTGGCGGACCTCCGAGGGGCCGGCCGGACGTGCGCCTGACGGATCCGGTCGTCGTGGGACCCCGCACGGCCCCCAGCCGCGTGATGTTCGGACCGCACGAGACCAACCTCGGCAAGGGGCGCGCCCTGACCCGCCGTCACGTCGACTACTACGGGCGCCGGGCGGCCGGAGGTGCCGGACTGATCGTCACGGAGACGGCGAGTGTGCACCCCTCGGACTGGCCCTATGAGCGGGCCCCGCTCGCCGCCGACTGCGGCCCCGGCTGGGCCGCGGTCGCCGCGGCGTGCGCACCGCACGGCACGCTGGTGCTGGCCTCGCTGGGGCACGCCGGCTCGCAGGGCTCCTCCGCCCACCACCAGTCGGCGCTGTGGGCGCCGTCCCGCGTGGCGGACGTGACCAGCCGGGAGATGCCCATGGAGATGGAGGAGCCCGAGATCGGCCGGCTGGCCGACGGTTTCTCGGCCGCCGCCGGTCTCGCCTCCGCCAACGGCCTGGCCGGTGTGGAGATCGACGCCGGCCAGCACAGCCTGCTGCGCCAGTTCCTCTCCGGCCTCACCAACCTGCGCACCGACGGCTACGGCGGCACGGCCGAGAACCGGACACGGTTGCTGCGCGAGGTGCTGGACGCCGTCCGCGACGCTCTCGGCACCGACCGCGTCCTGGGACTGCGGCTGTCCTGCGACGAACTGGCCCCGTGGGCCGGCCTCACCCCGGAGGCGTCCGCGGGCGTCGCCCGGGAGCTGGCGCGATGCGTCGACTATCTGGTCGTCGTCCGCGGCTCCGCCATGTCGGTCTCCGCCACCCGGCCGGACTTCCACACCCCCGCCGGCTTCAACACCGAGCTGTGCCGCACGGTGCGCACGGCGGTGGGCGAAGCGGTGCCCGTGGTGCTCCAGGGGTCGGTGACCGATCCCGCCCAGGCCCAGCGGGCGCTGGACGACGGCGTCGCCGACCTGGTCGAGATGACCCGGGCGCAGATCGCCGATCCCGACCTCGTCGCACTGGTACGCGCCGGACGTCCCGAACGGATCCGCCCCTGCGTGCGGTGCAACCAGAAGTGCCGGGTGCGGGACGACCGCAACCCGGTCGTCTCCTGCGTCGCGAACCCGGCGAGCGGCCACGAGACCGAGGACACCCCCCTCGGCGGGCGGGTGACGTCCGACCGCGCACTGGACGTGCTCGTGGTCGGCGGCGGACCCGCCGGCCTGGAGGCGGCCCGGGTGCTGGCCGGGCGGGGCCATCGCGTGGAGCTCACCGAGCGCCGCGCCCGGCTGGGCGGGACGCTGCGGGACGCCGGTGAGCACTGGTCTCCGCTCGCGGACTGGCTGGAGGCCGAGGTGCACCGGCTCGGTGTGCGGGTGCGCACCGGAACCGAGACCGTCCAGGGCGACCTGTCGGGCCGCCCGGTGGTGCTGGCCACCGGTTCCCGTCCGGGGCCACGGCTCTACGACGTCGGCGGGCACGTCGTCGAAGCCATCGACGTCCTGGCCGGGCGGGCACGGCTGCCCGACGGTGCGGTCCTGGTGCACGACCCGGTCGGCGACGCCACCGGCACCGCGGTCGCCGAGCTGCTGGCCGCCGACGGCCGGCCCACCACGATCGTCACCCAGGACCAGGTGATCGGCACGCAACTGGCGCTGACCGGCGACCTCGCCGACGCCAACACCCGGCTACGGCGGGCCGGCGTGACGCTGCTCAAGCGCCACACCCTGCGGGCGGTGGACGCCGACGGCGCCCTGGTGGAGGACGTGCTGACGGGGGAGCGGCGCTCGCTGCCGTGTGCCGCGGTCGTGCACTGCGGTCACCGCCTGCCCGACACCTCGCTGGAGGCCGAGCCGCGCGCCGGGGACTGCGTGGCGCCCAGGACGGTGCACGAAGCCGTGCTCGAGGGCCGCCGGGCGGCCCTGGCACTGGAAGGCGGAACCCTGCGATGACCGCACTGCGCCACCTGTTCTCGCCGCTGCGCCTCGGCCCCCTGACGGTCGCCAACCGGATCGTGTTCTCCGCGCACCTGACCAACTACGCCGAGGACGGCCTGCCCAGCGAACAGCACGCCGCCTACTACGCGGCCCGCGCCGCCGGCGGGGCGGGGCTGATCATCACCGAAGAGCACTCCACCCACGTCACGGACTGGCCCTACGAGAAGCTGATCCACGGCTACCGGCCCGAGGCGGTGTCCGGCTACCGCAGGATCACCGAGGCGGTGCACGCCCACGGGACGCCGATCCTCGCGCAGCTCAACCACAACGGCGGCCAGGCCTCCTCGATGTACTCGCGGCTGCCGGTGTGGGCCCCGTCCCCGGTTCCCGACCCGCTGTTCCGCGAGGTTCCCAAGGCCGTCACCACCGGCGAGATAGCCGAGATCGTGGCCGGATACGCCACGGTGGCCGGGCACTGCGCCCAGGGCGGCTTCGACGGGGTGGAGCTGCAGTGCTCGCACTCCTCGATCGTGCGTGGCTTCCTGTCCCCCGCCACCAACGTACGCACGGACGCCTACGGCGGTTCGCTCGCCAAGCGCACCCGCCTCCTGCTGGAGATCGTCCACGCGGTGCGCGAAGCGCTCGGCCCCGACCGAGCGCTGGGCGTGCGGCTGTGCGGGGACGAACTGATCGAGGGCGGCACGACCGTCGACGAGGCGGTCGAGACCGCCCGGCTCGTGGAGGCCACCGGACAGGTCGACTACATCAACACCTCCATCGGCGTGGCCACGTCCACGCTGTACATGATCGAGGCGTCGATGACCGTGCCGCCCGGCTACGCCCTCTTCGTCGCCAACGCCATCCGACGCGCCGTACGGCTGCCCGTGGTCGGCGTGGGCCGTATCAAGGACCCGGTGCAGGCCGAACGGGCACTGGCCGAGGGACACTGCGACCTGGTGGGCGTGGTCCGCGGTCAGATCGCCGATCCCGACTTCGCGGTCAAGGCCCGTGCCGGGCGCACCTCCGACATCCGCACCTGCATGTCCTGCAACCAGGAGTGCGTGGGCCGGATGGGCCTGAACCGCTGGCTGGGGTGCATCGAGAACCCGCGGGCGGGCCGTGAGGCGGTCTCCCTGCCGCCGCCCGGGCCACGGCCGCGACAGGTCCTGGTGGTCGGCGGGGGACCGGCCGGTCTGCAGGCCGCGGCCACCGCGGCTCAGCGCGGACACCGGGTGACGCTGTACGAGCGTGCCATGACGACGGGCGGGCAGGTCCAGGTGGCCGCCACGGCACCGGGCCGCGCCGAGTTCCTGGACGTGGTGCGCAACCTGCTCGCCGAGTGCCACCGGCACGGTGTGCGGATCCACACCGGCGTGGAGGCCACCGCCGAGTCGGTGCGTGCGGCCGCGCCGGACGCGGTGGTGCTGGCGACCGGGGCCCGCCCCCAGCCCCCGTACTGGGCGGGTGGGCTCGACCGTGTCGTCGACGTGCGCGACGTCCTGGAGGGCCGGGCGGCGCCCGGTGCGGGGGACCGCGTCCTGATCGTGGACGAACTCTCCTTCCACCAGGCGACGTCCGTCGCCGAACTACTGGCCGACCGCGGCTGCCGGGTCCGCATCAGCACGCCGGGCATGGTCGTCGGGCAGGACCTCGGCATCACCCTCGATCTCGAGACCTATTCAGTACGCGCGCACGCCAAGGGCATCGAGCACGCCACCGACCAGGTGGTGACCGGTGCCCGCGGCGACGGTGCGGAAGTGGAGCTGGACGTGCTCACGCACACCACGGGAGAAGTCGTGCAGGAGCGCTACGACTGGGTGGTGTGCGCGGTGCACCAGGCCCCGGAGGACGCGCTCTGGCACGCGTTGAAGGACGCGCCGTTCACCGTGCGGCGGGCGGGCGACTGTCTGGCGCCCCGCCGGGCGCACGCGGCGGTCGTCGAAGGACACCGGGCGGGAGTGGCGGTATGAACACGCTTCCCGCCCCGCTTCCCGCCCCGCTTCCCGCCGTCGCGGTCCTCGTCGTACGGGACGGCGACCTGCCCGCCGGTGCGGACGAGGCCACCGCCGAAGCGGGCGGCGCCGTCCTGCTGGTCGGCACCGGGACGGGCGGGGCCCACGTCCCGCTCACCTCGGCACGACGGGTGTGGGCCGCCGAGACCGGCACGGCGCCCGGCACGCTGGCGGCCTGTCTGGCCCCCGTCCTCTCGCCGGTGCACACCGTGGTGCTGCCCGCCTCGCCCGACGGCCGCGACCTGGCACCGCGGCTGGCCGCCGAACTCGGCCGCCCGCTGCTCGCCGGCGCGTCACACGTACGGGAACACGGCGCCGACGTGCTGCGCTGGGACGGCAGGGCCCTGGTGGAACTGACCGTCGAGGGGCCGTTCGTGGCCACCCTGGTGCCGGGACTGAGCGGCGCCGAACCGGCCCCCGGGCCCCCGGTGGTCACCACGCTCGCACTCGACCCGGCCCGGCCGGTCGCCGACGCCCGCTCCCTGGCGACGGTGACCGGTTCCGGTGCGGCGGACTCCCTGGCCGAGGCCCGAAGGGTGTTCTGCGCGGGTGGCGGGCTCGACTCCGCCGCGGCGGTGGGGCTGCTCGCCGAGGTGGCCGCGGCCCTGGACGCCTCCCACGGCGCGACCCGCGTGGTCACCGACGCCGGCTGGCTGGGCTACGAGCGGCAGATCGGCACCACGGGCGTCACCGTCGACCCGGACCTGTACGTCGCGTTCGGTGTCTCCGGAGCCCCGCACCACACCGGCGGGCTCGGTTCCCCGCGCCACGTCGTCAGCGTCAACACCGACCCGCACTGCCCGATGACGTCCATGGCCGACCTCGGCATCGTGGCCGACGCCACGGCCGTGCTGACCGAAATCGCCCGGCTGCTGGGGATCCCGGAGACCTCGGGGCATGTCGCCGACGCCGAGGAGAGCGGAGCGATCCGATGAACAAGCACCCGGATTTCGACGTCGTGGTCGTCGGCGCCGGCCCCGCCGGAGCGGCGGCGGCGCTCGAGGCGGCACGCGCCGGGCGGTCCGTCGCGCTGCTCGAACGCGGCCCCTATCCCGGGGCCAAGAACGTGTACGGAGGCGTGGTCTACGGCAGCGTCCTCGACGAACTCGCCCCAGGATGGCCGGAGCACATGCCGGTGCAGCGCTGGGTGACCCGCCGCTCCACCATGCTGCTCACCGACCACCAGGCACTCACCGTGGACTTCCGCACCGAGGACTGGGGCTCCGCCCCGTACAACGGCGCCACGGCGCTCCGCGCGGAGCTGGACGGCTGGCTCGTCTCGCTCGCCCAGGAGGCGGGTGCCGTCCTCGTGCCGTCCACCACGGCCACCGGGCTGCTGCGCGATGCCGACGGCCGGGTCACCGGAGTCCGCACCGACCGCCCGGACGGGGAGCTCACCGCGGGCGTGGTGATCGCCTGCGACGGGGTGAACTCCTTCCTCGCCAAGGAGGCGGGGCTCTTCGCCGGCGTCCCCGGCCGGCAGGCCGAGCACACGTCCCTGGGGGTCAAGGAGACCCTGGCCCTGCCCCGCGAGGTGATCGAGGAGCGCTTCGGCCTCAGCGGCCGCCACGGCCAGGACATCGAGATCCTCGGCGGCACCGGCGGCATCCCCGGCGGCGGCTTCCTGTACACCAACCTCGACTCCGTCAGCATCGGCGTCGTCCTGTCGCTGACCGGGCTCGCCGCCTCCGGTGTCCGGCCCGAGGAGGTACTCGCGGAACTCAAGGCGCACCCGGCGGTGGCCCCGCTGATCCGGGGTGGCGAACTCAAGGAGTACTCCGCGCACCTGATTCCGGAGGGCGGCTACGACACCATGCCCGAACTCGTCGGCGACGGCATCCTGGTGGCCGGCGACGCGGCCGCGATGTGCCTCGCGGCGGGCGTGTGGCTGGAGGGCGTGAACTACGCGCTGGGCTCGGGCATGCACGCGGGGCGCACCGCGGCCGCCGCCTGCGCCGGCGCGGACACCTCCGCCGCCGCGCTCGCCGGCTACCGGCGGGCGCTGGACGACTCCTTCGTGCTCCAGGACCTGCGCAGACTGCGCCGGGTGCCGCAGCTGGTCTTCTCCGACCGGGTGCAACGGGCCTATCCCCGGCTGCTGTGCGACCTCGCCCAGGGTTTCTTCACGGTCGACAACCGGCGTCCCAAACCGCGGCTGCGCGCGCTCGCGCGATCCGCGGCCCGGCGGCACGGGGTGCGTCTGCGTCATGTCCTGTCCGACTCCTTCACCGGGTGGAGGTCCTTCGGATGACTCCCACGCCTTCCGAGCGGCCGGGCGGCCTGCCCGACCCCTCCTTCGAGGACCGGATGTCCACCGTGGAGTTCCGGGTTTCCGAACGGCCGCACATCACCGTGGACTCCGACGTGTGCCGTGGCTGCTCGACCCGCGTATGCGTGCACGCCTGCCCGGCCCGGCTGTTCGTGCCGACGAGCGACGGCTCGATCCTGTTCAACTACGAGCAGTGCTTCGAGTGCGGAACCTGCTACCAGGTGTGCGACGCCGACGGGGCCATCACCTGGACCTACCCCGACGGCGGCCACGGCGTCGCCTTCCGGAAGGGGTGAGCGTCGTGCTGGTGGCGGCCGCTCTGCGATTCGGCGACCCGCGTGCCGCGGTGGACCCGCTCACCGGACGGGTGACGACCGACCCCTACGCCGGAGGAGCCGGTCCGGCCGACCGGTGTGCGCTGGAGTTCGCGGTGCGTGTCGCCGAGGAACTCGGGGGCCGCTGTCTGGCCGTGACCGTGGGCCCGCCGACGGTGGAGGAGGTACTGCGCGACGCGCTGGCCGCCGGCGCCGACGAGGTCCTGCGGATCGACGGCCCGTCGGGCGACGGGGCGGCGACCGCCGTGTCCCTGTGCGCGGGGCTTGCCGCGAGGGGCGTCACTCCGGCCCTGGTGATGTGCGGGGACCGCTCGGCGGAACGCGGCACCGGCAGCACCCCCGCGTTCCTGGCGGCCCTGCTGGGCGCCGCGCAGGCCCTCGGGCTGACGGAACTGGACGTCGACGACGGCGGCTTGCGGGCGGTACGCCGGCTCGACGGCGGGCGCCGTGAAGTGCTCGACGTACCGCTTCCCGCGGTGTGCTCGGTGGAACCCGGCACCGCCGTGCCGCGCCGTGCGCCGTTGCGTGCCGTGCTCGCGGCCCGCACCCGGCCGGTCCCCTCGGTCACCGTGCCCGCGTCCCCGGATTCCGGAGTGCGGACGGGCCCGGTCCGCCCCTACCGGGCCCGTCCGCGCTATCTGCCCGCCCCCGCAGGCGACCTGCCCCGCGACCGGCTCATGGCCCTCACGGGGGCCCACACCACGCCGCGCGTCCCGCCGCGCCTAGTCGCGCCGGGCAGCCCCGTCGAGGCGGCCCGGCTGCTGCTGGAGCACCTCAGGGCACGGACGTGAGCAGCGTCGTCCACGCGAACGGAGTCTTCACCGGATGAGCCGACCCACCGCACAGGACACGGGTTCCCCCGCCGTGCTCCGGCTGTCCGCCGACCCGGCGACGCGCCGGCTGTCGGGCGGGCGCACTCTCCTCGGCGGCTCCCCCTACCGGGTACTTCGGCTGAACGGGCCGGCGGCGGCACTGGTGGCGGGCTGGTTCGCCGGAGAGCCCGTGGCGGACCGCCCCGGCCACCGCCGCCTGGCCGGTCAGCTGGTGCGGTGCGGGATGGCGCACCCCGTGCACTCCGGCACCGGGCCGACCGCTGCCGACGTGACGGTCGTGATCCCGGTCAAGGGCGACCCGGGCGGCGCCCACCACCCTCCCTCGCCCGGCCCTGTCGCCGCCGTCGTGGTCGTCGACGACGGGTCTGCCGTGCCCCTTCCCCGGGCCGCGGCCCGCCACCCCGTGTCACGGGGGCCGGCCGCCGCCCGGAACACGGGCTGGCGGCTGGCCCGTACCGAGTTCGTGGCCTTCCTGGACGCCGACGTCGTCCCCGAGGAGGGCTGGCTGGCGCCGCTGCTCGCCCACTTCGCCGACCCCGAAGTGGCCGCCGTCGCCCCACGGGTGGCGAGCCTGCCGGGGCCCACGCCGCTGGAGCGCTACGAAGAGCACCGCTCCCCGCTCGACCTGGGGCCCCTGCCCTCCGTGGTCCGCCCCGGCAGCCGTGTGAGCTACGTGCCCACGGCCGCCCTGGTGGTCCGGGCCTCGGTGCTGCGGGAGCTCGGCGGTTTCGACGAGGACCTGCGCTTCGGCGAGGACGTCGACTTCGTGTGGCGGCTGACCGCCCCGGGAAAGCATCAGGTGCGCTACGAACCGTCGTCCGTCGTACGGCACACCCCCCGGACGACCTGGCCGGCGCTGCTGCGCCAGCGGTTCGGCTACGGCACATCCGCCGCCCCTCTCGCGCTGCGCCACGGCCGCGCCGTCGCCCCGGTACGCGCCTCCGGCTGGAGCCTGCTCTGCTGGGCCGCGCTGGCCGCGGGCCGTCCGGGCGTCGCGGCCGCGACCGCGCTCGGCACCGCCGCGATGCTGCCGCGCAAGCTGAGCGGGATCGGCGTGCCCGCGAACGAGTCGCTCGAGCTGGCCCTGCGGGGCCACTGGGGTGTCGGGCGGCTGCTCGCGGACGCCTCGACCCGTGCGTGGTGGCCTGCCGCGGTGCCGGCCCTGGCGACGCACCGACGGGGTCGGCTGCTGCTGGCCGCCGCGCTCGCCCGCCATGTGGTCGACTGGCGTCGACAGCGCCCTGGGCTGGACCTGCCGCGATGGCTGGCCGCCCGGGTCGCGGACGACCTGGCGTACGGCGCCGGCGTGTGGTGGGGCGCGCTGCGACACCGCACCGCCGCACCCCTGCTGCCCGACGCCGCCGACTGGCCGGGGCGGGACGGGGTGCGCACCCTGTGAGCGAGGCCCGCCGGCTCGCCGACCTGACCTGGCCGGACATCGCCGCCACGGCCTCGGCGAGTGTGCTCGTGGTCCCCGTCGGCTCCACCGAACAGCACGGCCCGCACCTGCCGTTCACCGTGGACACCGACATCGCGGTCGCGCTCGCCGAGCGGCTGGCCCGCGCCCGCGCATGGGCCGTCGTGGCGCCACCCGTGCACTACGGCTCCAGCGGCGAGCACGCCGGGTTCCCCGGCACGCTGTCCATCGGGCAGGAGGCGACAGAACTGCTGCTGACCGAGCTGGTGCGCTCCGCCGATCACTTCGCGGCCGTGGTGCTGATCTCCGGACACGGCGGCAACGCCGCCCCGGTCCGCCGTGCCGTCTCCCGACTGCGGTCGGAGGGCCGCACCGTGCACTTCTGGGAGCCCTCGGGTGATCCGGCGGACGCACACGCCGGCCGTACCGAGACCGCGGCGATGCTGGCACTGCGGCCGGACGCGGTGCACCGCGACCGTGCCGTCGGGGGCGACCAGCGGCCGCTGCCGGAGCTCCTTCCCCGCCTGCGGCGCTTCGGGGTGCGCGCGGTGTCCCCCAACGGAGTGCTCGGGAACCCGGTCGGGGCGCGTGCCGCCGACGGGCACCGGCAACTGGAGGCGTGGACGGCGGACCTGATCACGGCGAGTGCCGCGTGGGCACCGAACAGCCCGGCGGAGGCCGAGGGAGCCGACCCCTCGTGCGGGGCGGGCTGACCGCGCCCTCCCCTCTTTTCCCATTCCGGCGGCACTCCGGCGGCATTTGCGAAGTGCCGCCGGGCTCCGGTCGTCGAGGCATTGTGCGGTCCGGCGCATTTCATAGGGGGAGGTAGGGGTGTGACCCGGACTGCGCCGAACCTAACGTGGTCGCCGAGGTTTTCGTTCCGGACGTCGTATCCGGTGTTTCCCTGAACGAACCGAGCCACAACTCGAGACAGGAGTGCGGCATTGGTCAGCCACTCGAATTCTGCGCACGAAGAACCGGGAGAGCTCGTCCACGGTCTGCTGGACGATGCCGTCGCCGAGGCGCCGGACTCCCCCGCGGTCCGCGACTCGTCCGGTGTGTGGACCTACCGCCAGCTCCACGCGTACAGCCTGGCGGTCGCCCGCTGGCTGCGCGCCCAGGGCGTCGGCCGGGGCGACCGTGTCGTGCTGCAGCTCCCGACCGGGCGGGAACTGGCCGCCCTGTTCTACGGTGCGGCCCGGTGCGGTGCGATCTTCGTTCCGGTCAACCCGCGGATGAAGCCTTTCCACCTGCGCTATGTCGTCGCCAGCGCCGAGCCCAAACTCCTCGTCGGTGACGCCGCGACCGCCGGCGGGCTGCGCGAGGTCGCCGGCCCGGTGCACCTGCTCGACGGCCTGTGGGCCGAGGTCGAGGAACTGCTCGACGCCGAGGACCGCTTCGAGCCCGAGACGGTGCGCCCGAGCGACGTGGCGACCCTCATCTACACGTCGGGCAGCACCGCCGCCCCGAAGGCGGTGGTGTGTCCGCACGCGCAGGTGGCCTTCGCCTCCCGCGCGCTCACCGAGGCCCTCGGCTACCGCTCCGACGACGTGGTCTTCTGCAGCTTCCCGATGTCCTGGGACTACGGCCTGTACAAGGTCGTGATGACCTGCATCGCCCGCTGCGAGATCGTGCTCGCCGACCGGGAGTCCGACCTGCTGCTGCTGCGGCGCATGCGGGAGACCGGTGCCACGGTGGTGCCCATCGTGCCGTCCTACGCCTCGATGCTGCTCACGCTGTCCCGGCGCGACGGCGGGGCCCCGCCTCCGGTGCGGATGTTCACCAACACGGGTGCCGCCCTCCCCCAGTCGACGATCGACGGGCTCCGCGAGCACTTCCCGGGCGTCCGGGTGGTGCGCCAATACGGACAGACCGAGGCCAAGCGCATCACCGTGATGCCGCCCGAAGAGGACCGGGAGCGCCCCGACTCGGTCGGTCTGCCGCTGCCCGGCACCCGGGTGCTGATCCTGGACGCGGAAGGCCGCGAGGTGCCCGCCGGCGAGGTCGGTGAGATCGTCGCTGTCGGCCCGCACGTGATGCCCGGCTACTGGAACAGCCCGGAGGCCACCGCGCAGGCCTTCCGGCGCCTGGCCGGCACCGGCAGTCCGTGCCTGCACACCGGTGACTACGGCTACCTGGACGCCGACGGCTACCTGTACTTCCGGGGCCGCCGCGACGACATGTTCAAGCGGAAGGGCTTCCGCATGAGCACCCTGGAGATCGAGGACGCCGCGATGGACATCCCCGGAGTCCGCGCCGCCGCCGTGCTCCCTCCGGGCGAGGGGCACGACCTGGCACTGTTCGTGGAGAGCGACCTACCGCCGTCCACGGTCCTCAAGGAGATGGCCACGCGTCTGGAACCCGCCAAGGTCCCGGCGGTCTGCCGTGTCCTGACCGACTTCCCGCTCACCCAGCACGGCAAGAACGCGCGGCAGGAGCTCGCCGCCCTGCTGCTCGACAGGGGTGGGGAATGAGCACCCGGTCCACCGATCCGACCGAACTCGCCCGGCGCCATGGCACCCCTCTGTACGTGTACGACCTGGACCGGGTCCGTGCCGCCCGGCGAGACCTGTTCGGCTGGCTGCCGGAGGGGTTCGAGGTCTTCTACGCCTTCAAGGCGAACCCCCACGTCGATCTGGTCCGCGCGCTGCGCGACGGCGACGGCCCGGCCTGCAAGGCCGAGATCAGCTCGACGGGCGAGCTCGCGGCGGCCCTCGAGGCCGGATACGCCGGCCACGACATCCTGTACACCGGACCCGGCAAGACCCCGGAAGAGCTGCACGAGGCGATCGCGAGCGGGGTGCGCACCTTCTCCGCCGAGTCGCTCACCGACCTGCAACACATCGGCGAGGCGGCGGTCGGGCACGGAGTCGTCGCGGACTGCCTGCTGCGCATCAACAGCGCGAAGGCGGGTGCCACCACCAGTATCCGGATGACCGGGGCCCCCACCCAGTTCGGCATCGACAGCGAGACGATCCCCGCGCTCGCCCGGCAGCTGCGCGAGGTGCCCGGCACCTCCGTGGCCGGACTCCACCTGTTCTCCCAGAGCAACGCCCCCGACGAGGCCGCTCTGATCGGCGAGCTCACGCACACCATCGAGGTGGCCGCCGCCGTCCAGGACGAACTGGGGGTGCCGCTGCGGCTGCTCGACATCGGCGGCGGCTTCTCCGTGCCGTACGCGCAGGCCGGCGAGCGGGCCCGTTACCCCAAGCTGAGGACCGAGCTGGAGGCCTCGCTCGACGTGCACTTCCCGCACTGGCGCGAGGGATTCCCACGGCTCGCGGTGGAGTCCGGCCGCTATCTGTCCGGCGACAGCGGGACCCTGGTGGCCCGCGTGAGCAACGTGAAGGTCAGCAGGGGCAAGAAGTTCGTCATCCTCGACGCCGGCATCAACACCTTCGGCGGCATGTCGGGCCTGGGCAGGCTGCTGCCGGTGGCGGTGCACGTCGACGCGGAGGGCGAGCGCGAGCAGGCGAGCCTCGTCGGACCGTTGTGCACGCCGGGGGACGTGCTGGGCCGGCAGATCGAGGTGCCGCCGCTGTCCCCCGGAGACCTCGTACGGATCCCCAACACCGGTGCGTACGGACCCACGTCGAGTCTGCTCATGTTCCTGGGCCGCCCGGCCCCCACCGAGGTGGCGGTCGAGGGCGGCCGGGTCGTCTCCGTCTCGCGCATCGAGCACCGGCGCACCTACCGCGACCCGGAGAGCGACGATGAGTGAGCGGGCCTCCGTGGAGGCGGTGGCGGACGCGCGGCCGGTGCCTTCGAAGGGAACCGTCGTCGTCAGCTCGCTGGCCTCCGACTCGCACACCTGGAATCTGGTCTTCCTGCAGCTGCTCATCGAGGAGTGCGGCTACGAGGTGGTCAATCTCGGGCCCTGCGTGCCCGACGACGTGCTGGTCGCCGAGTGCAGCAGGCACCGACCGGAGATGGTCGTCATCAGCAGCGTCAACGGCCATGGGTACCAGGACGGGCTACGGGCCATCGAGCGGCTCCGCCACTGCGACCCGCTGGCGGCGACGCCGATCGTGATCGGCGGGAAGCTCGGCACGGACGACGGCGAGGACCGGGACCGGGCGGGCGAGCTGGTCGCCGCCGGATTCGACGCCGTCTTCGAGGACGGCAAGGACCCGATCGCGGCCTTCCAGTCCTTCCTGACGGCCCTGCCTCGGCCCGAGCTCCGGCAGCTCCCGGATCCTGCCCGGATATCGGCGTGACCGAAAGCCGCCCCGTCCGCGACCCGCGGCCCCTCACCCACGCCTCCGCCCCTGTGGACTTCGGGGAGCTCGTCCGCCGCGAGGGAGGCGACGGACGTCTCGTGGTGCAGCCCCGCATGGGCTTCGGCGACCCGGTGAGGATGCGGGCGGGTCTGCTGGCCACGAAGGAGGCGCGGGCCACCACGGTGGGCACGCTCACCCTGGACAGCTACACCCGCGTCGGTGACCTCGATGCCGTCGAGAGCGCCCTGCGCCAGGGCATCCGGCTCAACGGGTACCCCATCGTGAGCCATCCGGCCGCCACCACCGAGGCGGTGCTGGAGGGCCTGCGCGACCACACCTTCCCGGTGCAGGTCAGGCATGGATCGGCCACACCGGCCGGCATCTTCCGGGCGATGATGCGACTGCGGCTCAACGCCACCGAGGGCGGGCCGGTCTCGTACTGCCTGCCCTACGGGCGGACGCCGCTCGCCGAGGCCGTCCAGAACTGGGCGGACTGCTGCCGGCTGTACAGCCGGCTGCGCGAGCTCGGGATCGAGCCGCACCTGGAGACCTTCGGCGGCTGCATGATGGGCCAGCTGTGCCCGCCCAGCCAGCTGGTCGCCATCAGCTTCCTGGAAGCGATGTTCTTCGCCCAGCACGGCATCCGGTCGCTGTCGCTCAGCTACGCGCAGCAGACCCACATGGGCCAGGACCAGGAGGCGGTGGCCGCGCTGCGCCGGCTGTGCGCCGACCTGCTGCCCACCCGCAACTGGCACATCGTCGTCTACACGTACATGGGGGTGTACCCCGAGACGTCCCGGGGCGCCTACCGGCTGCTGGGCCGCGCGGCCGAACTGGCCGTCACCACCGGTGCGGAGCGACTGATCGTCAAGACCGCAGCGGAGGCACGTCGCATCCCCACGGTCCACGAGAACGTGCTGGCCCTGGAGTTCGCCGGCCGGGCGGCCGAGCTGACGGCCCGCCGCCACCCCCAGGCCCCGTACGGCACGGACGGGCCGGCCGACTCCCCGACGTACCGGGAGGCCCTCGCGCTGGTCGAGGCCGTCCTGGGGCTCGACCCGGACATCGGCCGCGCCCTGCTGACCGCGTTCCGCCGGGGATACCTCGACGTCCCCTACTGCGTGCACCCCGACAACGCCGGCCTCACACGCAGCCGGATCGACGCGGACGGCAGGCTCCGCTGGGTGGACATCGGGAACCTCCCGCTCAGCGGAATCGCGGAACTCGGCGGATCGAGAAGGATCAGCTCCGCAGACCTGATGAACGACCTCCATCACATTCGCCGGCGATTCGATGAACCACCCCGAGATTCGGGTGAATCGATCGACGCAGAACTGGTGTGGGGTGAGTGGAGCGATAGGGGCCCATAGGGGTGTGGGGGCATTGTGCCCGCGTCCTAGAGTTTCGGCTCCGAGTGTTTCTCGGGCATATCGACATTTCCTTGTGCGGCAGTGGAATTTTAGGTGTGGAGTGTGCAGATGAGCGGGTCCGGAAGCTTCGTTTCTGACACCCGGCACGAGCCGGACGACGCGTCGGGCACGCGTACCGCGCTCGTGGCCCGGCTGCAGCCGCTGCCGGACGCCGAGCAGGTACGCGTCCTGCTCGACCTGGTACGCGCCGAAGCACTCGAGGTCCTGCGCGCCATCCAGCCCGAGCCTCCGGCCGCGGTCCAGCCCGACGCACCGTTCAGGGAGCAGGCCCTGGACTCCCTGGGTCTGGTCGCCCTGCACGCCCGGGTGAACGCGGCCACCGGACTCACGCTGCCGCCCACCGTCGGGTTCGACCACCCCACCCCGGAGGCGCTCGCCGTGTTCCTGCGCGGCGAACTCCTCGGCTCCTCCCCGGAGATCGACACGCTCGCACCGGTGCCCCGCAGCACCGTCGACGACGACGACCCCATCGTGGTCGTCGGCATCGGCTGCCGGTTCCCCGGCGGCATCGAAAGCGCCGACGACCTGTGGGACCTGGTCGACGAGGGCCGTGACGTGCTCTCCGACTTCCCGGCCGACCGCGACTGGGACTTGGACGGGCTGTTCGACCCGGATCCGGCGACGCCCCGCAAGAGCTACGTGACCAAGGGCGGTTTCCTGGACACCGCCACGCAGTTCGACGCGGACTTCTTCGGCATCAGTCCGCGCGAGGCCCTCGCCATGGACCCGCAACACCGGCTCGCCCTGGAGACGGCCTGGGAGGCGCTGGAACACGCGGGCATCGCGCCGGACTCGCTGCGCGGCAGCCGTACCGGCGTCTTCCTCGGGGCGGAGGTCCACGACTACGGCGTCAAGGCGACCGAGGCCCCGGAGGGTCTCGACGGCTACCTGATGATCGGCACCGCCCCGAGCGTCGCGTCGGGCCGCATCTCGTACACGCTGGGCCTGGAGGGCCCGGCGATGACGCTGGACACGGCCTGCTCCGGCGCCGTCGTCTCCCTGCACCTGGCCGCGCAGGCGCTGCGCCGCGGTGAGTGCTCGCTGGCGCTCGTCGGCGGTGTGACCGTGATGGGCAGCCCCAGCATCTTCACCTCGTTCAGCCGCCAGCAGGGTCTGGCCGCCGACGGCCGCGTCAAGGCGTTCGCGGCGGCCGCCGACGGCACCGGGTTCTCCGAGGGCGTCGGCCTGCTGGTGGTCGAGCGCCTCTCCGACGCCCGGCGGCTCGGGCACTCCGTACACGCGGTCGTGCGCGGCACCTCCGTCAACCAGGACGGCGCCAGCAACGGTCTGACCGCGCCCAGCGGTATCGCGCAGCAGCGCCTGATCCGCCAGGCCCTCGCCGATGCCGGGCTGGCTTCGGCCGACGTGGACGCCGTCGACGCGCACGGCACCGGCACGCGGCTGGGCGACCCGATCGAGGCCCAGGCCATCCTCGCCACGTACGGCCAGAACCGCCCCGAGGACGAGCCGCTGTGGCTCGGTTCGGTGAAGACCAATCTGGGCCACACCCAGGCGGCGGGCGGGGCGGCCAGCATGATCAAGATGATCATGGCGATGCGGCACGGCAAGCTGCCCCGCACGCTGAACGTGGACGAGCCGTCCCCGAACATCCGCTGGGAGAGCGGCAACGTACGGCTGCTGACCCAGGCGCGCTCCTGGGAGCGGGGCGACCGGCCGCGCCGGGCGGGCGTCTCGGCGTTCGGCATCAGCGGCACCAACGCCCACGTCATCCTGGAGGAACCGCCAGCCCTCGACGAGTCGGGCGACGCCGCCGCGGAGGGCGGCGCGCAAGGCGGCGCGAAGGGCGACGCGGAGGGCGACGGGCGGATCCTGCCGCTGGTCGTCTCGGCCCGTACCGCTCCGGCACTGCGGGCACAGGCCGAGCGCCTGCTGACGTTCATGGCCGACCGGCCGGAGGCGTCCCTCGCCGACATCGGCCACTCGCTGGCCACCACACGCGCCACGCTCCCGCACCGCGCGGTGGTCCTCGCCGAGGACCGAGGCGTGTTCGAGAGTGCGCTGCGGGCCGTCGTCGACGAGCACTCGGCGCCGGGCCTCTTCCTCAACCCGTCGGCCCAGGGCGCGGACACCGCCCACCGGCTGGCGTTCCTCTTCACCGGGCAGGGCAGCCAGCGGCTCGCCATGGGCCGCGAGCTGTGCCACACGTACCCGGTCTTCGCCAGGGCGCTCGAGGCCGCCATCGGCCATCTCGACCTCCAGCTCGACGTCTCCCTGTGGGACGTGCTCTTCGCCGAGGAGGGGTCCCCGGAGGCGGAGCTGCTCGACCAGACGCGTTACGCGCAGTGCGCGCTGTTCGCCGTCGAGGTGGCGCTGTTCCGGCTCGTCGAGTCCTGGGGCGTGCGCCCCGACTATCTGACCGGGCACTCCGTGGGCGAGCTGGCCGCGGCGCACGTGGCCGGAGTGCTGAACCTGGAGGACGCCGCGACGCTGGTCGCCGCGCGCGGCCGGCTGATGCAGCAGCTGCCGGCGGGCGGTGCGATGGTGGCCGTCCAGGCCACCGAGGACGAGGTGCGTCCGCTGCTCACCGAACGGGCCGGGATCGCCGCGGTCAACGGCCCCTCCTCCGTCGTCGTGTCCGGCGCCGAGGACGCCGTCCTCGGCGTGCAGGCGCATTTCGAGGAGCTGGGCCGCAAGACCAAGCGGCTGCGGGTGAGCCATGCCTTCCACTCGCCGCTGATGGAGCCGATGCTGGACGAGTTCCGCCGCGTCGCCCGGATCATGACCTACTCCGCCCCGCGGATCCCGGTCGTCTCCAACGTCACCGGGCAGCTTGCCACGGCGGAGCAGCTGTGCTCGCCCGACTACTGGGTGGAGCACGTCCGCGAGGCGGTCCGCTTCGCCGACGGCGTCCGCTTCCTGGAGGCGGCCGGCGTCACCGGATACCTGGAGCTCGGCCCGGACGCCGTACTGTCGGCGATGGGGCAGGAGTGTGTCACCGCCCCCGGCGTCACGTTCGTCCCCGCACTGCGCCGGGGCCGTGACGAGCGGCGGGAGCTGCTGTCCGCGCTGGCCCTGCTGCACACCTGCGGCACGAACGTCGACTGGGACGCCTGTTACGAGGGCCTGGATGCCCGGCGCATCCCGCTCCCCTCCTACGCCTTCCAGCGACGGCGGTACTGGCTGAGCGCCCCTGCGCCGAGCGGCGATCCGGCGAGCCTGGGACAGATCGCGGCGGGGCACCCGCTGCTCGGCTCGGTCGTCCGCCTGGCCGCGGCCGACGGAAGCGCCGGCGGCGCGGTGCTGACCGGGCGGACGTCGCTGCGCACCCACCCGTGGCTGGCCGACCACGTCATCGCCGGTGTCCCGTTGCTGCCGGGCACCGCCTTCGTGGAGCTCGCGGTACGCGCGGGAGACGAGGTGGGGTGCGCCACGGTCGAGGAGCTCACCCTGCAGGCTCCCCTGGCCCTGCCGGCCACGGGCGGTGTCGCCCTGCAGATCGTCGTGGGCGCCGAGGAGGCGGACGGCCGGCGCACGGTCGACTTCTTCTCCCGTGCCGAGGATGCCGCGGACGACGAGCCGTGGACCCGGCACGCCACCGGTGTGCTCGCCCCGGCCGCCCCGCAGCAGGACACCGCGCTCCCCGCCACGGCCCAGTGGCCACCGGCAGGCGCCGAGGCGGTCGACATCAGCACCCTGTACCCGGACATGGCCGCGAACGGCTACGGCTACGGCCCCGTCTTCCACGGCCTGAAGGCGGTGTGGCGGCAGGGCGGCGAGGTGTACGCCGACGTGGCCCTGGACGGTGACACCGCGGCACAGGCCGGCGCCTTCGGCCTGCATCCGGCGCTCTTGGACGCCGCCTTGCACGCCACGGACTTCGCCGCGCACGAGCCCGTCCCGGAAGGCACCCGGCTGCCGTTCGCGTGGACCGGTGTGTCGCTCTACGCCTCCGGGGCCTCCGCGATCCGTGTGCGGATCACCGCCACGGGCCCGGACTCCGTGGCCCTGTCGATCGCCGACGCGTCCGGCGCGCCGGTGGCGCGGATCGACTCGCTCGCACTGCGCCCCGTGGACGGCGCCCAGCTGCGTTCCGCACACGGTGGTGCGGCGCCGCTGCGCGTGGAGTGGTCCTCGGTCACCGCGCCGGCCTCCGCGGGCCTCGACGGCTGGACCGTGCTGCCCGTGGACGCCGCCGTCGGCGAGGTCCCGGACGCGGTGCGGGCGACCGCGTACGGGGTCCTCGCCAGGCTGCAGGAGTGGCTGGCCGACGAGTCCGCCGCCGATGACCGGCTCGCTCTCGTGACACGGGGCGCGGTCGCCGCGAGCGCGGACGACACCGTCGACCTCGCGCTGGCCCCGGTGTGGGGTCTGGTGCGCGCGGCGCAGGCGGAGCACCCCGGCCGGATCGTCCTGGTGGATGCCGACGCCGACACGGACGAGGCCCTACTGGCCTCGGCCCTGGCCACGGGCGAACCCGAACTCGCCGTCCGCAGCCGGGAGATACGCGTACCGCGCCTGGTGCGGACCGCACCCGCCCCCGCCTCCGCCGAGGATGCGCCGGCGCCCTGGGGTCCGGAGGGCACCGTTCTGATCACCGGCGGCACCGGCGGCCTCGGCGCACTCGTCGCCCGCCACCTGGTGGCCGAACACGGCGTACGCCACCTCCTCCTCACCAGCCGCCGAGGACCCGACGCCCCCGGCGCCACCCAACTCCACGACGAACTCACCGCCATCGGCGCCACCGTCACCCTCGCCGCCTGCGACGTCGCAGACCGTCAGGCCCTCACCACCCTCCTCGACAGCATCCCCACAACCCACCCCCTCACCGGCATCGTCCACACCGCCGGCGTCCTCGACGACGGCCTCCTCACCTCCCTCAGCCAGGACAGTCTGGACACCGTCCTGGCCCCCAAGGCCGACGCCGCCTGGCACCTCCACGAGTACACCGCCGACCGCGGCGTCGACCTCACCGCCTTCGTCCTGTTCTCCTCCACCGCCGCATTCCTCGACAACGCCGGACAAGCCAACTACGCCGCCGCCAACACCTTCCTCGACGCCCTCGCCCACCACCGCCACACCACAGGCCTGCCCGCCACCTCACTCGCGTGGGGCCTGTGGACGGGTGATGTCGGCATGGGCGCGGGACTGGACGTGGCCGCGCTCCAGCGCATCGCGAAGCTCGGTCTGGAGCCGCTGTCCGCGGACGAGAACCTGGCCCTGCTGGACGCGGCCCTGCGCCTCACGGCCCCTGCGCTGGTCCCGGTCCGGATCGACGGCACCGCGCTGCGGGACCGCGCCGACGGCGTTCCCGCCGTTCTGAGCGCCCTTGTGCCGGCCCGGGTGCCGCGGCGGACGGCGGCCGCGGCGCCTGCGGCGGGCGGCGCCGTGTCGGTCGCCGACTCGCTCGCCGACAGCCTCTCCCGACTGTCCGACGCGGACCGTGCCGAGGCCCTGATCGACCTGGTCCGCACCCATGTCGCGGCGGTGCTCGGGCACGACGGCCCGGACGCGGTCGACGTGGGCCGGGCCTTCAGCGAGAGCGGCTTCGACTCGCTCGCCGCGGTCGAGCTGCGCAACGCGCTCAACGCCGCCACCGGTCTGCGCCTGACCGCCACCCTGGTCTTCGACTATCCGACCCCGCGCGCTCTGGCCGAGCACATCGCGAGCAAGCTGAGCGCGGGCCAGGAGCAGGCCTCCGTCCGCCCCTCCGCTTCCGCCGCCGTCGTCACCGACGACGACCCGATCGTCATCGTGGGCATGAGCTGCCGCTACCCGGGCGGGGTGGCTTCGCCCGAGGATCTGTGGGAACTGGTGGCCGAGGGCCGCGACGCGGTCTCCCCCTTCCCCGAGGACCGCGGCTGGGACGTGGACGCCCTGTACGACCCGGAGGCGGGAGTCTCCGGAAAGTCCTCCACCCGCGAGGGCGGGTTCCTCTACGACGCGGCCGAGTTCGACCCGGAGTTCTTCGGCATCAGCCCCCGCGAGGCCCAGGCCATGGACCCGCAGCAGCGGCTGCTGCTGGAGGTGTCCTGGGAGGCGTTCGAGCGAGCGGGCGTCGACCCGCTGTCCGTGCGCGGGACCAGCACCGGTGTCTTCGCCGGCGTGATGTACCACGACTGGGCCACCCGGCTCGGCGGCCGGGTGTCCGAGGAGTACGCGGGCTACCTGGGCAACGGCAGCCTCGCCAGTGTCGTGTCGGGCCGGGTCGCCTACACGCTCGGTCTCGAGGGCCCGGCGGTCACCGTGGACACCGCCTGCTCCTCCTCCCTGGTCGCCCTGCACTGGGCGGTCCAGGCACTGCGCGCCGGCGAGTGCTCCCTGGCGCTCGCGGGCGGCGTGACGGTGATGTCGACACCGGACACCTTCATCGACATGAACCGGCAGCGTGGTCTGTCCTCCGACGGCCGCTGCAAGTCCTTCGCCGCGTCCGCCGACGGCACCGGCTGGGGCGAGGGCGTCGGTGTGCTCGTCCTGGAGCGGCTGTCCGACGCCCGGGCCAAGGGCCACCGCGTCCTCGCGGTGGTCAAGGGCTCGGCGATCAACCAGGACGGTGCGAGCAACGGCCTGACCGCCCCCAACGGCCCCTCCCAGCAGCGCGTCATCGAGCAGGCGCTGGCCACGGCGGGGCTGGCGCCCACGGACGTGGACGCCGTCGAGGCGCACGGTACGGGTACGACGCTGGGTGACCCGATCGAGGCGCAGGCGCTCCTGGCCGCCTACGGTCAGGGCCGTCCCGCCGACCGGCCCCTGTGGCTGGGATCGATCAAGTCGAACATGGGGCACACCCAGGCCGCCGCCGGCGTTGCCGGGATCATCAAGACCGTCATGGCGATGCGGCACGGGGTGCTGCCCCGGACCCTGCACGTGGACGAGCCCTCGCCCCAGGTGGACTGGGAAGCCGGAGCGGTGGAGCTGCTCACCGAGCCCAGGCCGTGGCCGGAGAGCGACCACCCGCGCCGCGCCGGCGTGTCCTCCTTCGGCATCAGCGGCACGAACGCCCACGTGATCATCGAGCAGGCGCCGGAGGACGTGCCGTCCGAGACGGTCTCCGCCGAGCGTCCGGTCGTCGCCTGGCCGGTCTCCGGCAAGACCCCGGCGGCCGTCCGCGCCCAGGCCGCACGGCTGCGGACCTTCCTCGACACGGTGACCGACGGCGATCTCGCCGCGGCAGGCCGGGCACTGCACACCTCACGAGCGACGCTGGAGCACCGTGCGGTCGCGCTCGCCAACGACCGCGCCGACCTGGAGCGCGCCCTGGACGCCATCGCCGGCGGCGCCGGCGTCAGTGAGGCCATGGGCGGAAAGCTCGCGTTCTTGTTCGGTGGGCAGGGTGCGCAGCGGCTGGGGATGGGCCGGGGGTTGTATGAGGCGTTCCCCGTCTTCGCGGAGGCCTTCGACGCGGTCGTGGCCGAGGTCGGTCTGCCGCTGAAGGACGTGATGTGGGGCCAGGACGCGGAGCGTCTGGACCGCACCGAGTTCGCTCAGCCCGCGCTGTTCGCGATCGAGGTCGCGCTGTTCCGGCTGCTGGAGTCGTGGGGCATTAAGCCCGACTACCTGGCGGGGCATTCGATCGGTGAGTTCGCGGCCGCTCATGTGGCCGGGGTGCTGTCACTGACGGACGCGGCACGGCTGGTTGTGGCACGGGGCCGGCTCATGCAGGCGCTGCCGCAGGGCGGGGCCATGGTCGCCGTGCAGGCGAGTGAGGACGAGGTCCGCCCGCTGCTGACGGAGAGCGTGGGTATCGCCGCGGTCAACGGCCCGCAGGCCGTCGTCGTATCCGGCACGCAGGCCGAGGTTCTGGCCATCAAGGAGCGTTTCGAGGCGGAAGGCCGTAAGACGACGCGGCTGCGGGTGTCGCACGCGTTCCACTCCCCGCTGATGGAACCGATGCTGGAGGACTTCCGTACGGTCGCACAGTCAGTGACCTACGGAACTCCGGCCCTTCCGATCGTGTCCACCCTCACCGGGGACACCACTGGTGACCTGACCGACCCGGAGTACTGGGTACGGCACGTCCGCGAAGCCGTCCGCTTCGCCGACGCGGTCCGCGCTCTGGACGCGGCAGGCGTGACCACGTACGTGGAGCTCGGCCCCGACGCGGTGCTGACCGCCATGGCCCAGCAGACCACCGACACCGCCACCTTCGTGCCCACCCTGCGCCGGGACCGGGACGAGGCCACCGAGACCGTCACCGCTCTCGCCCGCCTCCACACCACCGGCACCCCCGTCGACTGGACGGCGTACTACGGCGACCAGCCGAGCGTGCATCTCGATCTGCCCACCTACGCCTTCCAGCATGAGTCCTACTGGCTGCACCCGACCGGTACGTCCGGCGACGTCGGATCCGCCGGCCTCACGCCGGTCGACCACCCGGTGCTGAGTGCCGTCGTGGCCTCTCCGGAGTCGGACGCGATCGTTCTGACGGGGCGGTTGTCGTTGGCGACCCACCCCTGGATCGCCGACCACACCGTCCTGGGCACCACCCTCCTGCCCGGCACCGGACTCGTCGAACTCGCCATCCGCGCCGGCGACGAAACCAACACCCCCCACCTCGAAGAACTCACCCTCCACACCCCCCTCACCCTCCCCACCGACAACACCGCACTCGCCCTCCAGATCCTCGTCGGCCCCACCGACACCCACGGAACACGCCCCATCAGCATCCACACCCGCCCCGAACACACCGACACCGACTGGACCCGCCACGCCACCGGCACCCTCACCCCCCACACCCCCACACCCCCCACCAACCCCACCGACCTCACCCAATGGCCCCCACCCGGCGCCACCCCCATCCCCACCCACAACGCCTACGACAAACTCCACACCCGCGGCTACACCTACGGCCCCACCTTCCAAGCCCTCACCGCAGCCTGGCGCCACGGCGAAGACATCTACGCCGAAGTCACCCTCCCCGACCACGCCCACACCGACGCCACCCACTTCACCCTCCACCCCGCCCTCCTCGACGCCGCGATGCACGCGGATCTGCTCGACCCGCAGGGCGAAGCCCACGGCGACACCCTCCTGCCGTTCTCCTGGAACGGCGTGACCGTCCACGCGACCGGTGCCACCTCGCTGCGCGTGCTGCTGCGCCGGGTGCGCGGCGACGAGCTGTCGGCGATGTGGGTGGCCGACACGGCCGGCCGGCCGGTGGCCACGGTGGAACAGCTGGTGTCCCGCCCCGTCTCCACCGAGCAGTTGAAGGCGTCCCGGAGTGTGCAGGGCGATTCCCTGTTCAGGGTGGCCTGGCAGGGTCTGCCGCTTCCGCAGACGACGAGCACCGTGGCCCGACTCGCCGGGCCGGTGGACCTCGACGTCGCAGTGCCGGAGTTCGCCGATCTCGCCGCGCTGGCAGCGGCGGTGGACGCGGGGCGGCCGATGCCGGACGTGGTGCTGTGCCCGGTTGCGCCGGCGGTCTCGGACACGGTCCCCCAGGCCACCCGGGAGGTGTCCCTCGCGGTTCTGGAAGCGGTGCGGACCTGGCTGGCCGACGACCGGTTCGGCGGGTCACGGCTCGTCTTCGTCACCCGTTACGCGGTGGCCGCGCGCCTGGAGGACACCCTGGACCTGTCCCAGGCTCCGGTGTGGGGTCTGGTGCGTGCCGCCGAGGCGGAGAACCCGGGACGCTTCGCGCTCCTGGACACCGACGGGTCGGTGGAGTCGCTCGCCGCCCTGCCTACGGCCGCGGCCTCCGGAGAGCCGGAGTCCGCCGTCCACGGCGGTCGCTTCGCGGTACCGCGTCTGGTCCGCTCGACCGGTACGGGTGCGAGCCCGTGGGGTCCGGAGGGCACCGTCCTGATCACCGGCGGCACCGGTGGCCTCGGCGCACTCGTCGCCCGCCACCTGGTCACCGAACACGGCGTACGCCACCTCCTCCTCACCAGCCGCCGAGGACCCGACGCCCCCGGCGCCACCCAACTCCACGACGAACTCACCGCCGCCGGCGCCACCGTCACCCTCGCCGCCTGCGACGTCGCAGACCGCCAGGCCCTCGCCACCCTCCTCGACAGCATCCCCACAACCCACCCCCTCACCGGCATCGTCCACACCGCCGGCACCATCGACAGCGGGCTGGTGGGAACGCTGACGCCGGAGCAGTTCGAGACGGTGCTGCGGCCCAAGGCCGACGCCGCCTGGCACCTCCACGAGTACACCGTCGACCGCGGCATCGACCTCACCGCCTTCGTCCTGTTCTCCTCCGCCGGCGGCCAGGTGCTCGCCGCCGGACAGGCCAACTACGCCGCCGCCAACGTCTTCCTCGACGCCCTCGCCCACCACCGCCGCGCCGCAGGGCTGCCCGCGACGGCGCTCGCGTACGGCATGTGGGCGATGGACACGGGCCTCGGACCGGTCGTCGACGCCGACCTCGATCGGATGAAGCGGCTCGGAACGCCCGCGCTCGACGTGGCGGAGGGCCTCGAACTGTTCGACGCGGCGCTCGCCACCGGCGCCCACCAGGTGACCGCGCTGCGCGTCGACCGGGCGGCACTGCGCTCCCGCACCGACGGAACTCCGGCGCTGCTGCGCGGCCTCGTCCGCGGCCCGGCGCGCCATGCGGCAGACCGGTCGGCCGCCGCCACCTCCACGGCCGGCGCACTGCAGCAGCGGCTCGCGGGTCTCTCCGACGCCGAGCAGGACCGTGCGCTGCTGGAGCTGGTGCGTACTGAGGTGGCCGCCGTGCTCGGGCACAGTGGCATCGATTCGGTGGGTGCCGACCGGGCGTTCAAGGAGCTGGGCTTCGACTCGCTCGCCGCGGTCGAGCTGCGCAACGCGCTCAACGCCGCCACCGGTCTGAAACTGCCCGCCACCTTGGTCTTCGACCATCCCAACTGCCGTGCCGTGGTCGCCCTGATCAAGGAGAAGTCCGGCAGTACGCCCGCGGTGACGACGGTCCCCGTGCCGTCCGCGACGCCCTCCGCGCAGGCCGTCGACGACGACCCGATCGCCATCGTCGGCATCAGCTGCCGCTTCCCCGGCGGGGTCACCTCCGCGGAGGAACTGTGGAACCTGGTGTCCGAGGGCCGCGATGCGGTCTCCGGCTTCCCGGACAACCGCGGCTGGGACGCCCAGGGCCTCTACGACCCCGAGCCCGGGACCCCGGGCCGGACGTACACCGTCAACGGCGGCTTCCTGCACGACGCCGCCGAGTTCGACCCCGAGTTCTTCGGCATCATGCCGCGCGAGGCGCTGGCCATGGACCCGCAGCAGCGGCTGCTCCTCCAGAGCTCGTGGGAGGCCATTGAGCGGGCCGGCATCGACCCGACGACCCTGCGCGGCACCCAGACCGGCGTGTACGTCGGCGTGATGTACCACGAGTACGGCACCCGTCCGGGCACCGTGCCGGACGACCTCTCTCCCTACCTGGGCAACGGCAGCGCCGGCAGCATCGCCTCCGGCCGGGTCGCCTACACGCTCGGTCTGGAGGGCCCGGCGGTCACCGTGGACACCGCCTGCTCCTCCTCCCTGGTCGCCCTGCACATGGCCGTGCAGGCGCTGCGCCAGGGGGAGGTCACGATGGCGCTCGCGGGCGGCGTGACCGTGATGCCGACACCGGACATCTTCGTCGACTTCAGTCAGCAGCGCGGACTCGCTCCCGACGGCCGTTGCAAGGCGTTCGCCGGCGCGGCCGACGGCACCGGCTGGTCCGAGGGTGTCGGTCTGCTGCTGGTGGAGCGGCTGTCCGACGCCCGGGCCAAGGGCCACCGCGTCCTCGCGGTGGTCAAGGGCTCGGCGATCAACCAGGACGGTGCGAGCAACGGCCTCACCGCCCCCAACGGCCCCTCCCAGCAGCGCGTCATCCAACGTGCGCTGGCGGTGGCGGGGCTTTCCACGGCCGACGTCGACCTCGTCGAGGGACACGGCACGGGTACGACGCTGGGTGACCCGATCGAGGCGCAGGCGCTGCTGGCGACGTACGGGCAGGGGCGTCCCGAGGACCGGCCGCTGTGGCTCGGCTCCATCAAGTCGAACATCGGGCATGCCCAGGCGGCGTCCGGCGTGAGCGGTGTGATCAAGGCGGTCATGGCGCTCCGCGAGGGCGTCATACCGAAGACGCTGCACGTGGACGAGCCGAGCCCCAAGGTCGACTGGACCGCAGGGAACGTCCGACTGGTGACCGAAGCCCGTCCGTGGCCAGAGACCGACCGACCGCGCCGCGCCGCCGTCTCGTCCTTCGGGCTCAGCGGCACCAACGCGCACCTCATCCTGGAGGAGGCTCCCGCACCCGTCGTCGCGCAGCGGGCCGCCGAGCCGGACATCCCCTCCGAGGGCATGTCGCCCACCGCCCTGCTCCTGTCGTCCCACACCTCCCACAACCTGCCCGCCCAGGCCGAACGCCTGAAGGCGCTCCTCGAAGCCGACCCAGAGCTCGACCTCGTCGGCACTGCCTATTCCTCGGCGACATCGCGTGCGGCGCTCGAGCACCGCGCCGCAGTCGTCGCCACGGACCGCGTGGCGGCCCTGCGCGGCCTGGCCGCGTTGGCGGAGGGCGTGCCGGCACCGGGCGTCGTGAGCGGCACGGCCCGTGCCGATGGTGTGACGGCGTTCTTGTTCGGTGGGCAGGGTGCGCAGCGGTTGGGGATGGGCCGGGGGCTGTATGAGGCGTTCCCGGTGTTCGCGGAGGCCTTCGACGCGGTTGTGGCGGAGGTCGGTCTGCCGCTGAAGGACGTGATGTGGGGCCAGGACGCGGAGCGTCTGGACCGCACGGAGTTCGCTCAGCCTGCGTTGTTCGCGATCGAGGTGGCGTTGTTCCGGCTGCTGGAGTCGTGGGGTGTGCGTCCCGATTACCTGGCGGGGCATTCGATCGGTGAGTTCGCGGCCGCGCATGTGGCCGGGGTGCTGTCGCTGACGGATGCGGCGCGGCTGGTTGTGGCGCGGGGCCGGCTGATGCAGGCCTTGCCGCAGGGCGGGGCGATGGTCGCCGTCCAGGCGAGTGAGGACGAGGTCCGCCCGCTGCTGTCCGACACGGTCGGTATCGCGGCGGTCAACGGCCCGTCTGCGGTGGTGGTCTCCGGTGCTCAGGCCGAGGTCCTGGCCATTAAGGAGCGTTTCGAGGCTGAGGGCCGTAAGACGACGCGGCTGCGGGTGTCGCACGCGTTCCACTCCCCGCTGATGGAACCGATGCTGGAGGACTTCCGCACGGTCGCACAGTCCGTGACCTACCGAGCCCCGGCCCTTCCGATCGTGTCCACCCTCACCGGGGACACCACCGCCGACGTGACCGACCCGGAGTACTGGGTGCGGCACGTCCGCGAAGCCGTCCGCTTCGCCGACGCGGTCCGCGCTCTGGACGCGGCAGGCGTGACCACGTACGTGGAGCTCGGCCCGGACGCGGTGCTGACCGCCATGGCCCAGCAGACCACCGACACCGGCGTCTACGTGCCCACGCTGCGCCGGGACCGGGACGAGGCCACGGAGACCGTCACCGCCCTCGCCCGTCTCCACACCACCGGCACCCCCGTCGACTGGGCGGCCTTCTATGCGGGCACCGGCGCCCGCCGCGTCGACCTGCCCACCTACGCCTTCGAGAAGCGGGAGTTCTGGCTGGACACCTCCCCGGCGCCGACGGTGGCCGCCGATGCCACCGGGCACGGACAGATCGCCGCGGGCCATCCGCTGGTCAGCTCGGTCATCACGCTGCCCGACGGCGGCGGCGCCGTCCTGACGGGGCGGTTGTCGCTGGCGACCCACCCCTGGATCGCCGACCACACCGTCCTCGGCACCACCCTCCTGCCCGGCACCGGACTCGTCGAACTCGCCATCCGCGCCGGCGACGAAACCAACACCCCCCACCTCGAAGAACTCACCCTCCACACCCCCCTCACCCTCCCCACCGACAACACCGCACTCGCCCTCCAGATCCTCGTCGGCCCCACCGACACCCACGGAACACGCCCCATCAGCATCCACACCCGCCCCGAACACACCGACACCGACTGGACCCGCCACGCCACCGGCACCCTCACCCCCCACACCCCCACACCCCCCACCAACCCCACCGACCTCACCCAATGGCCCCCACCCGGCGCCACCCCCATCCCCACCCACAACGCCTACGACAAACTCCACACCCGCGGCTACACCTACGGCCCCACCTTCCAAGCCCTCACCGCAGCCTGGCGCCACGGCGAAGACATCTACGCCGAAGTCACCCTCCCCGACCACGCCCACACCGACGCCACCCACTTCACCCTCCACCCCGCCCTCCTCGACGCCGCGAGCCATGTGGACCTGCTGAACGAGGAGGACGCGGGGGCCACGCAGCTTCCGTTCGTCTGGAGCGGGGTGACCGTCCACGCGACCGGTGCCACCTCGCTGCGCGTGCTGCTGCGCCGGGTGAGGGGTGAGGAGGTCACCACACTTCAGGTGGCCGACGCCGCCGGCCGGCCGGTGGCCACGGTGGAACGGCTGGTGTCCCGCCCCGTCTCCACCGAGCAGCTGGGGGCGGCGAACGGCCGGCCCGTCGAGGACCTGTACCGGTTCTCCTGGGTGGCGGGCCCGACGCTGGCTCCCTCCGACGAGCCGCTTCCGGTGCTGGACACCGTGTCGGTGTCGGCATCGACGGGGGACGTCCCGGAAGTCGTGCTGCTACCCGTGGAATCGGCCGGCCCGGGGGCGTCCGGTGCGCGCGCAACCGTGCACCGGGTGCTGGCGGCGCTGCGGGCCTGGCTGGCGGATGAGCGGTTCGCCGCCTCGCGGCTGGTCGTGGCCACGCACGGCGCGATGGCCGTGTCGGCGGATGAGAGCCCCGACGTCGCCCAGGCCCCGGTGTGGGGTCTGGTGCGCGCGGCGCAGGCGGAGCACCCCGGCCGGATCGTCCTGGTCGACCTGGACGCCACGGCCGAGTCCGACCAGGCGCTGGGCGCCGCCGCAGCGTCCGGCGTGCCGGAGCTCGTCCTGCGGGGCGGCAGGGCGCTCGTCCTTCGCCTGGCGCAGGTCTCCGGCGGTACGGGTGCGAGCCCGTGGGGTCCGGAGGGCACCGTTCTGATCACCGGCGGCACCGGCGGCCTCGGCGCACTCGTCGCCCGCCACCTGGTGGCCGAACACGGCGTACGCCACCTCCTCCTCACCAGCCGCCGAGGACCCGACGCCCCCGGCGCCACCCAACTCCACGACGAACTCACCGCCATCGGCGCCACCGTCACCCTCGCCGCCTGCGACGTCGCAGACCGTCAGGCCCTCACCACCCTCCTCGACACCATCCCCGGGGCCCACCCCCTCACCGGCATCGTCCACACCGCCGGCGTCCTCGACGACGGCCTCCTCACCTCCCTCACCCCCGAACGACTGGACACCGTCCTGGCCCCCAAGGCCGACGCCGCCTGGCACCTCCACGAATACACCGCCGACCGCGGCATCGACCTCACCGCCTTCGTCCTGTTCTCCTCCACCGCCGCATTCCTCGACAACGCCGGACAAGCCAACTACGCCGCCGCCAACACCTTCCTCGACGCCCTCGCCCACCACCGCCACACCACAGGCCTGCCCGCCACCTCACTCGCGTGGCACCTGTGGGAGGGCGACGGCATGGGGGCCGTCCTGGACGGGGCCGTGTTCGAGCGGCAGCGTCGTCTGGGCACCCCGGCGATCACCCCGAAGGAGGGTCTGGCGCTGTTCGACACCGCGCTCACCACGGGTGAGACCGTGCAGGTGCCGCTGCGGATCGACGGTGCGGCGCTCGCCGCGGCCGAGAAGGTCCCCGCACCCCTGCACGGTCTCGTACCGGCCGACCAGGTCCCGGCCCGGGCCGTCGCGGCCGCCGCCCCGGCGGGCGCCGCCCCGACGCCGGCCGTGGACCAGAGCCTGGAGGAGCGGCTCTCCGGTCTCGCCGAGGACGAACAGCTGCGCATCCTGCTGGACCTCGTACGCGACCAGGTGGCCGCGGTGCGCCACGATGCCCCGCACGCGATCGACATGAGCCGTGGTTTCACGGAACTCGGCCTCGACTCCCTGGCCGCGATCGAGCTGCGCAACCTGCTGGGTGCCGAGACCGGGCTGAGGCTCCCCGCCACGATGATGTTCGACTACCCGAACCCCGAAGTGCTGGCGCGGTACCTGCTCGAGGAGCTTGCTCCGCCGCAGCGCGGGACCGAGCCGTCGAACGATGCGAACGGCGAGGCGGACCCCTCCCGGAGCGCGATCGCGGACATGGACGTCAGTGATCTGGTCCGTACGGCCCTCGCGGCCAGGAAGACCGACTGAGGCGGAGGCTGGGAGCAGGCATGAACACCGAGGAGATCGTCGAGGCGCTGCGCGCCTCGCTGATGGACAACGAGCGACTGCGCCGGGAGAACGAACAGCTGGCGCAGACCACGTCCGAGCCCGTCGCCGTCGTGGGCATGGCCTGCCGGTTCGCCGGCGGGGTCGACACCCCCGACGACCTGTGGCGGCTGCTGCTGGAGGAACGTGACGGCGTCGCCCCCTTCCCCACGGACCGCGGGTGGGACGTCGACCGCCTCTACGACCCGGAGCACGGTGCCCCGGGCAAGAGCATCACGCGCCACGGAGCGTTCCTGCACGACGCGGCGGGCTTCGACGCCGAGCTCTTCGGCATCTCGCCGCGCGAGGCGCTGGAAATGGACCCGCAGCAGCGACTGCTGCTGGAGACGGCGTGGGAAACCCTCGAGAATGCGCGCATCGACCCGCTCTCCCTCAAGGGAAGCAGGACCGGAGTCTTCGCCGGTCTGATGTACCACGAGTACGAGGGGGCCAGTACCGGCGGCAGCCTGATCAGCGGCCGGATCGCCTTCACCCTCGGTCTGGAGGGCCCGGCCGTCACGGTCGACACGGCCTGCTCCTCCTCGCTGGTCGCCCTGCATCTGGCGGCCCAGGCGCTGCGCACGGGCGAGTGCTCGCTCGCCCTGGCCGGCGGGGTGACGGTGATGGCCTCACCGGAGACGTTCCAGTACTTCACCAAGCAGCGGGGGCTCGCCCCGGACGGCCGGTGCAAGTCCTTCGCGGCGGCGGCGGACGGCACCGGCTGGGGCGAGGGCAGCGGCATGCTCCTCCTGGAGCGACTGTCCGACGCCCAGCGCAACGGGCGTCGCATCCTGGCCGTCGTACGGTCCTCCGCCCTCAACCAGGACGGTGCCTCCAGCGGTCTGACGGTGCCGAACGGACCGGCGCAGCAGCGGGTGATCCGACAGGCGCTGAACGGCGCGGGTCTGACGGCCGCCGACGTGGACGCGGTCGACGGGCACGGTACGGCGACCAAACTGGGAGACCCGATCGAAGCCCAGGCCCTGCTGGCCACCTACGGCCAGGACCGGCCCGCCGACCGGCCGCTGTGGCTCGGTTCGGTGAAGTCCAACCTGGGGCACACCCAGGCCGCCGCCGGCGTCGCGTCGATCATCAAGATGATCCTCGCGATGCGGCACGGCACCCTGCCGCGCACGCTCAACGTCGACCGGCCGACGCCACAGGTCGACTGGGACACCGGTCTGGTCCGGCTGCTGTCCGAAGCGCGTCCGTGGCCACAGACCGGCCGGCCGCGCCGGGCGGGGGTCTCCTCGTTCGGAATCAGCGGTACCAACGCCCACGTGATCCTCGAAGAAGCGCCGCACTGACGGGAGTCCCCATGCCTGCGCCTGCGCGCACCGTTTTCGACCACCGGATCGCCCCGGACGAGTTCCGGCGGGTCCTCGGCCACTTCTGCAGCGGGCTGACCATCGTCACCTCGCTGGCCGACGGGCCGGACGGCGACGAGCCGGTCGGCTTCACCTGCCAGTCGTTCGCCTCGCTGTCCCTGGAGCCGCCGCTCGTCACGTTCTCCGTGGCCCGGACGTCCACGACCTGGCCGCGGATCGCACCGTCCGGCGCGTTCTGCGTCAACATCCTCACCGCGGGCCAGGAGGCCCTGTGCCGGTCCTTCGCGCTGCGTGGCGCGGACCGCTTCGACCGGGTCCGCTGGACCCCGGGTCCGGCCACCGGCTCACCCGTGCTCGCGGGGTCGCTCGCCTGGGCGGACTGCACGCTCGAGGCGGTGCATCCCGGGGGCGACCACGAGATCGTCGTCGGCCGGGTGCGCGCCGTGGAGGTCACCGGCTCCGACGACGCCCCCCTGCTCTTCTATCGCTCCGCGTTCCACCGGCCCGCGGCCTGAACGTCCCGTCCCGCGGCGGCACGGCCGCCCGCTCAGCAACCAAGGAGTCACTCCGCATGCGATTCGGTCTCATCTACCACCACCAGCTGCCCCGGCCGTGGGAGGAGGACAGCGAGGAGCGCCTGTTCAACGAGTCCCTGGAACAGATCGAACTGGCCGACAGACTCGGCTTCGACTACGCCTGGGCGACCGAGCACCACTTCCTGGAGGAGTACTCGCATTCCTCGGCCCCCGAGGTCTTCCTCGCCGCGGCCGCCGCGCGCACCAAGAACATCCGTCTCGCCCACGGCATCGTCTCCCTGCCGGCCGCGGTGAACCACCCCGTGCGGGTCGCCGAGCGCCTGGCCACCCTGGACCTGATCTCGGGCGGGCGGGTCGACTTCGGCAGCGGCGCGGGCAGTTCGCAGCTGGAGCTGGGCGCCTTCGGCGTCGACCGGGACACCAAGAAGGACCAGTGGGAGGAGTCCCTGGAGGTCATCACCCGACTGCTGACGGAGACCCCGTTCACGGGCCACCAGGGCAAGTGGGTGGATGTCCCGCCGCGCAACCTGCTGCCCAAGTCGAAGCAGAAGCCGCACCCGCCGCTCTGGATGGCCTGCAGCGCCCGTACGACCATCGAGACCGCGGCGCGCAACGGCATCGGCGCCCTCTCCTTCTCCTTCGTCTCCCCTGCGGAGGCGAAGGAATGGGTGGACACCTACTACGACATCATCGCCTCCGACGAGTGCGTCCCGGCGGGCCGCGACGTCAACCCCAACTTCTCGGTGGTCTTCCCGTTCATGTGCCACCCGGACGAGGAGACCGCCCTCGACCGTGGTCTGGACGGCGCGCACTTCTTCTCGTACTCGCTGATGCACTACTACATCACCGGTCAACACCGTCCGGGCGTCACCGACGTGTGGCAGGACTTCCAGGACAACCGCGCCTCCGTCGGTCTGACCCGTGAGCCGGCCGCGCCCGCGGACGGCGAGGAGCCGACCGCCGAGGCCAAGGCGATGCTGGAGCAGATCACCTCGCTCCGGCGTGGCATCGGCACCCCGGAGCAGGTCGCCGAGGTCATCCGCCAGTACGAGCAGGCGGGCGTCGACCAGCTGATCTTCTCGGTGCAGGTCGGCAAGAACCGGCACGAGCACATCCTGGAGTCGCTCGAGCTCTTCGCCCGCGAGGTGATGCCGGAGTTCGTCGAGCGTCGCGAGGCCCGTGAGACGGCCAAGCGGGAACGGCTCGCCGCCCCGGTGAAGGCGGCGCTCGGCCGGATCCGGAAGAACGCCGTGGACGTGTCCGACTACGTGATCTCGCCCGAGCTGGGGGCGTGAGTGGCCGAGCAGACGACCGTCGACACCGGGACGTGGGTCCGGCGCTTCCACCCCGCCGCCGACGCCCCTCATCGCCTGATCTGCTTCCCGCACGCGGGAGGCTCGGCATCGTTCTACTTCCCGGTGTCGCAGGCGATGTCACCGGACGTCGACGTGCTGGCGATCCAGTACCCGGGGCGTCAGGACCGGCGTCACGAGCCGTGCCTGGACTCCATACCGGCGCTCGTCGACGCGCTGGTCGACGAGGTGCGCCCCTGGTTCGACCGGCCGGTTTCGTTCTTCGGGCACAGCATGGGAGCCTCGCTGGCGTTCGAGCTGGCGAGTCGGCTGGAAGCGGACGGGCTCACGCTGCACGGTCTGTTCGCCTCGGGCCGTCGCGCCCCGTCGACCACGCGTGACGAGCGGGTCCACCTGCGCGACGACGACGGGCTCATCGCGGACGTCACGCGGCTGAGCGGCACCGACAGCCAGGTGCTGGGCGACCCGGAGATCCTGCGCATGATCCTGCCGGCGATCCGGGCCGACTACCGGGCGGCCGAGACGTACCGGTGGGCCGGGGGGCCGCGGCTGAGCTGCCCGGTGTTCGCCCTGACCGGCGACGCCGACGCACAGGTCACGCTCGACGAGGCGCGCGCCTGGGGGGAGCACACCAGCGGCGCGTTCAGCCTGCAGGTGTTCCCCGGCGGCCACTTCTATCTCAATGCACAGGCGGCCCAGGTCATGGCGGCGATCCGCGCTCACCTTCGCTGATCTTCCCCGCCCCTTGCGAAGCTGCGGAATCCGGGCCACGGTATCCCCATCCGGGCCCGGATTCCGCTGATCTTCCCCGCCACTCGGACGCGGAAAGGCGGGCCGTCACGCCGCGAAGAGGTCGTACGTCGAGGTGCGGCGCGGTCCCGCCTGCACGTCCAGCAGCGGGTCGACGGAGAGCATGGCCTGGTGCAGCCGCTGAAGCTGAGGCGAGGGCTCCAGTCCGAGCTCGTCGATCAGCCGCTCCCTCAGTCTCCGGTAGACGTCGAGCGCTGCCGCCTGCCGTCCCGACCGGTACAGCGCCACCATGACCTGGGAGTGCAGCCCTTCGTGCTCGGGATGACGCGCCGTCAGCTCGGTAAGTTCGGCGATGAGTTCGGCATGGCGACCCAGTCTCAGGTCGGCGTCGATACGCCGCTCGATGGTGGCCAGCCGGCTCTCCTCCAGCCGTCTCATCTCCAGCTCGAGGATGGGCCCGACACGTACGTCGACCAGGGCGGACCCTTGCCACAGGTCGAGCGCCGCCCTGAACCGCCGGGCCGCCATCTCGTCGTCACCCGTCTCGAACGCGGCATGCCCCGCGCGCGCCAGCCGCTCGTAGTCGTGCACGTCGACACCGCCACCGTCGGGAATCTGCAGCAGATAGCCGCCGTGCCGGGTGGCCAGCACATCCTTCGCGCTGCCGGACGCGCTCGGCCCCATCGCGGTCGCCATCCTCCTGCGCAGCTGCAGGATGTACGTCCGCATGGTGGAGAGGGCACTCGCCGGCGGCTCGGTTCCCCATATCTCGTCCATCAGCAGGGGCACGGTCACCACACGTCCCGCGTACAGCGCCATCAGCGCCAGGATCTGCCGCGGTTTGGCCGCTGTCGGAACGAACGATCCCCCGTTGACCTCGGCGCTCAACGGACCCAAAATCTGAATCTTCACGGTCTCCACCATCGTGATCGAGCTCCTCATCGATATGCGTCCGGCGCCCCGACCGGTTCGGGCAGAGCGACGTGGTGGGTCGGCGACCGGCCCCAGGGGAAACCGTGGTGCAGTCGCAGTACCGCACCCCGGCCGTCGTCGTCCTGCAGAGCGACGGCGGCGAGCACACCGGGGAGCGGTTCGAGTTCGATGAACCGCCACCGCCCGGCCCGGTCGTCCCCCGGCGGCCGGAAACCCTCGACCCCGCGGTTCTCGGCCAGTGCGAAGGAGAACGTGTCGAAAGGCAGGCGGAGCCCCAGGCCGCGCGCCTTGGAATACGCCTCCTTCAGAGTCCACAACCGCATGGCACGCCGGCGGCGCGGACGCCCCCACGGCGCCCTGGCCACCCAGTCCCGTTCCTCGGGGCTGAGCATCTCCACGACGGCGTCGATGGAGCGCTCCTCCCGGTCGAGGCGCTCGGCGTCGACACCGATGCGGCTCCCGCGCACGGTGCCCAGCAGGTTCAGGCCGTTCACGTGGGAGAGGTTGAAGTCGAGGTCCCCCGCACCGCGGGGCAGTCCGCCGTCCGGGTGCTGCAGGAAGGGCCTCCCGCGGGCGGAGCGCCGTATGACGAGTTCGGCCTCGGGGATTCCCGACTCCAGGGCGAGGGCGCGCCGCACCAGGGTGTGCGCGACCACGTACTGCCGGCGGTCGCGTTCGTGCAGGAACCGGTCGGCTACCTGCTTCTCGTGTTCGTCGAGCCAGTGCCGGGCCAGCACGCCGGCCACGCCCGGAGCCAACTCCTCGTTGGGGCAGATCCACAGATTCACCGGCGTCACGGGAACTGGCTGATCACTGGTCATGCTGGGCGTCTCCAAGCATCGTCGCAGTCTGCCGTGGGGCAGCCAACTGGCGGCCGGAGGAGCCCTGCGGCGTCTCCGTTACCCGGCGTCAGATAAACTGCGGGAGATACATGGGGCGAGCCCACGCTCGGGCTTCGCGGACAAGGCGGCCAGCGGGTCCGACGACAGCGGCGTCTCGGGGTCGGCCATGAGGATCGACTGCTGGAGCCGCTGTAACGGCGTGGACGGCTCCAGTCCGATCTCCCGTACGAGGGTGCCGCGCAGCCGGTGGTAGGCGTCGAGTGCCTCACCGCGCCGCCCCGAACGGTACAGCGCCAGCATGAACTGGGCATGCAGGTTCTCGTGAGCGCGATAACGGCCCGTCAACATGGTGAGTTCCGCGAGGAGTTCGCGGTGCCGTCCGAGGTGCAGGTCGGCCTCGATGCGAAGGCCGAGTGCGCAGAGCCGGCTCTCCTCCAGGCGCAGGGCTTCCATCTCCAGCTGCGTGCCCGTCTGCACGTCGGTGAAGGCGGAGCCGGTCCACAGCCCCAGGGCGTCGCGCAGCTTGCGGGCGGCGCCCGCGTAGTCCCCGGTGTCCATGGCGCGGCGCCCGGTGTCCGAAAGTCGCTCGAACTCGCGTACGTCGCTTGTACCTCCGCCGGAAACCAGTAGGTACCCGCCGGGCAAGGTCGTCAGCACGTCCTTGGCGTCGCGCGGCCCTCCGTCGGAGGGACCGTCCTTCACCAGTGCGGTGGCTATGAGCTCACGCAGTTGCATGACATAGGTCTGCAGGGCGGTACGTGCGCTACGAGGAGGCTGTCCCGACCACAGGTCCTCGATGAGTTCCGTGACCGGCACCACCTGGTCGGCGTGGAGCGCGAGAAGCGCGAGCACCTGCCGAGGTTTGGGTGCGGTCGGGGCGATGGACACCCCGTTCTCCGTGACGCACAAGGCGCCCAGTAAGTTGATGTCCACGCCGTCTCCCCCTGATCCGCGTGCGACGTCCAGCCGGGCCGATAAAAAAGCAGCACAGCGAGTATGTCAAGTCGTTACTTCGCTCCCAGGCTCCGTCACAACGCCTCACGTTCCCTTCACCTCGGACGCACAGGGAAATGACACGTGTACTGAGAGTATCATTGCCGTTACATATGCAGCACAACGCAGCGTGACCAGGGGATTCATCAAATCGGGCGCTGCACGCAAGGACCGCGAAACACACCGTCGTGCGGATTCGATGACGGGCGCTGACGGGCGCCACGCACGCGGTGGACCGGCCGGCCATGAGCCGACGTAGGGCAGACACACGTGCAAGCAAAGAGACGGGCCCATCGTGATCACGATGGGCCCGTCTCTACGGTGCTACAAGGACACTCGGTGTCCCCTGGTGCGCGAGGGGGGAGTTGAACCCCCACGCCCTTTCGGGCACTGGAACCTGAATCCAGCGCGTCTGCCTATTCCGCCACCCGCGCATTGGGTGTTGCCGCTGTCGGCCCCGGTTTTTCGGCCGGAGCGCCTTGCGACATCAGAAGATTAGCACGTCGCCAGGGGTGGGTTCACATCCGTTTGTTTCGGCGCCCCGGCCCCCGAACAGAGACAGGGGGGAGGCGCGGGCGGAGGGGCAGGCGGAGAGCCACCGGGAAAGAGGGGAGGGGAGGGGGGAGGGCGAAGACGACGGGGAGGCGGCGAACCGGATCCCGCCGTACCCACTCCTCCACGGTGCACCCGGGGTGCGGGACACTGTCAGGAGGCCCCCTCTACGATCCGTGTGAGAGGTGACACTCATCCACAGGCCAGAGAAGGGGAACCAGCCGATTTCCCGACGCGTGGATACGATCAGTAAGCAGTACCAGGACGGCAACGACGGAGGAGGTGCCCCATGGGAGTCCTGAAGCGATTCGAGCAGCGACTCGAAGGCCTGGTCAACGGCACCTTCGCCAAGGTCTTCAAGTCCGAGGTCCAGCCCGTCGAGATCGCGGGCGCCCTCCAGCGGGAGTGCGACAACAACGCGACGATCTGGAACCGCGAGCGGACCGTCGTGCCGAACGACTTCATCGTCGAGCTGAGCGCGCCGGACTACGAGCGCCTCAGCCCGTACTCGGGCCAGCTCGGCGACGAGCTGTCCGGCCTGGTCCGCGACTACGCCAAGCAGCAGCGGTACACCTTCATGGGACCCATCAAGGTCCACCTGGAGAAGGCCGACGACCTCGACACCGGGCTGTACCGGGTGCGCAGCCGCACCCTCGCGTCGAGTACGTCACAGTCGCAGTCACCCGCGGGACCGGCAGGCCCCGCAGGCCCGGCCGCACCGGCCGGCCCCGCACCGAGCGGTCGCCCCGGCGGTTACGGATACCCTCCGGCCGGCGCCCCTCCCATGCCCGCGGCGCCGCCGCCGGGCATGAACCGTCCGCCCGCCGCCGGCCGCCCGCCGGCCGGTCCGGGCCCCATGCCCGGCGCCCAGGTGCGCCGCTGGATCGAGATCAACGGCACGCGCCACCAGATCTCCCGCCCGACGCTCGTGCTGGGTCGCAGCACCGACGCCGACGTGCGGATCGACGACCCCGGCGTATCGCGCCGCCACTGCGAGATCCGGACCGGAACGCCCTCGACGATCCAGGATCTCGGGTCCACCAACGGCATCGTGGTGGACGGGCAGCACACCACCCGCGCTACGCTCCGCGACGGCTCGCGGATCGTCGTGGGCAGCACCACCATCGTTTACCGGCAAGCCGAAGGGTGAAGCGGGGGCAATGTCAGAGCTGACCCTCACGGTCATGCGGTTGGGTTTCCTCGCCGTACTGTGGCTGTTCGTCATCGTGGCCGTCCAGGTCATCCGCAGCGACCTGTTCGGTACGCGCGTCACACAGCGCGGTTCGCGCCGTGACGCCGCGCGCCCGCAGCAGGCGGCACGGCAGGGTTCCGCCCCGCCGCCCCAGCGCCAGCAGGCCGGCCGCCAGCGCCGTGGCGCGCCGACCAAGCTGGTCGTGTCCGAGGGCAGCCTGACCGGCACCACGGTCGCCCTCCAGGGCCAGACCATCACCCTGGGCCGTGCGCACGACTCCACGATCGTGCTGGACGACGACTACGCCTCCAGCAGGCATGCCAGGATCTACCCGGACCGTGACGGCCAGTGGATCGTCGAGGATCTCGGGTCCACCAACGGCACGTATCTCGACCGGACCCGACTCACCACCCCGACCCCCATTCCGCTGGGCGCGCCGATCCGCATCGGCAAGACCGTCATCGAGCTGCGGAAGTAGTACGACAATGAGCGAGCGGAGCGAGCGAGCCGCAGCGGTGGCGCCCACAGGCGACCGGCACCGGCTCCCGACCGGAGGGTGGGCAGTGTGGCTCGAGACCGGCTGTACCCCGAGGCAGAGTCGACAGGGCAGGTGCGCATGAGCCTTTCACTGCGCTTCGCCGCCGGATCGCACAAGGGCATGATCCGCGAGGGCAACGAGGACTCGGGTTACGCCGGTCCCCGCCTGCTCGCGATCGCCGACGGCATGGGGGGCCAGGCCGCCGGCGAGGTCGCCTCCTCCGAGGTGATCTCCACGATCGTCACCCTCGACGACGACGTCCCCGGCTCGGACATCCTCACCTCGCTCGGCACGGCCGTGCAGCGCGCCAACGAGCAGCTGCGGATGATGGTCGAGGAGGACCCGCAGCTGGAGGGCATGGGCACCACCCTGACCGCCCTGCTGTGGACGGGCCAGCGCCTCGGCCTGGTCCACGTCGGCGACTCGCGCGCGTACCTGCTGCGCGACGGCGTGCTGACGCAGATCACGCAGGACCACACCTGGGTGCAGCGGCTGGTCGACGAGGGCCGCATCACCGAGGAGGAGGCCACCACCCACCCGCAGCGCTCGCTCCTGATGCGCGCCCTGGGCAGTGGCGACCACGTCGAGCCGGACCTGTCCATCCGCGAGGTGCGGGCCGGGGACCGGTACCTGATCTGCTCCGACGGCCTGTCCGGCGTCGTCTCCCACCAGACGATGGAGGAGACCCTCGCCAGCTACCAGGGCCCCCAGGAGACCGTCCAGGACCTGATCCAGCTCGCGCTGCGCGGCGGCGGCCCCGACAACATCACCGTGATCGTCGCGGACGTCCTGGACGTGGACGGCGGCGACACCCTCGCCGGACAGCTCAGCGACACCCCGGTCATCGTCGGCGCGGTCGCCGAGAACCAGCCCCAGCTGAACGACGGCGGCGCCATGGAGACGCCGGCGGGCCGCGCCTCCGGCCTCGGCCGCCCCGCCCCCCAAGCGCCGCAGGGGGGCTTCGGCCCGCCCGGCAGCGGCGACGACCTCGGCTACGACGGCATGCCGCCCGAGGGCTCCTTCGGCGCGTACGGCGACGACGACTTCACCAAGCCCCGCAAGAACCGCGTCTGGCTGAAGCGCTCCTTCTACATCGTGCTCGCGCTCGCCGTGGTCGGCGGCGGGCTGTACGGCGGCTACCGCTGGACGCAGACGCAGTACTACGTCGGCGCCAACGACGGGCATGTCGCGCTCTACCGCGGCATCAGCCAGGACCTGGCCGGGGTCTCGCTCTCGGAGGTCGAGAAGGACCACCCCGAGATCGAACTCAAGTACCTCCCCGACTACGCGCGCAAGACGGTCGAGGACACCATCATCGGCGGCAGCCGCGCCAAGGCGCAGGCGAAGATCGACGAGCTGGCCGTCCAGGCCTCCGCCTGCAAGAAGCAGGAGCAGCGCCGGGAGGCGGCGGACCGCGCGAACGCCGCACCGCCCGGTGAGGGCCAGGCCGGCGGCACGACCGGCGTCCCCACCACCACCAAGCCCACCGCAGCCACTGCCACTCCTTCCCCGGGCCCCAGCCTCTCGGAGGAGGAGCAGAAGCTGGCCTCGAACTGCGGCAAGCAGTAAGGACCCGTAGGGGGGCCTTTCACCACCATGAGCGTTGTCACCAACACGACCACCATCGGCGCGATCGACCTGCCGAGCCGCCGCAACACCGAACTGGCGCTGCTCGGCTTCGCCGTCGCGATCCCGGTGTTCGCGTACCTCAACGTCGGCCTGGCCCTGGACGGCAAGGTCCCGACGGGCATGCTCGGGTACGGCGTCGGGCTGGCGCTGCTCGCGGGTGTCGCGCACCTGCTGGTGCGGAAGTTCGCGAAGTACTCCGACCCGATCCTGCTGCCGCTGGCGACGCTGCTCAACGGCCTGGGCCTGGTGCTGATCTGGCGGCTGGACCAGTCGCCCCGGGTGATCGCCAGGTCGATGCGGCAGTTCGGCAGTTACAGCCCGGACGCCCCCAAGCAGCTGATGTACTCGGCGATCGGCGTCGCGCTGTTCCTGCTGGTGCTGATGCTCCTCAAGGACCACCGCGTCCTGCAGCGCTACACGTACATCTCCATGGTGGCGGCGATCGTCCTGCTGCTGCTGCCGCTCGTCCCGGGTCTCGGCACCGACGTCTTCGGCGCCAAGATCTGGATCAAGGTGGGTCCGTTCTCCATCCAGCCCGGTGAGTTCGCGAAGATCGTGATCGCGGTCTTCTTCTCCGGCTACCTGATGGTGAAGCGCGACGCGCTCGCGCTGGCCAGCCGCCGCTTCATGGGGCTGTACCTGCCGCGCGGCCGCGACCTGGGCCCGATCCTCACCATCTGGGCCGTCAGCCTGCTCATCCTGGTCTTCGAGAACGACCTCGGTACGTCGCTGCTGTTCTTCGGCATGTTCGTGATCATGCTGTACGTGGCCACCGAGCGGACCAGCTGGATCATCATGGGTCTGCTGATGGCCGTGGGCGGCGCGGTGGTCGTCGGCTCGACCGCCACCCACGTCAAGTCCCGCGTCGCCGCCTGGCTCGACCCGTTCGAGTGCATCAAGACGGCGCCCGAGGGCTCCAACATGGCGGCCGCCTGTGACCAGATGTCCCAGGTGCTGATGTCCTTCGGCTCCGGCGGCACCCTCGGCGCCGGACTCGGCCAGGGCAACTCCGACCTCATCGGCTTCGCCGCCAACTCCGACTTCATCTTCGCCACCGTCGGCGAGGAGCTCGGCCTCGCGGGCGTCATGGCGTTCCTGCTGATGTACGCGCTGATCGTGGAGCGGGGCATCCGCACCGCGCTCGCGGCCCGCGACCCGTTCGGCAAGCTGCTGGCGACCGGCCTGTCGGGCGCCTTCGCCCTCCAGGTCTTCGTGGTGGCCGGCGGCGTCATGGGCCTCGTCCCGCTGACCGGTATGACCATGCCGTTCCTCGCGTACGGCGGCTCGTCCGTGATCGCGAACTGGGCCCTGATCGCCATCCTGCTGCGGATCAGCGACACCGCGCGCCGTCCCGCGCCGGCCCCCGCCCCGTCCCCCGACGCCGAGATGACCCAGGTGGTCCGACCGTGAACAAGCCCCTGCGCCATATCGCGATCTTCTGCGGCCTGCTGGTGCTCGCCCTGCTCATCCGGGACAACTGGATCCAGTACGTCCGGGCGGGCGAGCTCTCCACGCACGCGAGCAACAAGCGGGTCATCATCGAGCGGTACGCCAACCCGCGCGGCAACATCATCGTCGACGGCAAGCCGATCACCGGCTCCATCGACTCGAAGGACCCCTTCTACAAGTTCAAGCGCACCTACATCGACGGCCCCATGTGGGCGCCGGTCACCGGCTACGCGTCGCAGGCGTACGACGCCAACCAGATCGAGAAGCTCGAGGACGGCATCCTCACCGGCAACGACGACCGGCTCTTCTTCGACCGCACCATGTCGATGTTCACGGGCGACAAGAAGCAGGGCGGTGACGTGATCACCACCCTCAACGGCGCCGCGCAGAAGGCCGCCTTCGAGGGCCTCGGCAAGAAGAAGGGCGCCGTCGCCGCCATCGAGCCGTCCACCGGCAAGATCCTGGCGCTCGCCTCGACCCCGTCGTACGACCCGTCCACCTTCGCCGGCTACAGCGCGAAGGACGAGGAGGCGTGGGTCGCGCTGGAGAAGGACAAGGACAAGCCGAAGCTGAACCGCGCGCTGCGCGAGGTCTACCCGCCCGGCTCCACCTTCAAGGTGCTGACCGCCGCGGCGGCGCTGGAGGCGGGCAAGGTCACCGACATCAACGCACCGACCGACACGCCGGACCCGTACATCCTGCCCCACACCCGCCGCGAGATGGTCAACCACGCCCAGGGCTGCGAGAACGCCTCGCTCAACCGGGCCATGGAGGTCTCCTGCAACTCGGTCTTCGCCAAGCTCGGTGACGAGGTCGGGCGTGACGAGATGGTGAAGATGGCGGAGAAGTTCGGCTTCAACAACGGGGAGATCGACACCCCCGTCCGCGCCGCCAAGTCGGTCTACGACACGCAGATGGACCGCCCGGGCAACGCGCTCTCCTCCATCGGGCAGTTCAACACCGCGGCCACCCCCCTCCAGATGGCCATGGTCACGGCGGCCATCGCCAACGACGGCAAGCTGATGAAGCCGTACATGGTCGACCGCGTCACCGGCCCCGACCTCGACGTCCTGGAGACGACGGAGCCCGAGGAGATGAGCCGGCCCATGTCGGCGAAGACCGCGCAGCTGGTCCAGCAGATGATGGAGAACACCGTCAAGAACGGCACCGGCGGCAAGGCGGCCATCGAGAACGTCACGGTCGGTGGCAAGACGGGTACCGCCCAGCACGGCGAGAAGAACAAGGCCCGCCCCTACGCGTGGTTCATCTCATACGCGAAGGACGACAGCGGCTCTCCGGTCGCCGTAGCGGTTATCGTCGAAGACTCCGACGCGACCCGCGACGACATCAGCGGTGGCGGCCTGGCCGGACCCATCGCCCGCGATGTGATGAAGGCGGTTCTGGACAGCAAGAAGTGACGGCTGTGGCTGTGTACCGGTCGCGTATCAGCTGGCGGTCGCGGTCCGCTCGGCTCGCCGTGGCCGGTAGCGTATGCGCGGACAGCACACCGCCGGACCACACAGAGGGGTGCGGTCGGGACTGACGGAGAGGGCTGGAACAGTTATGGAAGAGCCGCGTCGCCTCGGCGGCCGGTACGAGCTGGGCTCGGTGCTCGGCCGCGGTGGCATGGCGGAGGTCTACCTCGCCCACGACACCCGGCTCGGTCGCACCGTCGCCGTGAAGACGCTGCGGGCCGACCTCGCCCGTGACCCGTCCTTCCAGGCCCGGTTCCGCCGTGAGGCCCAGTCGGCCGCCTCGCTCAACCACCCGGCGATCGTCGCGGTCTACGACACCGGCGAGGACTACGTCGACAACATCTCCATCCCGTACATCGTGATGGAGTACGTCGACGGCTCCACCCTGCGTGAGCTGCTGCACTCCGGGCGCAAGCTGCTGCCCGAGCGCACGCTGGAGATGACGGTCGGCATCCTCCAGGCCCTGGAGTACTCGCACCGCGCCGGCATCGTCCACCGCGACATCAAGCCGGCCAACGTCATGCTGACCCGCACCGGCCAGGTCAAGGTCATGGACTTCGGCATCGCCCGCGCCATGGGCGACGCCGGTATGACCATGACGCAGACGGCCGCCGTGATCGGCACCGCCCAGTACCTCTCCCCGGAGCAGGCCAAGGGCGAGCAGGTCGACGCCCGCTCCGACCTGTACTCCACCGGCTGCCTGCTGTACGAGCTGCTGACCGTGCGCCCGCCCTTCGTCGGCGACTCGCCGGTCGCGGTGGCGTACCAGCACGTGCGCGAGGAGCCGCAGCCGCCGAGCAACTTCGACCCCGAGATCACGCCCGAGATGGACGCCATCGTCCTGAAGGCACTGGTCAAGGACCCGGACTACCGCTACCAGTCGGCCGACGAGATGCGCGCCGACATCGAGGCGTGCCTCGACGGCCAGCCGGTCGCCGCGACCGCCGCCATGGGCACCGTCGGCTACGGCGGGTACGCCCCCGACGAGCAGCCGACGACGGCGCTCCGCCAGGCCGACCCGGCCGGGCAGACGTCGATGCTGCCGCCCGTGAACCCGGACGACGGCGGCTACGGCTACGACGACCGCCCGGACCGCCGCCGCCAGCGGAAGTCGAGCACCTCGACCGTCCTGCTGGCCCTGGCGGGCATCCTGGTGCTGGTCGGCGCGATCCTGATCGGCCGCGCCGTCTTCGACAGCAAGGAGGGTGGCGCCAATCAGATCCCGGTGCCGAACCTCGTCGGTCAGACGCTGCCGAAGGCGCAGAAGCAGGCGGACAACGTGAGCGTCAAGGTGTCCCAGGCCGGCACCGAGCGCTGCGACCAGCCCAAGGACAGCATCTGCCGGCAGGCCCCCGCGGCCGACCCGGGCGCCGAGATGAAGGAGGGCGAGACCATCCAGGTCTGGCTCTCGGAGGGCGCCCCGAAGATCGAGGTGCCGGACGTCACGGAGAAGTCCGAGGAGAGCGCGCGGCAGGCGCTCCGGGACAAGGGCTTCGAGGTCGACGTGAAGTACGAGGAGTCCGAGCAGCAGCCGGGCGAGGTCATCCGGCAGAGCCCGGACGGCGGCACCCAGCAGGAGAAGGGCGCCACGATCACCCTCACGGTCTCCAAGCAGGCCCAGGTGAACGTGCCCCCGGTCACCGGCCAGCAGTTCGACGCGGCGAAGAGCCAGCTGGAGACGCTGGAGTTCAAGGTCAAGCGGGAGGACGTCGACTCCGACCAGCCCGCGGGCACCGTCCTGGACCAGAACCCGGCGGGCAACAGCAAGGCCCCGAAGGGCAGCGAGATCACCCTGAAGGTCTCCAAGGGCCCGCAGCAGCAGGCCCAGGTGCCGCAGCTGGTCGGGCAGCAGCTCGGCCAGGCCAAGCAGGCGCTCCAGCAGGCGGGGCTCCAGCTCGGCAACGTCGACGGCCCGAAGGACGACACCGCCTTCGTGATCGCCCAGGACCCGCAGCCCGGCACCCCGGCCCAGCCGAACCAGCCGGTCAACGTGAAGACCGTGGGCGGCAACGGCAACGGCAACGGCAACAACGGCGACGAAGGCGACGGCGGCTTCTTCGGCGGCCCCTCCGGCGCCATCCTGCCCAAGGACTGACGCGTACGACGGAGCCCCGGCACCCACCTCGGTGAGGGTGTCGGGGCTCTGTCGTACGCGGGGCCGTGCGCGTGCCGCTAGCGCAGCTCGGCGGGCGGGGTGCGCTCGGCGTCGACCTTCTCCGTGCGCTCCAGCTCGCCCCAGACGATGTAGCGGTAGTCCGAGGTGTAGACCGGCGTGCAGGTCGTCAGGGTGATGTAGCGGCCCGGCTTCGTCTTGCCCGACTCCTTCGGGACCGGGTCCAGGACGCGGACGTTGAACTTCGACGTCTCCGGGAGGGTCTTGTAGACCTTGTAGACGTACCAGAGGTCCTTCGTCTCGAAGACGATCGCGTCGCCGTGCTTCAGCTTGTGGATGTTGTGGAACTTCGCGCCGTGGCCGTCGCGGTGCGCGGCGAGGGTGAAGTTGCCCTGCTTAGCGGAGGGCAGCGCGGAGGCGATGGGGTCGGTGTAGTAGCCGGCGACGCCGTGGTTGAGGGTGTCGGGGTCGGTGCCCTTCTTGACCAGCACCTCGCCGTTCTTCATCGCCGGTACGTGGAGGAAGCCGATGCCGCCCTTGGTGTCGAGCGCGCCGGGGCCGGCCGACACCCATGCGTGGCGTACGTCCTCGCCCTGCTTGTCCGCCTCGCGGTCGGCGAGCACGTTCGTCCACCACAGGGAGTAGACGACGAAGAGGCCCATCACCAGGCCCGCGGTGATCAGCAGTTCACCGAAGACACTGATGAAGCCGGCGATCCGGCTGCGCGCACGTGCCACTGCATCTGTCCCGTCGAAAAGTCTGGAAGTCGGTCGTCAGCCTACGAGCGCGTCCGGTTTCCCCTTGCTGCGTGGGCGTTCCTCGACCATCTTGCCCCACACGATCAGGCGGTACGTACTGGTGAACTCGGGGGTGCAGGTGGTGAGCGTGAGGTAGCGGCCGGGGCCCTTGAAGCCGGAGCCTGCCGGGACGGGCTGGATCACCGCGATGTTGGAGGGCGGCGTCTGCGGCAGGATGCTCGTCATCTCGTACGTGTAGAACGCGTCCTGCGTCTCGACGACGATGGGGTCGCCCGGCTGGAGGCGGTTGATGTAGCGGAACGGTTCGCCGTGGGTGTTGCGGTGCCCGGCGACCGCGAAGTTGCCCTGCTTGTCGGAGGGCATGGCGGTCTTGAGGGCGCCCTCGGCGTAGTGGCCGACCATGCCGCGGTCGAGGACCTTCTCCTTGTCGATGCCCTCGGCGATCGGCACGACGACGTCGAGCTTCGGGATGTACATGATCGCGAAGCCCTGGCCGGGCTCGAACGCGCCGGGCTTGCGGCCCTCCGCCCAGGCCTCCTCGATGCCCTTCTTCGCCTCGTCGGCCTGCAGGCCGGCGCGGATGTTGGTCCACCACAGCTGGTACGTGACGAAGAGGAGCATCACGACGCCGAAGGTGATGAAGAGCTCGCCCAGCACGCGGCTCGCGACCACGCCGACGCTGTCCTTGCGGGCGCGGGCGGCGCGCCGGGCCTCGACGCGCGTCAGCGGCCGGTCGGGGCCGGCCGGGGACGGTGCGGCCGGCGCGGGGGCGTGCTTGCCGGCGCGGCGGCGGCCACGGCCCTTGGCGGCCTTGCGGCGCTCGGCGCGGCCGCCGGGCGCGGGGCGGTCGGACGTGGGCTCTGGCGTGGGCGCGGCGCGGCGGGTGTCCTCGGTGCGGAGGGCCATCGTCTCGGGGTCGGGTGCCTCGGGCACCTCGGGCGCTTCGGGCACTGCGGGTGCCCCGGGCACCTCGTACGAAGACGGGTCGTACGTCGACGTCTCGTACGTCGGCGTCTCGTACGTCGGCGCCGGAAGCGGAGGATCTGGTTCCGGCGGGAGGTTCGCGGCCCGGAACCACGGCGAACCGTGCTCGTGCTCCGGGCGCACGGGGGTCACGCGACGGCCTTGCCCACCACCGGCGCGAGCCCTGCCGACCGGCCGACCGCGCCGGTGTCGCCGCACTGCTCCAGCCAGTTGGCGAGCATCAGGTGCCCGTGCTCCGTGAGCACCGACTCCGGGTGGAACTGGACCCCCTCCACCGCCAGCTCACGGTGGCGCAGCCCCATGATGATGCCGTCCTCCGTCCACGCCGTGACCTCCAGCTCGTCGGGCAGATCGCCCGGCTCCGCGGCCAGCGAGTGGTACCGGGTCGCGGTGAAGGGCGACGGCAGCCCGGCGAAGACGCCGCGGCCCTCGTGCGTGACGAGCGAGGTCTTGCCGTGCAGCAGCTCGGGGGCGCGGTCGACGACGCCGCCGTACGCCACGGCCATCGACTGCATGCCGAGGCAGACGCCGAAGACGGGGACACCGGTGTCGGCGCAGTGCCGGACCATGTCGACGCAGACCCCGGCCTCCTCGGGCGTACCGGGGCCCGGCGAGAGCAGGACGCCGTCGAAGCCGTCCTGCGCGTGGCTCAGCTCGACCTGGTCGTTGCGCCGGACCTCGCACTCGGCGCCCAGCTGGTACAGGTACTGGACCAGGTTGAAGACGAAGCTGTCGTAGTTGTCGACGACGAGGATGCGCGCGCTCACTGTCCGTCCACCGTCACATCGTTGAACGGAAGCAGAGGCTCCGCCCAGGGGAACACGTACTGGAAGAGCACGTAGACCACCGCCAGGATCAGGACGAGCGAAATGACCGCCCGCACCCAGGCGTTGCCCGGCAGATGCCGCCAGATCCAGCCGTACATGACGTCTGCTGGTCCTTCCTCGAATGCCCTTCGATACCGCACCAGAGTACGGGTCCGGACCGCCCGATGGGTCAGCTGTCCACAGCTGACCGCCCGGCTCCCAGGTCGTGTCCCTAGGAAGTCGGCTTGGCGTAGTGCAGATCCACGGGGCCCGAGTAGCCGGGCAGCGTCACCGCGTCGTGCTCGTCGACCTTCCAGCCGAGACCGTACGCCTTCACGTACAGCAGGTAGTTCTGGACGGCCGTGGAGCCCTCCAGCGCGCGCTGGAGCTTCCCGGTGTCACCCACTGCCGTGATCTTGTAGGGCGGGGAGTAGACGCGGCCCTGGAGGATGAGGGTGTTGCCGACGCAGCGGACCGCGCTGGTGGAGATCAGCCGCTGGTCCATGACGCGGATGCCCTGGGCGCCGCCCTTCCACAGGGCGTTGACGACCGCCTGGAGGTCCTGCTGGTGGATCACCAGGTCGTTGGCCTGCGGCTCCGGGTAGCCGGGGGCGGCCTGGGCGTCGGGCGGGGCGTCGTTGAGGGTGACGGTCAGACCGCGGCCGGCGACGGGCGTCGTGCCCGCGGTCTTCTCCAGGGCGCCGAGCTTCTCGTCCTCCGCCTTGGTGGAGCCGTCGTCGCGGCGGGCCAGGGCGTCGACCTCGCCGCGTACCACCGCGGTGGACTCGTCGAGCTCGGCGTTCTTCCGGCTGCGCTCGGCGATCAGGTCGGAGAGTTTGAGCAGCGAGGCGTCCTCGCGGATGTTGGTGCCCTTGGCGGTGTTGAAGCTCGTCACGAAGATCAGGCCGGCGAGCGCGAAGACGCCGGCGGTGAGCACCCGGACCGGTCGCCAGGTGCGGCGCCGGGCGGGCTCTGCTGGAGAGTCGGCGGAATTGCTCAACGTACCCTTATCTCCTTCAGCGCCGCGGAAGCACTACGCTAACGGACGCCCGGGTGAGGCAGTGGTCCCCCTCGCTCTCAGCCCCGGCGACAGCAGCACACACGCCACAGTTCCCTGCGCGGTCACGCAGCGCATCGACAGGAGAGTCCCTCGTGCCGAAGTCACGTATCCGCAAGAAGGCCGACTTCACGCCGCCGCCGGCCGCGAAGCAGGCGACCACCATCAAGCTGACCAACCGCAGCTGGGTGGCACCGGTGATGCTGGCGCTCTTCGCCATCGGGCTCGCCTGGATCGTCGTCTTCTACGTCACCGACGGCTCGCTGCCCATCAAGTCGCTCACCAACTGGAACATCGTGGTCGGCTTCGGCTTCATCGCCGGCGGCTTCGGCGTCTCCACCCAGTGGAAGTGACGGCTACGGCGTAGCCGTCAAGCCGTACCCAGAGGTTATCCACAGCGTTGTGCACAGGCCAGTGGAAAAAGGTCAGACGATCTGTGGATAACCTCCACGATGTTGACGCCGATGTGACTGCGCACACCCCTCGCCTCGCCGCGTAAAACCGCAGGTCAACAGCGAGGGGCACAGACGTTCCCCACCCGGTGCACAAGATCCGCCACCCGTTGTGGACAACGATGGGGAAAGCTTGTGCTCAGCTGAGCGCGGCGGTCCTCAGAACCACAGCCGCCAGCGTCAACACGACGATCAGCCCACAGGCCGCCCACTGGGTCACCCGGCGCCGCTCGCGCGGGACGCCGACCATCCCGTACGCCATCACCGCGCCGGCGACCAGCCCGCCGATGTGCGCCTGCCAGGCGATGTTGTCCCAGAAGAAGGTCAGCACCAGGTTCAGCACGAGCAGGGTCATCACCGGCCGCATGTCGTACTTGAGCCGGCGCATGAGCACCACCGTCGCGCCCAGCAGACCGAAGACCGCGCCGGACGCCCCGAGAGAGGGCGAGTTCAGATCCGCCTCGAGGTAGGTGAAGGCGCTGCCCGCGAGCGCGGAGAGCAGATAGAGGGCGAGGTAGCGGGCCCGCCCGAGCGCCGCCTCCAGGGGGCCGCCGAGCCACCACACGCCCAGCATGTTGAAGCCGATGTGCCAGATCTCCCAGTGCAGGAACGCCGCCGTCAGCAGCCGGTACCACTCGCCGTCCGCGACGCCGACCACCTCGCCGAGCTGCGGCACGAAGGCGAGCCCGATGAGGTCCAGCTGGTGCAGCAGCTCCGGCTTGGCCCGTACGGCCAGGAACACCGCCAGGTTGACGGCGATGAGGATCTTGGTGATGAGCTGGGGGTCGCCGGCCGTGATCACACCGCCCGCGACCGTACGCGGCCGGCTGTCCGAGGGCGCGTCGCCGGTGCCCGACCCGCCGCGCACGCACTCGGGGCACTGGAAGCCGACCGACGCCTCGACCATGCAGTCCGGGCAGATCGGCCGCTCGCAGCGGGTGCACCGGATGCCGGTCTCCACGCCCGGATGGCGATAACAGCTCGGCGCCTGCGCCTGCTCCATGGGGTTCCCCTCTCAACGCGACGCCCCGTCCATCCTTAGGGACGGACGGGGCGGGGCGAAAAGTGCCCGGTCAGGCCTCAGCTCTTGCGGGATTCGATCACGACGGACTCGATGACCACATCCTGCACCGGACGGTCGGTGCGCGGGTTGGTCGGGGTGGCGACGATCGCGTCCACGACCCGCTTGCTCGCGTCGTCGGCGACCTCGCCGAAGATGGTGTGCTTCCCGGTCAGCCAGGTCGTCGGGGCGACCGTGATGAAGAACTGCGAGCCGTTGGTGCCCGGCCCGGCGTTGGCCATGGCCAGCAGGTACGGCTTGGTGAAGCCCAGCTCCGGGTGGAACTCGTCGGCGAACTCGTAACCGGGGCCGCCCGTGCCGTTGCCCAGCGGGTCGCCGCCCTGGATCATGAAGCCGCCGATGACGCGGTGGAAGACCGTGCCGTCGTAGAGCGGGTCCGTGCTCTTCACGCCGGTGGCCGGGTTGGTCCACTCGCGCTCGCCCTTGGCGAGCTCCACGAAGTTCCTGACCGTCTTCGGGGCGTGGAACGGCAGGAGCCGGATCGCGATGTCGCCCATGGTGGTCTTCAGGGTGGCGTAAAGCTGCTCGGCCACGGTGTGCCTTCCGTAAGTCTGGTCTGACGTCGGTCTGCTCCGACGTCCGCCGATCCTCCCACGGGAGGCGGCCGATGCCCCGGATGCCCGTACCGCATGCCGAGGATGAGGGCGGCAGGCATGATTTCAAAAAGGACGGAAAGGCGAATAGCGACCCCGCCACCGAGGAGGAGGATCCCGTGACCCGCAAGGACAGCGTGCGCGCCGCGACCGATTCGGCAATGGACAGCGTGCGGCACGCCGCGGAAGTGGTGGCGCCCTACGCGAGCACGGCGAAGGACTCGGCCGTGCACTACGCGACCGAAGCGCGCGTAAGGGTCGCGCCGAAGGTCTCGATGGCCGCGCATCAGGCCCGTACGCAGGCCCGTGCCCAGTACGACTCGATGGTCGCGCCGCATGTGCCGCCGAAGCTCGACAAGGCCGCGCAGCGTGCGATGACGCAGACCCGCAAGGCCGCGCGCGAGGCGGCGCGGTACACGGCGCCGCGCATGGAGAAGGCGATGGCGGCGGCCCAGCCCGTACGGGCCGAGGCGATGAACCGCTCGGCCGCGGCGGTGGCCGCGCTGCGGGGCCAGGTGACGGCCCGGGAGATCCAGCGGCTCGTCCGGAGGCACGAGCGCCGGGCGAAGGCCGGGCGGATGTTCAAGGGCGTGGCGCTCGCGGGGATGCTGGCGGGTGCCGCGTTCGCCGCGTGGAAGTGGTGGGACAAGCAGGCCAACCCCGACTGGCTGGTGGAGCCGCCGGCTGCGACCGAGGTCTCGGAGGGCCCGGTCACGTCGGTCGACGGCAGTGTGGCGCCGCTGGACCCGGAGGTGGAGGCCAAGCAGGCGGAGAGCGAGGCGTCCGACCGGAACCGCGAGGACCGTTAGGCCGCTAGGCCGCGAGGGCCAGGTCCGTCAGGTCGGGCTCAGCGGGGGCGGCAGCCGGCAGATGGCGCACGGAGGGCGATGATCCGTGCGCCTCGGCGCGGATGCGCTGCTTGATCGTGGGCGGCAGGGCCCGGGGCCGTACGCGTACGGGTGACGCGGCGCGCTGCACGGGCACGACGGCGGAGGCGGAGGCCGAGGCGGAGCCGGAGGCCGAGGCGGCCGGGAGCGCCGGCGCCGCCTTCGCCGCGGTGCCGTGGCCGTTCGCCGCGGCGCCGTGGCCGAACCCCAGGGCTCCGAGGAGTGCGGTCAGCAGGGCGATCAGTGGAGAGATGAGCGTCCGGACGTACGACGTGAAGCTGACGGCGGCCATGGCCCCTCGCTTTCTTGGGCGATTTGCATACCTTTCTCATGATGTGTATGTGTCCCGAAAGCGCGAGCACCGGCGCCGCGCCCCGGCAGATCTTCCGATGAACTGCACTCATCCGGAGCAACAAAAGTGGAGCAGTAAAAGTTGGGCCCTGTCCGCGATCTCGGACAGGGCCCCGTGCGGCCTCACGCGGCGGCGAACTTCTTCCGCCAGGCGAGGGAGACGTACACCAGCGCCACGAGGACCGGTACCTCGATGAGCGGGCCGACGACGCCCGAGAGGGCCTGGCCGGAGGTGACGCCGAAGGTGGCGATGGCGACGGCGATGGCGAGCTCGAAGTTGTTGCCGGCGGCGGTGAAGGCGAGCGTCGCGGTGCGGTCGTAGGTCAGGCCGATGGCCTTGCCCAGCAGGAACGTGCCGAACCACATCACCGCGAAGTACACGAGGAGCGGGAGCGCGATGCGGGCGACGTCGAGCGGCTGCGAGGTGATGGTCTTCCCCTGGAGGGCGAAGAGGATGACGATCGTGAAGAGCAGGCCGTAGAGGGCCCACGGGCCGATCTTCGGCAGGAAGCCGGTCTCGTACGTCTCACGGCCGAGCTTCTTCTCGCCGATGCGGCGGGTCAGGAAGCCCGCGGCGAGCGGCACGCCGAGGAAGATGACGACGTTGAGCGCGATGCCCCACATGGAGATGTCCAGCGACTCCCCGTCGCCCAGGCCGAGCCAGCCGGGCAGCAGGTCCAGGTAGAACCAGCCGAGCAGGCCGAAGGCGAGGACCTGGAAGACCGAGTTGAGCGCGACGAGGACGGCGGCGGCTTCACGGTCGCCGCAGGCGAGGTCGTTCCAGATGACGACCATGGCGATGCAGCGGGCGAGGCCGACGATGATCAGGCCGGTGCGGTACTCGGGCAGGTCGGGCAGGAAGGCCCAGGCCAGCGCGAACATCACCGCGGGGCCGAGGACCCAGTTGACGACGAGCGACGAGAGCATCAGCTTCTTGTCGCCGGTGACCGCGTCGAGACGGTCGTACCGGACCTTCGCGAGGACCGGGTACATCATGATCAGCAGGCCGGCGGCGATGGGCAGCGAGATTCCGCCGATCTCGACCTTCGCGAGCGCGTCGTTCAGACCAGGGATCGCGCGGCCCAGGCCCAGCCCGAGGGCCATCGCGAGGAGGATCCAGACGGCGAGGAAGCGGTCGAGCGTGGAGAGTTTCGCGACGACGGATGGTTCCCCGGTGGTGGTCGCGGGTGCTTCGGTACGGGTCACGGACAGGCCCTCTTGTTGTCGGCGGCGGTACGAGCGGTGGCGGCCAGCTCGGCGAATCGGTCGGCAAGGTGCGCGATGACGTCCGGGCGCAGCCTGTAGTACGTGAACCGGCCACACGGCTCGGTGTCCACGACCCCCGCCTCCCGCAGCACCCTCAGGTGGTTGGAGAGGTTCGTCTGGCGGGCCCCGGTCTCCTCCACGAGGTGGGTGGTGCAGAGGGTCTCGCGGGCGAGCAGGGTCACGATCCGGAGCCTCAGCGGGTCGGCCAGAACCCGGATCAGATCAGTGTCGACTGACGTCATCATGGACTGATACTCTCACATCACCGACGGCTGATACGTGCCGACGGCTGATACGTGCGAAGAGAGACCTCGATGGCCGACAAGCCCTCCGTGCTGTTCGTCTGCGTGCACAACGCGGGCCGCTCCCAGATGGCCGCCGCCTGGCTGCACCACCTCGCCGGGGACCGGATCGAGGTGCGCTCCGCCGGGTCCGCCCCCGCCGACGCCGTCAACCCGGCCGCCGTCGAGGCCATGCGCGAGGTCGGCATCGACATGTCCGCCGAGACGCCCAAGATCCTCACCGTCGACGCGGTCAAGGCGTCCGACGTCTGCATCACCATGGGCTGCGGTGACACCTGCCCGGTCTTCCCCGGCAAGCGCTACCTGGACTGGAAGCTGGACGATCCGGCCGGCCAGGGCGTCGAAGCCGTACGGCCCATCCGCGACGAGATCAGGAAGCTCGTCGAAGGGCTCATCGAGGAGATCGACGCCAGCCGGAACCAGCCGGCCAGCACGAACGGGTAGAGCAGGTACCCGAAGCGGGTGGCCGGAGCCAGGCACATGGCCAGGAGCAGCCCCACCGCCAGGAGGTCCGCCGCCGCGCGCGCGTCACGCGGCGGCCGCCTGAAGAGGTGGACGCCCACCGCCACGGCGGCGAGCACCAGCGCTCCGGCCGCGAGCACGAACGCGCGGCCCCACATCCCGGGCCACCACCGGCGGCGGGACGGTCGACCGGTCTGCCCTCATGCGTACGCCTCCTCGGGCCGGAAGCGCACGACTCTGCGGACGAAGGGCCGTTGAGGTCGTCACACGGGGGTCGCATCCGTCGGACCAACCCGCGGTGCTACGCGCCGACGGCGGTCCTCGGAGGTCGGGGGCGTACGGCAACGAAAGGCCCCCTCCGACCGGCGGATCCGCAGGTCGGAGGGGGCGCAAGAGGTGTGGAGCCTAGGGGAGTCGAACCCCTGACATCTGCCATGCAAAGACAGCGCTCTACCAACTGAGCTAAGGCCCCGCGCCGGCCGACGAGCGGCCGGTGCCGCAGACCAGAGTACCGGGTGCCGGGGGGTGTACCGCAAAAGGATTGGGACTCCCCCGGAACGACCACTCTCCGTAAGATGCTGGACAGGTTCGCAGCCGCGAACCACAGCGATGGGGAGACGCATATGGATACGGCACAGCAGGAAGCGACCGCGAGAGCCAGAGAGCTCCAGCGCAGTTGGTACGGGGAGCCACTGGGGGCGCTCTTCCGCCGGCTCATCGACGATCTGGGCCTGAACCAGGCCCGTCTCGCGGCGGTGCTCGGGCTGTCGGCTCCGATGCTCTCCCAGCTGATGAGCGGTCAGCGCGCCAAGATCGGCAATCCTGCCGTGGTGCAGCGCGTGCAGGCCCTCCAGGAGCTGGCGAGCCAGGTCGCCGACGGCAGCGTGAGCGCCGCCGAGGCCACCGACCGGATGGACGAGATCAAGAGGTCCCAGGGAGGCTCGGTGCTCACCGGATCCAGCCAGACGACCGCCAGCTCGGGGGCGCCGACGGTCAAGCGCGTGGTCCGGGAGATCCAGTCGCTGCTGCGCTCCGTCTCGGCGGCCGGTGACATCATCGATGCGGCCGACTCGCTCGCACCCACCCACCCGGAGCTGGCAGAGTTCCTCCGGGTGTACGGCGCCGGGCGCACCGCGGACGCGGTCGCCCACTACGAGTCGCACCAGAGCTGACACAGCTGACAGCAGGCCGAGCGGGAGCGGACGGACGGGGAGCGGCGCAGCGCGATGGGTGAGGTCTTCGCGGGTCGGTACGAGTTGGCCGACCCGATCGGGCGTGGTGGTGTGGGCGCCGTCTGGCGCGCCTGGGACCACCGCCGGCGCCGTTACGTCGCGGCCAAGGTGCTCCAGCAGAGCGACGCGCACACGCTGCTGCGCTTCGTACGCGAACAGGCGCTGAGGATCGACCACCCGCACGTCCTCGCCCCGGCCAGCTGGGCCGCGGACGACGACAAGGTGCTGTTCACCATGGACCTGGTGAGCGGTGGGTCGCTGGCCCATGTCATAGGGGACTACGGGCCGTTGCCGCCCCGCTTCGTCTGCACCCTGCTCGATCAGCTGTTGTCCGGACTGGCCGCGGTGCACGCGGAGGGGGTCGTGCACCGCGACATCAAGCCGGCCAACATCCTGCTGGAGGCGACCGGAACCGGACGGCCGCATCTGCGGCTGTCCGACTTCGGCATCTCGATGCGCAAGGGCGAGCCCCGGCTGACCGAGACGAACTACGTGGTCGGTACGCCGGGTTACTTCGCACCCGAGCAACTGATGGGCGCGGAGCCCGACTTCCCGGCCGACCTGTTCGCGGTCGGTCTGGTCGCCCTGTACCTGCTGCAGGGTCAGAAGCCGGACGCACAGGCGCTGGTGGACCACTTCACGGTGTACGGCACGCCCGGCGCCCCGCAGGGCATCCCGGAGCCGCTGTGGCAGGTCCTGGCGGGCCTGCTCCAGCCCGACCCGCAGACCCGTTTCCGTACGGCGACGGGCGCGCGCAAGGCGCTGGCGGCGGCGGTCGAGCTGCTGCCCGAAGCCGACGGGACCGAGGAGCCCGTCGAGGTCTTCGACCAACTCGGTCCGCTCCCGGCCGGTTTCGGCCCGGAGGGACCCATCACGGCCGTTCCGGACCCGGTGCCGGCACCGGCACCGGCTCCCATGCCCGCACAGGTGCCCACGCCCGCACCCACACCCGCGCCCGAAGCCGTCGCGGTGCCGCCCGCGCCCGTGACGGCCCCTGTGTACGCGCAGCCCGCGCCGTCCACGCCGTCCGAAACGGGGAGCTTCCACCTCGCCCCGCCGGCTCCGGCGACACCGACGCGCCCCTACACCGCCGCACAGGCCACCACGCAGCCCACCGCCCGCCCCGTGCCGAAGCGGCCCGGGCCGTCCGCGAAGGTGGCGGTACCGGTGCTACTGACCGCGCTGCTCTGTTTCGCCGTCGGGATCTGGGCGCTCACCCAGATCTGAACGCCCGCTCCGCTCAGAGCGCCGCGCGCCGCCGCGCCAGCAGCGTCCACACCCCGAGCCCGAGCACCAGCACGGTCCCGCTGCCGATCCCGGCCGCCGCGACGGCCTTCATCGTGCCGCTGCGCTCCGCCTCCGGGCCGCTCTGCCCGCTGGCCGCCTGCTCCTTGTCGTCCTGCGTGACGCTGAAGATCCCGGCCGGACCGTCGTACGCGGGCGCCGGCCGCGCCTCGCCCCGGACGTTGACGCGCAGCGTCAGCCCGTACGGCTTCTTCCCGAACTTCTCGCCCACCTCGGGGCTGAGGCTGACCTGCAGGTAGTACCAGCCCGCGAACCGCATGTCCTCGAACTTGGCGCTGGAGTCGAAGCGGTTCTCGTACCGCACCGGCGGCAGCGGGTCGAGCGCCGCCGCCTTCTGCTTGCCGTCGTACGAGACCGAGCCGACGTCACCGACGACACCCTGCATGGGGTTGAACAGCGTCATGGAGAGCGCGCTGCCGACGAAGCCCTGGCCGCCCGCCGAGCTGCCGAGGTCCGCGCTGGCGAAGATCTGCTGGCCCCAGTCCACCGGCACCCGGTAGAAGCGGGACTGGCCGGGTTCGATCCGGTCGGTCCACTCGCCCTGCGTGAGGCCGGTCGCGTCGAAGAAGCCGGCGCCGCCGTGCCGTTCGCGAGGGCCGCCGGCCGGAGGCGGGGGCGAGGCGCTGGGCCAGGCCGACGGCGCGGCCGTCGGGCCGACCTCCTTCACCTTGGGCTCGGTCTGGTGCCGGAGCTCCAGCTCCCACGGCTCGGCCCCGCCCTTGCCGTCGGTTGTCGTGCGCTCGACGACCACGTAGTACGAGTCGGCCTTCTGGCAGGAGGTGGAGCCCTTCTCGATGGTCCGGTGCGCGTAGGCGGCCAGCGGACGCGGGAACTCGGCGGAGCGGAACCGGCCGTCGTTGGAGCTGCACTCGTACCCGTCGCGGTCCTGGAGCGAGACCTCCAGGCCGTCGGAGTAGCCGACCTCGGTGCCCGGCCTGGGTACGGCCACGGCGGAGACGTACGCGTCCCGCTCCGCGTCCAGGTCGATGCGGTAGACCAGCTTCTCGCCGCGGTCGATGGTGTCCCGGTACGTCCCGCCGGTGGTCAGCCGCGGGGCCTCACTGGTGCTGGCGGCACCTTTCACCTGCCGGGCGCCCTCGGCGAAGGTGTACGGCGTCGGCTGCCCGGCCGCGCGAGCCTGCCCGGCCGCCCATGTCTGCGCGCCCAGCACCACCACGGCGCCCATCGCCGCCGCCCCGGCGACCGCCCTGGCAACCGTCCCGGCCGCCGCCTTGCCGCCGCCCCGCCGCCTCTTCACGCTCTTCCCCTCCGTACGCGTACCAGCTCCGAGCGGGCACCATCCTGCCCCGCCCGTCCCCGCGCTGTCTGCCGCCCCTCAGCCACTTTGCAGGCGCAACCTAAATATTCGCTGTCGGGAACGGTGGACAGCACGAGGCCCCGACCGCTTCAGCGGCCGGGGCCCGTACGCAGACTGCGTGTCGTCTCACACACCGGAACCTGCGGGCACGGAGTCGGTCGCCTCCGTCCACAGGTCCTGCTCGGCGCGATCCGCCTGGATCTGGCGGTACACGAGGAGCCCGCCGATGGCGGCCAGTGCGACCAGGAGAAGCTTCTTCACCGCGCGACCTCGTCTTTCGTTGACGTAGGAGACCTTATGGCGCCCGACTATACACACCGGCCGAGACCATACGGTGACCTACGTCCGCCGAAGAAGGCACGGGAAAAGCGATCGGCCCGGTCGGATTCCTCCGACCGGGCCGATCGCCGTCACTGTGGGGCTAACAGGATTTGAACCTGTGGCCTCATCCTTATCAGGGATGCGCTCTAACCAACTGAGCTATAGCCCCGCCGCGTCGGACTCGCCGCCCGCGCTGACCTCTGAAGATTAGCGCACGGAGCGGCGAGTTCCCAAATCCGCGAACCTCCCGCCGGAGGCCCCGCTCACTCGTCCTCGGCGAGGGTGAGCTCGACGCCGCCCACGAAGCCCGCGGAGAGGTTGTAGATGAACGCGCCCAGCGTCGCCAGCGCGGTGGCCAGCACCACGTCGATGACCGCGATCACCGACGTGAACATGAGCACGCGCGGCAGCGAGAGGAAGGCCTGGAGGTCGAAGCCGTTGCTCTCGTTGGAGCCGGTGGCCTCGCTGATCGTGCCGCCGACGGTCGAGAAGACGCCCATGGCGTCCATGACCATCCACAGCACCGCGGCCGCCACCACCGTGCAGATGCCCAGCGCGATGGAGAGCAGGAAGCTCACCTTCATCACCGACCACGGGTCGGCCTTGGCCACCCGCAGCCTCGCCTTGCGCGTACGCGGCACGGTCTTCACCTCGGGCCGGGGCTGACGCGCCCCGGCCGTACCGCCGCTGTTCTGCTGGGTGGCGTACGCCTGCGGCGGCTGGTACGGCTGTGACCCCTTCGCGGCCTTCTTCTGACCGGCGGGCCGCTCTCCGGGCAATGGACCGTTGTCGTACGTGGTCACCGTAACCCCCTGGGAGTCCGTGGCAGGGCCACGGGCACCGTTCGCTCCGGAAGCGGCCGATCCGGCGCCCGTGGCTCCACTCACGCTTTACTCCTCGTGCTCCCCGGCCGGCGGCTCCGTACCCCCGGCGGCCTCGGCCGTCACTTCGGCCGTCACTTCGGTGCCTTCGACGGCACCCTCGGTGCCGTCTACCTCTTCGGTCCCGTCGACCTCTTCGGCCTCGCGACCCGCCTCGGCGTTCCGTGCGATACCGACGACGGCATCGCGCTTGCCCAGGTTGATCAGTTGGACGCCCATGGTGTCACGGCCCGTCTCCCTGACTTCATTGACTCGCGTACGAATCACACCACCGGACAGCGTGATGGCGAGGATCTCGTCCGTCTCCTCGACCACCAGCGCGCCGACGAGCGAACCGCGGTCCTCCACGATCTTGGCAGCCTTGATACCGAGGCCGCCACGCCCCTGGACGCGGTACTCGTCGACACGGGTGCGCTTCGCGTACCCGCCGTCCGTCGCGGTGAACACGAACGTACCCGGCCGGACGACGTTCATCGACAGCAGCTCGTCGCCTTCGCGGAAGCTCATGCCCTTCACGCCGGAGGTGGCACGCCCCATCGGGCGCAGGGCGTCGTCCGTCGCGGTGAACCGGATCGACTGCGCCTTCTTGGAGATCAGCAGCAGGTCGTCCTCGGCCGACACCAGCTCCGCGCCGATCAGCTCGTCATCGCGGCCGTCCTCCGTCTCGCGGAGGTTGATCGCGATGACGCCACCGGAACGCGGCGAGTCGTAGTCCTTCAGCGCGGTCTTCTTCACCAGGCCGCCCTTGGTGGCGAGCACCAGGTACGGCGCGGCCTCGTAGTCGCGGATGGCAAGGATCTCGGCGATCTTCTCGTCCGGCTGGAAGGCCAGCAGGTTGGCGACGTGCTGGCCGCGCGCGTCCCGCCCGGCGTCGGGGAGCTCGTACGCCTTGGCGCGGTAGACCCGGCCCTTGTTGGTGAAGAACAGGAGCCAGTGGTGCGTCGTCGACACGAAGAAGTGGTCGACGATGTCGTCTTCCTTCAGCTTCGTACCGCGCACGCCCTTGCCGCCGCGCTTCTGCGAGCGGTAGTCGACCGTCTTCGTGCGCTTCACATAGCCGCCACGCGTGATCGTGACGACGATGTCCTCCTCGGCGATCAGGTCCTCGATGGACATGTCGCCGTCGAAGGGCACCAGCTTGGAGCGGCGGTCGTCGCCGTACTTCTCGACGAGTGCCGCGAGCTCCTCGCTGACGATCTGGCGCTGGCGCGCCTCGGAGGCAAGGATCTCGTTGTACTCGTTGATCTTCGCCTGGAGCTCGTCGTGCTCGGCGACGATCTTCTGGCGCTCCAGGGCGGCGAGCCGGCGCAGCTGCATCTCGAGGATGGCGTTGGCCTGGATCTCGTCGATCTGCAGCAGGCCCATCAGGCCCTCGCGCGCGATCTCGACGGTGTCGCTGCGCCGGATCAGCGCGATGACCTCGTCGATGGCGTCGAGCGCCTTGAGCAGACCGCGCAGGATGTGGGCGCGCTCCTCCGCCTTGCGCAGGCGGAACCTCGTACGCCGGACGATGACCTCGATCTGGTGCGTCACCCAGTGGCGGATGAACGCGTCGAGGGAGAGCGTGCGCGGCACACCGTCGACGAGCGCCAGCATGTTGGCGCCGAAGTTCGTCTGGAGGTCGGTGTGCTTGTAGAGGTTGTTGAGGACCACCTTGGCGACCGCGTCCCGCTTGAGGACGATCACCAGCCGCTGGCCGGTCCGGGACGACGTCTCGTCGCGGACGTCCGCGATGCCGCCGATCTTGCCGTCCTTGACGAGGTCGGCGATCTTCTGCGCGAGGTTGTCCGGGTTGACCTGGTAGGGCAGCTCCGTGACCACCAGGCACTGGCGGTTCTGGATCTCCTCGACCTCGACGACCGCGCGCATGGTGATGGAGCCGCGGCCCGTGCGGTACGCCTCCTCGATGCCCTTGCGCCCGACGACGAGGGCGCCGGACGGGAAGTCCGGGCCCTTGATCCGCTCGATCAGCGCGTCCAGGAGCTCCTCGTGGCTGGCCTCGGGGTGCTCCAGCGCCCACTGCGCACCGGCCGCGACCTCGCGGAGGTTGTGCGGCGGGATGTTGGTCGCCATGCCGACCGCGATGCCCGCGGACCCGTTGACCAGGAGGTTCGGGAAGCGGGACGGCAGGACCGTCGGCTCCTGGTTGCGGCCGTCGTAGTTGTCCTGGAAGTCGACGGTCTCCTCGTCGATGTCCCGGAGCATCTCCATGGACAGCGGCATCATCTTGCACTCGGTGTACCGCATGGCGGCGGCCGGGTCGTTGCCCGGGGAACCGAAGTTGCCGTTGGAGTCCACCAGCGGCAGGCGCATCGACCACGGCTGGGCCAGGCGCACCAGCGCGTCGTAGATGGAGGTGTCGCCGTGCGGGTGGTACGTACCCATGACGTCACCGACGACGCGGGCGCACTTGTAGAAGCCCTTCTCGGGGCGGTACCCGCCGTCGTACATCGCGTACAGCACGCGGCGGTGGACGGGCTTGAGGCCGTCCCGTACGTCCGGCAGCGCGCGGGACACGATGACGGACATCGCGTAGTCCAGGTACGAGCGCTGCATCTCGGTCTCGAGCCCGACGGGCTCGACGCGCAGGCCCACACCGGGGACGGCGGGCTCCTCTTCGGGCATCACGGGGGCAGGGGTGTTCTCGTCGGCCATTGCTGGTCTTCAGTCCTTTCGTACGGTCAGCTGAGACCGACTCAGATGTCGAGGAAGCGAACGTCCTTGGCGTTGCGCTGGATGAACGAGCGCCGCGCCTCCACGTCCTCACCCATCAGCACCGAGAACAGGTCGTCGGCCTGGGCCGCGTCGTCCAGCGTGACCTGGCCGAGCACCCGGTGGTCCTGGTCCATGGTGGTGATGCGCAGTTCCTCGGCGTTCATCTCGCCCAGACCCTTGAAGCGCTGGATCGAGTCCTCGCGGATGCGCTTGCCGTTCTGCTTGCCGAGCTCGACGAGCGCATCGCGCTCACGGTCCGAGTACGCGTACTCGAAGTCGTCCCGGCCCCACTTGATCTTGTACAGCGGCGGGCGCGACAGGTACACGTGCCCGGCCTCGACCAGCGGCCGCATGAAGCGGAAGAGGAAGGTCAGCAGCAGCGTGTTGATGTGCTGGCCGTCGACGTCGGCGTCCGCCATGAGGATGATCTTGTGGTAGCGGAGCTTGGAGATGTCGAAGTCCTCGTGGACCCCGGTGCCGAAGGCGGAGATCAGCGCCTGGACCTCGGTGTTCTGGAGGATCTTGTCGATCCGGGCCTTCTCGACGTTCAGGATCTTGCCTCGGATCGGCAGGATGGCCTGGTACTCGGGGTTGCGGCCGGACTTGGCCGAGCCGCCGGCGGAGTCGCCCTCGACGATGAAGATCTCGCACTTGGACGGGTCGTTCGACTGGCAGTCGGACAGCTTGCCCGGCAGGGACGCCGACTCCAGCAGGCCCTTGCGCCGCGTCAGGTCACGCGCCTTGCGGGCGGCGACGCGGGCGGTGGCGGCCTGGATAGACTTGCGGATGATGTCCGCGGCCTCGTTGGGGTTGCGGTCGAACCAGTCCGTCAGGTGCTCGTTGACGACCTTCTGGACGAACGTCTTCGCCTCGGTGTTGCCCAGCTTGGTCTTGGTCTGGCCCTCGAACTGCGGCTCGCCCAGCTTGACGGAGATGATCGCCGTCAGACCCTCGCGGATGTCCTCACCGGTGAGGTTGTCGTCCTTCTCGCGCAGCAGCTTCTTGTCGCGCGCGTAACGGTTCACCAGACCGGTGAGCGCGGCGCGGAAGCCCTCTTCGTGCGTACCGCCCTCGTGGGTGTGGATGGTGTTCGCGAAGGAGTACACGCCCTCGGTGTACTGCGAGTTCCACTGCATGGCGATCTCGACCGAGAGCATGCGCTCCTTGTCCTCGGACTCCACCGAGATCACCGTGGGGTGGATGAGCTCGCCCTTGCGCGAGTTCAGGTACTTCACGAAGTCGACGATGCCGCCCTCGTAGTAGTACGAGACGGTGCGCGCCGGCGCCTCCTCGGCGGTCTCCGCCGCGTCGGGGTCGTCGGCGTTCATCGTCGCCTTGGCCGACTCGCGCTCGTCGGTCAGCGAGATCCGCAGGCCCTTGTTGAGGAAGGCCATCTCCTGGAAGCGGCGCGAGAGCGTCTCGAAGGAGTACTCGGTCGTCTCGAAGATGTCCGGGTCGGCCCAGAAGGTCACCGAGGTGCCTGAGTCCTCGACCGCCTCGTGCTTGGCCAGCGGGGCGGTGGGCACGCCCAGCTTGTAGTCCTGGGTCCAGCGGAACCCGTCCCGCTTGATCTCCACGGAGACCCGCGACGACAGGGCGTTCACGACGGACACACCCACGCCGTGCAGACCACCGGAGACGGCGTAACCGCCGCCGCCGAACTTGCCGCCCGCGTGCAGCACGGTGAGCACGACCTCGACGGCCGGCTTCTTCTCGACGGGGTGGATGTCCACGGGGATACCGCGCCCGTTGTCCACGACCTTGACGCCACCGTCCGCGAGGATGGTGACGTCGATGGTGTCCGCGTGCCCGGCCAGGGCCTCGTCGACGGAGTTGTCGACCACCTCGTACACCAGGTGGTGCAGTCCACGCTCGCCGGTCGACCCGATGTACATGCCGGGTCGCTTGCGGACCGCGTCCAGACCCTCGAGGACGGTGATCGCGCTGGCGTCGTACGACGACGAGGATGGCGTCGTCGCGCCGGCAGCAGTGGACGGAATGTTCTCGTTGGGGTTGCCGGAATCGGCCACGAAGCGCCCTTTCTGGCACAGCACAAGCCGTCTCTCCGGGGGTCCGGGAGCGGCTGCGTCGTTCGACATGTTCCGCAGTGGGCGGGATTACCTACCAGTGTACCGGTGACGCCGACACTCATGGGGGTTTGCCGGTACCTGAGTACGCATGTGCCGCCCTGAACCGGCGCCCACCTACTCCCCATATCCGGGAAGGGGCTTCAAGAGGCTCACACCGCCACTCAGCGCTTCGACCTGTCAACCTCCAGCGACGGTGACGGGGGCCTCACTCTTCGCGTCTGTCACGGGGGTCGCGGGGGTCGCAGGGGCGTCGGCCCGGGGGTGGGTGGGGGTTCGGGCGCGCGAGGGGATACGGGGGAAGGAATGGGTGTCCGGGGCCGAGCCCTCGGTCAAGGGAAGGGGAGGGGTGGGGTGGGGGACGAGCACCGGCCACGTCAGCCGTACGTGTCCCCCGGCCCCACACTCCCCGGCGCCCGCAGCGGCCCGTACCCCCGCCGCGGCCCCCCGGGCCCCAGCACCTTGATGACCCGCACGGTTCCCTGCCCCAGGTCCTCGTTCAGCCGCGCCACCAGCCGCGGCGCCAGCAGCCGCAGCTGCGTCGCCCACGCCGTGGAGTCGCACTGCACCGTGAGCACCCGCTCCTCCGGGTCCTCGTCGTACCGCAGCGGTACGCAGTGCTTCGCCAGGTCCTCGCCCACGATCTGCGGCCACCGGCCCATCACACCGCCGACCGCCGCCGGGGTCTCCCACCCGCGCTCGGTGATCAGCCGGTTGATCGCGGCGCCCAGCGGCAGCGGATCGCGCCCGTCCGCCCGCGCGCCCGAGCGCAGGCCGCCGCCCCGCCGCGCCTGCTTCTTCTGCTGCGCCGCCGCGCCCCGCGCCTTCGCCTGCTCCTTCGCCGCGCGCAGCGCGACCCGCGCCAGGTCGACGCCCGACGGCTCCGGTACGGAAGGCCCGGGCAGAGGAGGACCCGGTACAGAAGCCCCCGGCAAAGGAGACCCGGGCACGGAAGAGGGCCCGGGTACGGAAGAGGGCCCGGGTACGGACATGCCCGTCACAGCCGCTCCACCGTCCCCTCCGACACCGCGTACCTCACACCCGCCAGCACCCCCGGCACGTCATCGTCGACCGCCGCCGTCACCAGCACCTGCTCCCCCGGCGCCACCAGCTCCGCCAGCCGCTCGCGCCGCCGCGCGTCCAGCTCCGCGAAGACGTCGTCGAGGACGAGCACCGGCTCGTTACCCTCCCAGCGCAGCAGGTCGTACGAGGCCAGCCGCAGCGCCAGGGCGTAGGACCAGGACTCGCCATGGCTGGCGTACCCCTTCGCGGGCAGCTCGCCCAGCTTGAGCACCAGATCGTCACGGTGGGGGCCCACCAGCGTGACGCCCCGCTCGATCTCCTGCTTGCGCACCTCGGCCAGCGCCGCGAGGAGCCCCTCGTACAGCGCCTCCCGCCCGTGCACCCCGGCGGCGACCGGCCCCCGGTACTCCAGCGACACCGGCCCGCCGCCCGGCGCGAGCTGCTCGTACGCCTTGTCGGCCAACGGCTGCAACGTCGCGACGAGGTCGATCCGCTGCGCCAGCAGCTCCGCGCCCGTACGCGCGAGGTGCTGGTCCCACACGTCCAGCGTGGAGAGGTCCATGGAGCGCCCGCCGTGCCGCCGCGCCATGGCCGCCGACTTCAGCAGGGTGTTGCGCTGCTTGAGCACCCGCTCGTAGTCGGAGCGCACCCCCGCCATCCGCGGCGAGCGCGCGGTGACCAGCTCGTCGAGGAAGCGCCGCCGCTCCCCCGGATCGCCCTTGACGAGCGCCAGGTCTTCCGGCGCGAAGAGCACGGTCCGTACGATGCCCAGCACATCGCGCGGCCTGACCTGCGAGGACCGGTTGATCCGGGCCCGGTTCGCCCGCCCCGGGTTGAGCTCCAGCTCGACCAGCTGTGACCGCTCGCCCTGCCGGACGGCCGCGCGGATGACGGCGCGCTCGGCCCCCATCCGTACCAGTGGAGCGTCGGACGAGACCCGGTGGCTGCCGAGCGTGGCGAGATAGCCGACCGCCTCGACGAGGTTGGTCTTGCCCTGGCCGTTCGCGCCGACGAAAACGCCGACGCCCGGCTCGAGCGGGACCTCGACCCGGGCGTACGAGCGGAAGTCGGCCAGCGACAGATGCGTGACGTGCATGATGTGCGCCGACCTTCCCCCGGCATGGCCGTGCACACCGAGATGTGCACAGCCTGTGGATGCCTTTGTGCTGGTGCTGCTTCGCTAGTTCTTCTTCTCGACCGCGTGGCCACCGAACTGGTTGCGCAGCGCGGCGATCATCTTCATCTGCGGCGAGTCGTCCTGCCGGGACGCGAACCGCGCGAACAGTGACGCCGTGATCGCGGGCAGCGGCACCGCGTTGTCGATGGCGGCCTCGACGGTCCAGCGGCCCTCGCCGGAGTCCTGGGCGTAGCCGCGCAGCTGCTCCAGGTGCTCGTCCTCGTCCAGCGCGTTGACCGCGAGGTCGAGCAGCCAGGAACGGATGACCGTGCCCTGCTGCCAGGAGCGGAAGACCTCGCGCACGTCCGTGACGGAGTCGACGGCCTCCAGCAGCTCCCAGCCCTCGGCGTAGGCCTGCATCATGGCGTACTCGATGCCGTTGTGGACCATCTTCGCGAAGTGGCCGGCGCCGACCTTGCCCGCGTGGACGGAGCCGAACTCGCCCTCGGGCTTCAGCGCGTCGAAGATCGGCTGGACCTTCGCGACGTTCTCGGCGTCGCCGCCGTACATCAGCGCGTAGCCGTTCTCCAGGCCCCAGACGCCGCCGGAGACGCCGCAGTCGACGAAGCCGATGCCCTTGGCGGCCAGCTCCTCGGCGTGCTTCTCGTCATCCGTCCAGCGGGAGTTGCCGCCGTCGACGACCACGTCGCCGGGCGAGAGCAGCTCGGCGAGCTCGTCGATGGTGGACTGCGTCGCGGCGCCCGCGGGGACCATGACCCACACGACGCGCGGGCCCTTGAGCTTGCTCACAAGCTCCTCGAGGCTGTGGACGTCGGCGAGGTCCGGGTTGCGGTCGTACCCGATGACGGTGTGACCGGCGCGGCGGATGCGCTCGCGCATGTTGCCGCCCATCTTGCCGAGACCGACGAGACCGAGCTCCATCAGACATTCCTCAATCGTTTGTGTGCCGAGTTCGTACCCGCGTCCGAGACTACGCCCGGACGCGGGTGCACACCTGTGGGGTCGGGCGCTCACTCGGCTGCTCGGCCGAGCGGCCCCCGGACCGCGGTTCGGCCCGCTCAGCCGCTGAGGCGCACCGGCATGATCAGGTACTTGTAGGCCTCGTCCGCCTCGGCGTCGACGGCCGGCTTGCCGCTCAGCAGGGCGGGCTTGGTGGACGTGGTGAAGGACAGCTGGGCGACCGGGGAGTCGATCGCGCTCAGACCGTCCAGCAGGAAGGTCGGGTTGAAGGCGATCGAGATGTCGTCGCCCTCCAGCTGCGCGTCGACGCGCTCCACAGCCTGTGCGTCGTCGCTGGAACCGGCCTCCAGGATGAGGACGCCCTGCTCGAAGGTGAGCCGGACCGGAGTGTTCCGCTCGGCGACGAGGGCCACACGCTTGACGGCCTCGACGAACGGCGCGGTCTCGATCACCGCGACCGAGTTGAACTCCGTCGGGAAGAGCGTCCGGTACTTCGGCAGGTCGCCCTCGAGGAGACGGGTGGTGGTCCGCCGGCCGGCGCCCTCGAAACCGATGAGGCCCTCGCCCTTGCCGGAGCCCGACAGCGCCAGCGTGACCGTGTCGCCGCTGGTCAGCGACTTCGCGGTGTCCAGCAGCGTCTTGGCGGGCACCAGGGCGACGGCGGAGGCGTCCGGCGACTCCGGCTTCCACAGGAACTCGCGGACGGCGAAGCGGTAGCGGTCGGTGGACGCCAGCGTGACCGTGTCGCCCTCGATCTCGATCCGTACGCCGGTGAGGACGGGCAGCGTGTCGTCGCGGCCCGCCGCGATGGCGACCTGGGCGGCGGCGGAGGCGAAGACCTCGCCGGGCACGGTGCCGGTCGCGGACGGCATCTCCGGCAGCGCCGGGTACTCCTCCACAGGCAGGGTGTGGAGGGTGAAGCGGGAGGAGCCGCAGACCACGGTCGCCCGTACACCGTCTGTGGAAATCTCCACCGGGCGGTTGGGGAGGGCGCGGCAGATGTCGGCCAGCAGGCGGCCGGAGACCAGGACGGTGCCGTCCTCCTCCACCTCGGCCTCGACCGAGACCCGCGCGGAGACCTCGTAGTCGAAGCTGGAGAAGCTGAGCGCGCCGTCCTCGGCCTTCAGAAGAAGGCCCGCGAGTACGGGCGCCGGCGGACGGGCCGGGAGGCTGCGGGCCACCCAGGCCACCGCCTCCGCGAGTACATCGCGCTCCACCCGGATCTTCACCGGAACCGCCTCCTGCTGTTGCTGGCTCTTCGTCGACTGCGAGAACCAGTCTGACGCACGCCGCGGACAGTCGGTGCGGCTCGGGGTCAAGTCGAGCCATGAGGCGGTTGGGGCTCCGGCGCCGAGTTGTGCACAGGGCCCTCTTCGAAGCGAATTCCCCGGTAACTCTAAGTGGGAGTAGTAGTAGGGCCTGTGGAAACGGTGGATAACGTCGTCCGCGCAGGTCAGGCCGCGTTTTTTGTCCACCGCCCCTGTGGGCGGCACCCGTGGACAACCGGGGCCGTCTGTGGACGCGCCGAAGTTGTGCACACGCGATGCACAGCACACACAGGGTTCTCCCCAGCGCCGTCCCCAGTTTTACCCAGCTTCCCCACAGCCCAATCCGGCATCTTCGTGTGACCGCTTTCACTCCGGCCGGTGAGCTCGGGTGTTGCGTTGCCGAACAGTGGACAGCGGTGTGGAGAAGCTGTGGACCATGGACCGTTGCCTGTGGGCCGCCGGTGGACAACCGGGTCGGCCGCCTGTGGAAGAAATCTTCATCCACAGGTTGTGGAGGGCGCTCGGCCACAATTCCACAACCCGCTGACCTGGGGGAACGCGATACCAACAGGCTCGCCTGTGGACGCTGTCTGGACAACTCGACAGTCCCCACCCTGTGGACCGAAGATCTCCCCCGAATCTGTGGAGAAGGGTCCCGGAGCCGTACGTATTCGAACAGCGGCGTGTCCGCAGCGGGGGCGGACATGACGAAGGGCGCCCCCGGGACGGGTCCCAGGAGCGCCCTTGGAAGGGGTTTCCGCCCCGCTTCAGCCGCGCGCAGCGGGGCCGCAGCCGTGCGCAGCAGCCGTCCCGTGCCGTGCCGTAGCCGTAGCCGTGTGTCAGCCGCGCCTCAGCGGTGCCGTCAGCGGTGCCTCAGCCATTCTTGATGCGGTTCGTGAGCTCGGTGACCTGGTTGTAGATCGAGCGCCGCTCCGCCATGAGCGCACGGATCTTGCGGTCCGCGTGCATCACCGTCGTATGGTCGCGGCCGCCGAACTGGGCGCCGATCTTCGGCAGCGACAGGTCGGTCAGCTCCCGGCACAGGTACATGGCGATCTGCCGGGCGGTGACCAGCACGCGGCTGCGCGACGAGCCGCACAGGTCCTCCACCGTCAGGCCGAAGTAGTCCGCGGTCGCCGCCATGATGGCGCCGGCCGTGATCTCGGGTGCCGCGTCCTCGCCGCCCGGGATGAGGTCCTTGAGGACGCTCTCCGTCAGGACCAGGTCCACCGGCTGCCGGTTGAGGCTGGCGAACGCCGTCACACGGATCAGCGCGCCCTCCAGCTCGCGGATGTTGCGCGAGATCCGGGAGGCGATGAACTCCAGGACCTCCGGCGGGGCGTTGAGCTGCTCCTGCACCGCCTTCTTGCGGAGGATCGCGATCCGTGTCTCCAGCTCCGGCGGCTGTACGTCGGTGGTCAGGCCCCACTCGAAGCGGTTGCGCAGCCGGTCCTCCAGCGTCATCAGCTGCTTGGGCGGCCGGTCGGAGGAGAGCACGATCTGCTTGTTGGCGTTGTGGAGCGTGTTGAAGGTGTGGAAGAACTCCTCCTGCGTCGACTCCTTGCTCGCCAGGAACTGGATGTCGTCGACGAGCAGGATGTCCACATCGCGGTAGCGCTTGCGGAAGGTGTCGCCCTTGCCGTCGCGGATGGAGTTGATGAACTCGTTGGTGAACTCCTCCGAGCTCACGTACCGCACACGCGTACCGGGGTACAGGCTCCGCGCGTAGTGGCCGATCGCATGCAGCAGGTGCGTCTTGCCGAGGCCCGACTCGCCGTAGATGAAGAGCGGGTTGTACGCCTTGGCCGGCGCCTCCGCGACCGCGACGGCGGCCGCGTGCGCGAACCGGTTCGACGAGCCGATGACGAAGGTGTCGAAGAGGTACTTGGGGTTGAGCCGCGCGTGCTGCTCACCGGGCCGTCCGCCTCCTGCCCCCGCGCCCCCTCCAGGCCCGGTGCCGCCCGTGACTGACGCACCGCCAGGGCCGGCCGGGCCCGGGTGGGACTGCGACGGCGACTGCGGCTCCGGCATCTCGCGCCGCCCGTCGCGCTGGGGCTCGTACGGCGACGACGCCCCGTGCTCGGAGCGCTGCGGGCCGCGGTAGTCGTGGTGCGGCTGCTGGGGGCGGGGGCCCGCGTACGGGTCGCGCTCCTGGAACCCGCCGAGGCGCTGCTGCTGCCAGGAGAGGTCCTCCTGGGTGCGCGGCCAGGCGCCGGGCTCCGGGCGGTGCTGCTGGTACTCGGGGTAGGCCGGGCGCGCGGTCGGCAGCCCGTCGTCGGGCATCGGCCGGTGGCCGTAGTCGTCGTAGCGCGGCTGCTGCCGGCCGGGGGGCGCCGGAGGTGCGGGCGGCTCGCCCGCGGAGTCGTCGACGGTGATCGCGATCCGGATGGGGCGCCCGCACTCGCGGCTGAGCGTGTCGCTGATCAGCGGTGCGAGCCGGCCCTCCAGGACCCGCTTGCCCCACTCGTTGGGTACGGCGAGGAGCGCCGTGTCGGCCACCAGGGCGAGCGGCTGGCACCGCTCGACCCACTGCTTGTCCTTGGGCTCGATGCCTTGCTGGCCTTCACCGAGGAGCTGCTCGAGCACGCGTGGCCACACTGCGGCAAGATCAGCAGGTACGTCAGCCACAAGGCACGCTCTCTCACAGGTCCCACGAATGTGTGGTTCTCGGGACGGGACGGGACGGACAGGCAAGGACACAACGGAAAGAATCCGAGTTCAGCCACGGTAGTCGTGGCGGCTCACGTGGTTCAAGTTGTTGTCCACAGCCTGTGCACAGCGGGGCCCGGCGCGGTGCCGGTTTGACCGGATGGCGTAGCCGCGCGTACCGTAACCAGGTCGAGTTGTCGATGGCTGCTGCCGCCTGCCTCCGATGGGCAAAGATCACGGTCAGTGATCGTGAAGCGGTGCACTCGGGCGTATTGCGAGCTACTCGTGGGCGCACGGTGACAGCCAGGCGATGTCCCGCCACCAACGAATCATTTCTGGAGCCCCCGAGTGAGCAAGCGCACCTTCCAGCCGAACAACCGTCGTCGTGCCAAGACCCACGGCTTCCGTCTGCGCATGCGCACCCGTGCCGGCCGCGCCATCCTGGCGAACCGCCGCAGCAAGGGTCGCGCCAACCTGTCCGCCTGATCGCTTAAACAGGTCATGACGTGCTGCCTACCGAGAATCGGCTGAGGCGGCGCGAGGACTTCGCGACCGCGGTACGCCGAGGACGCCGGGCCGGCCGCCCGTTCCTCGTCGTCCATCTACGCAGCGGTGCAACGGACCCGCACGCGTCAGGGGAGAGCGCTCCCCCGACACGTGCGGGTTTCGTCGTCAGCAAGGCCGTGGGCGGTGCGGTCGTCCGCAACCAGGTGAAGCGCCGATTGCGGCACCTGATGCGCGACCGGCTGCCCGCCCTGCCCCCCGGTAGCCTGGTGGTAGTACGGGCGCTGCCCGGAGCGGGTGACGCCGATCACGCACAGCTGGCCCGAGACCTGGACGCCGCCCTTCAGCGGTTGCTGGGAGGGGGCGCGCGATGAAGTACCCGCTGCTGGCTCTGATCAAGCTGTACCAGTGGACGATCAGCCCGCTGCTCGGCCCTGTCTGCCGGTACTACCCGTCGTGTTCCCACTACGGATATACGGCGATCGACCGGCACGGCGCGGTGAAGGGCACGGCCCTGACCGCCTGGCGGATCCTGCGGTGCAACCCGTGGTCGCCGGGCGGTGTGGACCATGTCCCTCCACGGAAGCGCCCGCGCTGGCACGAACTGCTGCGTGCCGCGCTGCGCGGTGGCAAGGGCGGGCACTCCGCCGATCCGAGCCCGGCCGCAGAGACCTCGCCCAATGCTCAAGGAGCCTGATTAGTGGACACGATTGCCAGTCTGTTCGCCTTCATCACCACGCCCGTCTCATGGATCATCGTCCAGTTCCACAAGCTGTACGGGGCGATCTTCGGTCCCGATACCGGCTGGGCCTGGGGCCTGTCCATCGTGTCCCTCGTGGTGCTCATCCGGATCTGCCTGATCCCGCTCTTCGTCAAGCAGATCAAGTCGACCCGTGGCATGCAGGCGCTCCAGCCGAAGATGAAGGCGATCCAGGAGCGCTACAAGAACGACAAGCAGCGTCAGTCCGAAGAGATGATGAAGCTGTACAAGGAGACGGGCACCAACCCGCTCTCCTCGTGCCTTCCCATCCTGGCGCAGTCGCCGTTCTTCTTCGCGCTGTACCACGTACTGAGCAAGATCGCTTCGGGTGACGAGATCGGCGTCCTCAACCAGCGGCTGGTCGACAGCGCTCGTGAGGCCCACATCTTCGGGGCCCCGATCGCGGCCAAGTTCATGGACGACCCGGGCAAGGTCGAGGCCCTCAACGCCTCACTGCTGGACGTTCGGATCGTCACCGCGGTCATGATCATCCTGATGTCGCTGTCGCAGTTCTTCACCCAGCGCCAGCTGATGCAGAAGAACGTCGACCTGACGGTGAAGACCCCGTACATGCAGCAGCAGAAGATGCTGATGTACATCTTCCCGGTGATCTTCGCCGTCATGGGCATCAACTTCCCGGTCGGTGTCCTCGTCTACTGGCTGACCACCAACGTGTGGACCATGGGCCAGCAGATGTACGTGATCAACCAGAACCCGACGCCGGGAAGCAAGGCCCAGGACCAGTACCTGCAGCGCCTGCTGAAGAGCGTCACCTCGCACGGTGAGGTCCGCGGTCGCCGCCGCCGCAGCGTCGTCCAGGCGATCGTGGCCAAGGGCCCGGACCGCAACGACAACGAGCGCCGCTTCATCGGCGCCCTGGCCAAGGCCGGGTTCTCGGCCCAGGCCGACGGCACCGTGGCCACGGTGGACCCGGCCGTCGCCGAGGCGCAGAGCGCCGCGGCGGCCCGCCGCCAGCAGCCCAAGCGCCAGCCCAAGGCGAAGCGCCAGGCCGGTCCCGCCACCCCGCAGGGTGCGGCGAAGACGTCCCTGGAGAAGAAGGCCGACGAGCCTCAGGACGCCAAGCCGAAGCAGGAGGGCGGGGCCGCCGGAGGTTCCGCACGCCAAGCCAAGTCCGGACAGCGCAAGGGCCAGCAGCGGCCCAAGCACCCGTCGTCCAAGAAGTAAGAAGGAGTCCATCCGTGACGGAAGGCACCACCTCCGCCGCCGCCGAGGGTGTCGACACCCTGACCCACCTGGAGCAGGAAGGCGAGATCGCGGCTGACTACCTCGAGGGTCTGCTCGACATCGCCGACCTCGACGGCGACATCGACATGGACGTCGAGGCGGACCGCGCCGCGGTCTCGATCGTCAGCGACACGGGCAGCCGCGACCTGCAGAAGCTCGTGGGGCGCGACGGTGAGGTGCTGGAGGCGCTTCAGGAGCTGACCCGCCTCGCCGTGCACCGGGAGACCGGCGACCGCAGCCGCCTCATGCTCGACATCGCCGGCTTCCGGGCCAAGAAGCGCACCGAGCTCGCCGAGCTGGGCGCCCAGGCCGCGGCCGACGTCAAGAGCACGGGTGAGCCGGTGAAGCTCAAGCCGATGACCCCGTTCGAGCGGAAGGTCGTGCACGACGCGGTGGCCGCCGCCGGCCTGCGCAGCGAGTCCGAGGGCGAGGAGCCGCAGCGCTTCGTCGTCGTGCTCCCTGCCTGAGTCTCCCTTCATGTCGGCCCCGTCTGTTCGCAGGCGGGGCCGATCTTTGTCAGCCTGATACTCAGCACTGCACTGCCGCTCGGCACTGCGGTGCGCCAATGCGGTACGGAAGGACGGTTCCCCGTGACGGAGGCAGAAGAGCTTCCCCATGCGCCCCAAGAAGCGCGGACGGTATTCGGCGAGTTCTTCCCGGAAGCTGTCCGGTACGCCGAGCTTCTCGCGGACGCGGGGGTCAAGCGCGGCCTGATCGGGCCCCGTGAGGTGCCACGGCTGTGGGAGCGCCACCTGCTGAACTGCGCGGTGCTCTCGGAGGTCGTGCCCGAGGGTGTCACGGTCTGCGACGTCGGCTCCGGTGCCGGCCTGCCGGGCATCCCGCTGGCGCTGGTCCGCCCGGACCTGAAGATCACGCTCCTCGAGCCGCTCCTGCGCCGTACGAACTTCCTCCAGGAGGTCGTCGAGCTGCTCGGCCTGGACCATGTGACCGTGGTGCGCGGCCGTGCCGAGGAAGTGCTGGGCAAGCTGCCGCCGGTCCATGTGGTGACCGCCCGTGCCGTTGCGCCGCTCGATCGTCTGGCGGGCTGGGGTGTACCGCTGCTGCGTCCCTACGGCGAGATGCTCGCGCTGAAGGGCGATACCGCGGAGGAAGAGCTCCAGGGCGCCCGGGCCGCGCTCAGCAAGCTGGGTGTCGTCCAGACCTCGGTGCTGCACGTCGGTGAGGGCATCGTCGACCCGTTGTCGACGGTCGTACGGGTGGAGGTTGGCGAGAGCCCTGGTGGGGTTCGGTTCGCCGCCAAGCGCGCCAAGGCCGCGCGGACGTCCCGCCGTCGTCGCTGAGGGCCCGGGCGAGGTTTTCCCGCTGTCGATCCTCATACGTACGCATTTCGGAGTGTCGTGATGCCCGCGCTGGGCGGCGAGTGCATCAATGTTTCACGTGAAACGTCGCTCACTGCTGCAGGGAATCATCAGCCGCGGCCGCGCGGCTGCCACGCCGCGCGGCCGTAAGCCCCCCGTGGGGGTTACAGAGCTGTCCACAGAGGTGGAGTTCTCCACAGAACCACGGGCCTCGCTGGTTCACGACCCCGAAAGCATGGCAGGCTCTCCCCATCGCGAGCCTGAAGCCGAGGAGAGTGAATCCTTGCGGTCCGACGCCAACATCGCGGGACCGATGACCGATCCGGTCCCCGGTCCCCGTACCGAATCGGCGGGGGAGGATGTTTCACGTGAAACACCGCCCCCGATGGACGACACCCCCATTGGTCATGCTGCCCAACTGGCGGTGGAGGCGCTGGGCCGTGCCGGTGAGGGGCTTCCCCGCCCTCAGCAGACCCGCATCATGGTGGTCGCCAACCAGAAGGGCGGGGTAGGAAAGACGACCACGACGGTCAACCTCGCCGCCTCTCTGGCTCTGCACGGCGCACGTGTGCTGGTCATCGACTTGGACCCGCAGGGCAACGCCTCCACGGCGCTCGGGATCGACCACCATGCCGAAGTTCCTTCGATCTACGACGTCCTGGTGGAGAGCAAGCCGCTCTCCGACGTGGTCCAGCCCGTCATGGACGTCGAAGGCCTCTTCTGTGCCCCGGCCACCATCGATCTCGCCGGTGCGGAGATCGAGCTGGTCTCGCTCGTGGCGCGGGAGAGTCGACTGCAGCGGGCGATCCAGGCGTATGAGCAGCCGCTGGATTACATCCTCATCGACTGCCCTCCGTCGCTGGGACTGCTGACGGTCAACGCCATGGTGGCGGGCGCGGAGGTGCTGATCCCCATCCAGTGCGAGTACTACGCGCTGGAAGGGCTGGGGCAGCTTCTGCGCAATGTCGAGCTGGTACGCGGGCACCTCAACCCCACGCTCCATGTCTCGACGATCCTGCTCACCATGTACGACGGCCGGACCAGGCTCGCCTCGCAGGTCGCCGACGAGGTGCGCAGCCACTTCGGTGACGAGGTGCTGCGGACCAGCATTCCGCGGTCCGTCCGCATCTCGGAGGCACCCAGCTATGGGCAGACGGTGCTGACGTACGACCCGGGCTCCAGCGGTGCGCTCTCGTACTTGGAGGCGGCCCGCGAGATCGCCCTGCGGGGGGCTGGTGTCTACTACGACCCGCAGCACGCCCACGTGGGCAGCCAGATCAGCAAGCACAGCATGTCGGAGGGGATCCAGTGAGCGAGCGACGTAGGGGACTGGGGCGTGGGCTCGGTGCGCTGATCCCCGCTGCTCCCCAGGAGAGGCAGGCGCCTTCGGTGGGAGTCGGGTCCACCTCTCCGGGGGCCATTCCCGCACTGACGGCGGAGCGGGGGGTGGCGGCCGCCAAGGTCGCGACGCTTCCGAACGCCTCCGGGCCCGTGGAACCGGCGCTGTCAGTGCAGCCGGAGCCGGAGGCGGTACCCGAGGGTGAGACGCCGGCCGGGGCGCACTTCGCCGAGCTGCCGCTGGACGCGATCACGCCGAACCCTCGCCAGCCGCGTGAGGTGTTCGACGAGGATGCGCTGGCCGAGCTGGTCACCTCGATCAAGGAGGTGGGGCTGCTCCAGCCGGTGGTCGTACGGCAGCTGGGCCCCGAGCGCTATGAGCTGATCATGGGCGAGCGGCGCTGGCGGGCCTGCCGGGAGGCAGGGCTGGAGCGCATCCCCGCGATCGTCCGTGCGACCGAGGACGAGAAGCTGCTGCTGGACGCCCTGCTGGAGAACCTGCACCGGGCGCAGCTGAACCCGCTGGAGGAGGCCGCTGCCTACGACCAGCTTCTGAAGGACTTCAACTGCACCCACGACCAGCTGGCCGACCGGATCGGGCGCTCGCGTCCCCAGGTCTCCAACACGCTGCGGCTGCTGCGGCTGTCGCCGCCCGTTCAGCGCAGGGTGGCCGCCGGTGTGCTGTCGGCCGGGCACGCCCGGGCGCTGCTGTCGGTGGAGGACCCCGAGGCGCAGGACAAACTGGCGTACCGCATCGTGGCCGAAGGCCTCTCGGTGCGCGGGGTCGAGGAGATCGTGAAGCTGATGGAGTCGGAGCCCAGCGGTGTTCCGGCCAAGCCGAAGGGGCCGCGGGCCGGTGCCCGGGTGTCGCCGGCGCTGAGCGAGCTCGCCACCCGGCTGTCGGACCGCTTTGAGACCCGGGTGAAGGTCGACCTCGGACAGAAGAAGGGCAAGATCGTCGTCGAGTTCGCCTCGATGGAGGATCTCGACCGGATCCTGTCGACCCTCGCCCCTGGCGAAGGACGCGTTCTGGCGCAGGGCCTCGCGGAGCAGGAGCAGCAGGACGACCAGGGCTGACCCTCGTTCGGCGCAGCCGTGAGGGCGGGCCGTGTACCGGTGTTCACCGGTACACGGCCCGCCCTTTGCCGTCTTCCCGTATGCGTGTCATCGCCCGATCGATACGATGCGTTCTGGTATGCGCATCCCCCTGACCCACTATGGAGGGAGAACCGGGCATGCGAGAGGTGAGCCGCGGCCGACTGGTGACAGCAGGCCTGGGACTCGGTGCGGTCGGTGGGTTCATCGGCAGCCTGCTCCGGGAACGGAGCGCGCTGGCAGCCGCTCTCGGGGCGGCACGCGAAGGAAGTGAGGAACAGCCTTCATGGGGCGTCGGCTCGTACCGCTCACGCTGGACAACCTCCCGGATCTCCCCAAGCGTTGCCGAACGTGTGTCTTCTGGGAACTTGACCCGGTCAGCGGAGAGGCCGCGGTAAAGGCCGGAACTCCCGATCTGGAGAAGGAGGCCTGGATCTCCGCGGTCCTGTTGGACTGGGGATCCTGCGGTCGCGTCGTCTATGTGGACGAGGTACCGGTCGGGTTCGTGCTCTACGCGCCGCCCGCGTATGTGCCGCGTTCGACCGCCTTTCCGACGAGTCCCCTGTCGCCCGACGCCGTGCAGCTGATGACGGCCTGGATCATGCCGGGGTACCAGGGCCAGGGGCTCGGCCGGGTGATGGTGCAGACCGTGGCGAAGGACCTGCTCCGGCGCGGTTTCAAGGCGATCGAGGCCTTCGGAGACGCTCGCTGGAAGGAGCCGGCTTGCGTGCTGCCTGCCGACCACCTTCTGGCGGTGGGGTTCAAGACCGTCCGACCGCACCCGGTCCATCCCCGGCTGCGGCTGGAGCTGCGCACCACACTCTCCTGGAAGGAAGACGTGGAGCTGGCGCTCGACCGCCTGCTAGGAGCGGTCCAGAAGGACCCGGTGCTGCGCCCGCTCTGACAGAAAAGTGAGCGGCCCATCCCTGACCGGGATGGGCCGCTCACTGTTTCACGTGAAACGGAGGCGTCAGGCCTTGCTGATCTCGCCACCGATGAAGGGGTCGAGATCGCGGACGATCGCGGCCTTCGGCTTGGCGCCGACGATCGTCTTCACGACCTCGCCGTTCTGGTAGACGTTCAGCGTCGGGATGGACATGACGCCGTACTTGGCAGCGGTGGCCGGGTTCTCGTCGATGTTCAGCTTGACGACCTTGATGTCCTCGCTGTGCTCAGCGGCGATGGCCTCCAGCGACGGAGCGATCTGGCGGCACGGACCGCACCAGGCGGCCCAGAAGTCCACGAGTACGGGCTTCTCGCTGTTGAGGACCTCGGCCTCGAAGGAGTCGTCGGTCACGTCGTGCAGGTTGCCGGCCACGGCAGCCTCCTTGTTTCAACGGGGTGTGGGAGTGGGGAACAGGGTGCGGTCAGACGACCGGGGTCTTCTCCGGCTCGGCGGCCTTCTCGCTGTCACCGAGCGCGGCGAGGTAGCGCTCGGCATCCAGGGCGGCGGAGCAGCCCGTGCCGGCGGCGGTGATCGCCTGGCGGTAGGTGTGGTCCACCACATCACCGGCGGCGAAGACGCCCGTGAGGTTCGTGCGCGTGGACGGAGCCTCCACCTTGAGGTAGCCCTCGTCGTCCAGCTCGAGCTGGCCCTTGAAGAGCTCGGTGCGCGGGTCGTGGCCCACGGCGATGAACAGACCGGTCGCCGACAGCTCGGAGGTCTCACCCGTCTTGGTGTTGCGCAGGGTCAGACCGGACAGCTTCTGCTCACCGTGGATCTCGGCGACCTCGCTGTCCCAGGCGAACTTGATCTTCGGGTCGGCGAAGGCACGCTCCTGCATGGCCTTGGAGGCGCGCAGGGTGTCCCGGCGGTGGACGATGGTGACGGACTTGGCGAACCGGGAGAGGAAGGTCGCCTCCTCCATCGCGGTGTCACCGCCGCCCACCACGGCGATGTCCTGGTCCTTGAAGAAGAAGCCGTCGCAGGTGGCGCACCACGAGACGCCCCGGCCCGACAGCGCGTCCTCGTTCGGCAGGCCGAGCTTGCGGTGCTGAGAGCCGGTGGTGACGATGACGGCCTTCGCGCGGTGAACGGTCCCGGCGGTGTCCGTCACGGTCTTGATGTCGCCGGCGAGGTCCACCGCGATGACGTCGTCCGGGATGAGCTCGGCACCGAAGCGTTCGGCCTGGGCCCGCATGTTGTCCATGAGGTCCGGGCCCATGATCCCGTCACGGAAACCGGGGAAGTTCTCCACCTCGGTCGTGTTCATGAGCGCACCACCGGCGGTGACGGCACCTTCGAAGACCAGCGGCTTCAGCGAGGCACGCGCCGTGTACAGCGCTGCCGTGTAGCCGGCGGGCCCGGAGCCGATAATGATCACGTTACGGACGTCGCTCACGGGTTTCTTCCTCGTCTCTGCAGACTGCCTACTGCCTACGGGGCCGGGTCAAGGACTCTCACCCCACCCAACGGATCCTACGGGGCGCGCATTCCCGCAGTGCCCAGGCGGCACGGCAGCGTGATGTCAGGGACGGGGGTAGGAGTGCGTGAGCAGCACGTCTCCCTTGGGTGCTTTCGTCGTGGTGCAGGACGCGTCGACGATGTACGCATCGACCCGTCGGGCGTCCGCGGAGTGCGGCAGGACCACGAGGAAAGCCTTCCTGCCCTGGTATTCCCCCAGCTCAGCGGCGAGAGCCTGCTCGGTACGACCGGTCCCCGCCTGGACACAGTCCGGGACGGCCACGTCACCTGAGCGCTTCACCGAATTGGCCCCCAGGCTGCGCTGGTCCTGCTTCTCCGGCGTCGCGGTGAAGGTCTCCATGGCGAGCAGGGCCTCTACATGATGGTCGAGAGGGACGCCGGAGAAAGTCGCCGTATCGGCGGCAGTGACAGGGCTGTCGGCCTTCCGGGCGTTACCGCCCCCGTCCCCTGACGACTGGATCCCCTGGAGGAGCAGCCCGCTCACGGCGACCAGCGCGGCGCCGAAGACCGTGCCGAGGAGCATCCTGCGACGCCGCTGGCGCGCGGCACCCGCGCGGCCGGGGCCCGAGGCCGCGTTCGGCCGGCCGGCGGGCCGCCCGGAGGAAGGCCCGGCCGGACGGTCCGCGGGGGTCCGCTCGGCCGGCTTCGGCGGGGTCGATGTTTCACGTGAAACGTGCTCACTCGCAGCGGGAGCGGTGGCGTCCAGGAGCGCTTCGGCGGCCAGCGCGGCATCGATGCGCCCGGCGACATCGGCCGGCATGCGGGCGGGCCCGGGAAGCGTGCCGAGCAGCCCGCGGATCTCCTCCAGCGAGGTACGGACATCGGCGCACAGTGCGCAGTCGTCCAGATGCCGTCGCAGATCGGCGGTACGCGATGGTGAGAGCAGCCCCTCGGTGAGGTCGGAGATCTCCGAGACATCCGGATGCTGAGTCGTGTCGGCCGTGGATGTCACGCGCGTCCACCTCCGCCCTTCACAGCAGCAGGATCCTGGGGTCCTGCATCACGGCTTGCTCCCGACGCAGGTGGGACGGATGTCCCTGGCGTCCGGTTCCTTCCCCCTTCGGACCCACCCTTACCCACGGTGTCACCACGCAGATGAGTGAGCAGGGGGAGCAGTCTCGCCCGCCCCCGGGCGCACCGGCTCTTCACCGTTCCCGTGGGCACGTCGAGGATGCGGGCGGCCTCCGCGACGGGGTAGCCCTGCATATCGACCAGCACCAGCGCGGCGCGCTGATCGGCAGGCAGTTTCGCCAGCGCGGCCAGGAGCTCCCGGTGAAGGTCGTGCCGCTCGGCAGGTGCCTCGGCCGACTCATGGGGCTCCAGCAGCTGCTCCAGCCGCTCGGTGTCCTCCACGGGCGAGGTCTTGCGGGACGCGGCTTTGCGGGCCCGGTCCAGGCAGGCGTTCACGGTGATGCGGTGCAGCCATGTCGTCACGGCGGACTGGCCGCGGAAGGTGTGGGCGGCCCGAAAGGCGGAGACGAGGGCGTCCTGGACGGCGTCGGCGGCTTCCTCCCTGTCCCCCAGCGTCCGCAGGGCGACGGCCCAGAGCCGGTCGCGGTGGCGGCGCACGAGCTCACCGAAGGCGTCAGGGTCACCGCTGACATGGCGAGCCAGTAGTTCCTGGTCGCTCGTGCCGCCCAGTTCGGCATCGTCCAACGGTGCGCCCCCTCCCGCGTCTCTCTGTCAGCCGGTGAACTTCACGTCCGTGATGGCCTGCTTGTATCCCGCGCTGCTGTAGCCGTCCTGCGCCGAGTAGGGCATCGCGGTCATCCACAGCAGCACGTACCGGCTCTTCACCGGCTCCTTGGTGGACACCTGCAGGCTCGTACCGCTGCTCTGTCCGGAAGCGATCTTCTTCATGGTGTCCACGGAGCCGGACGGTGACAGCGAATCGGCGGCGTAGAGCGTGATGGTCGTGTGCGGTCCGCCGTAGCGCAACCCTATGGAGACGCCCGAGACGTCCTTGTCCGCGCCGAGGTCGTACACGATGCCGACACCCTGCTTGATCGAGGGCTCGAGCTCCGGGCCGTCGAGGAAGTACTTCGTCCGCCAGTAGCTGCCGCTGTCGTTGTCGTAGGTCTTCTGGACGTCATTGACGTTCTGCGGGGAGCCGTCGGGGGCGTACTCCCTGGCTTCCTGGATCTTCAGCGGGACGGGGACCCTCGTCTTCTGCTGACCTCCACCACCGGACGTGGAGGTGGTCTGCCTCGGCTTCGGGTCCTCGGAGGCCTTGGGCTGGTCGAGCAGCTTGTCGGCCACCTGCCAGCTGCCGAGGCCCAGTGCGGCGATGAGGAGTGCCGACACCGCCCACTTCAGTGCCTTGCCCGTACGGCTCTGCAGCGGGGGCGGCGGCATGGGCGTCGGCTGGGTGGCAGTGGCGGCCGGTCGCGGCTTGGGCCGGCCGTAGGTGCCCTGCTGGTAGGTCGTGCGCTGGTAGTCCGGCGGGGCGGGGAACTCAGGCTCCGGCGGGCGGATGCGGGGCATCGCCGCGACGGCCTTGGCGAGCTCGTCGGGGGTGGTGCAGGCGGGTTCCTGGCGGGAGGCCGTCGCCCCGTCGTTGGCGAGGGCGCGCATGGCGATCTCGGACAGGCCGCGGTGCACCCCCGCCCGGACCTGGTCGGGTGCGATGAGCCCGACACCCTTGGGCAGCCCGGACAGGCCGTGTGCGTCGTCCTCGTACGGCCAGCGCTGGGTCAGCGCCGCGTACAGCAGGGCGCCGATCGCCTCCGTGTCGGTGCGCTGCGGGCGCTCGGCGCTGATGCCCCGCAGGGCGGCGTTGACGGCGAGCCCGCGGATGCGCCACTGGCCGCTGGAGGTCCGCAGGACGGCGCCGGGGGTGAGGCGGAGATGGGCGAGGCCCTCGCGGTGAGCGGCGGCCATGGCCTGGGAGACCTGGCTGACGAGCTGGTACGCGTCATGCGGCTCCAGCGGCCCGGCCGCGAGGAGGGCGGTGAGCTCGGTGGCGTCCGGCAGCCATTCGTGGACGACGTAGACGAGCTCGTTCTCCTCGACCGCGTCCAGGACCTGGACGAACCGGGGGTCGCCGAGCAGCGCCGAGGAACGTGCCGCGGCCAGCACCGAGCGGGCCCTGGGATGGTTCGCGGGGAGCACGTGCACCCCCACGGCGCGACGCAGCTTCTCGTCGACGGCACGCCAGCTGCTGAAGCCGTCCAGACGGGTGACGCACTCCTCGAGCCGGTAGCGTCTGGCCAGCTTGTGGCCGCTGTGCAGCTCGGGTGTCACACGGGAGGGCTGACCGCCGGTCCGCCGCTCGCCGTCGGTGTTGTCGGCGGATCCGTCCGCCGTGTCCTGCGCTTCCGCCACCCCGTCGGCCGCGGCCTTGTCCGCCTTCGCGGTCAGCGGGTCGTCACCGCTGTTGTCGGCCACGTCGACGGCGGCCGTGCTACGTTCCGCCACCGTCGTTCCTGCCTCCCCATCCGTTGCGCCATATCCAACAGCCATGCCAATTGTGCCCACAGTCCGCTGCCATGCACGACACGCGGTGGCCCACGATGGTTGCCCCGGTGGCCCGCTCGTGCCGGATCGTCAGCGGCCCAGGCGGCCGCGGACCATGCCCACCATGGCGTTGAGCTCCTGAATCCGCATTTTCCGCGCCGCTACGAAGAAGACGCCGAGCAGAACCACCCCACCAGCGACGAGCGCCACCAGAGAGCGGAGGGCACCCGCGCCCAGCGTCCTCAGCAGGAGGAGACCGACGGCGCCGCCGGCCATCGCCGCCGGGATGGACGCCATGCACAGCCGCGCGTAGGTCCGTACGACGTGCGAGCCGTCCAGATCGCCGCCGAGCCGCTTCCGCAGCCGGCGCCAGGCGACCCCGACACCGACGGCGTAGGCGAGCCCGTACGAGGCGGCCATGCCGACGACGGCCCACCGGGACGGCAGCACCACGTAGCAGACCGCGGACGCGGCCGCGTTGACGGCCGCCACGATGACGGTGTTGTAGAAGGGCGTACGCGTGTCCTCGTACGCGTAGAACCCACGCAGCACGACGTACTGCACCGAGTACGGGATCAGGCCGAGGCCGAAGGCCATGAGCATGTACCCCATGCCGCGCGCGGCCTCGTCGGAGGCGGTCGCGAAGAGCAGGGTGCACATCGGCAGGCCGAGCGCGAGGAAGGTGAACGCGATCGGCACGATCGCGACGGCCGAGTTCCGCAGTCCCTGCGAGATGTCGTCGCGGACGGCGCCCGGGTCGTTGTCGTGCGCGGCGCGGGAGATGCGCGGCAGCAGCGCGGCCATGACGGAGACGGTGATGATGGCCTGCGGCATGCCCCAGATCAGCTGGGCGTTGGAGTAGGCGAGGATGCCCGCCCCGTCCTTGCCTGAGGCCTTGCCGGCCGCCGTGGCGAGCTGCGTGACGATGACGACACCGGCCTGGTTGGCGAGGACGAAGAGGACGGTCCACTTGGCGAGTTTGACCGTCTTGCCGAGGCCTTGGCCCTTCCAGTCGAACCGGGGCCGGAAGCGGAAGCCCGCCTCACGCAGGTACGGGATCATCGCCAGCGCCTGGACGACGAGGCCGAGCAGGGTGCCGATGCCGAGCAGCCGGACACCCTCGTCCGGGATCGTCTCGACGCGCATGCCGGTCTCCGCGGACGTGCCGTAGACCCAGATGAACATCCCGAACGTGAAGATCACGACGATGTTGTTCAGCACCGGGGTCCACATCATGGCGCCGAACTTGCCGCGCGCGTTGAGGATCTGCCCCATGACCACGTGCACGCCCATGAAGAAGATCGTGGGCAGGCAGAAGCGGGCGAAGGTGACCGCGACGCTGTTGGCGGCCGCGTCTCCGGCGATGGTGTCCGACATCGCGCGGACCAGCAGCGGGGCGCCGAACACCGCGAGCGCGACGATCACGCCCAGGGTGACCATGACCAGGGTCAGCAGCCGGTTGGCGTAGGCCTCGCCGCCGTCCTCGTCGTCCTTCATCGAGCGGACGAGCTGCGGTACGAAGACCGAGTTCAGACCGCCGCCGACGGTGAGGATGTAGATCATCGTCGGCAGGGTCGCCGCGACGGTGTAGGCGTCACCGAGCAGGGCGGCGCCCAGCGCTCCGGTGATGACCAGGCTGCGGACGAATCCGGTCAGGCGGGAGACGAGCGTGCCGGCGGCCATCACGGCGCTGGACTTCAGCAGGCCGGAGGCGCGGCCGCCGGACTTCTTCGGCGCGGCGGGGGCCGGCGCCGCCGCGGGCACCGGCTCGGGCTCGGGCTCACCGGGGCCGGGATTGCCTGCGGCGGGCGGGCGGCCGAGGCCCTGCTGGTCCCGGTAGAGGTGGGCGAAGGCGTCCGGCGCGGGCTCCTCCTCACCGGCCCGGGTGACGAGGTCGTCGACGCCGGTGTACTGAACGGTCCGCGGATCGTCACCGTACGGAAGGTGGCGGGAAGGGCCGGCGGGCTCGGGCGGCGGGGTCTGTGCCCAGACGTGGGGGTCGGGAGCGTGCTCGGGAGCTGTGGGCTGCTGGTAGAGAGGCTGCGGCTCCTGATACGTGCCGGGCGGGGGCGGCGGGTGCGCGGCGCGGTCGTAGAGCGCCTCGCCCACCGGGTCCTGCGCGGAGAGGTCGTGCGCCCGGTACGGGTCGTGGTCGTAGGCGTCCTGGACGTAGGGGTCCGGGACGTACGGATCGGAGGCAGGCGGTGACGCCGGTGGCGGGACCTGGCCCGCCGGGGGCGCCGCATGCGTCCCGCCGGGAGGCGTACCGCCGCCACCCGCGCCCTGGCCGCGGTCACCGTCGTACGGCGCGTTCATGGATAACCCCACCTCATCGTCCCCGGCCGGCCGGCCACGACATCGCTCAACGGTCCACTTTCTCACCCGGGCCGGACGGCTCGGTGCTTTGCGCCCGGGTGTCCGGCGTAGGGTCACTCGGCTGCTGCGGATCGGCCTCCTCCGCGGCGGTCTCCTCCGCAGCGGCCTCCTCCGCGGAGGCCTCCCGGGCGGCGGCGCGCTTGCGCTGGGTGTACATCCTGACGCCGGCGAGGACCAGCAGCAGTACACCACCCGCGATGACGAGCATCACCGTCGGCGTGATCTCGGAGACCTTGACGGTGAAGTGCATCGGCTTGCCGTACGGCCTGCCGTCCTCCGTGTACAGCTGCGCCGTCATGGGGACCGGGCCGTTGGCGTTGGCGGAGGCGGTGAACTTCACCGACTGGCTGTGGCCGCCGTCGATCCTCACCGGCTGCTCGGAGACGGTGTCGCTTCCGTTGAGCTTCAGGCGGGTCGGCTTGGAGGACGTCAGCCGCAGCACCAGGTGGTCGATGCCCTGCAGCAGCTTGTTCTGCACGGTCACCGGGATCGTGGCGCTGCGGCCGGAGAGGGTCAGGTCGGACTTCTCGATCAGCTTGACCTCGGTGGTCAGGCTCTTCAGATGCGCCAGCACGCCGCTGCGGTACCCCGCCGCGTCCGGCCGCCCCCGCCAGGAGGTCGACATCTCACGGTTGATCGCGTTGCCCACCGGTGTCACCACCCGGTAGGCCGCGGTGAGGATCACCTTGAAGTTGTCCAGCGTCTCCCGCGTGGCCTTCATGTCCTGGAAGGCCTGGACGGGAAGCTCATGGCGGCGCAGCTGCTGCGGGTAGCGGGACGCGTTGGGGACCTGGGTGGTGGCGCGCGGGTCGGGCTCGGCGGCCGCCGCGGTGATCAGGTCGGCGGGGAGCGTCCAACGCTGGGCGGACAGGCCCCTCAGCGCGCTCGCCATCGACTGGGCCTGAGCGGCGGTCGGCATGCGCTGCGGCGCGACGACGACGCTGCGCTGCTTCTCCGGCTGCTGCTGCGTCACGGTCAGGGTGTGGGCGAGGAACCGCTGGACCGCCAGCGTGGAGTTCTCCGCCCTGGTCATGTCGCCGTGGAAGGCGGTGGACAGCGCCTCGTCGGCCACGACGGCCGTGGTGCCGCCACCGATGGGCCGGGCGGCCGTCGGCGTGTACGGGAGGGTGTCGCGCACGCTGTCGCTGCGCGCGATGACCTTGTCGGCGCCGGCGGAGGTGGCGATGTCGACGATGGACGGGTCGAGCGCTCCGTCGACCGGCCAGGCGAAGTCGACGGACGGCTTCACGTGGAGGATCGTCTCCACGGTGGTCTCGGCGAGCTCGGTGGCCGGCTGGAGATGGCTGAGGGAGCCGGAGACGTCCTTGCCGCGGTGGGCGAGCGACGCCAGGTCGGGGTCGGCGTAGGGAAGCGCGATCACCTTGCCGCCCTCCACCGCCTTCTCCAGGGAGTTCAGCCACTGCTTGGCGACGGCCTGGTTGCGGCCCGGGACGTCGGTGTCCCCGTCCTTGACCTGGTAGTTCCGGGTCATCGCCTCCACGGTGGCGAGGAGGTCGGGGTCGATGACCCAGGTGACCGGGAGCTCGGAGCCGAGGGAGACGAGACGCTCCAGCCGCCCGCCGGGGGCGAGCTCGGCGGCCAGGTCGTCGTTTTCGAAGACCGGGGTCTGCTGATCGTCCGAGCCGGTCTCCGCGGACAGCCGCGTCGAGGAGATCAGCGGCCAGAGGTAGGTGACCTGGGTCTTCTTCTCGGTGTCTTCCGGCTGCCAGGGAAGGAAGGTGCGCTCGATGCCGAACACCTGGTTGTACGGATCGCTGGGCGTCCGTCCCGTCAGCGACACCCCGAGCTGGTACACGCCCGCCTTGCCGAGGCCGAGCTTGTCGACCGGCACGGAGAGACGGAAGTCCTGGGTGGTCCCCGCAGGGAGCGTCGGGATCGGATACGCGTAGGCGGGGGCGACCGCGGTGCCGTCACTGCTGGGCGTGAAGCCCTTGCGCTGGGCCACCTCGTCGATCGTGCCCCGGTTGGGCAGCGCGGATCCCACCCGCAGATCCACCGTCGCCCCGCTGACCGTCTGCTTGCCCTGGTTGGTCACCGAACCGGTGATGGTGAGGGTGTCTCCCTCCGTGGGCGTGCTCGGGGCCAACGTGTCCAGGGACACATCCACGGTCCGTGATCCAGGAGCCTTCTCGTCGGCATGCGCGGAGGAGGCCAGGGGGCCGTACAGCAGGGTGGCGAGCAGGGGCAGAGCAGCGACCACCGAGGCCGAACGCCGCAGCCACCGGCGGGCAGGGGAGGGGCGGGTGCCCTGGAAGTCTGCCGCCTCGGCCACGCGCTGCCCGTCCCTCGTCGTCTGGTTGCCGTTGGTGGTTGTCGGATTCTGCGTCCACGCATGGTAACGAGACCAGCTGGGGCTAAGTGCCGCGGAGTGCTCCACATGCCCGGGCCGAAACGGGGACGCCCCGGCGGGCCAGGGCACGTAACCTTTTCTGCTGTGCCGAACCCCAACGAAGAGAACCCGACCGCACTGAGCCAGGCGCAACGCCGCGCGGTCAGTGAACTACTGCGCGTGTCCCCCGTCGCCGACGATCTCGCCCGCCGCTTCAAGGAGGCCGGGTTCAGCCTTGCCCTCGTCGGCGGCTCGGTGCGGGACGCGCTGCTCGGGCGGCTCGGCAACGACCTGGATTTCACCACTGACGCCCGTCCGCAGGACGTGTTGAAGATCGTGAGGCCGTGGGCGGAGTCCGTCTGGGATGTCGGGATCGCCTTCGGCACGGTGGGGGCACAGAAGAGCGCCCGCGTCGGAGACGCCGACCAGCAGTTCCAGATCGAGATCACGACCTACCGCTCCGAGGCGTACGACCGGACCTCCCGCAAGCCCGAGGTCTCCTACGGCGACTCCATCGAGGAAGACCTCGTGCGTCGCGACTTCACGGTGAACGCGATGGCGGTCGCGCTGCCGGAGAAGGAGTTCATCGACCCCCACGGCGGTCTTCAGGACCTCTCCGCGCGTGTCCTGCGGACACCCGGCACACCGGAGGAGTCCTTCTCGGACGACCCGCTGCGGATGATGCGCGCCGCACGGTTCGCCGCGCAGCTCGACTTCGAGGTGGCGCCCGAGGTCATCACCGCGATGACGGAGATGGCGGAGCGCATCGACATCGTCTCCGCCGAGCGCGTGCGGGACGAGCTCAACAAGCTCATCCTCTCCGCGCACCCGCGCAAGGGCCTGGGCCTGCTGGTCATGACCGGTCTCGCCGATCGGGTGCTGCCCGAGCTGCCCGCGCTGCGGCTGGAGAGTGACGAGCACCACCGGCACAAGGACGTCTACGACCACTCGCTGATCGTGCTGGAGCAGGCGATCGACCTCGAAGAGGACGGGCCCGACCTGGTTCTGCGACTGGCTGCGCTGTTGCACGACATCGGCAAGCCGCGGACGCGGCGCTTCGAGCCCGACGGGCGGGTCTCGTTCCACCACCACGAGGTGGTCGGCGCCAAGATGGTCAAGAAGCGCATGACCGCGCTGAAGTACTCCAACGACATGGTCAAGGACGTCGCACGTCTGGTGGAGCTCCACCTGCGCTTCCATGGCTACGGGACCGGCGAGTGGACCGACTCGGCCGTACGCCGGTACGTGCGCGACGCGGGGCCGCTGCTGAGCCGGCTGCACAAGCTGACCCGGTCCGACTGCACGACACGGAACAAGCGCAAGGCGGCCGCTCTCTCGCGGGCGTACGACGGACTTGAAGAGCGCATCGCCAAGCTTCAGGAGCAGGAGGAGCTGGACGCGATCCGGCCCGACCTGGATGGCAACCAGATCCAGGACGTGCTCGGGATCGGTCCCGGGCCGGCCGTGGGGCAGGCGTACAAGTTCTTGCTGGAGCTGCGCCTGGAGAATGGTCCGATGGAGTACGACGCCGCCGTAGCCGCACTCAAGGAGTGGTGGGCGGCCCAGGGCGAGTCCGCTCACACGTGACCGCATGACCGCACTGCCCTGTTTCACGTGAAACATGGCGACCGCGACCGACAGCCGAGGGCGATGTTTCACGTGAAACATCGCCCTCGCTCTATGGAGACGGGGACCTCAGCGCGCGGCGCCCACGCGTTTCCACCGCAGCAGCAGGGCGGCCAGGCTCGCGTACAGAGCGGCGACCATGGTCACCAGTGCGGCGGACCGGCCATCGGGAGGCAGCATCAGTGCGGCCATGCCCGCGGCGCCGACGAAGGCGACGTTGAAGAGCACGTCATAGAGGGAGAAGACCCGTCCCCGATAGGCGTCGTCCACCGACTTCTGGACCACCGTGTCGGTGGCGATCTTCATTCCTTGTGTAGTGAGCCCGAGCACGAAGGCGGCGATCAGCATCGGCACCAGCGCGAAGGGCAGTGCCAGCGCAGGCTCCAGCACCGCGGCCGACCCGGCACACACCGCCATCCAGCCGTACTGGCCCACCCGCCCGATCACCCACGGCGTACACACCGCCGCGGCGAAGAACCCGGCCCCCGAGATCCCGACGGCCAGCCCCAGCAGCGCGAGCCCTTCCTTCTCGGTCGCGGCCCAGGCGTAGCGGCACAGCATGAGCACCATCACCGTCAGCGCGCCGTAGCAGAAGCGCATGACGGTCATCGCGGCCAGCGCCCGGGCCGCGTCCCGGCGCTCCGCCAGATGCCGCAGCCCGCTCGCCAGGCCCCGTACGGTCGAGGTGAGCGCCGCCCCGAGCCGCGGCTGCACCACCTCGGGGTCAGGGCCGAGCAGCTCACGCCCCATGCGCAGGGAAGCGAGCGCCGCGGACAGGTAGAGCAGTGCGCCCAGCGCGACCACCGCGGCGTCGGAGTCGGCGAAGAGCAGCCGTACGGCGAAGGCGAGGCCGCCACCCGCGGTCGCGGCCAGGGTCCCCGCGGTGGGCGACAGGGAGTTGGCCACCACCAGTCGCTCCGCGTCGACGACCCGGGGCAGCGCGGCGGAGAGCCCCGCCAGGACGAAGCGGTTGACGGCCGTGACCGAGAGCGCGGAGGCGTAGAAGAGCCAGTCCGGCACGGAGGCGAGGATCAGGAACGCGGTTCCGACGGCGAGCACCGCGCGCAGGAGGTTCCCGTACAGCAGGACCTGGCGCCGCCGCCAGCGGTCGAGCAGGACGCCGGCGAACGGGCCGACGAGGGAGTAGGGCAGCAGCAGCACCGCCATGGCGGAGGCGATCGCCGCGGGTGAGGTCTGCTTCTCGGGCGAGAAGACGACGTACGTGGCGAGGGCGACCTGGTAGACACCATCGGCGCACTGGGAGAGCAGTCGTACGGCGAGCAGGCGGCGGAAGTCCGCGAAGCGGAGGAGTACGCGCAGATCACGTACGACGGGCATGGCCCAAGGGTCACATACGGCGAAGGCCCCCGGGCAGATGCCACGGGGACCTTCGACAGAGCGGGTGCCGCTCAGCGCTCGGCGTCGCCTCAGCGCTCGACCTCGCCACGGATGAACTTCTCGACGTTCTCACGGGCCACGTCGTCGAAGTACTGGACCGGCGGGGACTTCATGAAGTACGAGGACGCCGAGAGGATCGGGCCGCCGATGCCGCGGTCCTTGGCGATCTTCGCGGCGCGCAGGGCGTCGATGATGACACCCGCGGAGTTCGGGGAGTCCCACACCTCGAGCTTGTACTCCAGGTTCAGCGGGACGTCACCGAACGCGCGGCCCTCCAGGCGGACGTACGCCCACTTGCGGTCGTCGAGCCAGGCCACGTAGTCGGACGGGCCGATGTGGACGTTGTTCTCGCCGAGGTCCCGGTCGGGGATCTGGGAGGTGACGGCCTGCGTCTTGGAGATCTTCTTGGACTCCAGGCGCTCGCGCTCGAGCATGTTCTTGAAGTCCATGTTGCCGCCGACGTTCAGCTGCATCGTGCGGTCCAGGATGACGCCCCGGTCCTCGAAGAGCTTGGCCATCACGCGGTGCGTGATGGTGGCGCCGACCTGGGACTTGATGTCGTCACCGACAATCGGGACACCGGCCTCGGTGAACTTGTCGGCCCACTCCTTGGTGCCGGCGATGAAGACCGGGAGGGCGTTGACGAAGGCGACCTTGGCGTCGATGGCGCACTGGGCGTAGAACTTCGCCGCGTCCTCGGAGCCGACCGGCAGGTAGCAGACGAGGACGTCGACCTGCTTGTCCTTGAGGATCTGGACGACGTCGACCGGGGCCTCGGAGGACTCCTCGATGGTCTGGCGGTAGTACTTGCCCAGACCGTCCAGGGTGTGGCCGCGCTGGACGGTCACGCCCGTCGACGGCACGTCGCAGATCTTGATGGTGTTGTTCTCGCTGGCGCCGATAGCGTCCGCGAGGTCAAGACCCACCTTCTTCGCGTCCACGTCGAACGCGGCCACGAACTCGACGTCCCGGACGTGGTACTCGCCGAACTGGACGTGCATCAGACCCGGCACCTTGCCCGCCGGGTCGGCGTCCTTGTAGTACTCGACGCCCTGCACCAGCGAGGCGGCGCAGTTGCCCACGCCGACGATGGCTACGCGAACCGAACCCATTCCGGTTGCTCCCTGTGTGTTCTCGACGAGGCCCTGCAAGTCGCAGGGCCTCACTTAGCGGTGTCGTCGGACGGATCCGGCCGGGTGCTGCCCCCGTGCCGGGGCAGGCCGCCCGTCTCTCCAGATGTGTTGTCCTGCTGAGCGGCGTCCCCCGGGGCTTGTGGGCCGGATCGTCTCTGATCCCGCCCCGCCCGCTCGCTCTCGATGAGCTCGTTCAGCCAGCGCACTTCGCGCTCCACGGACTCCATGCCGTGGCGCTGCAGCTCAAGCGTGTAGTCGTCCAGGCGCTCGCGCGTACGGGCCAGGGAGGCGCGCATCTTCTCCAGACGCTCCTCCAGGCGGCTGCGGCGCCCCTCCAGCACGCGCATCCGCACCTCGCGCTCGGTCTGCCCGAAGAAGGCGAAGCGCGCCGCGAAGTGCTCGTCCTCCCACGCGTCCGGACCGGTGTGGGAGAGGAGCTCCTCGAAGTGCTCCTTCCCCTCGGCCGTCAGCCGGTAGACGATCTTCGCGCGGCGCCCCGCGAGCGAAGCGGCGAGGGCGTCCTCGGGCGCGCTGCCCGGCTCCTCGATCAGCCAGCCGTTTGCGACCAGCGTCTTGAGGCAGGGGTAAAGCGTCCCGTAACTGAACGCCCGGAAGATCCCCAGCGAGGTGTTGAGCCGCTTGCGCAGCTCGTACCCGTGCATCGGCGCCTCGCGGAGCAGGCCCAGGACGGCGAACTCGAGGATGCCGGAGCGCCTGCTCATGCGTCGCCTCCTCCGTCACCGTCTCGCTTGCTCAAGCCGTCGCTTATGCCGTGCTGATGTATCGACTCGATACATCCAGACGATAGAACGGTGATCTCCTCGCGACAAGTGAGGCCATAGTGAGCGGCGTCACATCACTGATTCACAGCACACGAGTTGCCTGATTTGGGGTGAACTTCGCCTCTAGGTGGGTTTTGGCCGTGCGTAGTCTGTGCGGCATGCACAGCACCGGGAACCAAGCGGCGTCAGGGGGCGTCCTCGTCCTGAGTGCACTCTGTGCATGGCGGATGAGCCCGAGCCAGGGCTGGTCCGTAGTCATTTCGGGGGGACCGGAACTCACTGCCGCTTCCAGGCGTACTCGCCTGCCCGAGGAGTAGTCGTTCGATGAGCGAGCACCGTCGCAAACCGCCGCAGCCACAGGGTGGCGGGCGTGCCGCGGCCAGGCGAGCCGCCCAGCAGCCCTCAGGCCGCCGGGCGGCTCAAGCACGGGGAACCGGTCACGGGTCCCCTTCAGACGCGTACGGTACGGAGCCCCAGTACGGCAGCCGAGCCGAGGCCCGGCGTGCCGCCCAGCGCGGTGGCGGGCGGGGCCGCGGCGGGGGCGGAGGCCGTGGCGCCGGTGGGCAGCCCGGAAAGAAGCGCCTGATCGACTATCCCCGCCATGACAAGTACGGGTGGCGCCGCTGGATGCCGTCCTGGAAGCTCATGGCAGGGCTGTTCCTCGGGTTCGCGGGCGCGCTGATGGGCGCTGCGACGATCGCGTACGCGTGGGTCGATCTGCCCGACGAGGACAAGATCGCCAAGGCGCAGAACAACGTCTACTACTGGTCCGACGGCACGCAGATGGCCGCGACCGGTGGTGAGATCAACCGGCAGATCATCGCGTACGACCAGATCCCCGTGGCCATGCGGAACGCGGTGATCTCGGCGGAGAACAAGACCTTCTGGACCGACTCGGGCATCGACCCGAGGGGTATCGGCCGCGCCGTGGTCAACATGGCGATGGGCGGGCAGACGCAGGGTGGCTCGACCATCACCCAGCAGTACGTCAAGAACGCCATGCTCAACGACCAGTCCCAGACCCTGAGCCGCAAGGCCAAGGAACTGTTCATCTCGATAAAGGTCGGCAACGAGGTCGACAAGCCCAAGATCATGGCGGGCTACCTCAACACCTCGTACTACGGCCGCGGGGCGTACGGCATCCAGGCCGCGGCCCGGACGTACTTCGACATGGACGCGAAGGAACTGAAGCCCGACCAGTGCGCGTTCCTCGCCACGCTCCTGAAGGGCTCCACGTACTACGACCCGGCCGGCGCCCCCGAGATCGACCCGGCCGCGAACGCGAAGGACAACACCGAGCGCGCCACCAAGCGGTGGAGGTGGATCCTCGACGAGATGGTCAAGGACGGGCACCTCAACGCTGCCGAGCGGGCCAAGTACACCGAGCTGCCGAAGATCGAGCCGCCGAAGAAGAGCGCGACGCTGGGCGGCCAGACCGGTTACCTGGTCGACCTGGCCAAGGCCTACTTCATCAACAACAACGAGGAGAACATCTCGGCGCAGAAGCTGGCCGAGGGCGGCTACGAGATCTACACGACCTTCGACAAGGAGAAGGTCAAGCAGCTCGAAACGGCCGTCAAGAGCGTCCACGACAAGCACATCGACCCCGAGCAGCGCCCGGACACGGACACGCACGTCCAGTTCGGCGGCGCTTCGGTCGACCCCAAGACGGGTGCGATCGTCGCCATCTACGGCGGCACCGACGCGACCAAGCACTTCACCAACAACGCCGACCAGACCGGTGCCCAGGTCGGATCGACCTTCAAGCCGTTTGTGCTGGCCGCGGCGATGCGCGACGGCGTCCGGAACCCGGAACTGGGGGCCGAGCAGGGCGAGAGCCAGCGCCGGATCATCGACCCGGACACCGCGATCTACAACGGTGACAACAAGCTCAAGATCAAGAACTACGACGGCTCCGTCTGGCAGAACGAAGAGGGCAAGGAGTGGCTGCAGGTCAACGACGGTGATCAGAGCTACGGCGACATCAACCTCCGCAAGGCCATGATCCACTCCGCCAACTCGCCCTTCGTCCAGCTCGGCATGGACGTCGGCATCCCGCAGGTGCGGCAGGCGGCCATCGACGCCGGCCTGCGGCCGGAGAGCCTCGCCAAGGGCAACGTGCCGTCGTTCTCGATCGGCATCTCCGACCCGAGCGCCATCCGCATGGCGGGTGCGTACGCGACCTTCGCGGCCAACGGCGAGCAGCGCGAGCCCTACTCCGTCAAGGAAGTGAAGAAGAGCGGGCACACCGTCTACAAGCACGAGGACAAGGCCTCCCGGAAGTTCTCCTCCGCCGTCGCGAGCAACGTCACCGACGTGCTGAGGGACGTCGTGGAACACCCGGACGGCACCGGTAACAACGCCGCCATCCCGGGCCGCCACGTCGCCGGCAAGACCGGTACCACCGACGGCAACCGGTCGGCCTGGTTCGTGGGCTACACGCCTCAGCTGTCGACCGCCATCGACATGTACCGGATGGACGACAACGCGTCGAGCAAGAACCGCGAGTTCCTGAAGATGTTCGGCACCGGTGGTCAGAAGAAGATCCACGGCTCGTCGTTCCCGTCCGAGATCTGGCAGAAGTACATGTCCGAGGCGCTCAAGGGCGAGAAGGTCCTGAAGTTCCCGGAGCCCGAGGACCTGGGCGCCGAGCCCGTATGGGGCGGCGGTGCCGAGAGCCCGAAGCCCACGCCGTCCCCGACGCCGTCGGCGAGCCCGTCGGAGACGCCGTCCCCGTCCCCGTCGGAGACCACGCCGTCCCCGAGCCCCACGCCCTCCGACTCCTGCGGCCCGCTCGACTGGGACTGCAAGGGGCAGAACGGCGGCCAGACCGGCGGCGGTGGTACGGACACCGGCGGCGGCGATACGGACACCGGCGGAACGGCCGACGGCGGTACCACCGGAGGCCTGACACCCACACCGACACCGCCGACAGGCGGCGGCACCAACGGCAACGGTGGCAACGGCAACGGTGGTGAAGGCAACGGAGGAGGCTGGTTCGGCGGAGTGGACGGCTAGCGCTGGACCAACCCCGCAGGCGAGCCGGACGAGGGCCGCCGCACCTGCCGCGTACACGACGTACGCGGGCGGGTGCGGCGGCCCTCGCCGTTGCCCAGGGTTGTCCACAGGCCGCACGGATCCACAGAGGCGTACGGCAGGATGTCCCCCATGCCGAGCCCACAGGAGACGCACGTGCACCCGGACCTGCCCGTCGTGCCCCCGACGCGGCGGGACGAGGTCGCGGCCGCCGGCAGCGAGCTGATCGGCGGACCGTTCGGCCGCTGGGCGCGGTCCGGTGGTGGTCCGCTCACACCGGTGCGGGTCGTCGCGCTCGTCGCGATCGGGATGTTCGCGCTGGGGATGGTCCAGAAGCTGCCCTGCTACAACTGGGCCTGGTTCCGGGGCACCAGCTCGCAGTACACCCACGCCTGCTACTCCGACATCCCGCACCTGTTCCTGGCGCGCGGGTTCGCCGACGGCCTGATCCCCTACTTCGACCGGCTCGGCGGCGACATGGAGTACCTCGAGTACCCCATTCTGACCGGGCTGTTCATGCAGGTCGCCGCGTGGATCACCGGTCCCTTCGGAGGGGACGTCCAGTCACGCGAGCAGGCCTACTGGATGGTCAACGCCGGCATGCTGATGGTCTGCGCCGCCGTGCTCGCCGTCTGCGTGGCGCGCACGCACCGCCGTCGCCCCTGGGACGCGCTGCTCGTCGCCCTGGCGCCGGCGCTCGCGCTGACCGCCACCATCAACTGGGACCTGCTCGCCGTCGCCCTCACCGCCGCCGCCATGCTGATGTGGTCACGGGGACGGGCGCTCGCGTGCGGGCTGCTCCTCGGACTCGCCACGGCCGCCAAGTTCTACCCGTTCCTCCTGCTCGGGCCGCTGTTCCTGCTGTGCTGGCGGGCCTGGAGGTGGCGGGAGTTCGGGGCGGCCCTGCTGGGCACGGCCGCCTCCTGGCTGGCGGTCAACCTGCCGGTGATGGTGCTGGCCCCCGAGGGCTGGAAGAAGTTCTACTCCTTCAGCCAGGAGCGCCGCATCGACTTCGGCTCCTTCTGGCTGATCATCACGCAGCGCACGGGCGTGGACATCGACGTCGAGGCCGTCAACACGTACGCCATCCTGCTGATGGTGCTGGCCTGCGCCGGAATCGCCGCGCTGGCCCTCACCGCGCCGCGCCGCCCGCGTTTCGCGCAGCTGGCGTTCCTCGTGGTCGCGGCGTTCATCCTCACCAACAAGGTCTACTCGCCGCAGTACGTGCTGTGGCTGATCCCGCTCGCCGCCCTCGCCCGCCCGCGCTGGCGGGACTTCCTGATCTGGCAGGGCTGCGAGGTCATGTACTTCCTCGGGATCTGGATGTACCTGGCGTACACGTCGAGCGGCAACAAGCAGGGGCTGCCGACCGAGGGCTACCAGTTCGCGATCGTCCTGCACCTCGTCGGGACGCTGTTGCTGTGCGCCATGGTCGTACGCGACATCCTGCTGCCGGAGCGGGACCCGGTACGCCGCGACGGAAGCGACGACCCGTCCGGCGGCGTCCTGGACGGCGCGGAGGACGTCTTCGCGCTGGGGCGCGGTGCGCATACCCCGCAGCACGCGGCACCCGCGGTCGAGGGACCGCGGGTGGAGTGGGGCGTGGGGCGTGGCGTGGGGCGGGACGTTCGGCGCGATGCCGTACGCGACTGAGGCCCCGCGCCGAGGGCCGGGCGGGGCCGTGCGCGGAGCCCGATGGTCCTAGCGGTCGACCAGGCGGTCGAACTGCGTCGTGGTGTGCCGCAGGTGGGCCACCAGCTCGTCGCCGACCTTCGGCTCCTGCGCGTCGGACGGGACGAACAGGATCGACACCTGCATGTGCGGCGGCTCCGCGAACCAGCGCTGCTTGCCCGCCCAGACGAACGGCGAGAGGTTGCGGTTGACCGTCGCCAGACCGGCGCGGGCCACACCCTTGGCGCGCGGCATCACGCCGTGCATCGCCTTGGGGGCCTCCAGGCCCACTCCGTGCGACGTACCGCCCGCCACGACGACGAGCCAGCCGTCCGACGCCGCCTTCTGCTGGCGGTAGCCGAAGCGGTCGCCCTTCGACACGCGCGTCACGTCCAGGACGGCGCCCCGGTACTGCGTCGCCTCGTGGTCACCGAGCCACAGCCGCGTACCGATCCGCGCGCGGAACCGGGTCTGCGGGAACTGCTGCTGGAGCCGCGCCTGCTCCTCGGCCTTCAGATGGCTGACGAACATCGTGTGCAGCGGCAGCCTGGCCGCCCGCAGCCGGTCCATCCAGCCGATGACCTCCTCGACGGCGTCGGTGCCGTCCGTACGGTCCAGCGGGAGGTGCAGCGCGAAGCCCTCCAGGCGTACGTCCTCGATGGCGCTCTGCAGCAGGCCCAGCTCGTGCTCACCGATGCCGTGCCGCTTCATCGAGCTCATGCACTCGATGACGACCCGGGCGCCGACCAGCGCGTGCACGCCGTCCACCGACGACACCGACCGGATCACCCGGTCCGGCAGCGGCACCGGCTCCTCACCGCGCCGGAACGGCGTCAGGACCAGCAGGTCCCCGCCGAACCAGTCCTTGATGCGCGCCGCCTCGTACGTCGTGCCCACGGCGAGCATGTCGGCGCCGAAGCGGGACGCCTCGTCCGACAGCCGCTCGTGGCCGAAGCCGTAGCCGTTGCCCTTGCAGACCGGGACCAGACCGGGGAACTGGTCGATCACGGTCTTCTGGTGCGCCCGCCAGCGAGCGGTGTCGACGTAGAGGGAGAGCGCCATGGCCGGCCCGGAACCTTTCTGTGGCTGCGGTGTATCGACGGTGTGTACGAGGCTTACGAGACTACGCGGGCCTCAGCGGCGCGACATGTAGATGTCGAGCGCCTTGTGCAGCAGCTTGTTCAGCGGGAAGTCCCATTCACCGATGTACTCGACGGCCTCGCCGCCGGTGCCCACCTTGAACTGGATCAGGCCGAAGAGGTGGTCGGTCTCGTCGAGCGAGTCGGAGATGCCGCGCAGGTCGTAGACGGTCGCGCCCATCGCGTAGGCGTCGCGCAGCATGCGCCACTGCATCGCGTTCGACGGCCGGAACTCACGGCCGATGTTGTCGGAGGCGCCGTAGGAGTACCAGACGTGCCCGCCGACGACGAGCATGGTCGCGGCCGACAGGTTCACGCCGTTGTGGCGGGCGAAGTAGAGCCGCATGCGGTTGGGGTCCTCGTTGTTGAGGACGGTCCACATGCGCTGGAAGTAGGAGAGGGGCCGCGGGCGGAAGCGGTCGCGTACGGCGGTGATCTCGTACAGCCGCTGCCACTCCTCCAGGTCGTGGTAACCGCCCTGGACGACCTCGACGCCGGCCTTCTCGGCCTTCTTGATGTTGCGCCGCCACAGCTGGTTGAAGCCCTTGAGGACGTCGTCGAGCGAACGGTTCGCCAGCGGGACCTGGAAGACGTAGCGGGGCTGTACGTCACCGAAGCCGGCGCCGCCGTCCTCGCCCTGCTGCCAGCCCATCTTGCGGAGCCGGTCCGACACCTCGAAGGCGCGCGGCTCGATGTGGGTGGCCTCGACGTCGCGCAGGCGCTTGACGTCCGGGTCCTGGATGCCGGACTTGATCGCGCCCGCGTCCCAGCGGCGGATGACGACCGGCGGGCCCATCTTCACCGAGAAGGCGCCCTGGTTCTTCAGGTGCGCCAGCATCGGCTGCAGCCAGTCGTCCAGGTTGGGCGCGTACCAGTTGATCACCGGGCCCTCGGGGAGGTACGCGAGGTACCGCTTGATCTTCGGGAGCTGGCGGTACAGCACCAGGCCGGCGCCGACGAGCTGGCCGCTCGCGTCGAACCAGCCCAGGTTCTCCGAGCGCCACTCCGTCTTCACGTCCGCCCACGCAGGGACCTGGCAGTGACTCGCCGACGGCAGGCTCTGGATGTACGCCAGATGCTGCTCACGGCTGATGGTCCTCAGGGTCAGGCTCATTGCGGGGCGCTCCTCGGCAGGTGTGTCCCCATGGGATCAGGGGCTCCGGCTCTCGCGCCGAAGCCTACTGGCACCGGGGAGCGCCCCGTATTGGTGGAGGCGGAGTGCGCGCTGTCGGAGGGATCAGCGTGTGTGCGCGGGCGGTTCGGTGCTAGCCGAGGACACCGCCGAACAGGCCTCCACGCGCCATCCCGAGGAAGAAGCCGACCGCCGACGCTCCCAGACCGATGATCAGCAGCGTCCGTTCACGGGTCGTCTCGGAGACGTACTGGCCGTAGGCGCCGGTGAGGATGCCCACCAGCCCCGCCCAGGAACTCACCAGGTGGAGGCTGTGGAACTGCGCGGTGATGAAGGCGACAGCGCCCAGGACCAGGGTCACGACCATCAGCGTGTCCGGGACCGGATGGGGCTTGCCGTCCGTGGCGAAGAGGGACGAGGAGGGATGACGGTGAAATGCCTGAGCCATGAGGTACCTCCTGGCTGTGCCGAAGGCGGCGCATCGTAGCGCCGCACGCACCCGATGTGTACAGATTGCGTCCCCTCACCACGGGATTTCAACCGGAAGCCGCTGTGCGGGTACTCTGTACGGTCTGCGCCGGTGTCTGCCCATGCCCTGATCACGAGCTCTCACTCACTGAGGGCGATTGTCAGTGGCGGCGGATACCGTTGCTTACGCATCACGACCCTCCTGCCACGGAACGACCGTGGCCGCTGAGTCCAAAGGAGGTGGGTTCCACATGCGTCACTACGAGGTGATGGTCATCCTCGACCCCGATCTGGAGGAGCGCGCTGTCGCCCCCCTGATCGAGAACTTCCTCTCCGTCGTCCGTGAGGGCAACGGAAAGGTGGAGAAGGTCGACACCTGGGGCCGTCGTCGTCTCGCTTACGAGATCAAGAAGAAGCCCGAGGGCATCTACTCGGTCATCGACCTGCAGGCCGAGCCTGCGGTCGTCAAGGAGCTCGACCGCCAGATGAACCTGAACGAGTCGGTCCTCCGGACCAAGGTCCTCCGCCCCGAGACCCACTGAGCTTCCGCTCAGAGGTCGTCGGGTTCGAGTAGCAGCAAGCAGCCAGAAGCAATCCCGCCGAGAGGTTCCCCATGGCAGGCGAGACCGTCATCACGGTCGTCGGCAATCTTGTCGACGACCCCGAGCTGCGCTTCACCCCGTCCGGTGCGGCGGTCGCGAAGTTCCGTGTCGCGTCCACTCCCCGCACCTTCGATCGTCAGACCAATGAGTGGAAGGACGGCGAAAGCCTCTTCCTGACCTGCTCGGTCTGGCGCCAGGCGGCGGAGAACGTCGCCGAGTCGCTCCAGCGCGGCATGCGCGTCGTCGTGCAGGGCCGGCTGAAGCAGCGGTCCTACGAGGACCGCGAGGGCGTCAAGCGCACGGTCTTTGAGCTGGACGTCGAGGAAGTCGGCCCCAGCCTCAAGAACGCCACGGCCAAGGTCACCAAGACCACCGGTCGCGGTGGCCAGGGTGGCTACGGTGGCGGCCAGCAGGGCGGCGGCAACTGGGGCGGAGCCCCGGCTGGTGGCCAGCAGGGTGGCGCGGCTCCTGCCGACGACCCCTGGGCGACCAGCGCGCCGGCCGGTGGCGGCCAGCAGGGTGCCGGCGGCGGCGGTGGCGGCTGGGGCGGAAGCTCCGGCGGCGGCTACTCGGACGAGCCCCCCTTCTAGGCCTCAGGGCCTTGTGGGGTCAGGCCTTCACGGGCCAGGGCTCGCACCACAACTTCTTGATCACACAGGAGATACATCATGGCGAAGCCGCCTGTGCGCAAGCCGAAGAAGAAGGTCTGCGCATTCTGCAAGGACAAGACCGCTTACGTGGACTACAAGGACACGAACATGCTGCGGAAGTTCATTTCCGACCGCGGCAAGATCCGTGCCCGCCGCGTGACCGGCAACTGCACGCAGCACCAGCGTGACGTCGCCACGGCCGTCAAGAACAGCCGTGAGATGGCGCTGCTGCCCTACACGTCCACCGCGCGCTAAGGAGAGGGTGACCGAATCATGAAGATCATCCTCAAGCACGAGGTGTCCGGTCTCGGCACCGCCGGCGATGTCGTCGAGGTCAAGGACGGCTACGCTCGCAACTACCTGGTCCCGCGTGGTTTCGCGATCCGCTGGACCAAGGGTGGCGAGAAGGACGTGGCGCAGATCCGCCGCGCCCGCAAGATCCACGAGATCGCGACCATCGAGCAGGCCAACGAGGTCAAGGCCCAGCTCGAGGGCGTCAAGGTGCGTCACGCCGTGCGCGCCGGTGACTCCGGTCGTCTCTTCGGCTCCGTGACTCCGGCCGACATCGCCGCGGCGATCAAGGCTGCCGGTGGCCCGGACGTCGACAAGCGCCGTGTCGAGCTCGGCTCGCCGATCAAGACGCTGGGCTCGCACCAGGTCTCCGTGCGTCTGCACGCCGAGGTCGTCGCGAAGCTCAACGTGGAGATCGTCGCCGCCTAAGCGACGCGTTCGCGTTCTGCGTTCAGCAGTGCAGAAGGGCCGCACCCAGCCGGGTGCGGCCCTTCTGTCGTGTTTCACGTGAAACATGCCGTTCAGCGGGTGGCGCCGGTGACCAGCCAGCGCCCTGAGCGGGTCCGCAGCCAGAGCGTCAGCATGCGGACGGTCATCATCAGCGCCATGGCCCACCACAGGGCTGTCAGGCCGCCGCCGAAGACGGGAACCAGCAGGGCGACCGGCGCGAAGACGGCCAGTGTCACCACCATCGCGCCCGCCAGATACGGTCCGTCGCCCGCGCCCATGAGGACGCCGTCGAGGATGAAGACCACTCCGGAGATCGGCTGGGACAGCGCCACCACGAGCAGCGCGGGCAGCAGCGTGTCCTGCACGGTCTCGTCGCCCGTGAACAGCGGGATGAACAGCGGTCGCGCCAGCACGATCAGCGCGCCGAGGACCAGGCCGGAGGCGATGCCCCACTGGACCATGCGCCGGCATACCTGACGGGCCCCTTCGGTGTCGCCGGCGCCGAGGTAGCGCCCGATGATCGCCTGCCCGGCGATGGCGATCGCGTCCAGGGCGAAGGCTGTCAGGCTCCACAGGGAGAGGATGATCTGGTGAGCGGCGACCTCGACGTCGCCGAGGCGTGCCGCGACGGCCGTGGCGATCATCAGGATCGCGCGCAGCGACAGCGTACGGACCAGCAGCGGGACGCCGGCCTGGGCGCTGGCGCGTATGCCGGCGGCGTCGGGCCGCAGGGAGGCGCCATGGCGTCGTGCTCCGCGTACGACGACGACGAGATAGGCGACGGCCATGCCGCACTGGGCGATCACCGTGCCCCAGGCGGAGCCCGCGATGCCGAGGTCGGCGCCGTAGACCAGTGCCGCGTTCAGGGCCGCGTTGGCGGCGAAACCGCCGATGGCCACGTACAGCGGCGTCCTGGTGTCCTGGAGGCCGCGCAGGACGCCGGTGGCGGCCAGTACGACGAGCATGGCCGGTATGCCGAGACTGGATATACGCAGATAGGTGATGGCGTAGGGCGCCGCGGTGTCGGACGCGCCGAAGAGGTCGACCAGCCCGGGTGCCATCGGCAGGGTGACGGTGATGACGGCGATACCCAGGAAGAGCGCGAGCCAGATGCCGTCCATGCCCTGGCGGATGGCGGCCGGGAGGTCTCCCGCGCCGACGCGGCGGGCGACGGCGGCCGTGGTGGCGTACGCGAGGAAGACGAAGACGCTCACGGCGGTCGCCAGCAGGGCGGCCGCGATCCCGAGGCCGGCGAGCTGGGGGGTGCCGAGGTGGCCGACGATGGCGCTGTCGACCATCAGGAAGAGCGGTTCGGCGACGAGCGCTCCGAACGCGGGGACGGCGAGCGCGATGATCTCGCGGTCGTGTCGGCGGCGGGCGCTTCCGGGGGGCGCGGGGGCCTGGGTCATGGTTTCAATCTAACCGTCCACAGGTAAGAGACGCAATGGCTGATTGATCCTTACCTGCAATGGTGTGGTCGCTTCGGGTGTGGGCCGTTTGTTCTGATCTTGTCGGCGTGGGGAAAGTTTTTCTCCCCCACAGCCGGTGGATGGAAAAACACCAGGTCAGTGGCGCTGTCGTGGCGTGGCTATGAGTTTGTCCACACGGCTGTCCCCCGCTCCGTGCACAGGTTCTGTGGGGTTCTCCACAGCATCTGGCTCTTCACCCACAGGCCCTGTGGATAACCAGATTGGCTGACGGTGCCCGCGGGCCTAACGTGGTCCGGCGCTCGGCACGCGAAAAGCGGAGTCGAGCGCCTCGTTTTGTCAGTGCCGTGCCGTAGAAAGAGTGGCACGGCGAGGTCCGCGGAGCGGACGGGAGGAGGTGGGCCGGTGAACATCCCCGAGCCCTTGGACGACCCCTGGGCCGACGCCGGTCCCGGTGACCGTCTGCCCGTCACCCGCCAGCGCGGCAGCGATGCCCGCGGCCGTGCCCGGAGTCGCGAGGAGCAGCACGAGCGCGGCAGCGAAGACGGCCCGTGGGACAGCGGTGCCGGAGGCTTCGAGCGGGTGCCGCCGCAGGACCTGGACGCCGAGCAGTCGGTGCTCGGCGGCATGCTGCTCTCCAAGGACGCCATCGCGGACGTCGTGGAGATCATCAAGGGCCACGACTTCTACAAGCCGGCCCACGAGACCATCTACACCGCGATCCTCGACCTCTACGCCAAGGGCGAGCCCGCCGACCCCATCACGGTCGGCGCGGAGCTGACCAAGCGCGGCGAGATCAACCGTGTCGGCGGCGCCCCCTACCTGCACACCCTGGTCCAGTCGGTCCCGACCGCGGCCAACGCGTCGTACTACGCGGAGATCGTCCACGAGCGCGCGGTGCTGCGCCGCCTCGTGCAGGCCGGCACGAAGATCACGCAGATGGGATACGCGGCCGACGGGGACGTCGACGAGATCGTCAACCAGGCCCAGGCGGAGATCTACGCCGTCACCGAGCAGCGCACCAGCGAGGACTACCTCCCCCTCGGCGACATCATGGAGGGCGCGCTCGACGAGATCGAGGCGATCGGCTCGCGCAGCGGCGAGATGACCGGCGTTCCCACCGGTTTCACCGACTTCGACGCCCTGACGAACGGCCTCCATCCCGGCCAGATGATCGTGATCGCGGCCCGTCCCGCCATGGGTAAGTCGACGCTCGCCCTCGACTTCGCCCGCGCGTGTTCGATCAAGCACAACCTGCCGAGCGTGATCTTCTCGCTGGAAATGGGCCGCAACGAGATCGCCATGCGTCTGCTGTCCGCGGAGGCGCGCGTGGCGCTGCACCACATGCGCTCCGGCACGATGACGGACGAGGACTGGACCCGCCTGGCGCGCCGCATGCCGGACGTCTCCCAGGCGCCGCTCTACATCGACGACTCGCCGAACCTGTCGATGATGGAGATCCGGGCCAAGTGCCGGCGCCTGAAGCAGCGCAACAATCTGAAACTCGTCGTCATCGACTACCTCCAGCTGATGCAGTCGGGCGGCTCCAAGCGCGCCGAGAGCCGCCAGCAGGAGGTCTCGGACATGTCGCGAAACCTGAAGCTGCTGGCGAAGGAGCTGGAGCTCCCGGTCATCGCCCTTTCCCAGCTGAACCGTGGGCCCGAGCAGCGCACCGACAAGAAGCCGATGGTCTCGGACCTCCGTGAGTCGGGTTCGATCGAGCAGGACGCGGACATGGTGATCCTGCTGCACCGTGAGGACGCCTACGAGAAGGAGTCACCGCGTGCGGGCGAGGCCGATCTGATCGTGGCGAAGCACCGTAACGGTCCGACGGCGACGATCACGGTGGCCTTCCAGGGTCACTACTCCCGCTTCGTCGACATGGCGCAGACGTGAGCCGTCGGTTGTGCAGGGTCTCACCGCTCGTGGCACAGTCTCAGCCCCGTACATGAGGTTTTCGGCGCTGGTTCCTCAGTCCTGGGCGGGGACGTCCAGGGCGGTTCCGTACAGGCGCGAGACCCGGAGCAGGATGGTCACGCGCCGGTCAGGCAGCGGCTGCGCGCCGGGGGCCGCCCCGTCGGCCGGGTCCACTATTTCCGCCTCTCCCTCCGCCACGGCGAACGACCAGACGTCCGGGCCGCTGACGTGCAGCGAGGCGTGCGGATCGCGGCGCAACTGGCGGACCTTGAGGCGGTCGGCGGTGGAGGAGACCCGCAGTACGCGCTCCTCGGTGTTCCAGTCGTAGAGGACGGTCGACAGGTGCGGGTGGCCGGTGCTCCTGACGCTCGCGAGTACGCCGAACTGCTGCCGGCTCAATAGGTGGGAGAGCTCCTGGGTGGTGAGCACTCGGGGGGCCGGGCCGTCGTTCTGGGTGGTGCCGGCTGTGGTCTCGGTGGCGGTCGGCTCGGTCATGGCGGTCAGCCTTTCGGTGGCCTGGATGAGGCGGGTCGATGGGCGGGCAGGCAGTCGGCTGCGCGGCAAACGTGTGGTCTTTCCCTGCTGGCTGTCGCAACAAAGAAGACCGTAGCAGATAGTTTTGTTGCAGACTATTTAGTTCGGTCTCTTTTTAAGGTTTCGCTTGCGGGCCTACTGGACCGGATCGCTCGTTGGTGAGACTGAGTGGCTCGTGCCGTCGATCTCAGACGGCGGAAGAACTACCGGTCAGCGAGCGCTGCCTATGCCACGCACGACGAGACCCGACAGTCAGCCCGCGGCGCGCAGCTGAAGAAGGTACGCGGCGGTCAGCGCCACCGAAGGGTCCGCGTCGCGCGTCAGCTCCACGAGGGCGTGTGACGCTCTCGTCCCGGGAATGCCCGCCAGCGCCTGCGTCAGTCGTCCGCGTGCGGGCGCCGCAGTCGCGTCACGGGTGAGGTGGTCGACGAGTGTGGTCGCGATCCGGTCCGCCGTCGTGGAGTCGCCGGCCAGCACGCTCAGCGCATCGGCCGCGTCGGTGTCGTTTCTCCCCTCCACGATCATCTCGATGAGCGTCGGGAGCGTGTCGGTCATCCCATGCGTCCCGAGCGCCACAGCCGCATGCCCGCGGACCACGACGTCGGGGTGGGCGAGGGCATCCCGCAGATGCGCGGTGGCTCCGCCGCCGGGCATCTCGGCGAGGGAGCGAACGGCACGTTCCCGCACCGCGGCCACGGGTGAGCCGAGGCCCTGCGCCAGCAGCGCCGAGGCGTGGTCACCCGAGCTCGCCAGCGCCCATCGAAGGGCCCCGGCGACGTTCGGGTCCGTCTCGTTCAGTGCCGCCTCGACCAGGGCCTCCGTCGGCAGCGGAACCTCGTCGACCGAGGACATGGCCGCGCGCTGACGAGCGCTGGGGCTCTTCGACGCCAGGGCCTGGAGGAGTGCGACGACCTGGAGGACGTCCTCCCAGCCGGCGGGGTCCGCGGCATCGATCCGGCGCAGCCGCGTGAGCAGTTCGGTCTCCGCCGCGATGCGTTCCCGCGTCTGCTGGATGAGGTCGTCGACGAGGGCCGAGGGTGTGAAGCCGGGATCGACGAACGCACGCCCGATCTCCCGTAGTGACAGCCCCAGCGACCGCAGGGTCTCGATATGGAAGATCCGCTGGATGTCCTCCCCCGAGTACCGCCGGTAGCCCGAGTCGGTACGACCGGAAGGGCGCACCAGACCGAGTGACTCGTAATGCCGGAGCATGCGGGCACTGACCCCGGACCGTCGCGCCACCTCGCCGATCAACACGTCCTACAGTCCCTCCTGTCCGGACCCGCCGAGAGCCACGACGCGCTTCGCCTCCTCGATCGCGAACTCGAACCCGGTGTCCGGGTCACGCAGCAGTCGTTGTGTGGCGAGCGCGTGCACGCGCACGCACGGGTCGGGGGCCGCCGTTGCGGCAAGCAGCGTCGGCACCATCACATCACCCAGCGCGACCAGCGCCCGGCTGAGGCTCAGCTGAGTCTCCCGCTCACCGCGCCCGAGCTGTGTCACCAGCACCGTGGCCAAAGCGGACTCTTCGCCTTCCGGTACGAGCACGACCGCGGCCCGCCAGGCGCTCCGCGCCACCTCCTCGTCGGCGTCGGTCAGGAGTGTCCCGGTGATCGCCGGCCATGCCCGCCGATCACCGATCTTGGACAGCGTGTGCAGCGCCTGGCTCCGTGCCTGCGCCTGCTCCGAGCGGGTTTCGCGGAACAGCCGGGGAAGCGTCACGGACACCGGGTGGCGGGCCAGCGCCCAGGTCAGCATGTCGCGGACGAAGAACTCCGGCTCGATCGCGCACCGTTCGACGAGCTTGTCGACGAAGCGCGGGTCAGGCGTCGTGCCGACTGCCAGAGCTGCCCGCAGCCGCGTGGACGAACGGCCGGCCTCCAACCCCTGGAGCACTCCTACGGCGTCTGCTTCCCGTTGTGTGGTCGTCATCGTGACCACCTCCTCGGCAAGCAGTGAAGGGCCTGTCATCGTGTCAAGGTCAAGCTTTATCCGAGATGGGGATTTTCCGGGGGACGGAAAGCCGGTCGACGCCCCGCGGCCCCGGCCGATACACCTGGGGCATGACCTCAACCTTCGAAGCTCTGCTGCCCAGCACCGAACGGGCCCTCCTGCACCGGGTGGCCACCGCCCAGGCCGAGGGCCGTACGCCCTCCCTCGTCGGCGCCGTCGTCCGGGACGGCGAGGTGGTGTGGACGGGCTCGCGCAGCTGTGTGGACGGGGATGCGCCGGACGCCGATACGCAGTACCGCGTGGGCTCCATCACCAAGACGTTCACGGCCGTGCTGGTGCTGAGGCTGCGGGATGAGGGGCTGCTCGACCTGGCGGACCCGCTGGAGAAGCACCTGCCGGGTACGGGAGTGGGTGAGGTGACGATCGCTCAGCTGCTCGGTCACACCGCAGGACTCGCCGCCGAGTCACCCGCCCCCTGGTGGGAGCGGACGCCGGGAACGCTGCGGCCGGACCTCGCCGACGTGCTGGGAGAGCGTCCGCTTCTGCACCCGGCGGGCCGACGGCACCACTACTCCAACACCGGCTACACGCTCCTCGGATCACTCGTGGCGGCAGTGCGCGGGGTGCCGTGGGAAGAGGCGCTGCGCACGGAGATCCTGGAGCCGTTGGGGCTGCACCGTACGAGCACGCAGCCCGTCACCCCGCACGCCGGCGGCTGGGCGGTGCATCCCTGGGCGGACGTCATGCTGCCGGAACCGGTGGAGGACCTCGGACTGATGGCGCCGGCCGGGCAGCTCTGGTCGACGGCCGGTGACCTCTGCCGGTTCGCGGTCTTTCTCGCCGAGGGCGACGACCGCGTGCTGCGCGCGGAGTCGGTACGGGAGATGCGCACGCCTGCCGCGCCGCCGGAGAGCGGCGACTGGGACAGCGGGTACGGCCTCGGACTGCAGCTGGTCCGCAGGGACGGCCGCACGCTCATCGGGCACAGCGGCTCACTGCCCGGTTTCCTCGCCGGGCTGTGGGTGAGCGTGGCGGACGGACTGGCGGCCGTGGTGCTCGCCAACGCCACCTCCGGACTGTTGCCAGGCGCCGTCGCCGCCGATCTCGTACGGATCGTGGCGGAGGCCGAGCCGCGCATCCCCGAGCCGTGGCGGCCGCTGCCCGACGTCGATCCGGCGCTGCTGGAGCTGACCGGCCCTTGGTACTGGGGGACGTACGCCTACGGTCTGGCGGTGGTGGCCGGCGGGGGAGTGGATCTGCGCCCGCTGCGGGGTCAAGGGCGCGCGTCGCGCTTCCGGGCGGAGAGCGAGTCCACCTGGATCGGCCTCGACGGCTACTACGCGGGAGAGACGCTGCGGGTGGTGCGGCGGCAGGACGGATCGGTGAGCCATCTCGACCTGGGGTCGTTCGTGTTCACTCGGGAGCCGTACGAGGCCAGCGACGCCGTGCCCGGTGGCGTGGACGAGGCCGGCTGGCGTGGCCTGTGAGGCTCCGCTCCTGTGTTTCACGTGAAACACAGGAGCGGCTCTCTAGAGGGCCATCTTGAATCCGACGTGCGATGCCGTGAAGCCGAGCCGCTCGTAGAAGCGATGGGCATCGGTGCGCGAGGCATTGGACGTCAACTGGACCAGTTGGACGTTCTGGCGCCGTGATTCCTCGACGGCCCACTCGATGAGCTGTGTGCCGAGTCCATGGCCCCGCTCGTCGGCGTGTATCCGTACTCCCTCGATGACCGACCGGGTGGAGCCGCGCAGAGAAAGCCCCGGGATGATCGTCAGCTGCAGGGTTCCGACCACATGGTCGTCGCGTACGGCGACGACCAGCTGCTGGTTGGGATCGCTGGACAGCCGCTCGAAGGCGGCTGCGTAAGGGGAGAGGTCGTCGGGCGATTCGCGCTGGGCCCCCAGGGGGTCGTCGGCGAGCATTGCCACGATCGCGGGGAGATCGGCGGAGCGTGCGGGCCTGATGTGAAGATCGCTCATGGCTCGCACGCTAGGGGAGGGCGGCGGGAGCGCGCAGCTCTTCCACGGCCTTGACGAGGGGGGCGAGGTCCGGGTTCTTCGCGGCCTCGTCGAGCGCCTCGCGCAGTGCGGCGTCGTTGGTGGGCCGGGCCTTCTCGAGGAGGGCCAGGCCGGCCGGCGTGACGTCCGTGTAGATGCCCCGCCGGTCGGTGTCACACAGATAACGCGTGAGCAGGCCGCGGTCCTCAAGGCGCGTGACCAGGCGGGTGGTCGCGCTCTGGCTCAGGACGACGGCGTCGGCCACCTGCTTCATCTGGAGGTGGCCGCCCGGACCGTTGTGCTGGCGGCTGAGGACATCGAGCAGGGAGTACTCACGCACGCTCAGGCCGTGCTGTCCCTCGAGCGCCCGCTCGATATGGGCCTCGATCTTCCCGTGCAGGAGAGAGAGTGCGCACCAGCCCTGCGAGAGGGCGGTAAGGGCCGGGTCTGTCGCTGTCATGGGGTCTCTCCTCCGTCCCGGAGCGGCTTGCCCACCAGGATAGACGACGATTGCAATAGCCCGCGCTTGCAATTAAACAGCGTCTGCAATTATTGTCGACGCTCGTAAGGCGCACACGCAATCGTCTTGGAGGCAGAACCCATGCCGCTAGCGCTCCTCGCCCTGGCCATCGGGGCGTTCGGTATCGGAACCACTGAGTTTGTGATCATGGGATTGCTGCCCCAGGTCGCCGGTGACTACGGAGTGTCGATTCCTACAGCCGGTTACCTCGTCACCGGCTACGCCCTCGGCGTCGTCCTCGGTGCCCCGGTGATGACCGTCCTGGGCACCCGGGTCTCCCGCAAACGCATGCTGATGCTGCTGATGGGACTCTTCATCGTCGGCAATCTCCTGTCCGCCATCGCGCCCGCCTTCGGCCTGATGCTCCTCGGCCGGGTCGTCGCCTCGCTCGCCCATGGCGCCTTCTTCGGCATCGGCTCGGTCGTCGCGGCCGACCTGGTCGCCCCGGAGAAGAAGGCCGGCGCGATCGCGATGATGTTCACCGGTCTGACCGTGGCCAATGTCGTCGGCGTACCGGCCGGCACGTTCATCGGCCAGACGGTCGGCTGGCGGGCGACCTTCTTCGTCGTCGCCGCCCTCGGCGTGCTCGGCCTGCTGGGCGTCGCCAAGCTGGTGCCCGAACAGCCCAAGCCCGAAGGCGTAAGGCTGCGCCATGAGCTCGCGGCGTTCCGCAACGTGCAGGTGCTGCTCGCCATGGCGATGACCGTGCTCGGCTTCGGTGGCGTCTTCGCCGCGATCACCTACATCACGCCGATGATGACCGAGGCCGCCGGTTTCGCGGAGTCCTCCGTCACCTGGCTGCTCGTCCTGTTCGGCCTCGGCATGGTCGGCGGCAACCTGATCGGCGGCAGGCTGGCCGACCGGGCGCTCATGCCGCTGCTGTACGGGTCGCTGGGCGCCCTCGCCCTGGTGCTCGCCCTCTTCACGGTGACCGCACACCAGCAGATCGCCGCCGCGGTCACGATCTTCCTGATCGGAGCCCTCGGCTTCGCGACCGTACCGCCGCTGCAGAAGAGGGTCCTGGACCAGGCCTCCGGCGCGCCCACCCTCGCCTCCGCCGTCAACATCGGCGCTTTCAACCTCGGCAACGCGCTTTCCGCCTGGCTCGGCGGCATCGTGATCGCGGCCGGCTTCGGCTTCACCGCTCCGAACTGGGTCGGCGCCGTGCTCGCCGCCTCCGCGCTCGCTCTGGCCGTCCTCTCCAGCGCCCTGGAGCGCCGGGCCGGCCGCCGCACCAGTCGAGTCGTCGCCGGTGCGACGACCCAGGAGCCGGCCAGCAAGACGGCGGTCGTGTGAGACGTCGGGCGGTTTCCTTCGCCTCCGTCCTCCCGGCCCGGGCGCTACCCGGGCCGGGAGGACGTGCTCGCGGGCGGTTTCACGTGAAACATCGTTCGTGCCCCTCGCAGACGTGAAGATCAGGCACCAGCTCTGTGCAGAGTTGGAGGTGGAGCTGGACGAGTGTGTTGCATTCGGTGATTCCATGTCCGACGCGGAGATCCGGTCGGCAGGACATGGAGGCAAAGAAGCCTAACGGGAAGCGGGTGCGAAAATCCGGGCTTTCCACACTCACTCCGGCGAACCGGTGACTGGTGCCATGCTGCGACAAACCGGCTGCGGTCAACGTCACAAAGGATGACGCTCATCCAAGCCCGTAGCGCGCCGAGGCTACTGTGGCGGCGGGCAGCGATGAGATGACACGGGCAGAGCGGGTATGTGAGCCACGTTCCGGGCCCATGGAAGTCCGGACACCGACCGAAAGATGTTCGAGGCGAGGCACTCTATGGACGCTCCGACCACCACGTCGGCCGACAACGCCACTTCCGGTGACAGCGGCGGAGGCAGCGGCTGGTTCACGCCGCGCAAACCCGTCACGGTCGGCCCGGCCACTTCCGACGCCGAGCCGCGACGGGAGGAGGGGGCGGCCCAGGAACGAATAGGCGCCCCCCGCCGCCCTCTGACGTCGATACGGATGGTGCGCGACAGCGCGACCCGCACACCCCCGCCCACCGGGCACCCGGCCGACGAGCCCGCCGCTCCCGGGGACTGGCCGGGTCAGGACCGTGCCGCCGAGCACCCCGCCGCCGAGGATCACCCGGCGCCGGAGTCCGCCGCGGCCGCGGCAGCACCCACCGCAGGACCCGCCGCAGCGCCCGAGACCAGTTCCCAGGCGCCCGAGGGCGCCCCGTCTGAAGCCCCCCGGCCCGAAGCCCCGGAGACCGGCTCTCCCGACGCCCGACGCGTACGGCGCACGCTCGCCGAGGTGGGTCCCGTGGCCGACAAGGTCACCTCGTACTTCTACGCCCTGCTCTTCACGCGCCACCCCGAGCTGCGGTCCCTCTTCCCCGCCGCCATGGACGCCCAGCGCGACCGGCTCCTCAAGGCGCTGCTGACCGCCGCCGAGCACATGGACGACCCCGGCGTGCTGACCGACTACCTCCAGCACCTGGGCCGCGGCCACCGCAAGTACGGCACCGAGGCGTCGCACTACCCGGCCGTCGGCGAGGCCCTCCTCGGTGCGCTGAGCCGGTACGCGACGACGACCTGGGACGACGAGACCGAGGCCGCCTGGGTCCGTACGTACACCACCATCTCCCAGATCATGATCGACGCCGCCGCCGAGAACGAGAAGCACGCCCCCGCCTGGTGGCACGCCGAGGTGGTCTCGCACGATCTGAGAACGCCGGACATCGCGGTCATCACGGTTCGCCCCGACCAGCCGTACCCCTTCCTCGCCGGGCAGTACACGAGCGTCGAGACGCCGTGGTGGCCCCGGATCTGGCGGAACTACTCGTTCGCCTCCGCCCCGCGCCCGGACGGCCTGCTCACCTTCCACGTCAAGGCCGTCCCCGCCGGCTGGGTGTCCAACGCGCTGGTCCAGCACGCCCGCCCCGGTGACGTCCTGCGCCTGGGCCCGCCCGCCGGCTCGATGACCGTCGACCACACCACCGACAGCGGCCTGCTCTGCGTGGGCGGCGGCACGGGCATCGCGCCCATCAAGGCGCTGGTCGAGGACGTCGCCGAGCACGGTGCACGACGCCCCGTCGAGGTCTTCTACGGCGCTCGCTCCGACCACGACCTGTACGAGATCGACACGATGCTGCGGCTCCAGCAGTCGCACCCGTGGCTGGAGGTACGCGCCGTCATCGACGGCAAGACGCAGCTGCCCGACATGGTGCGCGAGTACGGGCCGTGGAACGAGTACGACGCGTACCTCTCCGGACCGCCCGGCATGATCCGCAGCGGCGTCGACGCGCTGCGGGGCGTCGGTATGCCGTACGAGCGCATCCGGCACGACTCCCTCGAGGAGCTGGTCGCCGCGGCGGGCTGATCGACGGGGCCCGGTTACCCCAGGTCGGGGGCGTGCATGGCGCGCACGCCCTCGATGTTGCCGTCCAGGTAGTGCCGCAGCGACAGCGGTACGAGGTGGACGGCGGCGATCCCGACGCGGCTGAAGGGCACCCGTACGACCTCGTACTCGCCCTGCGGCTCGTCCACCTCGGGGCCGTGCCGCTGGGCCGGGTCCATGGACTCCAGCCGGCAGACGAAGAAGTGCTGCACCTTCACGCCCGAGACACCGCCGTCGACGATGTGCTCGACGGTGTCGACGAAGCAGGGCACCACATCGGTGATCTTGGCGCCGAGCTCCTCGTGGACCTCTCGGTGCAGCGCGTCGACGACCGTGGCGTCATCCGGCTCGACTCCGCCGCCCGGCGTCAGCCAGTACGGATCCATACCGGGCTTCGTACGCTTGATCAGGATCAGGTCGTCGCCGTCGAGGAGGATGGCGCGTGCGGTGCGCTTGACCACTGGACGTTCGGTCATGGCTTCAAAATGGCCCGCATCGGACCTCCTGAAACTCCTTCGTCACCAGTCGGCGGCGGCCCGCAGCAGCGACTCGTGCGCTCGCGCGATGTACGGCAGGCCCAGCGTGCCGGTGCGCACGACGAGGAAGTACGTACGCAGCGGCGGCACGGGCGGGTCGAGCAGCGCAACCAGCCGGCCCCGCTCCAGGTCGTCCTCGCACAGATAGCGGGGCAGTACGGCGAGTCCCGCGCCCGAGGCGGCCGACTCCAGGACGGCGCGCAGGTCCGGGGCGATGACGGTGGCCGCGGCGGCCGGCTTGGAGTCGAAGACCGCGGCCCAGTAGCGGGTGACGAACGGCAGCGATTCGTGGACCTCGACCACCGGCAGTTGCTCCAGGACCACCGCGCCCTTGCGGAGCAGGACGCCGGGCCCGAGCCGGGCGGCCCAGCGCGGGGAGGCGACCAGCACGTGCTCCTCGTCGCAGAGGGGGGTGGCGGTGAGCAGGCCGCCGCGGGGCCGGGCCGTGGTGAGGGCGAGGTCGTGGTGCCCGGCGGCCAGCCCTTCCAGGAGCTCCTCCGTGGCCCCGGCCAGGGACGTCCGCAGCGTGAGCCCTTGCGAGATCAGTGGTGTGAGGGCGGGCAGGGCGCGTACGGCGGTGAACTCCGGCGGCCCGGCGAGGTGGAGCGTGCGGACGCCGGTCTGTTCGTCGAGCCCCGTCTCCACGATCTCGACCAGTGCGTCCAGGTGCGGGGCCGCCCGGTGGGCGAGCTCGTCGCCGATGGTGGTGGGCGTGACCCCGCGGGCCTGGCGCAGGAACAGCGGACGCCCCAGCTGCCGCTCCAGGGTGCGGATCTGGCTCGTGACGGCAGGCTGGGAGAGACCCAGCAGGGCGGCGGCGCGAGTGAAGGAGCCGGCCCGGTGCACCGCGACGAACGTGCGCAGCAGGGCAAGGTCCATGCCCGACCCCTCCCACCTTCCCGGCGCGTCGGCAGGACAGCGCTTGCCTGACGGCTCCTCAGGACCGTCCAACTATAAATAAGTCGATAGGTCGCTGTCGCTACTGTGATTGGACACTGACGCTGAGTCAACTAGCCTTGTTCACGCGGAATCTCCGCGCGTCAAGCGGGGCGGTCCGAGCCACGAGGGGGGAGGCTCGGGCCGCCCTTTCCGCGTACCGTCCCTGGTCATCCCGGCTGAGCCGACGCCGCCTCGTCCAGCGCCCGCAGCACATCCGCCACCAGGTCGCGGGTGTCCTCGGCGCCGACGGAGAAGCGGACGAAGCCCTCCGGCACCGCGTCCCCGCCCCATCGCGCGCGGCGCTCCGCCGTGGAGCGCACGCCACCGAAGCTGGTGGCGTCGTCCACGAGCCGTAGCGCGTCGAGGAAGCGCTCGGCCCACGCCTGGTCGGGCAGGACGAAGGAGACGACCGACCCATAGCGCCTCATCTGACCCGCAGCCACCGGGTGGGAGGGGTCCCCCGGCAGCCCGGGGTAGCGCAGTCCGGTGACGTCGTCGCGGCCGTCCAGGGCCTCGGCGAGTGCCAGCGCGTTCGCGCACTGGCGGTCGACGCGCAGCGCCAGCGTGGCCAGGGAACGGTGCGCGAGCCAGGCCTCCATGGGGCCCGGAATCGCTCCGACGATCTTGCGCCAGCGTCGTACCGAGGCGGCCAGCCGTGCGTCGCGGCAGGTGACGTGGCCGAGCAGGATGTCGCCATGGCCGGTCATGCCCTTGGTGTCGCTGGCCACGGAGAAGTCCGCGCCGAGCTCCAGCGGGCGCTGCCCGAGCGGGGTGGCGAGGGTGTTGTCGACCGCGACGAGCGCGCCCCCGGCGTGCGCCGCCCGCACCAGCCGCCGGACGTCGCACACGTCCAGGCCCGGGTTGGACGGCGTCTCGATCCACAGCAGCCGCGCGCCCTCCAGGACGGTCAGCTGCCCGTCACCGCCGGTCGGCGCGGTGCGTACCTCGACCCCGTACGCCTCCAGCTGCTCGCGCACCAGGGGCAGCGCCTGGTAGCCGTCGGCCGGCAGGGCGACCGCGTCTCCGGCCTTGAGCTGCGAGAACAACACCGCCGAGATGGCCGCCATGCCGGAGGCGAAGGTCACGGTCTCGACGCCGTCCGGGTCCTCGGGCGCCTCCAGTTCCCCGATGGCCCGCTCCAGCCGCGACCATGTCGGGTTCTCGTCCCGCCCGTACGTGTACGGGCCGGTCGGCTCGCCCGGGAGGTGGTAGTGGGCGGCGAACACCGGACCGGGCAGGGTGGGCTCGTACTTCCGCGGTTCGGGCAGACCGGCCCGTACCGCTCTGGTGCCCTCTCCGTGGCGGGTGTCGTCCATCAGTCCCTGCCGTCGGGAAGGATGACGTTGAGGGCCCACGACACGATCGAGATGATCAGGCCGCCCAGGACGGCGGTCCAGAAGCCCTCGACGTGGAAGCTCAGGTCGAGCTCGTCGGCGAGCCAGGACGTGAGCAGCAGCATCAGCGCGTTCACGACCAGCGTGAACAGGCCGAGCGTGAGGATGAACAGCGGCAGTGTGAGCAGCTTCACCACCGGCTTGACGAGGAAGTTCACCACGCCGAATACCAGGGCGACCAGGACCAGCGTCAGCGTCTTCTTGCCGGTGCTGTCACCGGTGAGCGTGATGTCCTGGAGCAGCCAGATCGCCACCGCCAGGGCGGCCGCGTTCGCGATCGTCTTGACTACGAAATTCATCATGTGTCTGATCGTGGCAGACAGGACCAAAGCGAGCGCAGGGGCGGGACGGGCGATGAAGGCATTCCGACTGGACGAGCTGGAGGCGGAACGCGCCGCCAACGACGGCGCGTATCTGCAGTTCCTGCGCGAGCGGAACATGTCGGTCGGCCTGTACGCGCTCGACGCCGGCGACCTCGACCCGCAGAAGCCGCACAACGAGGACGAGGTGTACGTCATCGTCAGCGGCCGGGCGTCGATCACGGTGGGGCTGGAGACGACACAGGTGGGGCGGGGCAGCGTGGTGTACGTCCCGGCCGGCGTGGCGCACAAGTTCCACCACATCACCGAGGACCTGCGGGTCCTGGTGGTGTTCTCTCCCCCCGAGAGCTGACTCCCTAGGGGAACGATCAGGGAAGAGCGAGGGGTGCGGAGTCCCCGCCGGCCGCCTGCGCGCGCCTAGCATCGAAGACGTCAAGGTCCACAGATCCGGCGGCGCAGAGAGACGAGGCAGGGACGATGGCGGTGAAGGAGCTTCTGGCGGGGCTGCCGTGGTGGGTGAAGTGGGTTGCCATACCCCTCATCGCGGTGCTGGTCTTCGGTGGTCTGATCACGAGCGCGGTCATGATGCTGGTCGGGCTGCTGTTCAAGGTGCTGGTCTTCGTCGCGCTCGTCGGCGGACTGATCTACGTCGTACGGAAGTTCACGTCGTCCTCGTCGTCCCGCGACGAGTGGTGACGGCGGGGGTCTTCACAGCGCCCCGTCACGTTTCCGGCCACCAGAACGGGCGTTAGCCCGGGCGGGGGAACGGTCCCCGCGAAACCTCACCCCCGCAGAAGGCTGCCACTAGAGTGGCAGCCTTCCTTCCTCGGCGACGCGGCGCGGCTGTGCAGAATCGTCGCAGCAAGATCGAGTCGCCCGCAGTACCTGAAAACTCACTCCTTGTGATCCTCCAGTCCCTCCCGGACGATGACGATTAAACCAAGAGGGCGTTGTTCACCACTGCTTCATCCACTGCGGGGTACATGATGCGCGAGTCCGTTCAGGCCGAGGTCCTGATGAGTTTCATCGTTTCCGAGGAGCTCTGCTTCAGGATTCCGGTCGAGCTCGGCTACGAGACAAAGGATCCCTTCGCGGTCCGGATGACCTTCCACCTGCCCGGAGACGCGCCGGTGACCTGGACGTTCGGCCGGGAACTGCTGCTGGACGGGATCAACGCGCCGAGCGGCGAGGGCGATGTGCACATCGCGCCGACCGGGCCGGAGGACCTGTCGGACGTCAGCATCCGCCTGCAGGTCGGCGCCGACCGGGCGCTGTTCCGGGCGAGCGCGCCGCCGTTGGTGGCGTTCCTGGACCGCACCGACAAGCTGGTGCCGCTGGGCCAGGAGCTCACGCTCGGTGATTTCGAGCAGGACCTGGAGGATGCGCTCGGCCGGATCCTCGCCGAGGAGAACGCCGGCTGAGCCTCCGGGTCGGCCACCTCCCGGAACCCGTCACCTCTTGCGCCGTCGGCCCCGGCCGCCCCGTCCCGCCGTCGCCGTCGCGGCGGCGGGACCGGGCACTCCGGTGGCGCCCGGCCGGTCGGCGGAGACGACGAGTGCGGCCAGCGCGGTGGTGACCGGTACCGAGGCGACCAGCCCGATCGAGCCGACCAGCGTCCGTACGATCTCCTGGGCCACGATCTCGCTGTTGGCGACCGTTCCCACGCTGCTCTCCGCGATGGAGAAGAGCAGCAGCAGCGGGAGTGCCGCGCCCGCGTAGGCCAGCACCAGCGTGTTGACCACCGAGGCGATGTGGTCGCGGCCGATGCGGATGCCGGCCCGGTACAGCGCCCGTGGGCCCATCTTCGGGTCGGCCTGGTGCAGCTCCCACACGGCCGACGTCTGGGTCACCGTCACATCGTCCAGCACACCGAGCGAGCCGATGATCACGCCGGCCAGCAGCAGACCGGACATGTCGATGTTCGGGTAGAGCCCGTGGATCAGGCCGGTGTAGTCGTCGGTGTTGCCGGTGAGCGACGCCCAGCCGATGAAGGCGGAGCCGAGCAGGCCGATCAGCAGTAGCGAGATGAGCGTGCCCAGCACCGCCACCGACGTACGGGCGGTCAGGCCATGGCACAGGTAGAGCGCCATCAGCATGATCGCACTCGACCCCACCACCGCCACGACCAGCGGGTTGGACCCCTGCAGGATCGCCGGGAGGATGAAGAGCGTCAGGACGAGGAAGCTCAGGGCGAGGGCGGTCAGCGCCATCAGGCCGCGCATCCGGCCGACGGCCACCACCGCCAGCGCGAAGACGCCGGCGAGGAGCGCCACCGGGATCCTGCGGTCCACGTCCGTGACGGAGTACTGCAGATCGCGGGGTGCGTCGGGTGCGAACGCCACCACGACGCCCTGGCCTTCGTCGAGTTGGCGGGGCGAGTCGGGCTGGACCACCTCCACGAACCTGCGGCCCTTGTCCTTGCCCGTGGTGACCTCGACCGTCGCCTTCGCGCACTTGCCCTGCTGAGCGTTGACCGCCTCGCGCCCCTGGGGCGTCGTCGTGTCGCCGGTCGGCGGGACCTGGGCGGCGTTCACGTCCTTGCAGTCCACCCGCTCGACGCGGACGACCGTGCCCTGCTCGGTCTGCCGGTCGAAGCCCACGCCGGTGCGCTCGTGCGCCGGGGCGCCGCCCGGCCACAGGATGGCCAGTCCGACGACGACCGCCGTGGCGAAGGGGATCAGTACGGCCGCGATGACCTTGCGCAGATGCCGGGAGACCGGCGCGGCGGGGCCGTGGCTGTGCGCATGGCCGTGCGCATGACCGAGTGCGTGCCGGTCCGGCTCGGGAGTCTCGTGCGAGGAAGTCACGGACCGATCATCGCAAGAACGTGGGGCCCCCTCTGTTCAGCGCGGCCGCAAGGACGCTAGCGTGGTGACACCTTTGCACACGCGGGAGCTCGGAGCACCGGGCTGAGAGGGCGCTGATCTCCGTACGAGACGTACGGGAGCCGCTGCGTCGACCGCCGAACCTGTTACCGGGTAATGCCGGCGTAGGGAGTAGGTCACGATGACCGTTCAGGACGCACGCACGCCTGCCTCGAACCAGAACGACGAGGCCGGGAAGTCCATCGGATGGCACAAGGGGTACCTCGAGGGCTCGCGCCCCGACCTCCGTGTGCCGGTCCGCAAGGTGCACCTCACCAACGGCAAGGACGTGACGCTGTACGACACGTCAGGGCCGTACACCGATCCGAATGTCGAGACCGACGTACGCCGCGGCCTGCCGCCGCTGCGGGAGAACTGGATCATCGGGCGCGGCGACACCGAGGAGTACGCCGGTCGCCCGGTCCGCCCCGAGGACGACGGGATCAAGCACACCTCGCCGCGCGGCGGGCTGCGCAACCTCGACGCCGTCTTCCCGGGCCGTCCGCGCCAGCCCCGCCGGGGCCGCGACGGACAGGCGGTGACGCAGCTCGCGTACGCGCGCCGCGGTGAGATCACGCCGGAGATGGAGTACGTCGCGCTGCGCGAGAACGTCTCCCCGGAGGTCGTCCGCGAGGAGATCGCGGCGGGCCGCGCGGTGCTGCCGGCGAACGTCAACCACCCGGAGATCGAGCCGATGATCATCGGCAAGCGGTTCCTGGTGAAGGTCAACGCCAACATCGGCAACTCCGCGGTCACCTCGTCCATCGAGGAGGAGGTGGAGAAGATGACCTGGGCGACCCGCTGGGGCGCCGACACGGTCATGGACCTCTCCACCGGCCGCAACATCCACACCACCCGCGAGTGGGTGCTGCGCAACTCGCCCGTGCCGATCGGCACCGTGCCGCTCTACCAGGCGCTGGAGAAGGTCGACGGCAGGGCCGAGGAGCTCACCTGGGAGATCTACAAGGACACGGTCATCGAGCAGGCCGAGCAGGGCGTCGACTACATGACGGTCCACGCCGGTGTGCTCCTGCGCTACGTGCCGCTGACGGCGCGCCGCAAGACCGGCATCGTCTCCCGGGGCGGCTCGATCATGGCCGCGTGGTGCCTGGCGCACCACAAGGAGTCGTTCCTGTACGAGAACTTCGAGGAGCTCTGCGAGATCCTCGCCGCGTACGACGTGACGTACTCGCTCGGCGACGGTCTGCGGCCCGGTTCGATCGCGGACGCCAACGACGAGGCGCAGTTCGCGGAGCTGCGTACGCTCGGCGAGTTGAACCAGATCGCCAAGCGGCACAACGTGCAGACGATGATCGAGGGCCCGGGCCACGTCCCGATGCACAAGATCAAGGAGAACATCGACCTCCAGCAGGAGATCTGCGAGGAGGCGCCGTTCTACACGCTCGGCCCGCTCACCACGGATGTGGCCCCGGCCTACGACCACATCACCTCCGGTATCGGCGCGGCGATGATCGCCTGGTGGGGCACCGCGATGCTCTGCTACGTCACGCCGAAGGAGCACCTCGGCCTGCCGAACCGGGACGACGTGAAGACCGGTGTCATCACGTACAAGATCGCTGCGCACGCGGCGGACCTGGCCAAGGGGCACCCGGGTGCACAGGAGTGGGACGACGCGCTGTCGGACGCGCGGTTCGAGTTCCGGTGGGAGGACCAGTTCAACCTGGCTCTCGACCCGGACACCGCTCGGGAGTTCCACGACGAGACGCTGCCCGCGGAGCCGGCGAAGACCGCGCACTTCTGCTCCATGTGCGGTCCGAAGTTCTGCTCGATGAAGATCTCGCAGGACATCCGGCGGGAGCACGGCGGTGATCTCAAGCAGGACGAGATCGAGGCCGGGATGGCGGAGAAGTCCGCGGAGTTCGCCGCTGCCGGAAACCGGGTCTACCTGCCGCTGGCGGACTGACCCGGCGGCCATCCGCTCTCGCGGTGCCGAACGGATGTTTCACGTGAAACACGCGCCCCGAAGCACCGGTCATTCCGACCGGTGCTCGGGGCCGCCGTAGTCCCGGCTCCCGAAGTCCCGGCTCCCGAACTCCGGACCGGCGAAGTCGGGGCTGGTGAAGTCCGGGCTGGTGAAGGCCGGCCGGGACGCCGAACCGCCCTCGCCCGGGCTGGAGAAGTCCGGCCCGCTGTAGCCGACCTTCGGGAGGCGCCCGAGCGGCCGCGGCGGGACGCCGGAGGTCGGATCGGCGCTCGGATCGACCAGGGCGTCGCGCAGGAACGGGACGATGCCCCGCTCCAGCAGCGCATGCCGCCAGGCCTCGCGTGCCCGCGCTATCTCGTCCGGCAGTTCACCGCCGGGCTCCTGGGCGGGCACCTGCGTCGAGCTGTTGCGCAGGGCGGCGATGAGCAGGCCGATGGCGGCGGCCAGGATGCTCAGAGCCGTCACGCCGGCGAAGAACCACCCGGCGGTGAGCAGCGGCTTCGCGAAGGACGGTGCCGGGTCGAGGGCCATGAGCAGATAGCCGACGAGCAGGAAGATGAGCGCGGCGGTGCCGGCGAGCACCGGTGCGAGCACGGTGACGACGACGCCGAGCCCGGCGCCCGGGCCGCTCACCGTCCCGTCGTCGGAGCCGGACAGCACGGAGTCGAGGGCGGACAGGCGCGTGGGCTTGCGCGACTCCTCGCGCACCTTCACGAAGTGGTCGTACTCGGCGGCGGCGGCCCCGGTGATGAGCGCCGTCGCGTTCAGGGCCATGGTGCGCAGCTGTTCGGCGTTGAGCCGCTGCCCGATCGCGGCGAGTTCCGGACGTTCCTGCGCGTTGCGCAGTGCCTCGTCGAGGAGGCGCTCGTATTCGGAGCGGTCCTCGGTCAGCAGGTGCGGAGCGCTGTTCATGTGCATCCCCCGATGCTCCGTAGGGCCGGTTTGCCCGCGTAGAACGGGCATTTGGCGGAAACGGAGGAGAGCCTGCTACGGATAACCCGATGGTAGAGCGGTTATGGCAGGGGGTGACAGAGGAATTCCGGAAATCGCCTGACCGGCTCGGGACGAGTCAGGGCTCAGTTGTACAAGGGGAGTTGGACGACCAGTAGCTTTCCGGCCATGGTCACACCGCCGTCCATGGCGATCGCGAGCCCGTCCGCGTACACGTGCGGCCCCTCGACGGACGGGCCGCCGCCGTCCTCGCCGTCCTCGGAACCCACTTCCCCGAGCAGGTACGGGATCGGGCTGTGGCCGTGCACGACGCGTTGTCCACCGTAGGCCGCCAGCAACTCGCGTACGGCCAGAGGGCCGCCCTCGTCACGGAAGGCGAAGCGCTTGGTGAGCTTGCGGAACAGGTCCCAGCACTCGTCCGCGTCGTTGCGGGTGAGGATCTCGTGGACGGTGTCGTTGACGTCCTCGATGGTGGAGCCGTACTCCAGGTAGGCGGTGGTGTCGGAGTGGAGCAGCAGATGGCCGTCCTCCTCGACGATCGCGTCCAGCCGGGACATCCACTGCAGGTGGACGTCCTGGAGCCGGTCCATGTCGCTCTTCTGGCCGCCGTTGAGGAGCCAGGCGGCCTGGAAGGTGGCGGTGCCCGCGCCGGAGTTGACCGGGGTGTCACCGAACCGCTTGGCGCCGATCAGCAGCAGCTCGTGGTTGCCCATCAGGGCCTTGCAGTAGCCGCCGGCCGCCGCGGCCTCGGCGGAGAGCCGCATGACGAGGTCGATGACGCCGATCCCGTCGGGGCCCCGGTCGGTGAAGTCGCCGAGGAACCAGAGGCGGGCGTTGCCCGCGGCCCAGTGCCCGTCGGCGTCGATGAGGCCCTGCTCGCGCAGGGCGGCGACCAGCTCGTCGAGGTACCCGTGGACGTCCCCGACCACGTAGAGCGGGCCGGGGCCCGGTACGGGGGCGGGGGCGTGCTCGGTGAGGGGTGCCGGAGCCGGCGGCGGGGCGGTGGCGACCTGCACGGTGTCGCCTCTGTTGATCACCGGGAGGTCGCGCTCGGTGGGCGTGTACCCCTCCGGGAACTCCCCCTCCGGGAACGCGTTGCCGGGGTGCCCGGCGTGACCCTGCACCGGTACCTGCGCGTACGGCGGTACGCGGAAGTCACGCAACGTCGCCGTCCGCACCACGGGTCCTTGACCGGCCCCCTGAGTCATCGACCCCTCCACCACCGTCGCGACGCCCTACACCTGGCAGACCGGCCTGGTCGGGGCGGCCCGCGGTGTCGTCCGCCCATCATAGGAATGAGGCCCCAGCTGTGTGACGCACCAGGGGTGGTGAATCCGGGTCCACCCCTGGGCTACTGGCTGTTTCGCCCCAATTGGGAAGATCTGCCCCTGGTCAGAACGCGGGGCGGGTCCGCTGTCACTCCTGGGAGGGCGATCGGGGAGGGCTGACGGTCGTACGGGTGGAGCGCCGCTGGGACGACGTCCGCACGATCAGCTCGGTCGGTATGACCTGTTCGACCGGCCGGTCGGAGTCGATGCCCTCGATGGCGTCGATGAGGAGCTGGACGACCGCGGTGCCGATCCGGCGGGGCTTGAGAGAGAGCGTGGTGATGGGCGGCTGGGTGGCGGCGTACACGGTGGACTCGCTGCAGCACACCAGGAGCAGGTCGTCGGGGACGCGCAGCCCGTAGCGCCGCGCTGCCGCGAGCAGGTCGGTGCCGTTGGGGTCGAAGAGGCCGTAGACGGCGTCCGGGCGGTCCGGGCGGGCGAGCAGCCGGTCGGCCGCGACGGCGCCGGCGCACGGGTCGTGGGCCGGGTACGCCTCGTAGACCGGGTCCTGTCCGACCCGCTCGCACCAGTTGAGGTACGCGGTGGTGGAGAGGCGGGTGTAGGTGTCGGTGCTGGTGCCGGTGAGCAGACCGATCCGGCGGGCGCCGGCGGCGGCGAGGTGGTCGAGCAGGTCGAGGACGGCGGCTTCGTGGTCGTTGTCGACCCAGGCGGTCACCGGGAGGGTGCCGGCCGGGCGGCCGTCGGAGACGACGGGCAGGCCCTGGCGGACGAGCTCGGTGACGACCGGGTCGTGGTCGGAGGGGTCGATGACGACGGTGCCGTCGAGGGCGACGTTCGACCAGACGTCATGGCGGGAGGTGGCGGGCAGGATGACCAGGGCGTAGCCGCGGGCGAGCGCGGCGGAGGTGGCGGCCCTGGCCATCTCGGCGAAGTACGCGAATTCGGTGAAGGTGAAAGGTTCATCCCCGTAGGTCGTCACGGTCAGGCCGATGAGGCCGGACTTGCCGGTACGGAGCGTGCGGGCCGCGGCGGACGGGCGGTAGCCCAGTCGGTCGGCGACCTCGCGGACATGGCGGCGGGTGGCGTCCGGGAGCCGGCCCTTGCCGTTGAGCGCGTCGGAGACAGTCGTGATGGAGACCCCGGCTGCGGCGGCCACGTCCCGGATGCCCGCTCGACCCTGCCGGCTTCCCCGGGTCTGTGCCCGGCTCACCTGGTGCTTCCCTGCTGCTGTCATGGCGTGCCGATAGTAGGGCGAGGGCGGCAGGTTGAGCCGGTCGCATATTCATCCGTTGACAGGGACGTTTCTGCATGGTGCCCCACCCCCAACGACCTTAAAAACACAGGTCGTTCAGCGGATGGGCAGGGCTCCGCAACTTGTCGGCGCGTACGCGCATGCCATATGCCCGAGGTCTCGGAGAGGGCTCAACTCACCACTACGGGGGATGCGCGCCACGGCGTGAGCCACCGGCGCGCGCCACCCTGCCGAGCGCCCCCGCCTGTGCCGCCGCCTCTCCCGTCGCGCCTGCGCCCGCGTGTCGTGACCGTTGCCCGCAGGGCATTCGCAGGGCGGCGGAATCCTCATAAGGTGAGCAGTATTGGTGGTACGGACGGTCGAGGAGGACCACGGTGAGCGAGACGAGCGGGACGAGCGGCGCGAGCGGTACGGGCCCGAGGCTGCGGGCCGCGCTGGACGACATCCCCACCTACAAGCCGGGCAAGCCCGCCGCGGCGCCCGGCGCGGGTGGCCCGGTCGCGTACAAGCTGTCCTCGAACGAGAACCCGTACCCCCCGCTGCCGGGCGTGATGGAGGCCGCGGTCGCCGCCGCGTCCGGTTTCAACCGCTACCCGGACGCGGCGTGCGCCGGCCTGATGGCCGAGATCTCCGAGCGCTTCGGGGTGCCCGTGTCCCACCTGGCCACGGGCACCGGCTCGGTGGGCGTGGCCCAGCAGCTGGTGCAGGCGACCGCCGGCCCCGGCGACGAGGTGATGTACGCGTGGCGCTCCTTCGAGGCGTACCCGATCATCGCCCGGATCAGCGGTGCCACGCCGGTGCAGGTCCCGCTCACCGATGGCGATGTGCACGACCTGGACGCGATGGCGGACGCGATCACCGACCGGACGCGGTTGATCTTCGTCTGCAACCCCAACAACCCCACCGGCACGGTGGTGCGGCGGGCGGAGCTGGAGCGGTTCCTGGACCGGGTGCCGTCCGATGTGCTGGTGGTGCTGGACGAGGCGTACCGCGAGTTCATCCGCGACAGCGACGTGCCCGACGGCATCGAGATCTACCGCGACCGGCCGAACGTCTGCGTGCTGCGGACGTTCTCGAAGGCGTACGGCCTGGCCGGTCTGCGGGTGGGCTTCGCCATCGCCCACGAGCCGGTCGCCGCGGCGCTGCGCAAGACGGCGCTGCCCTTCTGTGTCAGCCAGCTGGCGCAGGACGCGGCGGTGGCCTCGCTGCGCGCCGAGGACGAGCTGCTGGGGCGGGTGGGCTCGCTGGTGTGCGAGCGCACGCGGGTGTACGAGGGGCTGGTGGCCCAGGGGTGGACCGTGCCCGAGACGCAGGCGAACTTCGTCTGGCTGCGCCTGGGTGAGGCGACCGTGGCCTTCGCGGAGGCCTGCGACGAGGCGGGCGTGGTCGTGCGGCCGTTCCCCGGCGAGGGTGTGCGGGTGACGATCGGCGAGAGCGAGGGGAACGACGTCTTCCTGCGGGTGGCGGAGTCGTTCCGCAAGGAGAGGTTCTGACGGGACCTCTACGGCACGGGCTAGTCGCCGACGAGCTCCACGCGGATCGGGTCGCCGTCGCGGACGGTGGCGAGGACGCGGGGGTCGCCGTCGAGGCTGCCGAGCACGTTGCACGGGCTCGCGAGGCGGCACTCGTCGCCGCGCGAGATCGGCGTGGGTCCGTACGGGAGGGCCAGGGCGTCGCCCTCGGTCCAGAAGGCGACGGTGCCCGGCTCCACCACCTGGCGGGCGTCGGGCTCCGGTGACGTGGAGACGGGTGTGTCGAAGTAGACCTCCTCGCCCCAGGTACGGGCGGTGGAGGTGATCGGGAGAACCCCTGCGAGCGCCTTGCTCGTGGGGGTTTCTTCGATGGTCGCGGTGGTGTGGCCGGCAGGCCAGGAGATGCGGATCTTCATACCAAGAAATTCAACAATATGTTGAAGTTCTAGGGAAGAGGGACCCCCGGGTAGTGCTACGGATTTCGTGTGAGTCATAATTGCTTGTGATTGTGAACGCATTCACAAGCTCGTCTGGTTCCTCCCGTGATCCACCGGAATCAGAGGGCGGTGAGGGCGGACAGACCGTAGATGCAAGGCCGTAAGGAGAAGATGTCGTGGACCTGGCTCTGGCGCCAGAGACCCTGGCGCGGTGGCAGTTCGGTATCACTACCGTCTACCACTTTCTCTTCGTTCCGCTGACGATCTCCCTCGCCGCCCTCACCGCGGGTCTTCAGACCGCCTGGGTGCGGACCGAGAAGGAGAAGTACCTCAGGGCGACGAAGTTCTGGGGGAAGCTCTTCCTGATCAATATCGCGATGGGTGTCGTCACCGGCATCGTGCAGGAGTTCCAGTTCGGCATGAACTGGTCCGACTACTCGCGCTTCGTCGGCGACGTCTTCGGCGCCCCGCTCGCCTTCGAGGCGCTGATCGCCTTCTTCTTCGAGTCGACCTTCATCGGTCTGTGGATCTTCGGCTGGGACAAGCTGCCGAAGCGGATCCACCTGGCCTGCATATGGATGGTCTCGATCGGCACGATCCTGTCGGCCTACTTCATCCTCGCGGCCAACTCCTGGATGCAGCACCCCGTCGGGTACAAGATCAACGCTGCCACCGGGCGGGCCGAGCTCACCGACTTCTGGCTGGTGCTCACCCAGAACACCACCCTCACCCAGGTCTTCCACACCATGTCCGCGGCCTTCCTCACCGGCGGCGCGTTCATGGTCGGCATCGCCGCCTTCCACCTGGCCCGCAAGAAGCACGTGCCGGTGATGCGCACCTCGCTGCGGCTGGGCCTGGTCACCGTCGTGATCGGCGGCATGTTCACCGCGATCAGCGGTGACTTCCTCGGCAAGGTCATGTACGAGCAGCAGCCGATGAAGATGGCCGCGGCCGAGGCCCTGTGGGACGGCGAGAGCCCCGCGCCCTTCTCGGTCTTCGCGTACGGAGACGTCGACAAGGGCCACAACAAGGTCGCCATCGAGGTCCCGGGCCTGCTGTCCTTCCTCGCCCACAGCGACTTCGAGTCGTACGTCCCCGGGATCAACGACACCCAGGAGGCGCTGCAGGAGAAGTACGGTCCCGGCGACTACCGGCCCAACATCCCCGTCGCCTACTGGGGCTTCCGCTGGATGATCGGCTTCGGCATGGCGTCCTTCTCGCTGGGCCTCCTCGGGCTGTGGCTGACCCGGAAGCGGTTCCTGCTGCCCGAGCGGCTGCGGACCGGCGACGACGAGGTGCCGAACCTCGTGCTCTTCCGCACACCGCTCAGCGCCAAGTTCACCAAGCTGTACTGGCTCGTCGCCCTGTGGACGCTGGCCTTCCCGCTGATCGCCAACTCCTGGGGCTGGATCTTCACCGAGATGGGCCGCCAGCCCTGGGCGGTCTACGGCGTGCTGCGCACCCGCGACGCCGTCTCCCCCGGTGTCTCCCAGACCGAGATCCTCATTTCGATGATCGTCTTCACCGCCCTGTACGCGGTGCTCGCCGTGGTCGAGGTCAAGCTGCTGGTCAAGTACGTCAAGGCCGGACCGCCCGAGCTGACCGAGTCCGACCTGAACCCGCCCACGAAGATCGGCGGCCACGACCGGGGCGCCGGTCAGGACGCCGACCGGCCGATGGCCTTCTCGTACTGATGGCCCTTCACTCAAGGACTGGGAGCTGAGGCATGGAACTCCACGACGTCTGGTTCGTCGTCATCGCCGTCCTGTGGACGGGCTACTTCTTCCTGGAGGGATTCGACTTCGGAGTCGGTGTCCTCACCAAGCTGCTCGCCCGCAACCGGGTCGAGAAGCGGGTGCTGATCAACACCATCGGGCCCGTCTGGGACGGCAACGAGGTGTGGCTGCTCACCGCCGCCGGTGCGACCTTCGCCGCCTTCCCGGACTGGTACGCCACGCTCTTCTCCGGCTTCTACCTGCCGCTGCTGCTCATCCTGGTGTGCCTGATCGTGCGCGGTGTGGCCTTCGAGTACCGCGCCAAGCGGCCGGAGGAGCGGTGGCAGCACAACTGGGAGCAGGCGATCTTCTGGACCTCGTTGATCCCCGCCTTCCTGTGGGGCGTGGCCTTCGGGAACATCGTGCGCGGCGTGAAGATCGACGCCACCAAGGAGTACGTGGGCACGCTCGCGGACCTGTTCAACCCGTACGCTCTTCTGGGCGGGCTCGTCACCCTGACCCTGTTCACCTTCCACGGCACGGTCTTCACCGCGCTGAAGACGGTGGGGGACATCCGGGTGCGGGCGCGCAAGCTGGCGCTGACGCTCGGGCTGATCACCGCCGCCCTCGCCCTGGCCTTCCTGAGCTGGACGCAGGTCTCGCGGGGTGACGGGTCGAGCCTGGTGGTGATGGTCGTCGCCGTGGTGTCGCTCATCGGTGCGGTCGTGGCCATCAAGGCGGGGCGCGAGGGCTGGTCGTTCGCGCTGTCCGGCGTCACGATCGCGGCCACGGTCGCGATGTTCTTCCTGACCCTCTTCCCGAACGTCATGCCGTCCTCGCTGGACCCGCGGTGGAGCCTCACGGTCACCAATGCGGCGTCCAGCCCGTACACGCTCAAGATCATGAGCTGGTGTGCGGCGATCGCCACGCCGCTGGTGCTGCTGTACCAGGGCTGGACGTACTGGGTGTTCCGCAAGCGCATCGGTACGCAGCACATCGCCGACGCCGCTCACTAGTCGCTTGTAGGGAATGTTTCACGTGAAACCGATCGACCCGCGCCTGCTCCGGTACGCCCGCGCCACTCGCCTCTTCCTGGCGGCGGTGGTGGTGCTCGGTCTGCTCGGCGCGGGTCTGGTCGTCGCCCAGGCGATGCTCATCGCCGAGGTGGTGGTGGGCGCCTTCCAGCGCGGGTTGGGGGCGTCCGACCTGACGACGCCGATCCTGCTGCTGGCGGCGGTCGCGGCAGGGCGGGGGCTCGTGTCCTGGCTGACCGAGCTCGCCGCCCATCGGGCCAGCGCGGCGGTCAAGTCCGAGCTGCGGGGGCGGCTGCTGGAGCGGGCGGCCGAGCTGGGGCCGGGGTGGCTGAGCGGGCAGCGCGTCGGGTCGCTGGTGGCCCTGGCCACCCGGGGCGTGGACGCCCTCGACGACTACTTCGCCCGGTACCTGCCGCAGCTCGGGCTGGCCGTGGTCGTCCCGGTGGCCGTCCTCGCGCGGATCGTCACCGAGGACTGGGTGTCCGCGGCGATCATCGTGGGCACGCTGCCGCTGATTCCGGTCTTCATGGTGCTCATCGGCTGGGCCACCCAGGCCCGGATGGACCGGCAGTGGAAGCTGCTGTCCCGGCTCTCCGGGCACTTCCTGGACGTGGTGGCGGGGCTGCCGACCCTGAAGGTCTTCGGACGCGCGAAGGCGCAGGCCGAGTCGATCCGGACGATCACCTCGGAGTACCGGCAGGCGACCGTGCGGACCCTGCGGATCGCCTTCCTGTCGTCGTTCGCCCTGGAGCTGCTGTCGACGCTGTCGGTGGCGCTGGTGGCCGTCGGCGTCGGCATGCGCCTGGTCCACGGGGATCTGGACCTGTACACGGGGCTCGTGATCCTGGTCCTGGCGCCCGAGGCGTATCTGCCGCTTCGGCAGGTGGGGGCGCAGTACCACGCGGCGGCGGAGGGGCTTTCGGCCGCGGAGGAGATCTTCGACGTCCTGGAGACCCCGGTGCGGGCGGGGGGCACGGGCGCCGTGCCCGCCGGGCCGGTGCGCCTTGAGCTGGACGCCGTGACCGTACGCCACGCCGGGCGCGCCGAGCCCTCGCTCGACGCGGCCTCCCTGGTCGTGGAGGAGGGCGAGACCGTGGCCCTCGTCGGGCCGAGCGGGGTCGGGAAGTCGACGCTGCTGGATGTGGTGCTGGGCTTCGCGGAGCCGGTGGCCGATGGCGGCCGCGTTCTGGTCGGGGGCGTCGAGCTCGGGTCGCTGGACCTGGAGCGGTGGCGGGAGCAGGTGGCGTGGGTGCCGCAGCGGCCGTACCTGTTCGCCGGGACCATCGCGGAGAACGTGCGCCTGGCCCGGCCTGACGCGGACGACGCGGCGGTCGCGAGGGCACTGCGGGACGCGGGGGCGGCGGAGTTCGTCGACGCGCTGCCGACGGGGGCCGGGACCGTGCTGGGCGAGGACGGCGCCGGGCTGTCGGCGGGGCAGCGGCAGCGGCTGGCGCTGGCGCGGGCGTTTCTGGCGGACCGGCCCGTGCTGTTGCTCGACGAGCCGACGGCGGCGCTGGACGGGGAGACCGAGGCGGGGGTGGTGGCCGCGGTGCGGAGGCTGGCGGCGGGGCGGACGGTGCTGTTGGTGGTGCATCGGCCGGCGCTGCTGGAGGTCGCGGACCGGGTGGTGGGGCTGCGCGGCTCTTCCCCCACCCCTCCCCTTCCCGTAACCGGGGCTCCGCCCCGGACCCCGGAGGAGAGGTTCTTCGTGGGGGCTGACGCCCCCGCGGGCCCCGGCGCGGGCGGCAGCGCGGGCCCTTCGGGCCGCGTGGCGGCGGAGGCGGCTGCTGCGCGCCGCGAGGGTGGCGTGCCTGTGGCTGTGCCTGGGGGTGCGGGGGCGTCGCCCACAGCTCCGGGCGTGGCTCCGGGCGCGGGCGCTGCGGGTCGTGAGGGTGGCGTGTCTGGTGGTTCGGGTGCTGCCGTGTTGCGGCGGATTCGGGGGATGGCTGCCGAGTGGCGGACGCGGCTGTGGGTGGCGTTGGGGTTGGGGAGTCTGGCACTGGGGTCGGCCGTCGGGCTCATGGGAGTGTCCGGGTGGCTCATCTCGCGGGCCTCGGAGCAGCCGCCCGTGCTGTACCTGATGGTCGCCGTGACGGCGACGCGGGCGTTCGGGATCGGGCGGGCCGTGTTCCGGTACGCCGAGCGGCTCGTGGCGCACGACACCGTGCTGCGGGTGCTCGCCGACGTGAGGGTCGCCGTGTACCGGAGGCTGGAGCGGATCGCGCCCGCCGGGCTGCGGACGGCTCGCCGGGGTGACCTGCTGTCGCGGCTCGTCTCCGACGTGGACTCCCTCCAGGACTACTGGCTCCGGTGGCTGCTGCCCGCGGGGACCGCCGTCGTCGTCGGCGCCGGGGCGGTCGGGTTCACGGCGTGGCTGCTGCCCGAGGCGGGAGCCGTCCTGGCGGCCGGGCTCCTGCTCGCGGGGGTGGGCGTGCCGCTGGTCAGCGGTGCGACCGCTCGGCGGGCCGAGCAGCGGCTCGCGCCCGCGCGAGGGGCTCTGGCCGTGAGCGCCGTCGACCTGCTGCGCGGGTGTGCCGAGCTCACGGTGGCCGGAGCCCTCAAGGGGCGTGCGGAGCGGGTGCGCGAGGCGGATGCCGCGCTGACGCGCATCGCCTCCCGGCAGGCGTCCGCCACCGCGCTGGGCGGCGGCCTCTCCGCGCTGGTCACCGGCCTGACGGTGGCGGCGGCCGCGCTCGTGGGCGTGCAGGCGGTTCGGGACGGTCGGCTCGACGGCGTGTCGCTCGCCGTCCTCGTCCTCATCCCGCTCGCCGCGTTCGAGGCCGTCATCGGGCTTCCGCTGGCCGTCCAGTACCGCCAGCGCGTCCGGCGCGCCGCCGAGCGGGTGTACGAGGTGCTCGACGCGCCCGTCCCCGTACACGAGCCGGAACAGCCGGCGGCAGCGCCCGAGGGGCCCTTCCCGGTCGAGGTGCGGGGACTCTCCGCGCGGTACGCCGGACAGGAGCGGGACGCCCTCGCCGGCTTCGACCTGCGGCTGGAGGCCGGACGGCGGGTCGCCGTCGTCGGGGCCTCCGGGGCGGGCAAGACCACCGTCGCCCAGGTCCTGCTGCGGTTCCTGGACGCCCGCGCGGGCACGTACCGGATCGGGGGCGTGGATGCGGGCGCGCTCGACGGCGACGACGTACGCCGCCTCGTCGGGCTGTGCGCCCAGGACGCCCACATCTTCGACAGCACCATCCGGGAGAACCTGCGCCTGGCCCGTCCGGGCGCGAGCGACGACGAACTGCGCCGTGCGCTGGACCGGGCCCGGTTGCTGGAGTGGGCCGACGCGCTGCCGGACGGCCTGGACACGCTGGTCGGCGAGCACGGCGCCCGGCTCTCGGGCGGTCAGCGCCAGCGGCTCGCGCTCGCCCGCGCGCTGCTGGCCGACTTCCCCGTCCTCGTACTGGACGAGCCCGCCGAGCACCTCGACCTGGCCACCGCCGACGCGCTCACCGACGATCTGCTGCGCGCCACCGAGGGCCGTACGACCGTACTGATCACGCACCGGCTGCACGGCCTGGAGGCGGTGGACGAGGTCGTCGTCCTGGAGGACGGCCGGATCGTGCAGCGGGGGCCGTACGCCGAACTGGCCGCCACGGAGGGGCCGCTGCGGCGCATGCGGGAGCGGGAGCAGGCGGCCGATGCGCTCCACGCGGCGGCACGTGCCTGACTTTCGCCCCTAAAAGGGACTTATTACGCTCGGGTCCATGACGGATCCTCGCGTGCCGCGGCTGCTGGAGGCCATGCGGTCGGTCGGCACCGGGCTGGAACTGGACGCCACCCTGGAGCGGATCTGCCGGACCGCCGCCGAGCTCGCCGACGCGCGGTACGCCGCTCTCCGGGTCCTCGACGAGGAGGGCGGGGGCGGCCTGGCCGCCCTCGTCGAGTACGGCGTACCGGACGGCTCGCCGCCCGCGTCGCACCCGCCGCAGCGGACCTTCCTCCGGGTGCCGGTCCGTGTCCAGGGCGAGGACTTCGGCACCCTGTACCTGGCGGGGAAGCGGGGCGGTGGTGAGTTCACCCCGTCCGAGCTGCGCATGGTGCGCGTTCTGGCCGCCGAGGCGGGGATCGCGATCGGCAACGCCCGGCTCTACGAGGCCGCCCGACGGCGTGAGCGGTGGATCGACGGGTCGGTCGCCGTCACCACGGCCCTGCTGTCGGGCGGCGACACCGACGACGCGCTCGCGGTCGTCGCCGAACAGGCCCGGCGGCTCGCCGACGCGGCCGCCGGAGTCGTGCTGCTGCCCGCGGACGAGGGCCTGGAGGTCGTCGCGGTCGACTCCGACGAGCCCGAGGCCGGCAAGGCGCTGGGCGTGGTCATCCCGCGCGGGAGCCCGGTCGTCGAGCGGCTCCTGACCGGGGAGGCCGTGTACGTCGGGGACGCGGCGGGCGACCCGCGCATGCGGGAGGTCAACGCTGCGCTGGCCCGGCCGTACGGGCCGGGCATGCTGCTGCCGCTGTGGAGCGGCGGCCGGGTGCTCGGCGCGCTCGCCACCCCGCGCGCGCCCGGCGCCCGCCCGTTCACCGGCGCGGAGCGGGCGCTGGCGGCGCGGTTCGCCTCCCAGGCCGCGCTGGCGCTGATGGTGGCGGAGGCCCAGCGCGACCGGGAGCGGCTCGCGGTGTACGAGGACCGGGACAGGATCGCCCGTGACCTGCACGACCTGGTCATCCAGCGGCTGTTCGCGACGGGGATGACGCTGGAGGGCGTCCAGCGCGGCTCGGCGGTACCCGCCGTCCGCGACGGCGTGGCGAAGGCCGTGGAGGAGCTGGACACCACCATCCAGGAGGTCCGCACCGCCGTTTTCGCGCTCCAGCAGGGACCGGGCGAGGCGCCGTCCGGGCTGTGCACACGCGTGCTGCGGGAGATCAACGCGGCGGCCGTACCGCTGGGCTTCAAGCCCTCGTACCGCTTCGTCGGCCCGGTGGACGCGGCGGTCGGCGAGCTGACCGGCAAGAACCTCATCGCCGCGCTGCGCGAGGCGCTGTCCAACGCCTTCCGGCACGCGCGGGCGCGGCACATCGAGGTGGTGGTGGACGCGACGGCGAGGCTGGCGGACGGCACTGAGGGCGTACGGCTGACCGTCGCCGACGACGGCGTGGGCGTCCCGGAGGGCGGGCGGCGCAGCGGCCTGCGGAACCTCGCCCGGCGGGCGGAGTCACTGGGCGGCTCCAGCCGCCTGGCACCGGGGCTGGGGGCGGGCGGCGGCGGTACGACGGTGGTGTGGGAGGCGCCGCTGTAGGAAGCTGCCGGAGCAGGCCGCTGGAGCAAGCCGCTGTCGCGCACCCCTGTTGTGCACCCTGCGGCGCGCCCCTGTCGCGCACCGCCGTAAACCGGCGCTGTACGCCGGTGGGGCGGCGCGGTAGGCCGGGTGGGCGTACGGGCGTAAGCCGGTCGGCGGTACGGGACCCTTCGGGTCCACGGGAACCGGGGGCCACGGCGTCACCATCCCAGCATGGTTCTCCGTCCCCGCACGGCCGCCGGCCGCCCGTTGCTCGTGCTGGTGGTGGCCGTGCTGGTCCTGCTGCCGCCGCCCCCGCAGGCCGCCGGGCACGAGCGGCATGAGCGGCATGAGCGGCACGAGCGGCACGACGGTCCCGTCGCGGCGGGGGCCGAGGTGGCGCGGCTGTACGAGGAGGCGGGGCGGGCCACCGAGGCGTACGAGCAGGGCAGGCGCGCGGCCGCCGCGCAGCGGGCCACGGCCGCCCGGCTCCAGGAGGAGCTCGGCGAGAAGCGGCGCGAGGTGGCCGTCCTGCACGACCGGGTGGGCGAGGTCGCCCGGCTGCAATACCGCACGGGTGGCTCCCTCGCCCTGACCGCGCGGCTGCTGCTGGCCGACGACCCGAACGAGGTGATGACCGCGCAGCGGCTCGCCGGACAGGCGGCCCGGTCCGTCAACCGGCTCATGGAGCAGGCCGGCGCGGCCGAGCGCCGCCTCACGGTCGCCGAGCGGAACGCGCGTGCAGCATGGCACGCGCTGGACCTGCGCACCTCCCGGCTCGCGGCGGTCAAGCGGGAGATCGAGGCCCGGCTGGAGCAGGCACAGCAGCGGCTCCACGCCGAGGCGCAGCGCAGCGTGGCGGCGGGCCGGTGCCGGGGCGCGGTACGGATCGACCGGCGCGAGGGGAAGGCCGCGGCGGCCGGAGGCCGTGGCGCGCGCGGCAGAGGCCCCGCCTGGGTGGCGCCGGTGGCGGACTACCGGCTGTCGGCCCGGTTCGACAGCGCGGGCGGGCGCTGGTCCCACCGCCACACGGGCCAGGACTTCGCGGTGGAGCTCGGTGAGCCGGTGCGGTCGATCGGCGCGGGGCGGGTGCAGTCGGTGTCGTGCGGGGGCTCCTTCGGCATCGAGGTGGTCGTACGGCACGAGAACGGCTGGTACTCGCAGTACGCGCACCTGGCCGCGCCGGGCGTGGGCAAGGGCGAGCGGGTGCGGACGGGGCAGTGGATCGGGCAGGCGGGGACCACGGGCAACTCGACGGGGCCGCACCTGCACTTCGAGGTGCGGCTCACTCCGCATTACGGCTCCGCCGTCGACCCGGTGCGCTGGCTGCGCGAGCACGGGGTGCGGCTGCGCGAGTGACCTCGCGGGGTGCGGGGGTTCAGACGCCCGCGAGGATGGACTCGATGACGACGGCGACGCCGTCCTCGTTGTTGGCGGCGGTACGGCCGGAGGCGGCGGCGACGACGTCCGGGTGGGCGTTGCCCATCGCGTACGAGCGGCCGGCCCACGTCAGCATCTCGATGTCGTTCGGCATGTCGCCGAACGCGACGACCTCGTCGGCGGAGATGCCGCGTTCGGCGCAGCACAGGGCGAGGGTGCTGGCCTTGGAGACGCCGAGGCCGCTGATCTCCAGCAGGGCGGTGGTGCTGGAGCGGGTGATGGCGGCGCGGTCGCCGGCGGCGGCGCGGGCGAGGGCGAGGAAGCCGTCCGGGGTGAGCTCGCTGTGGTGCGCGAGCATCTTGAGGATGGGCGCGCCGGTGCCGGGCTCGTCCTCGTGCAGCAGCTTCTCCACCTCGGCGACGGTGGCGCCGGCGTCGATGAAGACGGGGGTGTACTGCGGCTCGTGGTGGAAGCCGGTGGTGAGCTCGACCGCGAACGCCGTGCCGGGCGCCTCCTTGCGCAGGGCCCGGACGACGTGGAGGGCGGCGTCCCGCTCCAGCGGGCGGACCTCCACCAGCCTGCCGCCGGCGTGCAGGTCGACGACGGCCGCGCCGTTGGCGCAGATCGCCAGGCCGTGGCCGTGGACATGGGCGGCGACGACGTCCATCCAGCGGGCCTGGCGGCCGGTGACGAAGAAGACCTCGATCCCCGCCTCCTCGGCGGCGGCGAGCGCGGCGACCGTACGGTCGGAAACCGACTTGTCGTCGCGCAGAAGCGTGCCGTCCAGGTCGGTGGCGATCAGGCGGGGACGTCTGTGATCCGTCGGCCGCGGTCGGGGAGAGGTCGCTGAGAAGGTCACCGTTCCATTGTCCCGTACCCGATGCACGGTCGTGCGGGCATATGCACATGTGAGCCACCGGGATTGGCCGAGAGTGACCGGACGGCGACGGAAGTTGTCCATGGGGCGGGGGGAAGGGGCGTGGCCCATGAGGTGGGGCAAAGGGGCGGGGCCGCGGGTGGTTGCCCGGGGCCGGAGGGAATGTCAGTGGTGCCACGTAGGGTCGTCGTATGCGCCTGAGTACCGTGATCCTTCCGTACCGCCGCTGGCACGAAGGCGGCCGCGACGCGTGGCTGCGGGCCGAGCAGCTCGGCTTCCACGCGGCGTACACCTACGACCACCTCTCGTGGCGGGTGCCCTTCCGTGACGGTCCCTGGTTCGGCGCGATACCGACGCTGACCGCGGCGGCCGCGGCGACCGGGCGGATGCGGCTCGGCACGCTGGTCACCTCGCCGAACTTCCGGCATCCGGTCACGCTCGCCAAGGAGCTGATCACCCTCGACGACCTCTCCGGCGGCCGCGTCACGCTCGGCATCGGAGCGGGTGGCATCGGGTTCGACGCGACGGCGCTGGGGCAGGAGGCGTGGTCGCCGCGGGAGCGCGCCGACCGCTTCGGGGAGTTCCTGCCGCTGCTCGACCGACTGCTGAGCGAGGACACGGTCACGCACGAGGGCCGGTTCTACTCGGCGCGCGAAGCGCAGAACATCCCCGGCTGCGTGCAGCGGCCCCGGCTGCCGTTCGCGGTGGCGGCGACCGGACCGCGGGGCCTGAAGCTCGCGGCGCGGCACGGCCAGGCGTGGGTGACGACCGGTGACCCCAAGCTGGCGGAGACGGGCACGCCCGAGGACTCACGGGAGGCGATACGCGGGCAGCTGGAGCGGCTCGCCAAGGCGTGCGCGGACGTCGGGCGGGATGTGGCGGAGCTGGACAAGGTCCTGCTGACCGGGTTCACGCCGGAGGGCGGCGCGGTGCTGGAGTCGGTCGACGCCTTCGTGGACTTCGCGGGGCGCCATCGAGAGCTGGGCTTCACCGAGATCGTCGTCCACACGCCGATCCCGGAGACGCGGTTCGCCGCCGACCCGGCGGTCTTCGAGCGCATCGCGACCGAGGCGGCCGCGCAGCTCGCCTGACCATCCGGCGGCTCAGCCGGGGAAGCGCAGGTACGCCGGGGGCACGGCGTCGGTGAGCCACACGCCGTTGGCGGTCACGTGGAAGACGTGGCCGTCGCGCGCCATGGCCCCGGCGTCCACGCTGAGGACGACGGGCCGGCCGCGCCGGGCGCCCACGCGCGTCGCGGTCTCCCGGTCCGGCGACAGGTGCACGTGGTGCCGCGCCATGGGGCGCAGGCCCTCGGCGCGGATCGCGGGCAGCGCGCGGGCGACGGTGCCGTGGAAGAGGTACGCGGGCGGCGTCGCCGGCGGCAGGTCGAGGTCGACGCCGACCGTGTGGCCCTGGTTGGCGCGGATCCGGTCGCCCTCGCGGTCGATCGTGAAGCGCTGCTTGTCGTTGACGGCGACGAGATGCTCCAGCTCGGCCCGGCTGATCCGTACGCCGTGGTCGGCGGCCGCTCGCAGCAGGTCGTCGATCCCGACCCAGCCGTGCGGGTCGAGGGTGAGGCCGATGCGGTCGGGCTGGTGGCGCAGGTGCTTCGAGAGGTACTTCGACACCTTCACGATGCGTCTGTCGTCCATGCCGTACTCGCTGCCCGCGTCGTACAGACCGCCCGGGCCTCCTGTGCCGTCCACGCCATCCATGCTCGCAGCGTGTCAGGGATCACGCACCTCTTGCCACAGAAATTACGGTCGGTAGGTTTGATCCACAGCCAACACCGCTTTTCCACAGAGGAATTGACGAATCTGTGGACAACTTACCTTGTTCCTCAGGGGGATTGGCCAACTCCATTACTTTTGCGGTGGTTTGCCGCAATTGAGTCCAATGTCCGTGCGGCGACCTCACGTTCGGCGGCCGCAGCGATGAACGCGGGAGCGTTCTCGGGGCCGACCAGCTTGTGTACGGCGCGAATTGTGGCCGCGGGCAGCGGTACCGCCCTGGGCTCCTCGTCCGGCGGAGGCGCGGTGTCGGGCGCGAGGTGCTGCTGAAGGTGGCGGGTCGCGAACGTCCGCATGGCACGCGCCAGTTCGGCGTCGACCGTCTGCTGGGCGAGCGGACGCAGCCGCCGCACCAGGGTCGCCGCCTCCGCCGCGTCCGCGTCCGTCGGCGGCCGGTGCTCCAGATAACGCGCGAAGACGTGCTCGGTGGTGAACTCCAGGAAGCGGTGGGCTATGTGTTCCACCTGCCCGCGAAGTTCCCGCAGGTGTCCGGCGATTGCCAGCAGCGGGACCCCGGCGGCGTACAACTCCGCGGCCACGGCCAGCTCCTGGGGGCTCGGTACGACGAACTCGTCGTCGCGCCCGGGGACGCGTTCGAGCACGCCGAGCTCGACCGCCTCCTCCACGGCGCGCTCGTCCGGCGTGCCGCCGAAGGCGGCGTCCAGCTCGGCCCGGGTGATGCGGTCCGCCTTCTCGTCGGTCCACGGACCGTTCACCTCCGCGACCAGCCCCAGCACCCCGCCGAGGCCCCGGCCCGCGTCCCACGCCTCCAGCAGCTCCTTGATGGAGGCGAGCGTGTAGCCGCGGTCCAGCAGGTCGGCGATCTGCCGGAGCCGGTTCAGGTGGGCTTCGCCGTAGACGTTGGACCGCCCACGCCGCTCCGGCTTCGGCAGCAGTCCCCGGTCCTGGTAGGCGCGGATGGTGCGGACCGTGGCCCCGCTGCGATGCGCCAGGTCCTCGATCCGGTACTCGGCCCGCTCGTCCACATCCGCTCCCTCACTGCCCGGACCCTCTCGCGAGGGATGGTACGACCGGCCCCGGACTACACCGGAGGCTTCACCCGGGCCAGCGCCCGCAGGCCGCGGGGCGCGAGGCGGGAGAGCAGGTGGGCGCCCCGGGCCTCCGGGGTGACCGGTACCACCGCCCGGTTCCCGGCGACGGCGCGCAGGATCGCGTCGGCGACCTTCTCCGGCGGGTAGTTGCGCAGCCCGTACAGCCTGGCCGTCCGCTTCCGGCGGCGCTTCTCCTCGTCCTCCGACACCCCGGCGAAGCGCGCGGTGGCGGTGATGTTGGTGTTCACGATGCCCGGGCAGATCGCCGTGACCCCGATGCCCTGCCCGGCCAGCTCGGCGCGCAGGCACTCGCTGAGCATCAGCACCGCCGCCTTGGACGCGCTGTACGCGGGCAGTTCGCGGGAGGGCTGGAAGGCGGCCGCCGAGGCGATGTTGACGATGTGGCCGCCCTGGCCCCGCTCCGCCATCTGCCGGCCGAACAGCCGGCAGCCGTGGATGACGCCCCACAGATTGACGTCGAGGACCTTCTTCCAGTCCTCGCTCGTCGTGTCGAAGAAGGAACCGGCCATGCCGATCCCGGCGTTGTTCACGAGCACGTCCACCGTGCCGTACTCGGCGGCGACCTTCTCGGCGAGCTTCTCCATGGCCTGCTCGTCGCTGACGTCCACCACCTCGGCCCAGGCCCCCGGCGCCCCGATCAGCCGCGCCAGCTCGGCCGTGCGGGCCGCGCCCTCCGCGTCCCGGTCGACCGCCACCACCCGCGCGCCCGCCTCGGCGAACGCGAAGGCGGTGGCCCGCCCGATGCCGCCCGCCGCACCGGTGACCAGGACCAGCTGCCCGCCGAACCGGTCGGCGTACGGCCGCCCGGAGGCCACCGGGTCCGGCAGCTCGGCACCCTGGTCCCGCTCCTCGTGGGCCGTCACGAACTCGGTGATCCACGCGGCCAGCTGGTCCGGCCGGGTCCGCGGCACCCAGTGCTTGGCGGGCAGGGTGCGCCGCACCAGCCTCGGGGCCCACGCGCCGAGGCCGTCGTAGAGCCGCTCCGACAGGAAGACGTCACCGGTCGGCACGATCAGCTGCACGGGCGCGTGGGCGTACGCGTCGGAGCGCGGGTGCCGCAGCCGGGCCCGGACGTTGTCCCGGTACAGCCAGGCGCCGTGCGCCGCGTCCGAGGGCAGGGACGCGGTCGGATAGCCGGTGTCCGGCAGCCTCTCGACGCGGCGCAGGAGCGCCGGCCACCGCTTGCCGAGCGGCCCGCGCCAGGCCAGCTCCGGCAGCTTCGGCGTGTGCAGCAGGTACACGTACCAGGACTTGGCGCCCTGGCCGAGGAGTTGGCCGACCCTGCGCGGGGTGGGCCGGGTCATGCGCTGCTTGATCCAGTGGCCGAAGTGGTCCAGGGACGGGCCGGACATCGAGGTGAAGGAGGCGATCCGGCCCTCGGTGCGCTTCACCGTGACGAACTCCCACGACTGGACCGAGCCCCAGTCGTGCCCGACCAGGTGCACCGGCCGGTCCGGGCTGACCGCGTCCGCGACCGCCAGGAAGTCGTCGGTGAGCTTCTCGAGCGTGAACCCGCCGCGCAGTGGCTTCGGCGCGGTCGACCGGCCGTGGCCGCGTACGTCGTACAGCACGACGTGGAAGTCGTCGGCGAGCCGGGACGCGACCTCCGACCACACCTCCTTGGAGTCCGGGTAGCCGTGGACCAGCACGACCGTCGGTCGTGACGGGTCCCCCAGCTCGGCGACGCACAGCTCGATCCCGCCCGTACGGACCCAGCGCTCCCGCGCGTTCAGCGACGTCATCACTCACCCTCCGCCCAGCGCCGCACGTGCGGCAGATCGTCGTCCAGCCAGAACGCGCTCTCCTGCGGGTCCCGCGAGTCCGTGACCACCAGCAGCTCCTCGAACTTCGCGCCCGTCCCCCGGAAGCCGAGGTGCGGCTCGACCGCCCACAGCCCCGGCCGCGGCGGGTGGTCGGAGAACCGGTACGGGGACCACAGCGGCGACCAGCCGTCCCGGTGGCCGTGCAGCGCGTCGCTCGCCAGCCCCTTCAGCGACTGCGTACCGAAGCCGAAGAGCGTCGGGGACCAGCGGCGCTCCTTGACCCGGTCGACCTTGTGGGCGATCACGCCGAAGGGGTAGGCGCGGTGCCGGTTGGCGTACCCCTGCCGCACCATGAGCCGGTCGACGTCCTCGTAGATCTCCCGCAGCGGGCGCCGCTCGCGCACCTCGCGCAGGATCAGCTCACGGTGCTCGCGCAGGTCGGCCAGGAGCTTGTCGTGGACCGGGTTGAGGCCGAGGCAGCCCGAGTACCCGATGTCGGCGGTGAAGCCCTTGTACACCGGCGCCATGTCGAGGATGAACGGCATCCCCGCCTCCAGCCGCCGTTTCGTCGGGAAGAACTGCAGCGGTATCCGGAAGTTCACGAACGCCGTGCGGTCGCCGAACCAGGCGAACGGGAGGTGGAACCAGTCCCGTACGCCCCGCTCGCGCAGCCACGCGCGCTGCATCTGCGCCGCTTCGCGCTCGGTCACGCCCGGTTGAAGCCGCGCGGCGACCGCTTCGGCGCACTCGTACGCCAGGCGCTGCACTTCCCTGAACCCGCGCAGCTCTTCCGTGGTGCGTTCAGCTGTCCCAACAGAGCCCATGCCACCAGTCCGTCCCGTGTGCGGTGCGATATGCGCGCTACGCGTCCGTAACTTGACACTGATGAATGTGACAATGCCCGGCGGCTGCGTCAAGGGTCGTGCACCGCCTGTGGAAAACCGCGCACCCCGGAGCCACGGCCCGACTCCGGTGCCAGGCCCCTACGGGCCCGTACGCCTTGAGTCGGACACCGATCCAGCCGCCAGGTCTGACGCCCGATGTGGTCTGCGCCACTACCGTCGAAGCGTGACTGTGATCGCGACCGAAAGCCTCAGCAAGCGGTTCCCCCGGGTGACCGCTCTCGACCGGCTCTCCCTGGACATCGGGCCCGGTGTGACCGGACTGGTGGGTGCCAACGGAGCCGGCAAGTCCACCATGATCAAGATCCTGCTCGGGCTGTCCCCCGCCACCGAGGGCCGCGCCGAGGTCCTCGGCCTCGACGTCGCCACCAGCGGCGCCGCCATCCGCGAGCGGGTCGGCTACATGCCCGAGCACGACTGCCTGCCGCCCGACGTCTCGGCCACCGAGTTCGTCGTCCACATGGCGCGCATGTCCGGCCTGCCGCCCACGGCGGCGCGCGAGCGCACCGCCGACACCCTGCGCCACGTCGGTCTGTACGAGGAGCGCTACCGCCCCATCGGCGGCTACTCGACCGGCATGAAGCAGCGGGTGAAGCTCGCGCAGGCCCTGGTGCACGACCCGCAGCTGGTGCTGCTCGACGAGCCGACCAACGGTCTGGACCCGGTCGGCCGCGACGAGATGCTCGGCCTGATCCGCCGCGTCTACACCGACTTCGGCATCTCGGTCCTGGTCACCTCCCACCTCCTCGGCGAACTGGAGCGCACGTGTGACCACGTCGTCGTCATCGACGGCGGCCGGCTGCTGCGCTCCAGCTCCACCAGCGACTTCACCCAGGTCACCACGACCCTCGCGGTCGAGGTCACCGACTCCGACACCCACCCCGACGGCACGGCGGCGCTGCGCGAGGCGCTCACGGCCGCCGGAATCAGCCTGCACGCGCGCGTGGAGGACGGTCTGCCGGGCGCCGGGCACATCCTGCTCCTGGAGGCGACCGGCGAGGAGACGTACGACACCGTGCGCGACACCGTCGCCGAGCTCGGCCTCGGGCTCGTACGGATGGAACAGCGCCGGCACCACATCGCCGAGGTCTTCCGGCCGGAAGCCACCGCTGCCGAACCCCTGGAGGCGCAGGCCCGATGAGCCCCGAAACCCCGATCCAGTCCCCACCCTCGAACCACGGCCCGTCCCAGACCCAGATTCACAACATCGGCTACCGCAGCTACGACGGGCCGCGCCTCGGCCGGGCCTACGCGCGCCGCTCGCTCTTCTCGCAGTCGCTGCGCGGCGCGTACGGACTGGGCCGCAGCGCCAAGTCCAAGGTCCTGCCGATGATCCTCTTCGCGGTGATGTGCATCCCCGCGCTGGTCGTCGTCGCCGTGGCCGTCACCACCAAGATGTCGCAACTCCCCATGGAGTACACCCGGTACGCGATCTTCACGCAGGCGCTCATCGGGCTCTACCTGGCCGCCCAGGCGCCCCAGTCCGTCTCGCGCGACCTGCGGTTCAAGACCGTTCCGCTGTACTTCTCCCGCCCCATCGAGCGCGTCGACTACGTGCTCGCCAAGTACGGGGCGATGGCGTCGGCGCTGTTCATCCTCACCGCCTCGCCGCTGCTCATCCTCTACGTCGGGTCTCTGCTGGCGAAGATGGACTTCGCCGACCAGACCAAGGGCTTCGCACAGGGGTTGGTCTCCGTGGCGCTGCTGTCCCTGCTCTTCGGCGGCATCGGGCTCGTCCTGGCCGCGCTGACGCCCCGCCGCGGCTTCGGCGTCGCCGCCGTCATCGCCGCGCTCACCATCTCGTACGGCGCCGTCTCCACGCTCCAGGCCATCGCCTGGGGCACGGACTCCCTGGGCGCCGTCCCGTGGCTCGGCCTGTTCTCGCCCATCACCCTCATCGACGGCGTACAGACCGCCTTCCTCGGCGCCACCTCGTCCTTCCCCGCCGAGGCGGGGCCGGGCGCCGGGGCCGGCGCGGTGTACCTGCTGGTCGTCCTCGCGCTCATCGCCGGTTCGTACGGCGTCCTGATGCGCCGCTACCGAAAGGTCGGGCTGTGACCGCCCTCCCGTCGCCCACCACCACCCTTCCAAGGAATGGGCTGCGCCCATGAGCACTCTTTCCATCGACCACGTCTCGCGGTGGTTCGGCAATGTCGTGGCCGTCAACGACATCAGCATGACCATCGGGCCGGGCGTCACCGGACTGCTCGGCCCGAACGGCGCGGGCAAGTCCACGCTGATCAACATGATGGGCGGCTTCCTCGCCCCCTCCACCGGCTCGGTCACCCTCGACGGCGAGCAGATCTGGCGCAACGAGTCCGTCTACCGCCGCATCGGCGTCGTACCGGAGCGGGAGGCGATGTACGACTTCCTCACCGGCCGCGAATTCGTCGTCGCCAACGCCGAGTTGCACGGCCTGGGCGCGGCCGAGGCCCAGAAGGCCCTGGCCACGGTGGAGATGGAGTACGCGCAGGACCGCAAGATCGCGACGTACAGCAAGGGCATGCGGCAGCGCGTGAAGATGGCCTCGGCCCTCGTCCACGAGCCGTCGGTGCTGCTGCTGGACGAGCCGTTCAACGGCATGGACCCGCGCCAGCGCATGCAACTCATGGAGCTGCTGCGGCGGATGGGCGCCGAGGGGCGCACGGTGCTGTTCTCCTCGCACATCCTGGAGGAGGTCGAGCAGCTCGCCTCCCACATCGAGGTCGTCGTCGCCGGACGGCACGCGGCGAGCGGCGACTTCCGCCGCATCCGGCGCCTGATGACAGACCGCCCGCACCGCTACCTGGTCCGCTCCAGCGACGACCGGGCGCTGGCGGCCGCGCTGATCGCCGACCCGTCGACCGCCGGCATCGAGGTGGACGTGACGGAAGGCGCCCTGCGCATCCAGGCGGTGGACTTCGGCCGCTTCACGGAGCTGCTGCCGCAGGTCGCCCGCGCGCACTCCATCCGGCTGCTGACGGTCTCGCCCTCGGACGAGTCCCTCGAATCGGTCTTCTCGTACCTCGTCACGGCCTGAAGGGAGCCTCACGACCATGTACAACCCCACTGTCGCCCGGCTCACCTACCGGGCCCTGCTCGGCCGCCGCCGGGCCGCGATCCTCTTCGTCCTGCCCGCGCTGCTGCTGCTGATCGCGGCCGCCGTCCGCGCCTTCAACGGCGCCGACGACCAGATCGCCGCCGACGTCCTGGGCGGGTTCGCGCTCGCCACGATGGTGCCGCTGATCGGCGTCATCGCCGGGACCGGCGCGATCGGGCCGGAGATCGACGACGGCTCGATCGTCTATCTGCTCGCCAAGCCGGTGAAGCGGCCCACCATCATCGTCACCAAGCTCATCGTGGCCATCGCCGTGACCATGGTCTTCTCGGCCGTGCCGACGTTCCTCGCCGGGCTGATCCTCAACGGCAACGGCGGTCAGGTGGCGGTCGCGTACACCGTCGCCGCGCTCGTCGCCTCGATCGCGTACAGCGCGCTCTTCCTGCTCCTCGGCACGGTCAGCCGCCACGCGGTGGTCATCGGGCTCGTGTACGCGCTGCTGTGGGAGGCCCTGTTCGGCTCCCTGATCGCCGGGGCGCGCACGCTGAGCGTCCAGCAGTGGGCGCTGGCGGTGGCCGAGAAGGTCAGCGGCGAGGGGCTCATCGCCTCGGACGTCGCCCTGCCGGTGGCGACGGTGCTGCTGGCCGGGGTGACGGTGGCGGCGACCTGGTACGCGGGGCAGAAGCTGCGGACGCTGACCCTGGCGGGGGACGAGTAGGGCGTACGTCTCAACGGCGGGTGGCCGCTGCTCCCCGGGATTACTGTGGGGCCGAACGACTCGCACGCACTCACAACCTGGGGAGCAAGCCATGTCAGACCGCTTCGACGTCGTCGTACTCGGAGCAGGCCCCGGCGGATACGTCGCCGCGATCCGCGCCGCCCAGCTGGGCAAGCGCGTCGCGGTGGTCGAGGAGAAGTACTGGGGCGGTGTCTGCCTGAACGTCGGCTGCATCCCCACCAAGGCGCTGCTGCGCAACGCCGAGCTGGCGCACCTCTTCACGCACGAGGCGAAGACGTACGGCATCAAGGTCGACGGCGAGGTGTCCTTCGACTACGGCGAGGCTTTCCGGCGCAGCCGCACGGTGGCGGACGGCCGGGTCAAGGGCGTCCACTTCCTGATGAAGAAGAACAAGATCACCGAGTTCACGGGCCGGGGCACCTTCCTGGACGCGAACTCGATGCGGGTCGCGCTGACCGACGGCGGCGAGACGACCATCTCGTTCGACCACTGCATCATCGCGACCGGCGCCACCCCGCGCCTGCTGCCGGGGACGCGCCGCAGCGAGCGCGTGGTGACGTACGAGGAGCAGATCCTCAGCCAGGAGCTGCCGCGCTCGATCGTGATCGCGGGCGCGGGCGCGATCGGCATCGAGTTCGCGTACGTGCTCCACAACTACGGCGTGAAGGTCACCATCGTCGAGTTCCTGGACCGGATCGCGCCGCTGGAGGACAAGGACGTCTCGGCGGAGCTGGCGAAGCAGTACCGCAAGCTCGGCATCGACGTCCTGACCTCCACGCGCGTCGAGACGATCGACGAGTCGGGTCCGCAGGTTCGGGTCACCGTGACCGGCAAGGACGGCAAGCAGCAGGTGCTGGAGGCCGACAAGGTGCTCCAGGCGATCGGCTTCGCGCCGAACGTCGAGGGCTACGGCCTGGAGAACACGGGCGTGAAGCTCACCGAGCGCGGCGCGATCGACGTCGACGGGCGTTCGCGCACGTCGGTGCCGCACATCTACGCCATCGGTGACGTGACCGCGAAGCTGATGCTCGCGCACACCGCCGAGGCGATGGGCGTCGTGGCGGCCGAGACCATCGCGGGCGCGGAGACGATGGAGCTCGACTACCCGATGATCCCGCGCGCCACCTACTGCCAGCCGCAGATCGCCAGCTTCGGCTGGACGGAGGAGCAGGCGCGGGAGAAGGGCTTCGACGTCAAGGTCGCGAAGTTCCCCTTCATGGCGAACGGCAAGGCGCACGGGCTCGGTGACACCACCGGCTTCGTGAAGCTGATCAGCGACGCGAAGTACGGCGAGATCATCGGCGCGCACCTGATCGGGCCGGACGTCACGGAGCTGCTGCCCGAGCTGACGCTGGCGCAGCAGTGGGACCTGACCGTCCACGAGGTGGCGCGGAACGTCCACGCGCACCCGACGCTGGGCGAGGCGGTCAAGGAGGCCGTGCACGGCCTCGCGGGCCACATGATCAACTTCTGAGGCCTCTCCGCATGAGGCCCCGCGGCGTCACCGGTGGTTAATCCGGTGGCGCCGCGGCGCGTGCGCGCGGGACATTGGTGGGGCGGGTCCCACCGAGACCGGGGGCGGCCGCTTCGAGCGCGCGTCCCGCGATGCGGGCCGTGCGGGCCGCCCCCACCCGGTGCCCTGCTCAGGAGCTCAGGAGCTCAGGAGCTCAGCAGCTCTGGAACTCAGGCGTCGGCGCCGGCCAGCAGCGCTTCCAGCGTCACCGCGATGCCGTCCGCCTCGTTCGAGGCGGTGACCTCGTGGGCCACGGCCTTCAGGTCGTCGTGGGCGTTGGCCATGGCGACGCCGTGCGCGGCCCAGGCGAACATCGGGATGTCGTTCGGCATGTCGCCGAACGCGATCGTGTCCGCGGCCTTCAGGCCCAGGCGGCGGGCCGCCAGGGACAGACCGGTCGCCTTGCTGAGGCCCAGGGGGAGGATCTCCACCACGCCGGGGCCCGCCATGACGACGTCGACCAGGCCGCCGACGGTCTCGCGGGCGGCGAGGGCGAGGGCGTCGTCGTCGAGATCCGGGTGCTGGATGTAGACCTTGGTCAGCGGGGCGGCCCAGACCTCGGTGGGGTCGTCGTACGCGACGTACGGCAGCGGCCCCTCCTGGACGCGGTAGCCGGGGCCGACGAGGACCTCGCCGTCGAGGCCGTCGCGGCTCGCGGCGAGCGCCAGCGGGCCGACCTCCGCCTCCAGCTTGGAGAGGGCGAGGCCCGCGAGCTGGCGGTCGAGGGTCACGGAGGTCAGCAGGCGGTCCTCGCCGGCGTGGTAGACCTGCGCGCCCTGGCCGCACACCGCGAGACCGTCGTAACCGAGGTCGTCCAGTATGTGGCGGGTCCACGGGACCGCCCGCCCGGTGACGACGATGTGCGCGGCGCCCGCCGCCGTCACGGCGGCGAGCGCATCGCGCGTACGGGCCGAGATCGACTCGTCGGAGCGCAGCAGCGTCCCGTCGAGGTCGGTCGCGACGAGTCTGTACGGGAAGCCGTACGGGCGGGAGGTCACTTGGAGACCGGCTCCAGGATCTCGCGGCCGCCGAGGTACGGGCGGAGGACCTCCGGCACGCGCACGGAGCCGTCCGCGAGCTGGTGGTTCTCCAGGAGGGCGACGATGGTGCGCGGGACCGCGCACAGCGTGCCGTTCAGGGTCGCCAGCGGCTGGACCTTCTTGCCGTCGCGCATGCGGACGGACAGGCGGCGCGCCTGGAAGCCGTCGCAGTTGGAGGCGGACGTCAGCTCGCGGTACTTGCCCTGGGTCGGGATCCACGCCTCGCAGTCGTACTTGCGCGAGGCGGACGCGCCGAGGTCACCGGTGGCGACGTCGATCACCTGGAACGGCAGCTCCAGCGAGGTCAGCCACTGCTTCTCCCAGTCCAGGAGCCGCTTGTGCTCGGCCTCGGCCTCGTCGGGGGCGACGTACGAGAACATCTCGACCTTGTCGAACTGGTGCACGCGGAAGATGCCGCGCGTGTCCTTGCCGTACGTGCCGGCCTCGCGGCGGAAGCACGGCGAGAAGCCGGCGTAGCGCAGCGGCAGCTTGTCGGCGTCGATGATCTCGTCCATGTGGTACGCGGCGAGGGGCACCTCGGACGTACCGACGAGGTAGTAGTCGTCCTTCTCCAGGTGGTACACGTTCTCGGCGGCCTGGCCGAGGAAGCCGGTGCCCTCCATGGCGCGCGGGCGCACGAGCGCCGGCGTCAGCATCGGGGTGAAGCCGGCCGCCGTCGCCTGGGCGATCGCGGCGTTGACCAGGGCGAGCTCCAGCAGCGCGCCGACACCCGTCAGGTAGTAGAAGCGCGAGCCGGAGACCTTCGCGCCGCGCTCGACGTCGATGGCGCCGAGCGCCTCGCCGAGCTCCAGGTGATCCTTGGGCTCGAAGCCCTCGGCGCCGAAGTCGCGGATCGTGCCGTGCGTCTCCAGGACGACGAAGTCCTCCTCGCCGCCGACGGGTACGTCGGGGTGGACGAGGTTGCCGAGCTTGAGCAGGAGGCGGCGGGTCTCCTCGTCGGCTTCGTTCTGCTCGGCTTCGGCGGCCTTGACGTCCGCCTTGAGCAGCTCGGCCTTCGACAGGAGCTCGGCGCGCTCCTCGGGGGACGCCTTGGGGATCAGCTTGCCGAGCGCCCTCTGCTCGGAGCGGAGTTCGTCGAAGCGGACGCCGGACGACCTGCGCCGCTCATCGGCGGAGAGCAGGGCGTCGACGAGGCCGACGTCCTCTCCACGGGCGCGCTGGGAGGCGCGAACACGGTCGGGGTCCTCACGGAGCAGGCGAAGGTCAATCACCCCACCAGGCTACCGTCGCGTGCTCGCGCCACCCCACCCGATATCGCCGGACACTCCGTTGTGGCCTCATCTGGGAAACATGTGCGCCGAGTGGCGGGTGATAAAGGGGGATTTCCTTGTCCGGAAGGAGTGATTCCCGGGCGGGTGCACGGAGGGCGGGAGCGGGTCACGCGGCTGTGTGCGCGGGGGTGTTGTCCACAGGGGACTGTCCGCATGCTGAGTTATCCACAGACTGTGCGGAAGTTCTGTGGACTCCGGAAAAGATCACGGCGAATGCGGCAATCGAACCACGGGATTCCTTGGTCAAACCCCGTTCTGGCGCTCATTCGAGTGGGAATTCCACCCCCTAAGGGGGTGATCAAGGGGATGAGGCTGACGAGGGGCGACATGGCACCCCGTGGGGGTACCTGGGAGCACCTACGGTGACTGGGGCGATTTGTCGACGTTAGTGACGTGTGTCGGCTCTGCCGTGTCGACTTGTCCCCAGGTCGAGAAGCGGCCCTGTGGATAACTTTCGGCGCCCGGCACCCGAGCCCAGGCCCGAGCCTCAGGCCCGGCCGTCCAAGCAGCGCGCAAGCCAGTCCGAGGCGGCCGTGAAGTCGTGGTCCGACGTACCGGGCCGCGCGGCGCGCACCTCCTCGGGGGCCATGCCCGCGCGGGGGTACGACCCCAGGAACCGCACCTTCGGGCAGATGCGCTTCAGGCCCATCAGCGCCTCGCCGACCCGGCGGTCCGCGATGTGGCCCTCGGCGTCGATGGCGAAGCAGTAGTTGCCGATGCCGGCGCCGGTCGGGCGCGACTGGATGAGCATCAGGTTCACCCCCCGTACCGCGAACTCCTGGAGCAGCTCCAGCAGCGCGCCCGGGTGGTCGTCGCCCAGCCAGATGACGACCGAGGTCTTGTCGGCGCCCGTCGGCGCGGCGGGCCGGCCGGGCCGGCCCACGAGCACGAACCGCGTCTCCGCGTTCTCGGCGTCGTGGATCTCGGTCACCAGGGCTTCCAGCCCGTACGTCGCCGCCGCGAACGCACCCGCGAAGGCGGCGTCGTACCGGCCCTCCTGCACCAGCCGGGCCCCGTCCGCGTTGGAGGCGGCCGACTCCCACACCGCCTCCGGCAGGTGGGCCCGCAGCCAGTTGCGCACCTGCGGCTGGGCCACCGGGTGCCCGGTCACCGTCTTGATGTCGGACAGCTTCGTGCCGGGCCGCACCAGCAGCGCGAACGCGATCGGCAGCAGCACCTCGCGGTAGATCATCAGCGGCTCGCCGGCCGCGAGCTCGTCGAGGGTCGCGGTCACCCCGCCCTCCACCGAGTTCTCGATGGGTACGAGGGCGGCGGCGGCCTCCCCGTTGCGTACGGCGTCCAGGGCCGCCGGCACCGAGACCATCGGCACGAGCTCCCGGGTGGCGGCTTCCGGGAGCGTACGCAGGGCCGCTTCGGTGAAGGTGCCCTCGGGACCGAGATACGTATAGCGCGTGGCCGACATACCGTCACCATAGTCCGCTCGGCCCAGTCCGCCGCGAGGGCCGGTGTTCGAGGTGGCTAGCCCTCCAGCAGCCGCTGGCCCACGTACTCCCCCTCGGCCGGGCCGCCCGGGACCGCGTACAGGCCGCTCGCCTCGTGGCGGATGAAGGACGACAGCGCGTCCCCCCGGTCCAGCTTGCGCTGCACCGGTACGAAGCCGGTCATCGGGTCGGCCTGCCAGGCGATGAACAGCAGCCCGGCGTCGGGTGTCCCGTCCGGGCCGATGCCGTCGTGGAAGGAGAACGGGCGCCGCAGCATCGCCGCGCCGCCGTTCTGCTCCGGCGCGGAGATGCGGGCGTGGGCGTTGTCGGGGATGACCAGTTTGCCGTCGGGACCCGTCTTGTCGAGGTCGAGCTCGGTGGTCTCGCTCCCGCCCGTCAGCGGGGCACCGTCCGACTTGCGGCGCCCGATGACCCGCTCCTGCCGGGCCAGGGGCAGCTTCTCCCAGTCGTCCAGCAGCATCCGGATGCGGCGCACGACGGCGTACGAACCGCCCGCCATCCACGGCTGGGGGCCGCCCTTCGGGACGAAGACCCGCTCGTCGAAGTCCGGTTCGGACGGCTTCGGGTTTCCGGTGCCGTCGACCTGGCCCATCAGGTTGCGGGCGGTCATCGGGTGGGCGGTGGCGCCGGGGGAGCGGTTGAAGCCGTTCATCTGCCAGCGCACCCTCGCGGCCGCGCCCGCCTCCCGCTGGATCACGCGCAGCGCGTGGAAGGCGACGAGCGCGTCGTCCGCGCCGATCTGCACCCACAGGTCGCCGTTCGACCGCTTCGGGTCCAGCTGGTCGGAGGAGAAGGCGGGCAGCGGGTCCAGCTGCGCCGGGCGCCGCGCCACCAGCCCCGTACGGTCGAAGAAGGACGCGCCGAAGCCGAAGGTGACGGTCAGGGAGCAGGGCCCCGCGTCCAGGGCCACGCCGCTGTCCCCGTCGCCCACCGGCTCGCCCGCCATCAGCAGCTCGGCCGCCGCCGACCAGCGGCGCATCAGCGCGGCCGCCTCCCGGCGCCCCGCGCCCGGCGCCAGGTCGAACGCCACCAGGTGGCCGCGCGCCTGCAGCGGCTGGACGATGCCCGCCTGGTGCGCGCCCCGGAACGGCACGGTGGCCTGGCCCACCGCCGCCAGCGGTGTGCCCGGCTCGGCGCCCGACGTGGCGGCGTAGGCGGCGGCGCCGCCGGCCGCGCCGAGCACCAGCCCGGTCGCGCCGGCCGCCCCGACGGTGCCGAGCAGCCGTCGCCTCGAGAGTTCCAGGTGGTCGTTCACGGTCAGCCGATCTTCACGTTCTTGTCGATGGTGGTCTGGTCGATGTCGGAGGTGCGCACGGTGACCTGGAGCCGCCACTCGCCGGGCATCGGGATCTGTACGCGCTCGGCGCTCCAGTGCCCTGCCGCGACCCGGTCCGGTGTGACGGGCAGCGGGCCGATCTGCTGGGCGTCCAGGGTGAAGGACACCTTCAGTTCGGGGACGTCGAGGGGCCGGCCGTTCGCGCCGTCCACGAAGACGTGCAGGGCGTTCGCGCCGGAACGGGCGGGCGTGAGGCTGATGCGCACGGTGCCCTTTCCGTTCACGCCGCCCGTGTCGAAGAGCAGGCGCAGGTCGATGGGCCGGTCCGGCACGGGAGCGGTGGCCGCCGGCTGCGTACGCCCTGCTGCCGCCTCCTCCTCCGTACGGCCGGGCTCGGTCGTCGTCAGTACGGTCGTGACGGCGAGCAGGACGACGGCGATGGCCGCCTCGGCGAGGACGGAGCGGCGCAGCCCGGCGCGCCCCGGGTCGGCGTCGCGCGACCGCTTGGCGCGGGCGGCCGCCACGGCGGCCCGCTGGCGGGCGAGCTGGGCGGCCCGCTCGCCGTCCTCCGGCACGGTGACCGGCTGCTCCTCTTCCTCTCCCCCCTCTTCTCCCTCTTCTCCCTCTTCCTCCTCGGTGGCGGTGACCGGCGTCTCCGCCAGCCGCCCCGTCCAGCGCCGCGAGGTCCACGCGACCCCCACGAGCACGGCGACCAGCGCGACCTTGACCAGCAGCAACTGCCCGTACGAGGTGCCGGTCAGCGCCGACCAGGAGCCGACCTGCCGCCACGACTGGTAGATCCCGGTCGCGGCGAGGACCACCACGGACCCGAACGCGAGCCGCGAGAACCGCCGTACCGCCGTCCGCTCGATCGACGGGTCGCGGTACAGGGTGACGAGCAGCGCGGCGAGCCCGCCCAGCCAGACGGCCATCGCCAGCAGGTGCAGGACGTCGACGGGCATCGCGATGCCCGGCTGGAGTCCGGCGGAGGCGTGCTCGGAGAGCGCCCAGGTGCCCGCGATGCCGGCGGCGATCACCGTGCCGCCGATCGCGAGCCCGAAGGACAGGTCCTTCGTCTGCGCTTCGTCGTCGTTCCGCGTGTACGCGCCGAAGAGCACGGCCACGAAGAGCGCCGCCGCGCCGAGCAGCAGCAGCCGCGAGACGAGCGCGGCGCCCGTCTTGGTCTCCAGGACGGTGCCGAGCGCGCCCAGGTCGAAGGCGTCGGCGAGGGACCCCGACGCCGTGTACGGCGCGCGCAGCAGCAACAGCGCGAGCGTGGCGGCGGTCAGCGCCAGCCAGCCGCGTACGACGAGCCGCTGCAGCGGGCGCAGGGAGGCGCCGCGCGGCCAGCAGGCCAGGATGAAGGCGGCGCCACCCGCCAGCAGGATGTAACCGGCGTACGAGACATAGCGGGCGATGTCGTACAGGACGCCGACGGCACCGCCGCCCGCCTCCTGCCGCGGCAGCGCGACGCTCGTCTTCGACGGCGCTCCGATGGAGAAGGTGAACGCGCCGGCGATCGGGTGGCTGTCGGCGGAGACGGCGCGCCAGGCGACGGTGTACGTGCCGTTCGGCAGCCCGGCGTGGAGGTCGACGCCGTAGCGGACGACCGCTCCGGTGCTCAGGTCGCGCAGCTTCTTGGTGTCGGCGCGCTTGCCACTCGGTTCGAGGACCCGGATCGAGTCGTCGTCCATGGCGACCTGCTCGGAGAAGGTGAGCGTGACGCCCTTGGGCGCGGTGGCGACCACCGCCCCGTCCTTCGGGTCGCTCCCGGTCAGTGCGGCGTGCGCGGAGGCGGGTGCCGCGCCGGTGAACAGCGCGCCGAGCAGCACGGCCGCGACGAGCAGCAGCCGGGACAACCCGTGCGGCCGGGACAGGGCGGTGGTGGCTGTCATGGTGGTGTGTCCCCCGGATCCCTATCGGTGCGCCGGATTGTGGCCGGCCGCTTCCACCGGGAGGTCCACCGTGATCGGGGCGGACCTTTCGAAGTGCAGCTCGACGGCGACCTTGTCGCCCTGCTTCGGCTCCCGCTTGATGGCCATGAACATGATGTGGCTGCCGCCGCGTTCGAGCCGCAGCTCACCGTTGGCGGGGATCTCGAAGGACGTCGCCCGCCGCATCTTCTGGTCCTTCACCTCATGGATCTGGACGTCGTCGGAGAGCGGGCTGGTGACGGAGGTCAGCTTGTCGGCGGCGCCTCCGCTGTTGCCGATGGTGAGGAACCCGGCGGCCATGTCGCCGACCGGCTTCGGCATGAAGGCACCGCTGACCTTCAGCTCCGGCTTCCCGTCCGCCTCCTGGGACGAGCAGCCGCCCAGGGCGAGGGCGGCCGCCAGGGCTATGGCGGCGGCCACGGCGGTACGGGGCCGTGTCCTGAGGGCCCCGGGGGTCACGGCCGTCAGAGGGGTCACGGGGGTCACGGAGCCTCCCCCTTGATGAGCTTCGGCAGGTCCTTGGCGTAGGCCTGCCAGGTGGTGTCTTCGCCGTACAGGACGTAGCCCTGGTCGGTCTTGGGCGAGAAGGCGAAGACCTGCGCGCCGTGCATGGAGACGACCGAGCCGTCCTTCTCCTTCTTCGGCGGGTCGATGCCGACGCCGAGCTGGCGCGCCCCCGCCTGGATGGTCGGGAAGTCGCCGGTGAGCCCGGTGAAGGAGGGGTCGCCGGCGGCGGGCAGCCACTTGGCGAGCTCGGCGGCGGTGTCCCGCTCGGGGTCGGTGGTGACGAAGACGACCTGGAGCTTGTCCTGGTCGGCCTTGGGGAGCTTCGACTTGGCGAGGGCGATGTTGCTCAACGTCATCGGGCACACGTCGGGGCAGTGCGTGTAGCCGAAGTAGATCAGCGTCGGCTTGCCCTTGGTGCGCTCGCGCAGGTCGAACGGCTGCCCCTTGGTGTCCGTGAGGACGAGGTCGGGCTTGGGCATCGGCCGGTCGAGCACGGTCGCGGCCTTCTGCGACTGCTCGCCGGAGAGGACGACGGGCCCGTTCGCGGACGGTTCGGAGTCGTCGCCCTGCGCCAGGGCGAAGCCGCCGGCGGCGAGGGCGAGCGCCGCCACGCCGGCGACCGCCGCGATGAGCGGGGTACGCCGGCGGGGACGGGCCTGCACGTCGTCTGACTTCTGGAGGTGCATCAGGTTCTCTCTCGGAGGGTGCGGGCGTTGCGGGCCGCGCCGTCAGGCCGACGCGTCGGTACGGCGCCGCCCGGCCAGGACGCCGAAGGCGACACCGGCGGCACCGACCAGGATGCCGACGATGCCCAGGATCCGGGCGGTGGTGTCGGAAGAGCCCGCGGAGCCGGCGGCGGACGCCTTCGTCTCCGCACCGTGGCCCTTGGCCTTCGCCTTGTCGTCGTCGGACGCGCCGGCGGCCGCGCCGCCCCCGTGGTGGTCGTCCGTCGCGGCGGACAGCTTCAGGACGGGCGCGGGGGTCGCCGGCTCCGGGGCGCCTTCCTTCGGCTCCTCGATCCAGCGGACGACCTCGTTGTTGTCGTACGTCTGGAGGGCCTTGAAGACGAGCTTGTCGGTGCTCTCGGGGAGGCGGCCCAGCGAGACCGTGAACTGCTGGAACTCACCGGGTGCGATCTTCGAGCCGGACGCGGTCCAGGTGATCTTCGTGGCCGCCTCGGTGATCTTCTTGCCGTGCACCTCCAGCGGCGTGGCCAGCTTGGTCTTGGTGACCTCCGCCTTCCAGCCGGGGACGGGCTGCGTCGAGACCGAGGCCAGCGGGTGCTCGGCGGGGAGGGAGACCTCCAGCTTCACGGTCGAGGCGTTGTCGCGCTCGTTCGGCACCTTGAAGTTGACGGTGGCGTACCCGCCCTTGGCGGCCTCGCCCTGCGGCTGCACGCTGACGTGCGCGAAGGCGGTGCCGGAGAGCAGGACGACGGAGGAGACGGCGACGCCGGCGGCGAGGGCGACGCGGGACACGTGCGTACGCGAAACGTTCATGGGGGAACACACTCCACATGCGATGAGAGGTAGGCGGCGTGCGCGCGGGCGCGCACCACGGCCCGCTCCCGTCGAGTGGGCCGTGTCAGGCTGCGAGGACGCAGGTGAATACGGCCGGGGGGCCGCGCCTGATCACCGTGTGGAGAAGTGCCTCCGCCGCGGCGGGCGCCGGACGGTCGTCGTCGGTACGCGGCGGACACGGCCCGCCCGCGGGCAGCGCGGGCAGCCCGGAGACCAGGGTGCGTACGAGGACGAGGGCGGCGCGCAGGCCCCGTACGAGCGCGGCGTCGGCGACCTCGGTGGCGCCGTGCGCGGAGAGCCGGGCGAGCTTCAGCAGCGCGAGGTCACCGCGGCGCAGCAGCCAGCCGGTCGCCGCGGCCGCCAGCAGGTGGCCGAGGACCATGGGCAGGCTGGGCCACAGCCCGGCGGCGGACTCGGCCGCATGGCCGACGTGCCCCGAGTGCCCCGCGGCGGCGGTCGCCGGGTCGATGCCGGCCAGGGTGACGATCCGCCGGGCGTCGGCGGGGCTGAGCGAGGAGGCTCCGGCCCCGCACACCAGCTTGGCGGCGGTCCGGATGAGCGCCTCGTCCGCCTGGGCGCCGCCGAGCGCCAGGTGCCGGCCCTGTCCGAGCCCGAAGAGCGTGTGGAGCGCCAGCTGTCCGCCCGCCAGCGAGGCGGCGATGACCGGGAGCGTCCGCTGCCGGCCGGCGAACGGCGCGACGGCGGCGAAGACGCCGGCGAACCCGACGGCCAGCGTCCACCACGGGACGGTCGCACAGGCGGCCAGCGCGTGCCCGACTCCGGACAGCACGACGCAGACCGCGGCGAACACCGCGGCCCTCAGCAGCCGTGGCGCGGCGAGAAGGGCAGACATGGCCGGGCCATCATCGCACCGAGCCCCGCGCCGCCACACGGCAGGTCCGGAAGATGCCCTTTGCGACATACAACGGCGTACGGGCTACGCACATCCGCCGAATGAGGGTTTCGGCGTCAACGTCGCGCTTACGACCGACAAGTGGGGGCAATACGAATCGATATGTCGAGCCGCAGCCAGGAGGCTGGAGCATGAGCATCTGGTGGTCTCTCCACTTGCGGCGCGAGGCTGCGAGTGTGCCGCTCGCCCGCCGCCTCCTCCTGGGCACCATGGAAACCGCCGGCGTCGATCCGGAGATCTCGTACGACCTGTCGCTCGCGCTCAGCGAAGCCTGCGCGAACGCGGTCGAGCACGGCTCCGGGGACGGCTCCGCCGAGTACCGGGTGACCGCGTACCTGGACGGCGAGAAGTGCCGCATCGAGGTGGCCGACTCGGGCCCGGGCTTCCCCATGGGCCCCCTGCGCCCGCCCCGCAGGGCGACGCCGGAGGCCGAGCACGGCCGGGGCCTGAGCCTCATCGAGGAGCTGGCGGACCACGTCCACATCGGGAACAGGTCGGGGCGCGGCGGCGCGGTGGTGAGCTTCGACAAGATCGTCAAGTGGAAGCCGGACGCACCGCTGGTGGCGTCCTGACCGGCCGGGGCACCGCACCCGGCCGGCCCGGGTGACGCGTCCGTGAGGCGTCCGCGACGCGTCAGCCCTGGAGCTCCGCCATCCACGCCTCGACCTCGTCCGACCGGCGCGGCAGCGCGGCGGAGAGGTTCCGGTTGCCGTCCTCCGTGACGAGGATGTCGTCCTCGATGCGGACGCCGATGCCGCGGTACTCCTCCGGCACCGTCAGGTCGTCCGCCTGGAAGTACAGGCCCGGCTCGACGGTCAGGCACATGCCCGGCTCCAGGACGCCGTCCACGTACGTCTCCGTCCGCGCGACCGCGCAGTCGTGGACGTCCATGCCGAGCATGTGGCCGGTGCCGTGCAGCGTCCAGCGGCGCTGGAGGCCCAGCTCCAGGACGCGCTCGACCGGGCCCTCGACCAGGCCCCACTCGACGAGCCTCTCGGCGAGCACGCGCTGCGCCGCGTCGTGGAAGTCGCGGTACTTGGCGCCCGGCTTGACCGCCGCGATGCCGGCCTCCTGGGCGTCGTACACGGCGTCGTAGATCCTGCGCTGCAGCTCGGTGAAGCGGCCGTTGACGGGCAGCGTGCGCGTGACGTCCGCGGTGTAGAAGGTGGTGGTCTCCACACCGGCGTCGAGCAGCAGGAGGTCGCCCTCGCGCACGGGGCCGTCGTTGCGCACCCAGTGCAGCGTGGTGGCGTGCGGGCCGGACGCGCAGATGGAGCCGTAGCCGACGTCGTTGCCCTCGACCCGGGCGCGGAGGAAGAAGGTGCCCTCGATGTACCGCTCGCTGGTGGCCTGGGCCTTGTCCAGGACGCGTACGACGTCCTCGAAGCCGCGCGCGGTGGACGCGCAGGCGCGCTCCAGCTCGCCGATCTCGAAGGCGTCCTTCACCAGGCGCGCCTCGGAGAGGTAGCCGCGCAGCTCCTCGTCGCGCTCGGCGGTGACCTTGTCGGTCAGGGCGGCCTCGATGCCGGCGTCGTGCCCGCGTACGACGCGCACCGGGCCGGTGGCCTCCTTGAGGGCGGCGGCCAGCTCGCGGACGTCCTTGGCGGGGATGCCGAACAGCTGCTCGGCCTCGGCCGGCGCGTGCCGGCGGCCCACCCAGAGCTCGCCCTGGCCGTCCAGCCAGAACTCGCCGTTCTCGCGGTTGGAGCGGGGCAGCAGGTAGAGCGTCGCCTCGTGGCCCTCGCCGCCGCGCCGGGGCTCCAGCACCAGGACGCTGTCGTGGGTGTCGTCGCCGGTCAGGTACGCGTACTCGGTCGACGGCCGGAAGGCGTACTCGGTGTCGTTGGACCGCGTCTTCAGGTTGCCGGACGGGATGACGAGCCGCTCGCCGGGGAAGCGCCGCGACAGCGCGGCACGCCGGGCGGCGGTGCGGTCGGCCTGCGGGATCGGCTGCAGGTCGCGCAGCTCGGTGTCCGCCCAGCCGGTCCGCATGTTCTCGGCGAGCTCGTCGGACACGCCCGGGTACAGGCCGTTCTTGCGCTGCTTGATGGGCTCTTCGGCCTCGTCCGGGGTCTCCGGGGTGAGCTCTTCGGCCACGGGTCCGCCTCCTGTTGTACGACGCTGAACTAATCCCCATCGTACGGTCGGGCGGCAGCCGCTCCCAGGGCCGTAAGTCACCCGCGCGGATCAGTCGAAACGGGCCGCCAGCAGCACCACGTCGCCCGCGTCGCCCGCGTCGTCCCGGTCGTACGCGCCGTCCTCCGGCGACAGCGTCCGCAGCACGTGGTCCGCGATCGCGCCCGGGTCGGCCCGGTCGGCCCTCGGGACGCTCGCGGCCGCGGCGTGCAGCCGCGCGAACGCCCGGTCCATGGACTCGGGCTCGCCGGACTCGCCGGTGCGCCGCAGCAGGCCGTCCGTGTAGAGGAGCACGGTCTCGCCGGGCTCGATGGTGATCTCCACGCTGGGCGCCTCCCAGCAGGCGAGCATGCCCAGCGGCGCGGAGAGCGAGGTCTCGATGAACTCCGTGCGCCGCTCGCCCACGATCAGCGGCGGCGTGTGCCCGGCCCCGGCCAGGACGACCTTACGCAGGGCGGGCTCGGCGTATGCGAAGAGCGCGGTGGCGGAGCGGGCCGGCTCGGTCAGCCGCAGCAGCAGCTCCAGGTCGGAGAGGACGGCGACGGGGTCCTCGCCCTCCATCACGGCGTACGCCCGCAGCGAGGCGCGCAGCCGTCCCGTCGCGGCCAGGGCGCTCGGCCCGGTGCCGGCGACGGAGCCGACGGCGAGGCCCAAGGCGCCCTCGGGCAGCGGCAGCGCGTCGTACCAGTCGCCGCCGCCGCGGGCGGAGGTGCGGCGGCGGGCGGCGAGCCGGACACCGGGGACGCGGGGGAGCCGGCTCGGGAGCAGCTCCTCGGTGAGGGTGGCCAGGGTGGCGCGGGCGCGTTCGAGTTCGAGGAGGCGGGCGAGGTGCTCGGAGGCGTGCCGGCCGTAGAGGCCGACGAGGTGGCGGGCGCGCTCGGGCGGCTCGGCGGGCTCGTCGTAGAGCCAGACGGCGGCGCCGAGCTTCCCGGCGGCCTCGGTGGCGAGCGGTACGGCGTAGCTGGCGGCGAAGCCGAGGCGGGCGGCGACCTCGCGGTGGCGGGGGTCGAGGTCCTCCTCGCCGAGCAGGTCGGGGACGGCGACTGGATCCGGCGGCCGCCCGTCGGGCAGGCCCTCCAGGATGCGGCCGTACGAGGTGGCGCTGCGCGGCACGGTCTCGATGGTGCCGAGGTCGGCGTGGGCGAGGCCCAGCCCGACGGTGGTGGCGGGGCCGAGGCCGTCGGCCGGTTCGAGGACGGCCATGCCGCGGCGGGCGCCGACGAGCGCGGCACCGGCGCGGAGCAGTTCGTGCAGGGCGTCGTCGAGCGTGGCGGTGCGGGTGAGGCGCTCGGTGAGTTCGTGGAGGGTGGTGAGGTCGGAGACCCAGCCCGCCAGGCGGTCCTGGATCAGCGCGGCGGGCGCGGGGCCGGGCGGCGGGCCCGTGGCCGTACCGGGAGCGGTCGGCGGGGTCGGGATGCCCGGCGGGGAGGGCGTCGCAGTGTGCGCGGGGGCGGGAACCGTGGGATCGATTCCAGCCACTTTCGGCACGTGAGGGGCGCTCATGGCAGCCGGCTTTCCGGCTGGTGCGTTTCGCTCAATAGCATCGCAAACCCCCATGTCATTCTGCGCCGCTATCACTGCAACCACATGTACACGCAGAAGTAAGGGGATGTCCAGCATTGTCCCGGCGGGACGCGCGGTGTTCACCGACGTATTTACAAGAGGCCGAACTTGGCTCAAAAATGCCCCCTGTGGACGGCTTTTGCGGTCGACTGAGCCCGTTCGAAAGGGGCCCTGCCCGGGACCCGAGTCGGGGGACGACGGTCCGGGCCGAGCGTCATTCCGAGCGGGCTGGGTACGTAACCGGGTACGTAGACGGTGACGGCCAGGGGCAGTTGGGGCGGGCTCGGAACCTTCGAGGGAAGCCCCGGCGTCCCTACCACCAAAGGCCTCACCCCGCCCCCGAGTGCGGGGCGGAGCCGAACGGGGCGGCAGCGAGCGCCATGAGCGTGCCACCCCTCGCCACGCGTGAAACGCACGACAGCCCACGGGACGACGGCCCGGGGGGATGACAGCCCCCGCTCGGCCCCCAGCGGTGTTGCTTGCCGCAGGCGAAGAGGGGCCGGCGTATGCCACCGGCAGGAGCACCAGGCCGGGTGGCGGCACGACGGCTCGTACGCACGGTGAAGAAACACGCACGTGCTGCCCTGCACGCACGACGCACGCACAGCACGTGAAGATGTGGACCTCGGCGTTCAACGGAAAGGAACGAGCGCTCATGCGCGAGATCCTCGGAAGGCGACGCAGGCTCCGGTTCCGGCGCGAGAGGAGGCCTGCCCACGTGGACGCGGCGCTGCTGTACGCCACCGAATGGCGCTGGCCCGTACTCCCCGGCGTGGGACTCGCGGCGGCCGGCGGTCGCGGTGAGCGGCAGCGCGGCGGCGCCTGCGCCTGCCCGGACCCCGAGTGCGTCGTACCCGGCGCACACCCCTTCGACCCGGAGCTCTTCGCGGCCACCACGGACCCGCGCATGGTGCGCTGGTGGTGGACCAACCGCCCCGACGCCCCGGTCGTCCTCGCCACCGGGGGCCGCGCGCCGTGCGCGCTGAGCCTGCCCGCGGTCGCGGGCGCGCGCGCCGTGGCGGCGCTGGACGCGATGGGCGTCCGGCTCGGCCCGGTGGTGGCCACGCCGACGCGGTGGTCGCTGCTGGTCGCCCCGTACACGCTCGAACGGCTCGGGGAGCTGCTCTACGCCAAGGACCGGGTGCCGAGCTCGCTGCGCTTCCACGGGGAGGGCGGCTATCTGCTGCTGCCGCCGTCCGCTGCCGGCACGGACCAGGTGCGCTGGGAGCGGGCGCCTCTCGCCGGGTCCGCGTCGCCGTGGCTGCCGGACGTGGAGGCGGTCGTGGACGCGCTGGTCGAGGCGAGCACGAGCACGCCGGACGGCGGCAGCCGGCTGCGGTACTGAGGTCCTGACGTACTGAGGCACCCCGGTGTCACTCGTACGGGTGCGAGCGGGGGCGAGTTGTACGGGAATCGGGTGCGCGGTTCGCCGGGCGCCCGCCGTCCGTCGATATCGTCGGCGCACCGTCGAGAAGGGGCCGCCATGAATCTCCGCACGATCGGGATCGGGGCCGTCGTGGTTCTCGCCGCGTCGCTGCCGCTGGCGGCGTCCGCGGGCCCGGCCGGGTCTCCGGACCCCGGCCCCGACTCCTCCGCGCCCGGCGGTGCGGCCGTACGGGGCGCCACCGCCCGGTGCGGCCCCGAGCTCCTCTCACCGGACGGCGTCGAGGCGCAGACGTGCGTCCTCGACGAGGGCCCCGAGACGTGGGCGCGGACGTATTACCGCAATGCGACGGGTGGCGAACTGGTCGCCGTACTGGCGCTGATGGGCCCGGGCGGCCGTACCGTGCGCACGCATTGCGCGGTGCCGGCGGACGATGAGCCGGGCGCGTGTGAGACGCCGAGGGAGCCGCGGCGGGGAAAGCCGGGCGAATACGCGGCGGTGGCGGAGTTCGCGGCGAGCGGTGATGCGGAGACGAGTCCGCTGCTGCTGCGATCGGGGAGCGCGGTGGCCAACTCGCCCGCGCGGTCCGGGCATTGACGCGACCGGCGGCGAAGAAGCGGAAGATGACATTCCGCAAAAAGTGAAGCGCCCGGTCGCTGGCGACGGGGGATGCACCAGCGACCGGGCTTCCAGCACCGTAACAAGAGATCGGCTGTTCGCAAATTCGATCTCTGTTATTCGGTCAGGTATTTACCTGCGATTGAGGGCATTGTGGCGGACGTCACCGACCGATCGGCATGTCGCGACCGCCACGCCGTGTTCAGCTCAGCGTCACCTGGCGGTTGGTGAGGCCACCGCGCGCCCGGCGCTCCTCGGGGCTCAGCGGCGCGTCCACCGCGAGCGCCCCCGCCAGTCGCTCGGCGAACTCGGCGGCCGGCTGCTCGCATTCCTTCGCCCCCATCGCGCTCGGCAGGTCCCACACCGGGACCACCAGGCCGTGCGCGCGGAACGAGCCGACCAGGCGGGTGCCTTCGCCCAGCGAGGACGTTCCGGCGGCGTGCAGCCGGGCGAGGGCGTCGAGGAGCTGCTCCTCGGGGTGCGGCATGACCCAGCGCAGGTGGTTCTTCTCGGGCGTCTCGCACCAGTAGGCGGCGTCCACGCCGGAGAGCCGGACCGTGGGGATGGCGGCGGCGTTGGCCCGCTCCAGGGACGCGGCCACCTCGGGCGACGCGCTCTGCTCGGAGTCCGGCACCCAGAACTCGAAGCCCGTGTGGACGGCCGGCTCGAAGGAGGCGTCCGGATCCAGCAGGTCCTGGAGGCGCGGGCCTTCGGCCGAAACCCTCTGCGCGGGGACCGGCGTGCCGGGCTGGGCGGCCAGGGCGCGCTGGAGGGTGTCGGCGAGGTCCCGGCTCAGGTCGCCGGACGAGGTGTCGTTCTGGAGCGCGAGGAGGACCGAGCCGTCGTCGCGGCGCAGCGCCGGCCAGGCCATGGGCAGGACGGTCGCGAGCGTCACGGACGGCACGCCCTCCGGCAGCCCGTCTTTGAGGTGCAGCGTGGCGGTCGCGGCCGGGACCAGCTCGCGCAGGGCGACCCAGTCGCACTCGCCGGGCAGGCCCTCGAAGGGCCGCTGGACGAGCTCGGTCACCGCGTGGGCGGCGGCGCGGCCGTGGCAGGCCTTGTAGCGGCGGCCGGAACCGCACGGGCAGGGCTCGCGGGCCCCGACGACCGGAACGTGCTCATCGGCGCCTCCGGCGCGGGCCCCGTCCTTCAGCTGAGCCTGCGGCTTCCCGGCCTTGGTCTGGGGTCGCTTCTTGCCCATGGTGTGGCTTCTCCCGTGGTGGCGGTGCGGTGGTGTGTTGCCGGCCGTGAGCCTAGCCGCACGCGGCGGCCGGCAGGCTCAGCGACGGACCTGCCCGCCCACCGCGGCGGTCACGCCGGCCGCGGTGCTGACGCCGGCCGCAGGGCTCACGTCGGCCGCGGTGCTGACGCCGGCCGCAGGGCTCACGCCGGCCGCAGCGCTTCCGGCGCTCGCCACGGTCGCCGCGCTCACCACGTTCACCGCGCTCACAGGGGGTCGTACGCGTCGTACGCGTCGAGGAAATCGAAGCCCGGTCCGGTCGTCGCGGTCGCCGGCCCGGTGACGCGCGTAGCGAAATCGTCGCGGCGGTGCCCCTCCGTCAGCAGGACCCACACGGTGACCTCGCCGGCCGCGCCGTCGCGTACGCCCCAGTCCTGGGCGAGGGAGCTGATGATGTTCAGCCCGCGGCCGCCGCGTGCGGTGACCGATGGCGTGGCCGGAACCGGCCGGGTGGGACCACCCCCGTCCGTCACCTCGACCGTCAGCGCGCCGCTGGCGTCGACGCGCCAGGCGGCGAGGACGTCACCGTCCCCTACCTCCCGCCGGCCCAGCGGCCTGCCGTGCCGGCAGGAATTGCTGAGCAGTTCCGATAGGACGAGTACGGCGTCGTCGACGACCGATTCCGACATCCCGCTGCGGCGCAGTTCCCGCCGCATCCGGTGTCGCGCTTCCCCCACGCCCGCAGGGCCATGGGGTACGGCCATGCTCGACGACGTGGGCACCTCCTGTGCCACCACCAACGCCACCCCCGAGACCTCCTTCGCCCCACGCCACGGTGTGGATGCCCCATTGGCCTGGACCGGAAACCGGCCAGTCCGCATACGGTGACGCATTCGACACGTAGGCCTACGGTCCGAACGCGCCGGAGCACTCCCCGTAACGGAAGTGGCCGCTGTTACAGCCGGCCGAGCTGGGACAGAACCTGCCGGGGGCGGTTGGTGATGATGGCCTCCACGCCGAGGGCCACGCACAGCTCGACGTCCCGCGGCTCGTCCACCGTCCAGACGTGGACGCGGTGGCCGGCGCGGTGGAGACGGGAGATGTACGCGGGGTTGTTGCGCAGGATCCGGATGGACGGCCCGGCGATCCGCGAACCGGCGGGCAGCCGCCCGTCGCGGACCCGGGGCGACAGGAACTGCATCAGGTACACGGTCGGGAGGGCGGGCGCGGCCGCCGCGATGCGGTGCAGTGAGCGGGCGGAGAAGCTCATGACCCGTACGGGGGAGGCCGCTCCCGGCCGGGGCTGGGTCAGCCCGAAGCGGCGGAGCAGCTCGATCAGCCGCTCCTCGACCTGGCCGGCCCACCGGGTGGGGTGCTTGGTCTCGATGGCGAGCTCGACGGGGCGGCCGGCGTCGGCGACCAGCTCCAGGAGCCGTTCGAGGGTGAGGACGGAGGTGAACTGGGGGTCGCGCCAGTCCGGGCTCTCCTCCATGTCCTTCCAGGCGCCGAAGTCGAGGGCGGCGAGGTCGGCGAGCTCGAGGGCGGAGACGGCGCCCCGGCCGTTGGAGACGCGGTTGACGCGGCGGTCGTGGACGCAGACGAGGTGGCCGTCGGCGGTGAGCCGCACATCGCACTCGAGGGCGTCGGCCCCGTCCTCGATGGCCTTGATGTACGCGGCCAGCGTGTGCTCCGGTGCGTCCTCGGAGGCGCCTCGGTGAGCGACGACCTGGATCGGGGGCTGCTGCCGTGCGTGGGTCACCGCGTCATGGTGCCAGACGCCAGGTGGGTGCCCGATTCGCCCCATGTAAAGGAGGGGGGCGCAACGCACAGCTCCGGCTTACAGTGGCCTGACGGCCTGTGGGAAAAGCTGACTGGAACCCTTGCCGCAAGACGACGTGGAAACCGAGGAGACCGAGCTGTGAGCACCGAGAACGAGGGCACTGCGTCCACACCTCCCGTGCCGCCTGCCCCGCCCTCTCCGCCTTCCCCGTCCACGCCCTCCGACCAGGCGTCCGCGCCGTCCGCGCCGTTCGCGTCGCCCACGGCGGAGACCGCGGCGGTGCCGACGGCGCCCGCGGGCACCCCCGCCGCGCCCGCGGAGACCACGGCCGTTCCGGCCGCGCCCGCGGGGGGTGTGCCCCTGCCCCCGCCGCCCCCCGCCCCACCGGTCACGCCCGCCACCGGCGGCTGGGGCACCCCGGTCCCGCCCGCCCCGGCCCCCGGCCGTACCCCCGGCCGCGGCCGCCGGGGCGGCCTGGCCGCGGCCGTGCTGGTGGCGGCCCTGGTCGCGGGCGGTGTCGGCGGCGGCATCGGCTACTGGGCGGCGGAGCGCAACGACAGCTCCATCTCCTCCACCACCGTCGCCGCCGGTGACGCGCCCGCCTTCAAGCGGGACCCGGGCACGGTCGCGGCGGTGGCGAACAAGGCGCTGCCGAGCGTCGTGACCATCGAGGCCAAGGCCGGCGGCTCGGACGCCGAGGGCGGCACGGGCACCGGCTTCGTGTACGACAAGGAAGGCCACATCCTCACCAACAACCACGTGGTGGCGTCGGCGGCGGAGGGCGGCACCCTCTCCGCGACGTTCTCGAACGGCAAGAAGTACGACGCCGAGGTCGTCGGCCGCGCCCAGGGCTACGACGTGGCGGTCATCAAGCTCAAGAACGCCCCCTCCGGCCTGACTCCGCTCCCCCTCGGCAATTCCGACCAGGTGGCGGTCGGCGACTCGACGATCGCGATCGGCGCGCCCTTCGGCCTCTCCAACACGGTCACCACGGGCATCATCAGCGCCAAGAACCGCCCGGTCGCCTCCGGCGACGGCTCCAGCGGCAAGAACTCGTACATGAGCGCCCTGCAGACCGACGCCTCGATCAACCCCGGCAACTCCGGCGGCCCGCTCCTGGACGCGCGGGGCGCGGTGATCGGCATCAACTCCGCGATCCAGTCCCCGGGCAGCGGCGGCCTCGGCTCCTCCCAGGCGGGCTCGGTCGGCCTCGGCTTCGCGATCCCCGTCAACCAGGCCAAGAACGTCGCGGAGCAGCTCATCAAGACCGGCCGCCCGGTCTACCCGGTCATCGGCGCGACCGTGAACATGACGGAGGAGGGCGAGGGCGCCACCATCGCCGACCAGGGCGCCGGCGGCACCCCCGCGGTCACCCCGGGCGGCCCGGCGGCGAAGGCGGGCCTGAAGCCGGGCGACGTGATCACCAAGTTCGGCACCCGCGTGATCGACAGCGGCCCCACCCTGATCAGCGAGATCTGGACCCACAAGCCGGGCGACACGATCCCCCTGACGTACCAGCGCGCCGGCAAGGAAACCACGGTCCAGGTCACCCTCGGCGAACGCGAGGGCGACAGCTGACCCCCTTGCACCTCACCACCGAGCCCCCGTCAGCCGGTAGGCTGTAGCCCGCTCCACAGCCGCTTCCGGGCGGCTGGGGCGGAGCATGGTGGGTTGCCCGAGCGGCCTAAGGGAACGGTCTTGAAAACCGTCGTGGCAGCGATGTCACCGTGGGTTCAAATCCCACACCCACCGCAGCAGTTCGGAGAAGAACCTTTGGAGGGCGGGCCCCGGTGAGGGGTCCGCCCTCCGTGTTCCCGGAGGCCGCCCGCGCCTAGGATGCCCGTCGAGGCGGAGCCGTAGCGCAGAGGTCGTCGCGCGCGGTCTCCAAAACCGCGAGGACGCCGGTTCGAATCCGGCCGGTTCCGCTTCTTGTTCCGGCCGTCGGGGCGGCCGGGCGGCCGGGCTCACGCGGGTGAACCCTGACCATCGGCATGCCGCACCTCCACCCACAGGAGGTGGGTTCCGACGCGGCCCTACAACTTGAGGCGGAGCCCGGGTCGGGACCTGCGGGCGATTCTGCGGGGTAGTGGCCGAACCTAGCGTGGACCCATGACCGCGACCGCCGGCACCGTCTGTACCGGAGCCTCCACCGCCGCCACCGGATACCCGTCGTTCTCCTCGTACGTACGGGCCCGGGGCCCCGTGCTGCTGCGCACCGCGCGGTCGCTGACCGCCAACCCGAACGACGCCGAGGACCTGCTGCAGACCGCGCTCACCAAGACGTACGTCGCGTGGGAGCGCATCGAGGACCACCGCGCCCTCGACGGGTACGTGCGCCGCGCCCTCATCAACACCCGTACCTCGCAGTGGCGCAAGCGCCGGGTCGAGGAGTTCGCCTGCGACGAGCTGCCGGAGCCGCACGGGCTGCCCGAGCCCGATCCGGCCGAGCAGCAGGCGCTGCGCGACGCGATGTGGCGCGCGGTGGTGAAGCTGCCCGACCGCCAGCGGGCGATGGTGGTGCTCCGGTACTACGAGGACCTCAGCGAGGCGCAGACGGCGGAGGTGCTCGGGGTGTCGGTGGGCACCGTCAAGAGCGCCGTCTCGCGGGCGCTGGGCAAGCTCCGCGAGGACCCGGAGCTGTCGCCCGTACGGTGACTCCCGCGACTTCCATCGGCCGGTCTACTCCCGGGTAGTGACATACCGCGTGGTATGTGCGCAGAATCTGCACACCCTTAACGCCACGTTGCGCCCAACGGGAGGACGCCGTGCTGAGCACCATGCAGGACGTACCGCTGACGGTGACCCGCATCCTGCACCACGGGATGACGATCCACGGGACGTCGCAGATCACCACCTGGACCGGCGACCCCGCCGCGCCGCACCGCCGCAGCTTCGCGGAGGCCGGGGCGCGTGCCGCCCGGCTGGCGGGCGCCCTGCGGGACGAGCTCGGCGTCACGGGCGACGAACGGGTCGGCACCCTGATGTGGAACAACTCCGAACACATCGAGGCATACCTGGCGATCCCGTCCATGGGCGCCGTCCTCCACACCCTCAACCTACGCCTGCCCGCCGAGCAGCTGATCTGGATCGTCAACCACGCCGAAGACCGCGTCGTCATCGTCAACGGCAGCCTCCTCCCGCTCCTCGCCCCGCTGCTGCCGCACCTCCCCACGGTCGAGCACATCGTCGTCTCCGGCCCCGGCGACCGCTCCCTCCTCGACGGTGCCGCGCCCCGGGTCCACGACTACGAGGAGCTGATCGCGGACCGCCCCGACACCTTCGACTGGCCCGAGCTGGACGAGCGGGCCGCCGCCGCCATGTGCTACACCTCCGGCACCACCGGCGACCCCAAGGGTGTGGTGTACTCCCACCGCTCCATCTACCTGCACTCCATGCAGGTCAACATGGCCGAATCCATGGGGCTCACCGACAAGGACACCACCCTGGTCGTTGTGCCCCAATTTCATGTAAATGCATGGGGTCTGCCCCACGCCACCTTCATGACCGGCGTCAACATGCTGATGCCCGACCGCTTCCTGCAGCCCGCCCCGCTCGCCGAGATGATCGAGAGCGAGAGGCCCACGCACGCCGCCGCCGTCCCCACCATCTGGCAGGGCCTGCTCGCCGAGGTCACCGCCCGCCCCCGCGACCTCACCTCCATGGCCCGCGTCACCATCGGCGGCGCCGCCTGCCCGCCCGTGCTCATGGAGGCCTACGACAAGCTGGGCGTACGCCTCTGCCACGCCTGGGGCATGACCGAGACCTCGCCGCTCGGCACCATGGCGAACCCGCCGGCCGGCCTCTCCGCCGAGGAGGAGTGGCCGTACCGCATCACCCAGGGCCGCTTCCCGGCCGGCGTCGAGGCCCGGCTCGTCGGCCCCGGCGGCGACCACCTGCCGTGGGACGGCGAGTCGGCGGGCGAGCTGGAGGTACGCGGCCCCTGGATCGCGGGCGCGTACTACGGCGGCGCGAACGGCGAACCGCTCCGCCCGGAGGACAAGTTCAGCGCGGACGGCTGGCTGAAGACCGGCGACGTCGGGGTCATCAGCACGGACGGCTTCCTCACGCTCACCGACCGCGCCAAGGACGTCATCAAGTCCGGCGGCGAATGGATCTCGTCGGTCGCGTTGGAGAACGCAATCATGGCCCATCCGGAGGTCGCGGAGGCGGCCGTCGTCGCCGTACCGGACGAGAAGTGGGGCGAGCGCCCGCTGGCGACGGTGGTCCTGAAGGAAGGCGCGAGCGCGGACTACGCGGCGCTGCGCGCCTTCCTCGCCGACGAGATGGCGATCGCCAAGTGGCAGCTGCCGGAGCGGTGGGCGACGGTCCCGGCGGTTCCGAAGACGAGCGTCGGGAAGTTCGACAAGAAGGTCATCCGCCGCCAGTACGCGGCCGGGGAGCTGGACGTCACCCAGCTCTGACGACCTGAATCGGGGCGCTCCCGCGTGGCGGGGGCGCCCCGATCCCAGGGTGTCCGCCCTAGTTCGTGCCGATCTTCGCCAGCAGGTCCACGATCCGCGACTGCACCTCGGGGCTCGTCGACCGCTCCGCGAGGAACAGCACCGTCTCGCCGGACGCCAGCTTCGGCAGTTCCGCCTCGTCCAGGCCGGCCGAGGTGTAGACGACGAGCGGGGTGCGGTTCAGCTGCCCGTTCGCGCGCAGCCAGTCGATGATCCCGGCGCGCCGGCGACGTACCTGCATCAGGTCCATCACCACCAGGTTCGGCCGCATCTGCGCGGCGAGCGTGACCGCGTCGGTGTCGGCGTCCGCCCGCGCGACCTGCATCCCGCGCCGCTCCAGCGCCGCCGTCAGCGCGAGCGCGATCTCCTCGTGCTGCTCGATCAGCAGCACGCGGGACGGGTGCTGCTCACTGTCGCGCGGAGCCAGGGCCTTGAGGAGTACGGCCGGATCGGCGCCGTACGCCGCCTCGCGCGTCGCCTGCCCGAGGCCCGCGGCGAGCAGCACCGGCACCTCGGCCGCCACCGCCGCCTGGCGCAGGGACTGGAGGGCCGTGCGCGTGATCGGCCCCGTCAGCGGGTCCACGAACAGTGCCGCCGGGAACGCGGCGATCTGCGCGTCGACCTCCTCGCGCGAGTGCACGATCACCGGCCGGTAGCCGCGCTCGCTCAGCGCCTCCTGCGTGGAGACGTCCGGCGCGGGCCAGACCAGCAGACGGCGCGGGTTGTCCAGCGGCTCGGGCGGCAGCTCGTCGTCGACGGGCTGCGGGGCGGGCTGGTTGGCCACCTCCACCGCGCCACCGGGACCGTCGAGCGGCTCGGGGCCCTCGGCCGCGTTCGCGTCGGGCGCTCCTATCTCGTAGGCGCGGCCCTCGGCGGGCGGGGACAGCAGCGGCTGCGGCTGCGGCTGGGCCTGGGGCTGCGGCTGCGGGGGTACGGGGCGCTCGCCCTCCGCGGGCGGCGTAGCCAGCTTGCGGCGGCGTCCGGAGGGCGTGGCCGCGGCGGGCTGCGCGGGCGGCTGGGCCTGTGGCGGGACCGGCGGCTGGATCTGCTGCGCGAACGGGACGCCCTGCCCGAGCGTGCGCACGCTGAACGCGCGGCCCTGCGTCGAACTGCCCGTGTCGTCCGGTGCGGCGCCGGCCGGCGTCTCCGGCGGCAGCGGTACGGAACCGGTCCCGGTCCCGGTCCCGGTCCCGGTCCCGGCCCCTGCTCCCGAGGCCGGGTCCTGCACCGCGCGGCGCCGGCCCGACGGCGCGGGCGCCGGGGGCTGCACCGGGTGCGGCTGCGGCGGCGTGTGATCGGCCTCCGGCTCCGGGCGTACGGCCTCGGTGCCGGCTGCGGCATCGCGTACCGCGTCGTGGCGGCCCTCGTCGTCGGCGCGGCGGTCCGCCTGGGCGGGCGGCAGCGCGAACGCGGTGCGCGCGCCCTCGGGCGGCGACGCCGGACGCTCCTGCGCGGTGCCGAGCGCCCGCCGGGCACGGCGCCCGGTCGGAGCGGACTGCGGGGACTGCGGGGACTGTGGGTGCTGCGCGGGCGCGGGCAGGGCCGCGAGCCCCGCGGCCGGTACCGGCGACGCCGCGTCCACGGGCACACCCTGCGGCGGCACGGTCTGCCCGCGCGCCGCGCGCCCCTGGGCGCTCTCGGCGGCCGTCATGACCGCGCCCTCGGCCGGAGCCCCGGCCTCCGCCGGGCTCGGCTTCCCGCGCCGGCGCCCGGTCGGCGGCACGGCCACCGGGTCCTCGGCGCGCACCGGGCTCTCCAGGAACGCGTCCGTCGAAGCGCGCCGCGCCCGCCGCCGCCCGCCGCCGGACGTACCGCCACCGGAGGTGTCGCCCGACTGCTGAGCAGGCACGACGGGAGTAGCGGGAGGAGCGGCAGCCGCCTTCGGCCCGGTCTGCGCGGCCTCGGTGTCCGCGGTCCCGCCCTCCGGCGCGTCGCCCGCAGCCCGTTCGGGCCCCGCGATGGCCAGTGCCGACGAGGTGGGCTTCACGGCCCCGGCCCCGGCTCCCAGCGGCACCTCCAGTACGTACGCGTGCCCGCTCATGCCCGGCACGTCGTGCGGCTGCAGCACGCCGCCGTGCGCCCGTACGATCCCGCGCACGATCGGCTCGTGCACCGGGTCGCCCCCGGCGTACGGTCCGCGCACCTCGATGCGTACGACGTCACCGCGCTGAGCGGCGGCGACGACGATCGTCGAGTCGACGTACCCGCCGCCCGCGCCCGGGGCGACCCGGGCCTTGCCGGTGGAGTCGACCCCGGCCACGTCCGCGATCAGGTGCGCGAGCGCCGTCGAGATCCGTACGCCGTCGACCTCGGCCTCGATGGGCGGTGCGTGCACGGCGAACTGCACGCGCCCGGGGCCGATGAGCTCCACCGCGCCCTCGACACCGGCCGCGACGATCGCGTCGAGGAGCGTCTTGTCCTTGCGCAGCTCCTCGTCGCCGACGTCCAGCCGCTGGTAGCCCAGGACGTTGTCGACCAGGGTCGTCATCCGGGCGTACCCGGCGGCCAGGTGGTGCAGGATCTGGTTGGCCTCGGGCCACAGCTGCCCGGCCGGATCGGCGGCGAGCGTGCCCAGTTCGGTGCGCAGCTCCTCCAGCGGACCGCGCAGCGACTCGCCGAGCACGGCGGTCAGCTGGGCGTGCCGGGCGGCGAGCGCGGCGTACCGCTCCTCGCGCCGCTCGACCTCGACGGAGAGCCGCTCGCTGAGGTTGGCCATCTCGGTGGCGTGCTTCTCGGTCAGCTCGGTGACCTCGGCGGTGTGCTTCTCGGTCAGCTCGGTGACCTCAGCGGTGTGCTTCTCGACGAGCTCCTCGTACGGCCGCCGGTCGGTGAAGGTCATCACCGCGCCGACGAGCTGGTCCCCGTCCCGTACCGGCGCCGTCGTCAGGTCCACCGGCACCGGCGACCCGTCCTTCGCCCACACCACCTGGCCGCGCACCCGGTGCTTGCGCCCGGAGCGGAGCGTGTCGGCGAGGGGCGAGTCGTCGTACGGGAAGGGCTCGCCGTCCGCACGCGAGTGCAGCATCAGCGGATGCAGCTCCTTGCCGCCCAGGTCGCTGGCGCGCCAGCCGAGGATCTGCGCGGCGGCCGGGTTGACGAGCACGATCCGCCCGTCGGTGTCCGTGCCGACGACGCCCTCGGACGCGGCGCGCAGGATCATCTCGGTCTGGCGCTGCGAACGGGCCAGCTCGGCCTCGGTGTCGACGGTCCCGGACAGGTCGCGCACGACGAGCATGAGCAGCTCGTCGCCGGTGTACGGCCGGGGGTTCGCGCCGTACGAGTCGTACGCCTCGCGCCCGTCCTCGAGGCTGGCGCTGGTGACCTCGACCGGGAACTCGCTCCCGTCCGTCCGCCGCGCGATCATGCGGGCGGGCTTGGTCCGTCCGCGCGCGTCGGCGGCCTCGGGGCGGCGCATGGAGCCGGGGATGAGCCGGGAGTCGAAGGCCGGCAGCAGGTCCAGCAACCCGCGCCCCACCAGGGCGGTCCCCGGGGTCTCGAACATCTCCAGGGCGATGGTGTTGGCGTTGACGACCGTGCCGTTCGCGTTGACGAGGACGAGCCCGTCCGGCAGCGCGTCGAGTATGGCTGCGAGGCGAGCAGCGCCTCGGGATGGCCTGCTGCTCACGACGACGCTTCCTCCCACTGACCTACTGCCACCCCCCGGGCCGGGGCCTGTCACTGGAGGGAGTCTAAAGGCAGGCGCGACGGGCGCGGCGGAGGTTCTGTGCGGGTTCCGGCCAGGACCGGCACGATTGTCGCCCCTATAACGCGCTTATGCGCCGGGCTTCGGCAGTACGGGCTCAAGGGCGTCCCACCGCTGGATCTCGCAGCCGTCGGTCCGCTGGAAGTGGGCGTCGACCTGCCGTCCGTGCCAGGTGCCGGTGATGTGCGCGGTCGCGTCGCCGCCGTGCTGCATGGTGCACAGCTGGTCCTTGCCGACGGGTGCGAACGGGTCCTTGCCCTCCCGCGACAGCTCCTCCAGCCGGGTGCAGGCGCCCTGCACCCTGGGGTGGGTGCCGCTGGCGGTACGCGCCCCGCACTCCAGCTCGAAGGTGCCGTCCAGCGCGGCGTTCCCGGAGTCGGCCACGGTGACGGTGAGCTTGTCGGTGGCCGCGAGCAGCGGCAGCCTGGGCAGGTCGGGGACGAGGGGCCCGGTCGTACCGGCCAGTGCGGCGGGCGCGGCGGCGCCGAGGGCGGCGAGGGACGCGGCGGTGGTGAGGACGAGACGGCGCAGCATACGAACTCCAGGGGTACGGAACCACGAAACCGTCGGGACGCCTCGCTGCCGGACAGGGGTCCGGAGGCCCTGGCATCCCTCACCTCACTAACGCTCCACCACCCCGCGCGTTGCGCAACCCGTAAGCCTTTGCTCTGCGCCCTGCGCGCCTAGTACCGTGGGGAGCGATTGGTGACACCCCCCTGGGCTGTGTCATCATCTGCACGCACGCACCACTCGCGCTCGCGTGGGTGTGCAGGCTTGGAGGCGTCGCCTAGTCCGGTCTATGGCGCCGCACTGCTAATGCGGTTTGGGCCTTAAAGCCCATCGAGGGTTCAAATCCCTCCGCCTCCGCCAGTCCCACCCGAAGCCCCGGCCCCACGGCCGGGGCTTCGGTCGTTCCCGGGCCGTGATCGCCGGGCGGCGGCTGTTTCACCCGATCGCCTGCCTGCAGGCCGGCTCGGCGGCCTGGTGGCCCCGGGGTGCCCGCGCGGCCCTCTTCTTCCGGGATCCTGGGTCCCCGGACTCCCGATCTCCCGCCCCGTGGATCTTCAGGTGGGGGGATTTGCCCAGGTCAGAGGCGGTTTGGACAATGGATTTCGCGTCCCGGCGCAGGTCATGTAATGTTGTTCCCGCAACGCCGACCGGGAAGAAAAACCCGGGAAGCACAAGCACTCGTAGCTTAACGGATAGAGCATCTGACTACGGATCAGAAGGTTGCAGGTTCGAATCCTGCCGAGTGCACAGTGAGCCAGAGGCCCCGGACGGAAGTCCGGGGCCTCTGGCGTTCCCCCATTCCCATCCCCCGTTCCCCGCCGGCCTCCTGTGAGACGTGAGACGCATTTGGTGCGCTCAGGGCTCATGCGCTTGAGTGTCCACGTCAAGTGATCAAGAGCTACGAGGGGTTGACGTTGAGCAAGGCGACACGGGGGATCGCGGCCGGAGCGGTGCTGATGGCCGTACTGACGGGGTGTGGTAGTTCGGACGACGGTCTGGACGCCTTCCGCGGGGACGACGACAAGCCCCCGGTCACACTGACGCCGGACATGGTCCGCACCGCCCTCCCCAGCAAGGCGAGCGCTCCCCAGGGCTTCACGGGTGACGACATCGAGGTCGAGGTCGGCGACGAGGCCGTCGAGGCGTGCAGCGACTCGACCGAGTCCAACTGCGGCGGGCTGCTCAGCATGGGCAGCACCGACTTCGATACGGACGCCGGCAACCGGGGCGACAGCTCCGAGTACGACGGTGAGGTCATCTTCGGCCTCCTCGCCTTCCAGAGCCCGGACGACGCCAGGGCCACGTACAAGGCCTTGACCGCCGAGGAGCGCCGCAAGGCGGGGCAAGACGGGAAGAACGCGAAGATGGTGAAGGTCGACGCGGGTGCCGAGGAGACCGAGGCCTTCGAGGACGCCGACGGCGAGACCATGATCATGATGCGGATCGGCAGCGTCGTCGCCGTGGTGAACGGCGACGGCACCTTCGCGCAGAAGCCGAACTACAACGACCTCGCGAAGCTCCAGATCGACCGGCTGAAGAAGACCGCCCTGGGCATGAACCCCGACGCGTGATCCGCTGAGCCGCCCACGCTCCGGACCGGCCGAGGCGGCAGCCGCCCACGAGGCGTACGCAGCCGCCCGGCCCTCCGGGGGCCGGGCGGCCGAAGAAGAGCCAGGAGGGACCACATGGCGCACCAGGGAGCCATCGCGGTAGAGCGCATGGACGGGTCGGCCGCGGTGAGGGCCGAGGAAGCGTTCAAGCTGATCTACGCCTAAGCCTTCGCCGAGCCCCCGTACAACGAGACCGCGGACGACGTCGCCGCCGCCTTCCGCCGCTTCCCCGCGCAGGCCCGCAACCGCGCCTTCCGCGCCGCCTTGGCCCGTGCCGGGGACGGTGAGCCGATCGGCATGGCCTACGGCCACCCCCTCAGGCCCGACACCGTGTGGTGGGACGAGCTGATCGAGCCCGTGCCCGACGACATGCGGCGCGAGGACGGGCAGCGCACCTTCGGGCTCATGGAACTCGCCGTACGCGGACCGTGGCGCGGACGGGGTGTCGCGCGGCGTCTGCACCAGACGCTGCTCGACGGCCTCGGAGCAGAGCGGGTCCTGTTGAACGTCCACCCGGCGAACCAGGCGGCGTCGGCCGTTTACCGGGCGTGGGGATACCGCAAGATCGGCGAGGCGCGTCCCGGGGGCGAGGGTGCGGACCTCCATGACGTGATGCTGCTCGATATGCGTTGAGAGGGCCGGGACCGCTCGATCGGCTTTCGGCATCTCCTCTTACGATTCACCGATGGACAGGGAACAGCCGGATGTCGTCTGGTGGCTGGACGGGTACAGCAAGGAAGACGAGTTCCTGCGCACGCAGCGCCCCATCAGCCCGGAGCAGATAGTGCAGTTGCGGGAGGTGATCCAGCCGGACGCGGACGACCCCTGGATGCTGTACTGCTACGACGTGCCTCTCGCCGTGTGGCCCGCGGTGGACGCGATCCTGCAGTGCGGGCCGCCCGATCCGGACCTGGACTACCAGACCTCTGCCACCGCGCCCGACTGATCGATTCCGCCGGTCGTGGTGAAGACGCCTCCGGCCGCTAGGTTGGCCGGCATGCGAAGTGATCAGCTGCCCTCACAAGTCCTGCGTGTCGCCACCGCGCAGGCCTGTCCCGTCGGCGGGGACGTCGAGGCGAATGCCGCCGTCGTCGCGGACATGGTGCGGGAGGCCGCCGGGAGCGGGGCGCGGGTGGTGGTGTTCCCCGAGAAGTTCCTGACCGGGTACGAGCCCGGGCTGATCGCCGCCGAGCCGGAGCGGTGTGCCGTACAGGCCGAGGACGGGCGGCTGGATCCGGTGCGGGAGGCGTGCCGGGACGGTGGGGTCGTCGGGGTGGTGGGGGCCGCCGTGTACGAGGCGGGGGAGCTGTACGTGTCGGCGCTCGTCGTCGACGACGAAGGGCGGCTCGCCGGGCGGTACGACAAGCAGACGCTGTTCGCCACTGAGCGCGAGGTGTACCGGCAGGGGGAGGCCGGCTGCACGGTCGAGGTGGACGGGTGGCGGCTCGGCATCGGGGTCTGTTACGACTCCGGGTTCCCCGAGCACGCCCGGGCCGCCGCGCTCGACGGGTGTCACGCGTACGTCGTGGGGGCGCTGTTCGGGGTGGGGAACGGGTACCACGAGTCGCGCATGTGGTTCCCGGCCAGGGCGTTCGACAACACCGTGTACACCGTGCTCGCCAACCACGTGGGCGTGACCGGCGGCTGGCACGCCTGCGGCGGCAGCGGGGTGTGGGGACCCGACGGGCGGCTCGTGGTGGAGGCCGGGCCCGACAAGCGGGAGGTCGTCGTGGCGGACCTCGACCCGGCCGTGCTGCGCGCGGCGCGCGAGGCGCGGCCCGTGCTGCGGGACCTGCACGACACCGGGTCCGCGCCGCGCCTGCGGTACCGGGGCTGAGGTACCGGGGGTGACCAGGGCCGTCGGGCTGCGGTGGCAGGAGCGCCGGCCCGTGCTCGTGTGGGAGCGGGGGCGGGTCAGCCCGCTGTCGTACGGGCGCGAGATCGGTTTCCGGGCCGTCGGGGAGCGGCGGTGCGCCGGGGCGCGCGGGCGGCCGTGTGTCGTGGGGGCCGTCGTGGGCGGGCGCAGTACCGGGGGGCGGTGCGCCGAGTGCGCCCGGCTGGACCGGGCGCACTCCGTGGCGGCGGACGCCGCGGCGGACGACCCGAGGACGTACCGGGTGTACCTCGCGTGGTTCGGCCCCGGCATGGTCAAGGTCGGCATCACCGCGGAGGAGCGGGGTGACGCGCGGCTGCTGGAGCAGGGGGCCGTGGCGTACACCTGGCTCGGGCGCGGGCCGTTGATGGCGGCGCGGCGGACCGAGGAGGTGCTCGGTACGGCGCTGGGGGTGCCGGACCGCATCCCGTACGCCGCCAAGCGCGCCGCGCGCGTACGGCTGCCCGACGCGGCCGAGCGGGCGGCGGAGGTGGAGGCGCTGTACCGGCGGGCCGCCGGGGTGCCCGGCTGGGGCGAGACCCTGGAACGGGCGGCCGAGCCGCGGGTCGTCGACCTCGCCGAGGTCTTCGGCCTGGAGCGGGTCGACGCCGTGGACGGTGTCGTCGGCGAGCTCGTCGCCGGAGGGAGCGTGCGCGGGACGGTCGTCGCCGTCGCGGGGCCCGACGTGCACCTCCTCGCCGGGGACGGACGCCGGATCGTCCTCGACACCCGGCTGATCAGTGGGTGGGACCTCGTTCCGAGTGATGCCGACGCCGCTGTCACCGTGCCGGTCGTCCACGTGCCGCGTGGGGAGCAGCCCGGGCTCTTCTGAGGGGGCGTCCGACGGCCTTCTGGCCTTGCTGGCCTTTCTGGCCTTTCTCAGGGAAATCACAGGGACGGCCAAGGCTTCTCTCAGGCTCCTTCGCCATCGTGAGTCCATGGCTACCGAGACCGGACTCCGCGTCCTCGTCGTCGACGACGAGGCATCGCTCGCCGAACTGCTGTCCACGGCCCTGCGGTACGAGGGGTGGGAGGTGCGCTGCGCCGGGGACGGCGCCGGGGCGGTGCGCGCCGCCCGGGAGTTCCGGCCCGACGCCGTCGTCCTGGACGTGACGCTGCCGGACATGGACGGGCCCGCCGTGGTCGGCGGCGTACGGCGCGAACTGCCCGGCGTGCCCGTGCTGTTCCTGACGCCGAGGGACCCGAGCGGGGCGGCGGTGCGGGTCGCGGGGTTCGCGGCCGGCGCGGGCGATCAGGTCACCAAGCCCTTCGGCATCGAGGACGTCGTCGCGCGGCTGCGCGCGCTGACCCGGCGGTCCGGCGCCACGCGGCGCTCGCGGCTCGTCGTCGGGGACCTGGTCCTGGACGAGGACAGCCGCGAGGTGTCGCGCGGCGGGCAGGCCGTCCACCTGACCGGCACCGAGTTCGAGCTGCTGCGCTACCTCATGCGCAACCCGCGGCGGGTGCTGAGCAAGGCCCAGATCCTCGACCGGGTCTGGAGCTACGACTTCGGCGGACACGCCAACGTCGTCGAGCTCTACATCTCCTACCTCCGCAAGAAGCTCGACGCCGGACGGCCGCCGATGATCCACACCCGGCGGGGTGCGGGGTACCTCATCAAGCCGGGCGCATAAATCGTTGTACGGCGTAGAAGGCTCACTTGTACGGTGTACGGGCCTGAGTCTCGTACACCGTATAAGGAGCTCCCGTCATGACGGCGACAAGCGCCGATCCCCATCCCGCCGCGCCGCCCACCGGCAGCGGCGGGCACCCGCAGCGCTGGTTGATCCTCGGCGTCATCTGCCTCGCCCAGCTGACCGTGCTGCTCGACAACACCGTCCTCAACGTCGCGATCCCCTCCCTCACCGACGAGCTCCACGCCTCGACCTCCGACGTGCAGTGGATGATCAACGCGTACTCCCTCGTCCAGTCCGGCCTCCTCCTCACCGCCGGCAACGCCGCCGACCGCTACGGCCGCAGGAAGATGCTGCTCCTCGGTCTCGCCCTCTTCGGGGTCGGCTCGCTCGCCGCCGGGCTCGCGCAGTCGTCCGCGCAGCTGATCGCCGCCCGCGCGGGTATGGGGATCGGCGGTGCGCTGCTGATGACCACGACCCTCGCCGTCGTCGTCCAGGTCTTCGACGAGGCCGAGCGGGTCAGGGCCATCGGCCTGTGGGCCACGGTCAGTTCGCTCGGCTTCGCCGCCGGGCCGCTGCTCGGCGGGTTCATGCTCGACCACTTCTGGTGGGGCGCGATCTTCCTCGTCAACATCCCGGTCGCGGTCCTCGGGCTGGCCGCCGTCGCCGCGCTCGTACCGGAGTCGAAGCACAAGCAGGGCGACCGGCCCGACGTGCTCGGCGCCGTGCTGTCCACCCTCGGCATGACCGCCGTCGTGTACGCGATCATCGCCGGGCCCGAGCACGGCTGGGCGTCCGGCCGGGTCGTGGTCGCCGCCGGGTTCGGCGCCGCCGTCCTCGGTGTCTTCGCGGTCTGGGAGCTGCGCACCCCGCACCCCATGCTGGACATGCACTTCTTCCGCAACCAGCGCTTCGTCGGCGCCGTCGCGGGCGCGATCCTCGTCGCGTTCGGCATGACGGGCTCGCTCTTCCTGCTGACGCAGCACCTGCAGTTCGTGCTCGGGTACGGGCCGCTCGACGCGGGCCTGCGGACGGCGCCGCTGGCGCTGACCATCGTCGTCCTCAACCTGACGGGCGTCGGCGCCCGGCTGCTGCCGAAGCTCGGTACGCCGCGGACCATCGCGCTGGGCATGGCCCTGGTCGCCGCCGGGCTCGCCGCCATCGCCGTCCTGGGCGGGGCGCACGGGTACGGCGGCATGCTGCTCGGTCTCGTGGTCATGGGCGCGGGTGTCGCGCTGGCCATGCCCGCGATGGGCAACGCCATCATGAGCGCGATACCGCCGGAGAAGGCGGGCGTGGGCGCGGGGATCAACGGCACGCTCGGTGAGTTCGGCAACGGGCTCGGCGTCGCCGTCCTGGGAGCCGTCCTCAACGCGCGGTTCACGGCGGCGGTCGCCGGGGCGGGGGTGGCGGCCGTCTCCCTCCCTGCGGCGCTCGCCGCGGCCGACGGGCCGGCCGACCGGGCGCGTGTCGCGGACGCGTTCGCCGCCGGTCTGGAGACCAGCCAGCTGGTCGGCGCGGTCGCGGTGCTGGCGGGCGGCCTGCTGGCGGCGGTGCTGCTGCACCGCGCCGAGCGGGGCGGTGCGGAGCGCGGAAGCGCCCGACCGGGCCCGGCCGCACCGGACCGGGCCGCACCGGACCCCGCCGAGCGCGATCGGGCATAGCGGGGGCCGGGCATAGCGGGGGCCGGGCACAGCAGGCGGCGGGCATAGCATCAGGGCCAGGATTCGAGGAGGACAGCCCATGGTGTCGGCAGCCGACCGCGCGAAGCACCCGGCCCGTGCGAGCGTCTGGCTGGAGGGCGGCAGAGCCGCGCGATCGGCGGGCCGCAAGGCCGAGCGCCAGGCCGAACGCGGGGCGGAGCGCACCGCCGACCAGCCCTCCGGGCTCGACCGGGACCGCATCACCGCCGCGGCGGTCCGGCTGCTGGACGCCGAAGGGCTGGAGAAGTTCTCCATGCGGCGGCTCGCCGCGGAGCTCGACGTCACGGCGATGTCGGTCTACTGGTACGTCGACACCAAGGACGACCTGCTGGAGCTCGCCATCGACGCGGTCTTCGGCGAGCTCGACCTGCCCGCCGCCACGACCGGCGACGCGGACTGGCGGGTCGAGCTCCGCGCGCTGGCCGTCGGCTACCGCGCCCTGCTGGTCCGCCACCCCTGGGTGGCGCCGCTGGTCGGCCGGTTCCTCAACATCGGCCCCAACTCGCTGGCGTTCGCGCTCTGCGTCCAGCGGGTCATCGGCAACACCGGGCTGCCCACGTACGCCCAGACGGGCGCGACCCAGGCGGTCTTCCAGTTCGTGTACGGATTCGGCACGGTCGAGGGCCAGTTCATGCAGCGGTGCGCGAGCGCGGGCATGAGCCAGGACGAGTACTACCGCGAGGCGCTGGCCGCGATCCACGAACGGCCCGGCTTCGAGGAGGACTTCCGGCGGGCCACCGAGCTGATGGAGGCCCGCGGCGGCGACACCGTCGACGAGATGCGCGAGCGCGACTTCGACTTCGCGCTCAAGCTCCTGATCGCCGGCATCGAGGCGATGACCGCCCCGCAGGAGCCCCAGGACAGGCCCTAGGGCAGCCGCTCGCCCCGTACGGCCTGGACGTCGAGCTCCACCCGCACCGTCGTGCCGATCGCCGCGATGCCCGCCTGCACCACCTGGTTGTAGTTCATCGCGAAGTCCTCGCGCCGCAGCTCCGCCGTCGCGTGGAACGCCGCGCGCGTCCCGCCCCACGGGTCCGGGCCCGTGCCCAGGTACGTCAGCGACAGGTCCACCTCGCGCGCGATGCCGCGCAGGGTGAGGGAGCCGTGGACCGTCCAGCGGTCCGGGCCCGCCGGGGTCAGGCCGTGGCTGCGGTAGGTGATCTCCGGGTACGCCTCCACGTCCAGGAAGTCCGGCGACTTCAGGTGCTTGTCGCGCAGGCCGTTGCCCGTGTCGATGGAGGCCGCCGCGATCACCGCGTCCACGCGCGACGCCGCGAGGTCCGGCGCGATCTCGATGCGGCCGCCGAAGTCGGTGAAGCGGCCGTGCACGCTGGAGATGCCCAGGTGCTGCGCCACCGCGCCGACCGACGAGTGCGCCGGGTCCAGGGTCCAGGCGCCGGGCGGCGGCAGCTCGACGCCGCCCGCGCGGGCCAGGACCACCGTGCCGAGCTCCGCCCGGCCGTGCCCGGTGACCAGCGCGGTGCGCGCGGCCGGGGCGTAACCGAGCGCCGTGACGACCACGGTGTACGGGCCCGGCGCGAGCGGCGCCTCCGCGACGACGGCTCCGTCCGGGTCGGCGTCGGCCCGCGCCACCTGGGCGCCCGTCATGTCGGTCACGGTCACCACCGCGTGCTGGACCGGCCAGCCGTCGCGGGTGCGTACGTGTGCGTGCAGTGCCATGCGGGTTCTCTCCTCGTACGAAAGAAAGCAGGGGCGGCAGGCCGTCCCCTGCCTGCCGCCCCCTCATCGGGTGTCTCCGCTCGATCCACCCGAGCTGTGGGTCACTCGCCGGGGTGGGCGAGTTCTACGTCGTGGCCGTCGAGGCCGTGTCCGGTCACGGTGAGCGCGCCGGCCACCGGCGGGTAGCCGGTCGCGATGAGCGTGTACTCGCCCGCGTTCAGGTCGGCGAAGCCGTACGCGCCGTCCTCGCCGGTCGTCGCCGTGGCGACGACGTTGCCGGCCGCGTCGACGAGCGTCACGCGCGCGTCGGCGAGCGGGCGGCGGTCGGCCCCGGCCCGTACGGTGCCCTGGAGCCGGGCGCCCGCCTCCAGGAGGGCCTCGACCCGGGTCACGCCCTGGCCGCCGATCTCGGCCGGCAGGGCGAGCGGCCGGTAGCCGTCGGCGTTCACCGCGACGGTCACGGTGCCGGGCACCAGCTCGCCGAAGGCGAAGGTGCCGTCCTGCGCCGACGTACCGGAGGCGAGGACGTCGCCGCGTACGTCGGTGACGATGACCATCGCGCCCTCGACGGGCTCCCCGCCCTCGGCGGCCCGGACCGCGCCGGCGAGGCCGCTCGTACCGGAGAGCAGGATGTCGTGGCCCAGCGGCTCCGCGCCGACGACGACCGTGGACGCCTGCGGCTGGTAGCCGTCGGCGGAGGCGATCAGGACGTACGAGCCGGAGCCGGGGGCTTCGAGCGCGTACGTGCCGTCGGCGTGGGCGACCGAGCGGCCCAGCTGCCGGCCCCCGAGGGAGATGAGGGTGACGGCGGCGCGGGCGACGGCCGTGCCGTCGGCGGTGCGGACGGTGCCGGTGACGGGGGTTCCGCTGCCGGGGGTTCCGCCCGTGGGAGCGGCGACCGGGGAGGCCGCCTCGGAGGCCGGAGCAGCCGGAGCGGTCGCGGCAGCGGGCTCGGGCGTGGGCGTCGCGTTGCTCTTCAGGGCGACCTCCTTGATGAACAGGGTGACGAGGAACGCGATGAGCGCGAAGGGCGCCGCGTAGAGGAAGACGTCGGCGACGCCGTGCCCGTACGCGCTCTCCATGACGGTGCGGATGGGGGCGGGCAGCGCGTCCAGGTCGGGGATGGAGCCGCCGCCCGTGCCGCCGTGGCCGAGGGCCGCGCCCTGGGGGCCGAGGTCGGCGAGGCCGTCCTTGACGTAGTGGGTGACCCGGTTGGCCATGACCGCGCCCAGCGCGGAGACGCCGACGGCACCGCCGAGCGAGCGGAAGAAGGTGACCACGGAGGACGCCGAGCCGAGGTCGGCGGGGGCGACCTGGTTCTGGGTGCACAGGACGAGGTTCTGCATCATCATGCCGAGGCCGAGGCCCAGGACGGCCATGAAGACCCCGATGTGCCAGTACTCGGTGTCGTACCGGATGGAGCCCAGCAGGCCGAGGCCCGCCGTCACCAGCACACCGCCGACGACCAGCCACGCCTTCCAGCGGCCGGTGCGCGTGATGATCCAGCCGGAGACGGTCGACGAGACGAACAGGCCGGCGATCATCGGGATGGTCATGACGCCGGACATCGTCGGCGACTTGTCGCGCGCCAGCTGGAAGTACTGACTGAAGAAGACCGTGCCCGCGAACATCGCGACGCCGACGAAGAGCGAGGCCAGCGAGGCGAGCGCGATCGTGCGGTTGCGGAACAGCCGCAGCGGGATGATGGGCTCGCTGGCGCGGGACTCGACGAGGAGGAAGACCGCGCCGAGCACGACCGAGCCGGCGACCATGGTGTACGTCTGCCACGACAGCCAGTCGTACTTGTCACCGGCGAAGGTGACCCAGACCAGCAGCAGCGAGACCGCGGCGCTGATGAAGAGGGCGCCCGCCCAGTCGACCTTGACCTGCCGCTTCACCACGGGCAGCTTCAGCGTCTTCTGCAGCACGATGAGCGCGATGACGGCGAAGGGCACGCCGACGTAGAAGCACCAGCGCCAGCCGAGCCAGTCGGTGTCGGTGATCACGCCGCCGAGCAGCGGGCCGCCGACGGTCGCGACGGCGAAGGTGGCGCCGAGGTAGCCGCTGTAACGGCCGCGCTCCCGCGGGGAGATCATCGCGGCCATGATGATCTGGGCGAGGGCGGTCAGACCGCCGACGCCGATGCCCTGGACGACGCGGCAGGCGATGAGCATGCCGGTGTTCTGGGACAGACCGGCGACGACCGAGCCCGCCACGTAGATGACGAGGGCGAGCTGCACCAGCAGCTTCTTGGAGAAGAGGTCGGAGAGCTTGCCCCACAGCGGGGTGGTGGCGGTCATCGACAGCAGAGCGGCCGTGACGACCCAGGTGTACGCGCTCTGGCCGCCGCCGAGGTCGGAGATGATCTCCGGCAGGGCGTTGGAGACGATCGTCGAGGACAGGATGGCGACGAACATGCCGAGCAGCAGCCCGGACAGCGCCTCCATGATCTGCCGGTGCGTCATGGGCGTGCCGTCGCCGCCACCGTCTCGGGTCTTGGCGTGGTGGCCGCCCCGCACACCGGATGGTGTGGTCGTAGCCATGAACTTCCTTACGCTTGTGTACGTGTGGCGTGGGGCCGGCAGTCTCCGAAGGAGCTCCGGAGGCGGGCCAGCATCGCGTTCAGCTGTCCGACCTCGTCGTCGGACCAGTCCTGGAGGTGGTGGGCGAACAGGTCCGCCGACCGCCGCCCGAGGTCGTCGAGCAGCTCCTTGCCCGGGCCCGTCAGCCGCAGGATGCGGGAGCGCCGGTCGCCCGGGTCGGGCAGCCGCTCGATCCAGCCGCGGTCGGCGACGTGGGCCACATGGCGGCTGGTCACCGACATGTCGACGGCGAGCAGTTCGGCCAGGCGGCTCATCCGCATCTCTCCGTAGCGGTCGAGCAGCGCCAGGACGGCGGCGGAGCCGGCGGGGCACTCGGCGGGCAGGAGCCGTGAGAGTCCGCGCTTGACGGCGCCGATGGCGCTCAGCTGCCGGGCCAGTTCCTCGTACTGACTCCGCTCGGCCATGGGCAGGCACCCCCGAACATCTTGTTGCTTAGGGCAACCATAGAAGATGTTGGTTGCTACAGGCAAACTAAAAAGGGGCGAAGGCGCCTAAAGTCCTGGCAAAGGAGGGCGGTGACGGGCGGGCTGTGGGCGGACTTCGAGCCGAGTTCGGGTGGAGTGCGGACGGAGGTTGGGGCGCGGCACACCGGTTCGCTAGGGTCCTGCCCCATGGCACACAACCCCCACGCCCCGCAGGGCTCCGACGGCAACTACGACCCCGCGGGCAGCACCCAGATGTTCCGCGCCTTCGTCGACGAGGGCACGCCGCAGCGGCAGCAGCCGGCGGCGACGACCTCGTCCGGCCCCCGGGTCGGCCTGATCGCCGGCGTCGTGGCGGTCGTGGTGATCGTCGCGGCGGTGGCCTGGCTGGCGCTGGCCTGATCCCCGTACACGCGCGCATGACGAAGGGGGCTCACCGGTGCGGTCCGCACCGGTGAGCCCCCTTCGACGTCGGGAGGGGCTGCACCTCAGTCGGAGATGAGCCCCTCGCGCAGCTGCGCCAGCGTCCGCGTCAGCAGCCGCGAGACGTGCATCTGCGAGATGCCGACCTCCTCGCCGATCTGCGACTGGGTCATGTTGGCGAAGAAGCGCAGCATGATGATCTGCCGCTCGCGGGGCGGGAGTTTGGCGAGGAGCGGCTTGAGCGACTCGCGGTACTCGACGCCCTCCAGGGCGCTGTCCTCGTACCCGAGGCGGTCCGCGAGCGAGCCCTCGCCGCCGTCGTCCTCCGGGGACGGGGAGTCCAGCGAGGAGGCCGTGTAGGCGTTGCCGACCGCGAGACCGTCGACCACGTCCTCCTCGGAGACGCCGAGCACGGCGGCCAGTTCGGGGACGGTCGGTGAGCGGTCGAGCTTCTGCGCCAGCTCGTCGCTCGCCTTCGTCAGCGCCAGGCGGAGCTCCTGGAGCCGGCGCGGCACGCGCACGGACCACGAGGTGTCGCGGAAGAAGCGCTTGATCTCGCCGACGACGGTCGGCATCGCGAAGGTCGGGAACTCCACGCCGCGTTCGCAGTCGAACCGGTCGATCGCCTTGATCAGGCCGATCGTGCCGACCTGGACGATGTCCTCCATGGGCTCGTTGCGGCTGCGGAAGCGGGCGGCGGCGTACCGCACGAGCGGCAGGTTCAGCTCGATGAGCGTGTCCCGGACGTACGTGCGCTCGGGGCTGTCCTGGCCGAGGACGGCGAGCCGCTGGAACAGGGAGCGGGACAGCGTGCGGGTGTCGATGGCCTCCGGCGCGCTCACGGCGTGCGGGACGACGGCGACCTCGGTGACCTCGCCGACCGGCTGCGGGGCGTCCATGGCCGCCATGGCCTCCACGGTGTCCGGGACCTCGGCGATCCCGACCTGTGCCGGTACCGGTACCGACGCGAGCCCGGGCGCGGACATGAGCTCCGGCACGGGCGTGAGCGTGAGCACCTTCGAGCTGCCCTGTTCTGCGGACATGCCACCCCCTTGAGGTCGCGGACGGTCGCGTGGGCCGCGACCATCGGAGGAACGCAGCCTCCACCTGAATACCGGAGCCGAGACTGCGGCAAACGCGGTTCCAGCAGAATGTCACATGTCGGCAACACGCTGTAGTGACTTGTCGACAAGATGGTGACAAATCTGCGCAGGAAACAGGGGGTGTGCGGCTTTTCCACCGCCTGAAGTGGGGCTGAAAGGGTCTACCCGTTTCAGCTACGCCTCGATCCTGTTTGCGGATCTCAATCGGGCGAAGCTCCGCGCGAGGAGCCTTGACACGTGCATCTGCGAGACGCCGAGCTCCTGACTGATCTGGGACTGCGTCAGATTGCTGTAGTAGCGGAGCATCAGGATCCGCTGCTCCCGCTCGGGCAGCTGTACGAGGAGGTGGCGTACGAGATCGCGGTGCTCGACGCCCGCCAGCGCGGGGTCCTCGTACCCGAGCCGGTCCAGCAGCCCCGGCAGCCCGTCGCCCTCCTGGGCGGCCTCCAGCGAGGTGGCGTGGTACGAACGCCCGGCCTCGATGCAGGAGAGGACCTCCTCCTCGGAGATCTTCAGCCGCTCGGCGATCTCGGCGGTCGTCGGGGAGCGCCCGTGAGCGGTCGTCAGGTCCTCGGTCGCGCCGTTCACCTGCACCCACAGCTCGTGCAGCCGGCGCGGCACGTGGACGGTGCGTACGTTGTCGCGGAAGTACCGCTTGATCTCGCCGACGACGGTCGGCATCGCGAACGTCGGGAACTGCACGCCCCGGTCCGGGTCGAAGCGGTCGATCGCGTTGATCAGCCCGATCGTGCCGACCTGGACGACGTCCTCCATCGGCTCGTTGCGGGACCGGAAGCGGGCGGCGGCGTACCGCACCAGGGGGAGGTTCGCCTCGATGAGCGCCCCGCGCACCCGGTTGTGCTCCGGTGTGCCCGGCTCCAGCTCCTTCAGCTGGGCGAAGAGCACCTGGGTGAGTGCGCGGGTGTCGGCGGCCCGCCCCGACGGGCGGGGGCGGGGCTCGGACTCGTTCGACTCGTTCTGGGGCGGCACCTGGTGAGGCGTCGTACTGGCCGGCACGTTCACGCCACCCCTTCGCGATCAAGTACGGTCAACCGATCCGTCAAAAGCGGTCATAGCATCACAAGACATGTCCACTGTGTGCAAGCACCTGATAACGCCGTGTTGTGGGGGCGGTGTGGGGGCATACGGCAAGCCCCGCACCGGAAGTGACCGGTGCGGGGCTCGGAAAACGCGGTGCCGCGAAGGCGCGGGGCTGCGGCGGGCTCAGAACTCGTAGTCGGCGATCACCCAGGTGGCGAACTCGCGCCACCGGCCGGCGGCCGCCTGGTGGGCCGGGTGCTCGATGTACCGCTTCAGCGCGTCCGTGTCCTCGACCGCCGAGTTGATGGCGTAGTCGTACGCGATCGGCCGGTCGGTGATGTTCCAGGCGCACTCCCAGACCTTCAGCTCGGGGATGAGTCCGCCGAGCTCCTCGAACGCCTTCACGCCCTCGACCACGCGCGGTTCGTCGCGCTGCACGCCGTCGTTGAGCTTGAACAGGACCAGGTGGCGGATCACAGCGGACTCCTACTTGATGAGCTCGGTCATGAAGTCGCCGACACCCTGGGCGGCGCTCGAAATGCCTTCGAACCCTACCTTCACGAGTTCGCCGGAGCGCTCGGGGGAGTTGATGATCGAGTACAGGACGAAGACGACGAGGATGTAGAGCGTAACCTTCTTCGCTTGCGCCATCGGCCCGGTGTCCCCCGTCTTCCCCTGTGATCGTCCCAGTGGTCGGGTGAGTCTAACCGAGCGCATGAGGAAGGGCCCCGGCGCGTCCTGCGCACGGGGCCCTTCACAAGAGAGCGGTAGCGGAGGGATTTGAACCCTCGGTGACTTGCGCCACACTCGCTTTCGAGGCGAGCTCCTTCGGCCGCTCGGACACGCTACCGAGAGAGAGCTTAGCCCAAGGGTGCCGGTTCGCTGAAATCGATAGCCGGGACCGTCGTCGGCGGTGCGTCGGCGGTGCGTCGGTGGTGCGTCAGCGGTCGCGACACGATCCCGCCGACGGTCGCGCCGGCGACTCCTCAGCGGTCGCGGAAGAAGCGCGTCAGCAGCGCCGCACACTCGTCCGCCAGCACCCCGTGGACCACTTCGGGCCGGTGGTTGAGCCGTCGGTCGCGTACGAGGTCCCAGAGCGAGCCGACCGCGCCGGCCTTCTCGTCCAGCGCCCCGAACACCACCCGCTCCACGCGCGACTGCACCAGCGCGCCGGCGCACATCACGCAGGGCTCCAGCGTGACGACGAGCGTGCACCCGGGCAACCGCCACTCCCCGAGCCGCTCGGCCGCCCGGCGTAGCGCCACCACCTCGGCGTGCGCCGTCGGATCGCCGGTCAGCTCACGCTCGTTGTGGCCGGCGGCGAGCTCCGTGCCGTCCGGGGACAGCACGACCGCGCCGACCGGTACGTCGCCGGCCAGCGCGGCGCGCTCGGCCTCCTCCAGCGCCCGGCGCATGGCGCTCCGCCACGGCTCCCGTACGGGATCCGGATCGGGGCCGGGGCCCGGGCCGTGGTCGGGAACGGTCGTCATGGTCATCGCGGGGTGGTGCGGGGGCCGCACTAGCGGACCGCCTCCAGGACCTCCGCGGCGCCGAGCGCGTCCGCGATGTCGGACAGCGCGTCGGTGCCGAGCTTCAGCAGCTCCTTCTCGGACATGCCCAGATCGTCCAGGATCAGCAGGTCGCCGAGCGGCTCGGCCGGCACGGTCTCGCCCGCGGGCTCCGTCTCCTCCTCGTCCTCGTCCTCGGCCGGTTCGCCGTCCTCGGTGCCGTCGAGGTCCAGCGCGTCCAGGTCGGGGGTGTCATCGTCCAGTTCGTCGCCGAGCAGTTCCTTGGTGAGGATCTCCCCGTACGAGGAGCGGGCGGCGGCCGCGCCGTCCGAGACGAAGATGCGAGGGTCGTCCTCACCCTCCACGCGGACGATGCCGAACCATGCGTCCTCCTGCTCGATGAAGACGAGCACTGTGTCGTCGTCCACCGAGGCCTCGCGGGCAAGCTCGGTCAGATCCGACAAGGTCTCCACATCGTCGAGCTCTGTGTCGCTCGCTTCCCACCCGTCTTCGGTGCGCGCGAGCAGTGCGGCGAAGTACACCGTGACTCTCCCACTGATCAGAGGTGTGACGATCGGGCGGCACGCTCCTGAATGCCCCGCCCACTCGGCATCGTGGCAGATACGAGGGCTTCAGGAGAGGTGTTCCGCTCTTGCGTCGTGCACCAGTCTGAGCCCGATCGCCGGTCCGTGTCACCAGGCATCACCAGCGGAAGGTCCGCATCCGCATCGCCTGGCGCATCCTGGCGGCCCTCGCGCGGCGCGGCTGGACGCGGTCGCGCAGGGCCTTGGCCTCGTTCAGCTCGCGGAGGAACTGGGCCCGGCGGCGGCGTCGCTCGGCGTCGGTCTCGTCCCTCTTCCCGCGCGCGTCGTCGCGGTCGTCCGGGGCGTCGGGCTGTTCCGGTCCTTCCGGCTCTACCGGGTCCGGCATCGCGACCACCACCCCCAGGTGTCTGACGTCCTGACCTCCCCACCTTCCCTCCACGGACGGGGTTGATGCCAGTGCGGGCTACTGTGGAGTCCATGCGGATCCACGTCGTCGACCACCCGCTGGTGGCGCACAAACTCACCACGCTGCGCGACAAGCGCACCGACTCCCCGACCTTCCGGCGGCTCGCCGACGAGCTGGTCACCCTGCTCGCGTACGAGGCCACCCGGGACGTGCGCACGGAGCAGGTCGACATCGAGACCCCCGTGACCCGGACGGCCGGCGTGAAGCTGTCCAGCCCGAAGCCGCTGGTCGTGCCGATCCTCCGGGCCGGTCTGGGCATGCTCGACGGCATGGTGCGGCTGCTGCCCACCGCCGAGGTCGGCTTCCTCGGCATGATCCGCAACGAGGAGACGCTGGAGGCGTCGACGTACGCCACCCGGATGCCGGAGGACCTCTCCGGCCGCCAGGTGTACGTCCTCGACCCGATGCTGGCCACCGGCGGCACGCTGGTCGCCGCGATCCAGGAGCTGATCAAGCGCGGCGCCGACGATGTGACGGCGGTCGTGCTGCTGGCGGCGCCGGAGGGCGTCGAGGTGATGGAGCGCGAGCTGGCGGGCACGCCGGTCACGGTCGTCACCGCCTCGGTCGACGAGCGGCTCAACGAGCACGGCTACATCGTGCCGGGCCTCGGCGACGCCGGTGACCGGATGTACGGCACCGCCGACTGACGACCGCCGACTGACGACCGAGGCCCGAGGCCCGAGGCCGAGGCCCGGGGGCCGTCCCCGGTCCTACGCCGGGCAGCCGGAGGGGGCCGGGGCGGGGCGGGACAGGGCGGTGAGCGCGGCGGTGGCGTCCTGCGGGGGCGTCAGCGCCGTGAACGCCGTACCGATGATCAGGTCGACATCCGCCGTCTGGCGGGTGTCCGTCCGCAGTGCCGCGCCCTTCAGCTGTGTGGCGAGGACCGGGAAGGCGCCCTTGGTGGCGTCCGCGGCGCCCAGCAGGAGGCCCGCGCCCGGCACCTTCTTGTCGTACGCCGCCGGCGCGTTGCCCACCTTGCCGATGGCGAAGCCCCGCTTCTTCAGCTCGTCGGCGGTCGTCTTGGCGAGGCCCGCGCGCGGGGTCGCGTTGTAGACGTTCACCGTGATCTGGGCCGGCTGGAGCGGGACCCGCACCACCGCGGCGGGGCTCTTGTGCGGCTTGCAGGCGGCGCCGGCCGCCGTGGTGCGTTTCCTGCCGTCGGCGCCGGGGCCACCGCCACCGAAGACGTCGATGAGCTGGAGCGTTCCCCAGCCGGCCAGGCCGAGGGTGACCACCGCGGCGACCGCCGCGAGCACGATCCGGCGGCGGCGACGGGGGCGGCGCATGCGCGGGTAGGCGTTACCCGTGATGCGGTACTTTCCGCCCATACCCGGGGGAGTGAGCATGCTCATGGGCGCAGCGTAATGCGACCCGGTGACTATGCCTACTAAACGATCAACCGATGCGGCCGGATGGGTGGGAATACCCCCGAAAGGCTGAGGGCCCAGGGGGGCGGAAGGCTCAGTCGAGCTCCAGCACGCGCGCGTGCAGGACCTGACGCTGCTGGAGGGCCGCGCGTACGGCGCGGTGCAGTCCGTCCTCGAGGTAGAGGTCGCCCTGCCACTTCACGACGTGCGCGAAGAGGTCGCCGTAGAACGTCGAGTCCTCGGCGAGGAGCGTCTCCAGATCCAGCTGGCCCTTGGTGGTCACCAGCTGGTCGAGGCGGACCGGGCGCGGCGCGACGTCCGCCCACGCGCGGGTGGATTCCCGGCCGTGGTCGGGGTACGGCCGCCCGTTACCGATGCGCTTGAAGATCACACGGAAAGCCTACCGGGCGAGCGGCGCCGGGCGCAGCCACGTGGGGCCGATGTGGTGCCGAAAAAACCCGACCCGGCAAAAGCCGAGCCCCCGCGCGGGCGCGGGGGCTCGGTGCGGTGCCTCGGCCGGAGGGTTACTCCGTCACCTCGTGGTCGTGGTCCTCGTGCAGGCCGCCGCCGCTGCCCGCGTCACCGTCGGTCGGGACGAACTCGACCGGCTTGCGCAGCGAGCTGAGGTCGTGGGCGTACGTACCCACGCTGTGGGCGATGACGTCGATGTTGGCGTCGAACGCCGTCATGTTGACGTTGTCGATGTCGTCGCACGCGGCGTGGTAGCAGGCGTCGTACGCGACCCCCGCCGTGCCGCCGAACTTCTCCGCCTGCTTGGCCGTCTTGGTGCCCTCGGCGCCCGTGAACGTACCGCCGGAGGGGATGCCGACCGCGATGAACGGGCCGTAGTCGGAGCGGCCGGTGAAGTCGGTGCCCTCGTGGGGGCGGCCCTGCTTGTCCATGAACTCGTTGATGTCGCGCTCGATCTGCGCGGAACCGGTCGGGCCGGCGGGCGCGCCGACGCCGTCGGAGTTGTCGCCGTCGTACACGAACAGGCCGTAGTTCGGCGAGGCGATCATGTCGAAGTTCAGGTAGAGCTTGATCTCCTTGCGGTCGAGCTCGCTGAGCTGCTCGACGTAGTGCTCGGAGCCGAGCAGGCCGTTCTCCTCCGCCGACCACCAGGCGAAGCGCACCTTGTTGGTGGTGCGGTCCTTCTCCTTGGACTTGGCGAACTTCAGGGCGACGTCGAGCAGACCGGCGGAGCCGGAGCCGTTGTCGTTGATGCCGGGGCCGGCGGTCACCGAGTCGAGGTGGGCGCCGAGCATCACGGTGTTGGCGGCGTTGCCGCGCTGCGTCTCGGCGATGACGTTGTTGGTGGAGCGCGTCTCGCGGAGCTGGCGGATCTCGAAGTTCACCTCCACCGGCCCGGCGGCGGCGTCGGCGGCGAGCTTCTCGCCGTCCGCCTTGGTGATGCCGCCGGTCGGGATCTTGCCGACGGCCGGGTCGCCCAGGGTGCCGGACATGGCGCCCTCGGTGTTGTTGTAGATGATCGCGCCGACCGCGCCCGCCGCGGCGGCCTGGGTCTGCTTGTCGGCGAAGGTGCAGCCGCCGCGCTTGATCAGGGCGATCTTGCCGGTGAAGGTGCCGGTCGCGTAGTCGGTGGGCTCGCAGCCGGGCGTCGTGTCGCTCGCCGGGGCCGGGACGGCGGCCACGGCCGCCTTGATGCCGCCGACGGGCGTCGACGCGGTGTACGTCATCGCCTTGATGTCGACGGTGCGGGGCGAGGGCGAGACGACCGCGAGCTTCTCGGCCTGCGTCTCGGTGTAGACGAAGTCGAACTTCTGGTACTCGACCTGGTATCCGGCCTTCTTCAGCTGCTGGTACACGTACGCCGCGGAGGCGTCGTGCCCGAGCGAGCCGGCGGCGCGGTGGCCCCCGGCCGAGTCGGCTATGCGCTGGAACATCTGCAGGTGCTTGTAGGCGTCCTTGGCGGACGCCTCCCTGACCAGCTTCTTGGACAGCTTGGCGGCGTCCTTGGCGGCGGCGGCGTCGGGCGTGGGGCGGCCGGCGGAAGCGGGGGAGGCGGAGGCCAGCAGGAGCGGGGTCGCGAGTGCGGCTGCGGCCAGGGTGGCCACGGCTCTGCGAGGGGTTGCGTTCACAGAGGTCCTTCCCGGTACGAACGAGGTTGAAGGGAAGCTAGCGATCTCCGCCCCATCTGTGAACAGATGTGCCACAACTCACGGGTTATTCCGTACGATTCGCTGCGGAACATGTCACTCCGCCTCCGAACTTCCGGTCGTCTTGGCGGCCTTGGCGGTCTTGGCCGCGCGCTTGGCCTCCTGCTTGTACGCGCGCACCTTGGCGAGCGACTCCGGCCCGGTGATGTCGGCCGCCGAACGGTACGAGCCCTCCTCGCCGTAAGCCCCCGCCGCCTCCCGCCACCCCTCGGGCCGTACGCCGTACTGCTTGCCGAGCAGCGCCAGGAAGATCTGCGCCTTCTGCTTGCCGAACCCGGGCAGTGCGAGGAGCCGGTCGAGCAGTTCCCGGCCGGTGGCGGCGTCCGACCAGACGGCGCGCGCGTCACCGTCGTACTCGTCCACCAGGTACTGGCACAGCTGCTGCACGCGCTTGGCCATCGAGCCGGGGTAGCGGTGCACGGCCGGCTTGGCGGACAGCAGCGCGACGAACTCCTCCGGGTCGTACGCGGCGATCTCGTGCGCGTCGAGGTCGTCGGCGCCCAGCCGTCGGGCGATCGTGTACGGGCCGGAGAACGCCCACTCCATGGGCACTTGCTGGTCGAGCAGCATCCCGACGAGCGCGGCGAGGGGGCTGCGGGCCAGCAGCTCGTCGGCCTCCGGCTGCTGGGCGAGGCGGATGGTGATCGTCATGGCCCGATGATCCCGCCCGGGCGTGGCGGCCGCACGGCGGGTGTGGCTTACGGCGTACGGAGTACGGGCGGGGGCCGGCGCCGTCAGGTGCCGTAGTACGCCAGGAACATGTCGACGCCGCTCGTGAGGAGCCGCTCCGTCAGGTCGTCGTCGAGATCGGCGCCGTACTGGCCGAACACCATGTGCGGGAAGACCAGCAGCGCGTACAGCTGGACCACCGCCGCCTCCAGGTCCGGTACGGCGAGCCGGCCCCGGTCGGCCAGCGTGCGCAGCGCGTCGGCGACGGCGGGGTGATGGCCGGCCGGGCCGCGGGTGCGCCAGGCCTCGCCGAGCTGCGGGAAGCGGTGGAGCTCGGTGGCGACGAGGGTGCGCAGGGCGGCGACGTCCTGGTTGGCGCGGACGGCGTGGACCCAGGCGCGCGCGGCGTCGAGGAAGGCGGTGCGCAGGTCACCAGCGCCCTCGGTGTCGGCCAGCCGGGCGAGGGCGGCGGAGGAGTCGTCGTCGAGGGTCTCGTCGAGCGCGCCCGCGATGACGGCGGTGAAGAGCGCTTCCTTGCTGCCGAAGTGGTTGTAGACGGTCACCTTGGACACGCCTGCCTCGGCGGCGATGGCGTCCATGCCGACACCGAAGCCCTCGCGCAGGAAGAGCGCGCGGGCGGCCTCGACGATGGCCTGCCGCTTACGGGCGGCGCGCGGGCCGGTGGGGGGCTGCTTGGCGTCGGCTGGCATGCGGTGAGGCTAGCACCGGGAAGTGTACGGATGAGTTCAACTGAACTGTTGAGTTCATGTGAACCGAACCGTACAGTTCACTTCATGACGCATACCTCTTCCCCTTCCCCTTCTCACGCCGACCCGCCGTCGCACGGGACCGCGCACGAGGCGGCGCACGGGGCGCCGCACGAGGCGCCGGACGGTGCGCCGCAGCCACGCCGCTGGGCCGCCCTGGCGCTGATCTGCCTGGCGCAGTTCATGCTGATCCTCGACGTCACCGTCGTGAACGTCGCACTGCCCGACATGGCCGCCGATCTGCGCCTGGACCGGACGACCCTGACCTGGGTGGTCACCGCGTACACGCTGTGCTTCGGCGGCCTCATGCTGCTCGGCGGCCGGCTCGCCGACGCCCTCGGCGCCCGCCGCACGCTCCTCGCCGGGCTGGCGCTCTTCACCGCCGCCTCGCTGGCCACCGGGCTCGCGGAGAGCGCCGTGGCGCTCATCGGCGGGCGCGTCGCGCAGGGCGTCGGTGCGGCCGTGCTCTCGCCCGCCGCCCTGGCCCTCGTGACCACCACCTTCCACGGCGCCGAGCGGAACAAGGCGCTCGGCGTGTGGGCGGCGATCGGCGGCACCGGGTCCGCCGCCGGGGTGCTGCTCGGCGGCGCCCTGACGGACGGGCCGGGCTGGCCGTGGGTCTTCTACGTCAACGTCCCGGTGGGCCTGGCGCTGCTGGTGGCGCTGCCCGCCGTCGTACCGCCGCGCCCGCCCCGCCCGTCCCGGCCGTCCCCGTCCGCGCGGGTGGACCTGCCGGGCGCGCTGCTCGTCACCGCCGGTACCGGCGCCCTGATCTACGGCCTGGTCGAGGCCGGCGACTCCGGCTGGGGTGCGGCCGCCACGCTGGTGCCGCTGCTCGGGTCGCTCGCGTTGTACGGGGCGTTCGCCGCGGTCGAGCGGGCGAGCCGGGCGCCGCTGATGGACCTGCGGATGTTCGCGCGGCGGCCGGTGGCCGCGGGGGCGTTCCTGATGCTGGTCGCGACCGCGCTGCTGATCGGTTTCTTCTTCCTCGGCTCGGTCTACCTCCAGCACGTGCGGGGGTTCAGCGCCCTGCGCACCGGGCTCGTCTTCCTGCCGGTCGCCCTCGCCACCGGACTCGGCGCGCACCTCGGGTCGCGGCTGGTGGGGCGGCTCGGCAGCAGGCCGACGGCCGTCGCGGGGCTGCTGATCGCCGCCGCCGGGTGCGTACCGCTGACCTGGCTCGGTGACCGTCCGAGCGTGTACGCGGGGCTGCTGCCGGGGCTGGTCGTCGCGTCGTTCGGCATCGGGGCCGTCTTCGTCACCGCCACGGCCACGGCGCTCGCGCTGACGGGCCACCACGAGGCCGGGCTGGCGTCGGGCGTCGTCAACACCTTCCACGAGGTGGGCGGTTCGGTCGGGGTCGCGGTGCTGTCGACCGTCGCCGCGGCGGGCATCGAGGGCGGCACGGCGGGTGGCTTCGCCACCGCGTTCGCCGTGTGTGCGGCGGTGGGCGCGGCGAGCGCGGTCGTCGCCCTCGCCCTCGTACCCCGGGCGAAGCCGCGGATGACGGGCGTGCACGCGCACTGACGGCCGGGAAGGAGGGGGGCTCAGATGTCGCGGCCGCTCTCCAGGATGGGCCGGATGACGACCGGATAGTCGGGCGAGCCCTCGGGCACGGGGCACTGGGCGATGCGCGCGGCGATCTCGGTGACGCGGTCGAGGCTGTCGCAGTCGAGCACCCAGTAGCCGGCGATCAGCGTCTCGGTCCGGTCGTACGGAGCGTCGCTGACCACCGGCCGCCCGTCCTCGCCCGCCGTGACGAAGCGGGTGCGGGCGGGCTCGGCCAGGCCCTGCCCGTCCAGCATCTCGCCCGAGCGGACGAGGGCCTCGTTGAGCTTCTCCATGAAGGCGAACATCGTCTGGACGTCGTCCTCGGTCCAGGCGGGATACCGCTCGGAGGCATCGCCGTTCATCGCCTCGTAGTCCGCCTGCGAGCCCTGCACCATGACCAGATACTTCATGCCGTCGCTCCTCGGATGCGGTGCCGCCCCCTCAGGGCCACTCTCACAGGGGATCCCGGCTCCGGCCAGCCCGCTTGGTGACATGAGTCACAGAGAAATCACGGAAACGTGGGCAACTGCCCCCGTTGCCCTTCTATGTCTGTCGCCGGGGCCGTGTCCGGCCGGAAATCCCCAGGGAATTGAGCTTTCCGCCCCTTTATCGCGGCCATACGATCACCCCCATCGTCGGCCGCGCTGCGTGAGCTCCACCCCGCCGTGGCCGCTCCCACTCTTTCGGACCCAGAAAAGGGCTCTAGTGAAGATCCGACGCATTCTCGCAACGGCTGTCGCCGCTGCCGTGACGACGCCCGTCGTGATGCTGTCCGTCACCCCCGCGTACGCCGACAGCAAGCCGACGGCGTCGCAGTCCAAGCCTGCCAAGGCCTCCATCGAGGAGCTGGAGAAGGCCGCTGCCGAGGCGCAGAAGGCGTACGACGCCGCTGTCGCCGCGGAAAAGGCCGCCTACGCCGCCGTGGAGGCGGCGCTGTCGGACACCGCTCCGCACGCCGTCGCCGACAAGGCCGCCGCGAAGGAGGCGGAGGAAGCCGCCGCCGCGAAGACCGCCGCAGACCAGGCCCTCGCCGACGCCAAGGCCAAGCAGCAGGCGCTGCCCGCCGAGGCCACGGACGAGGAGAAGGCCGCCGCCCAGAAGGCCGTCGACGACGCGGAGACCGCGGCCAAGGCGGCCGCGGAGGCCAAGACCGCCGCCGACGCCAAGGCCGCGGCTGCCGACGAGGCGGCGGACGACGCCCGTGTCGCAGCGGTCCGCGCCTACGGCCAGGCCCAGAAGGCCACCGCCGACGCCCTGAAGGCGAAGGAGGCCGCCGACAAGGCGCTCGCCGAGGCCAAGGCGGAGGAGGGCGACGAAGGCGACGAGGGCGACGAGGGCGACGAGGATGACGACGACTCGGGGTACTGCGTCCCCGAGCCGGAGCTCACCACCGTGGTGACCGGCCTGCCGTCCAAGGTCGTCGCCGGTACGACGGTGAACTTCACCCTGCGCGTCACCAACGGCACCGACGAGACGATGGACGAGGTGTACCCGCTCGTCGCCGTCCACGCCACGGACGCGTCCGGTGAGGAGCCGATCGACGACCTGCTGCGCCTGCAGTGGTCCTCCGCCGCCTCCCCCACGTGGCACGACGTCGAGGGCTTCGGCGACATCGACACCATCAGCCCGCTGAAGGCCGGCACCCACGCCGACATCAAGCTGCGCCTGACCGTCGACCCCAAGGCCCCGGCGGGTGAGGGCATCGCCCTGGCGGCGGGTGACTACTACAACGACGACGACACGTGCGGCGGTACCCCGGAGCTCGAGGAGTACCCCTTCACGATCGCCGCCGCGGGCACCAAGCCGGGCAAGGTCGACGACGCCAAGCCCAGCGGCACCACCCCGCGCACCCCGGCCGCGACGCCGCAGGGCGTGACGTCCACCCAGCCGGTGTCCACCACCACGGGCAGCCTCGCCAAGACGGGCTCCTCCTCGGCCATGCCGCAGATCGCCCTCGCGGGCGGCGTCGCGGTGGCCCTGGGCGCCGGCGCGATGATCGTCGTCCGCCGCCGCAAGGCCGACGCGAACGGCTGAGCCGCGCGCGTACCCAGCTGAACCCCCGGTGGGGGGCCGGACCTCTCCGGCCCCCCACCGGTCTTTTGCCGCCGGTCTTTTGCCGCCGGTCTTTTGCGGCCGGTCTTTTGCCGTCGAGCAGACGCCAGAGGGCCGGACCGCAGGAGCGGTCCGGCCCTCCGTGCCGGCGCGGGAAGCCGGACGGTTATGCGATGTTGTTGAACTTGGAGCCCTCGCCCGCGTACAGCGACGTCGCCTGACGGCTGAAGACCGCGGTGGTGGAGCCCGTCGAGCGGTAGACGTACGTGCCGCCCGCCCCGTACGCGATCAGGTCCGGCCGCCCGTCGCTGTCGACGTCACCGGCGCCGACGAGCTGGGTGAAGGCACCCCAGCCGCTGCCGACGCGCACGCGGGTGGAGAAGCCGCCGCTGCCGTTGCCCTGGTACAGCCAGAGGACTCCGGCGGTGTCGCGGGCGACCAGGTCACCGGCGGCCGTACCGGCGATGTTCCCGACGGCGGTGAGCTGGTTGTAGACGCCCCAGCCGCCGCCGACGCGCACGCGGGCGGCGAAGGGGGCGGTGGCGGAGCCCGTGCCCTTGTAGAACCACAGCACGCCGGCGGTGTCCGTGGCGAGGAGGTCGGCGCGGCCGTCGCCGTTCAGGTCCGAGCCGCCGGTGAGCTTGTTGTAGATGCCCCAGCCGCTGCCGACGCGGGCGCGGCTCGTGAAGGTGCCGTCGCCCTTGCCGAGGTAGTGCCAGAGCACACCGGAGCCGTCGAGGGCGACCAGGTCGCCGACCTCGTTCCCGGCGATGTTGCCGACGGCCTCGATCTGCTTGTACGTCTGCCAGCCCGCGCCGATCCGCGTGCGCTGGGCGGGCTTGACCTGGCCGTTGACCGGCCGGTCCAGCAGGTCGTCGCGCCACAGCACGCCGGCGGAGTCCCGGGCGAGGACGTCGGTGGAGCCGTTGTTGGTGTAGTCGTGGGGGTTGGCCGTCCGGGCGACCGCCATGAGGAAGCCCTCGTAGGCGGACTCTCCGACGCCGTCGAGCGGCGTCGCCTCGGCCTCCACCGCGTACGTGCCGTTCGGCGCGTCCACTCCGCCGATGATGCCGTCCCAGGTGTAGCTGAAGAGGGTGCCGGTGGCCGGGGCGTTCACACGCTGCCGGAACTCCTTGCCCGTGACGGTGTGCGTGAGCGTGACGTCCAGGTAGGCGTCGCGGCGCGACAGCGTCCAGCCCAGCGTGACCTTTCCGCCGGTCTTGTCGAGGTACGCCACCTCGGGGATGTGGATCTGCTCGATCTTCACACCGGCGGCGACGGGGGTGCCGGTCGCCGCCACCTTGGTGACCGTCGGGGCGCCGTCCGCTCCGGCCGCGATCCGGAACAGCCCCTCGCCGTCGGCGGCCCGCGCGCCGTGCACCACCGCGCTGCCGTCACCCGTGGTCATCGACGCGGAGCCGGAGTCCAGCAGGTCGCGGGTCTCGCCGGTGGTCAGGGAGACGGCCTTGACCGGCGTCGTGGGGTTGCCGTAGACCAGCCAGTCGCCCACGAGCGAGGTGTACCACTCGGCGGTGTGGGCGCCCAGGACGGTCCGCTTCACCTCGCCCGACGTGCGGTCGACGGACCGGATGAGCCCGCCGGTGCCGGCCTCGTACTCGTACCAGGTCACGTGCGAACCGGAGAACTCCAGACCGCCGTAGCCGATCCCGGACTCCGCGGCCGCGTATGTCGCGGTCACCGTCCCGGCCGCCACGTCGACCATGGCCCGGCCGCCGGTCCGCGCGCCCGCCGGACCGGTCTCGTAGCCGACCAGAACGGAACCGTCCCGGACCTTCGAGCCGAAGAAGTCGGTGGCGTCCGCGGGCAGCCCGGCCACCTTGCGGGTGGTCGTCGCGGTGCCGTCCTTGGTCACGACGTGCAGCTCCGCCGTGCCGTCGTCCTTCGTCAGCTGCGCGAGGACGCTCGTCGGGCTCAGCACGGCCACGTAGTTGCCGTTCAGCGCGCCGAGGTCGATGCCGACGCCCGGGGCGGAGGGGACGGCCATGTTGCGCAGGGTGAGCGAACGCATCTGGGAGGACCAGTTGTCGTCACCGAGGACCACCACGTCGCCGGCCCCCAGGGTCCAGCCGCCGCCCTCGGGCTCCTGGAGCGGGGTCGGGGCGCCGCCGTCGAACGGCGTCCAGAGCAGCTCACGGTCGCCGTTCTGCGCGAACGAGTAGGTGAGGAAACCGGAGGTGCCCACACCTCCGAGGTTGGTGCCCTCCGGGTAGACGGGAAAGGCGTCGGCCGCCTCGGCCGACCCGGCGCCGGAGAAGGCGCCGGGGACGGAGCCCGGAGCGGCGGCGAAGGCGACCGGGGCGGTGGCCAGCGTGCCGGCGCCGAGGGCCGTGACGGCGAGGACGGCCGTGACGGCCGCGGCGAGACGGGCGCCGGTGGAGCGGACCTGCAAGGTGAACCCCCATGAGAAGGCTGGAAACGGAACTGCCGTGCATGATCAGACTCAGGAGGGGGTCGAGTGGTTGTACGAGAACCGGGGCGGAAACCGTGCCGGAAACCGAGACCGGGACGGACAACGTCGAAGGGCCCCACCGCAAGCGGTGGGGCCCTTCGACATCGTGCCCGGTGAGGCACTGGCGGAGGATACGAGATTCGAACTCGTGAGGGGTTGCCCCCAACACGCTTTCCAAGCGTGCGCCCTAGGCCTCTAGGCGAATCCTCCGCCGCAAACAATACAAGACGTTGAGGAGTGCTCGCGAACCCGATCCCGGAACCCTCGCGAAGCCCGCCCGCAGGCCACCCCGGGGTGGCCCGCAGGCCCGTGGGATCGGGTACGCTGGGCGCAGCCCCTCACGTGGCGCTATCTGACTGAACTCCCCCAGGGCCGGAAGGCAGCAAGGGTAGGTCGGCTCTGGCGGGTGCGTGGGGGGCGCTTGCGTGTGCGGGTCCCGGCCTTGTCCCGGCCTTCGCGGGGCGGGCCGGTTGTCGGTGGGGCCCGATATCGTCGTAAGGGTGTCGTCCCTTGCGCTGTACCGCCGCTATCGTCCCGAGACCTTCGCCGAGGTCATCGGGCAGGAGCATGTCACCGACCCGCTGCAGCAGGCCCTGCGGAACAACCGGGTCAACCACGCGTACCTGTTCAGCGGGCCGCGGGGATGTGGCAAGACGACCAGTGCGCGCATCCTCGCCCGCTGCCTGAACTGCGAGCAGGGGCCCACGCCCACGCCCTGCGGGGAGTGCCAGTCCTGCCGGGACCTCGCGCGGAACGGGCCGGGGTCGATCGACGTCATCGAGATCGACGCCGCCTCGCACGGTGGCGTGGACGACGCCCGTGACCTGCGGGAAAAGGCCTTCTTCGGACCGGCGAGCAGCCGGTACAAGATCTACATCATCGACGAGGCCCACATGGTCACCCCGGCGGGCTTCAACGCCCTGCTGAAGGTGGTCGAGGAGCCTCCGGAGCACCTCAAGTTCATCTTCGCGACGACCGAGCCCGAGAAGGTCATCGGGACGATCCGTTCGCGGACGCACCACTATCCGTTCCGGCTCGTACCGCCCGGGACCCTGCGGGACTACCTCGCCGAGGTGTGCGGCAAGGAGCAGATCCCCGTCGATGACGGCGTCCTGCCGCTGGTCGTACGGGCGGGGGCCGGGTCCGTACGTGACTCGATGTCCGTCATGGACCAGCTGCTGGCCGGCGCCACGGAGGAGGGTGTGACCTATGCCATGGCGACCGCCCTCCTCGGTTACACCGACGCCTCGCTCCTCGACGCGGTCGTGGACGCCTTCGCGTCCGGGGACGGCGCCGCGGCGTTCGAGGTCGTGGACCGGGTCATCGAGGGAGGCAACGACCCGCGGCGGTTCGTCGCCGATCTGCTGGAGCGGCTGCGCGACCTGGTGATCCTGGCCGCCGTGCCGGATGCCGCGGAGAAGGGGCTCATCGACGGGCCGGCCGATGTGGTCGAGCGCATGCAGGCGCAGGCCTCCGTGTTCGGGGCCGCCGAGCTCAGCCGCGCGGCGGACATCGTCAACACCGGGCTGACCGAGATGCGCGGCGCCACCTCGCCGCGGCTGCAGCTGGAGCTGATCTGCGCGCGCGTGCTGCTGCCGGCCGCGTTCAGCGACGAGCGCTCGATGATGGCCCGGCTCGACCGGCTCGAGCGGGGCTCCGTCGTGCCCTCCACCGCCTTCCAGCCGAGCGGCCCCGGGCCCGCCATGGGGTACGTGCCCGGCCCCGAGGCCCATGTCCAGGCCGCCCCCGTGGTCCCGGCCGCCCCGGTGCCCCCGGGGGGCGGGCCCGCCGCCGCCCGTGCGGCGGTGCGCGGCGACGCGCCCGCCGCTCCTCCCGCCCCTGTGGCGGCGGAGGCCGCCCCCGCACCCGCACCCGCCCCCGCCCCCGCGCCTGCCCCCGCCCCGCAGCCCCCCGCCGAGGCCCGTCCCGGTGCCTGGCCCTCCGCCGCGGCCCCCGGCTCCCGGGAGTCCGGCTCGCGGCCCGGCGCCTGGCCGACCGCCTCCGCGCCCGGTTCGCAGGGCGAGGCCCGGCGCCCCGGTGGCTGGCCCACGGCTCAGGCGGCCCCCCCGCAGCCCGAGGCCGCCGCCCCGGCGGCTCCGGCCCCCGCGGCCGCCCCGGCCCCCGCGCCCGCGCCCGGAGGCTCGGCCCAGGGCGCCGCCCAGGTGCGGAACATGTGGCCCGACATCCTGGAGGCGGTTAAGAACCGCCGCCGCTTCACCTGGATCCTCCTGAGCCAGAACGCCCAGGTGGCCGGGTTCGACGGCACCACTCTCCAGCTCGGCTTCCTCAACGCCGGCGCCCGGGACAACTTCGCGAGCAGCGGCAGCGAGGACGTGCTCAAGCAGGCGCTCGCCGAGCAGTTCCACGTCCAGTGGAAGATCGAGGCGATCATCGACCCGTCGGGCGGCGCCGCGCCCCCGCCGGCGTACGGCGGTGGCAGCGGCGCGGGCGGTGGCGGCTACGGCAACCGCCCGCCCCAGGCGCCCGGCCCGGCCGCGCCCGCCCCGCAGGCGCCCGCCCCCCGACCCGTACAGCAGTCGCCTCAGTCCCAGGCCGCCTCGGCTCCCCGGTCGCAGACGCCCTCAACCCAGCCCCAGCGGTCCGGCGAGTCCCCGTCCGCGCCGCGGCAGGTTGCGCCCGAGGACGACATGCCGGAGGACGACGATCCCGACCTCGTCGACTCGGCCCTCTCCGGCCACGAGCTGATCGTCCGCGAGCTCGGCGCCACCGTGGTGGAGGAATATACGAACGAGTAGGAGGGGGCGCCTCGGCATCCCGCACAAGGGGCACCCGCCCCCGCGGGCTACCCTGGCTGGCGTGAAGGTCCTCGTCATCGGCGGCGGCGCCCGCGAACACGCCCTGTGCCGCTCCCTCTCCCTCGATCCCGACGTCACCGCTCTGCACTGCGCGCCCGGCAACGCCGGAATCGCGGAGGTCGCCGAGCTCCACCAGGTGGACGCCCTCGACGGCGCCGCCGTGGCCCGCCTCGCCACCGGCCTGGAGGCCGACCTGGTCGTCGTCGGCCCGGAGGCGCCGCTCGTCGCCGGTGTCGCCGACGCCGTACGGGCGGCCGGCATCCCCTGCTTCGGCCCCTCCAAGGAGGCTGCCCAGCTGGAGGGCTCCAAGGCGTTCGCCAAGGACGTGATGGCCGCCGCCGGTGTGCCCACGGCCCGTTCGTACGTCTGCACCACGCCCGACGAGATCGACGCGGCGCTCGACGCCTTCGGCGCTCCGTACGTCGTCAAGGACGACGGTCTCGCGGCCGGCAAGGGCGTCGTCGTCACGACCGACGTCGAGCAGGCCCGCGCGCACGCGCTCTCCTGCGACCGCGTCGTCATCGAGGAGTACCTCGACGGCCCCGAGGTCTCCCTCTTCGCGATCACCGACGGCCGCACCGTCCTGCCGCTCACCCCTGCGCAGGACTTCAAGCGCGCCCTCGACGGCGACGAGGGCCCGAACACCGGCGGCATGGGCGCGTACTCGCCGCTGCCCTGGGCCGACCCCAAGCTGGTCGACGACGTCATGGCGACCGTGCTCCAGCCCACCGTCGACGAGCTGCGCCGCCGCGGCACGCCCTTCACAGGGCTGCTGTACGCGGGCCTCGCCATGACCTCGCGCGGCGTCCGCGTCATCGAGTTCAACGCACGCTTCGGCGACCCCGAGACGCAGGTCGTGCTGGCCCGCCTCAAGACGCCGCTGGCGGGCGTCCTGCTGAACGCCGCCCAGGGCACCCTCGACACCGAGCCGCCGCTGAACTGGCGCGACGACGCCGCCGTCACCGTGGTCGTCGCCGCGCACAACTACCCCGGCACGCCGCGTACCGGCGACGTGATCGAGGGCCTGGACGAGGTCGCGGCCGAGGACGCGCCGCACGCGTACGTCCTGCACGCCGGGACCAAGCGGGACGGGGACGCCGTCATGAGCGCCGGTGGCCGCGTGCTGTCGGTCACCGCGACCGGCAAGGACCTCGCGCAGGCGCGCGAGCGGGCGTACGCGGCGGTCGGGCGCATCCGTCTGGAGGGCGCGCAGCACCGCACGGACATCGCACGCAAGGCCGCCGAACACCCGGCCGGGGAGTAACCGCGCAGTGAACCCCGGGACGGCTTGAGCCGTCCACACCTTTGCCCAAAGCCATTCCATCGAGTGACGGCTGGGCCATCCGGATGACGCCTGCCGACACCCCAACTAGGGTGCCGCGCAGGCGTTCCGGCACTTGGCCCACCGGCATTGCGATGTCAGTGGCGGGTGCCACAGTGGGGGAGTGAGCAACGCCACCGCAGGGCAGTCCGCCGCAGGGCAGGAGGGGGTGACGTACGGCCATGTCCATGTCCGATGCCGGAATGGGTGAGGAGCGGGGTGCGCGGGCCGCACGCGCCCGCGCCCTCGCTGTGCTGCGCCTCCGCGGCCGCGCCGTGGCCGTCGCGCTGCTGCCCGCGGCCCTCGCGGTCGTCCTGTGGGCCGGGGGCGCCACCGGACACCTGGCCGCCGGCGGCTGGGACGCGGTGCGCTGGGTCGTGACGGCCGTCGCCGTGATCGTGCTGCTCGCGGCCGTGGCCGTCGGGGCCGTGATCACCCGGGCCCGGCCCGCCCTGAGTCCGACGGTGGAGATCGCGGAGGAGTCGGCGCCCGATCTGTACCGGCTCGTCGAGGACCTGGCCGGGCGGCTGGAGGTGCCCGTGCCCTCCGCGATAGCGCTGACCCCCGACTGCGACAGCTGGCTCGAGGACCGTACGCACCGGGCGCACGGCATACCCGGCGCCCACCGTCAGGGCACGGCGCCCGTCCTCGTCATCGGCTCGCCCTTCCTGTGGTGGATGCGCGTGGCCGAGCTGCGGGCGGTGCTGGCGCCGGTCGTGGCCGGTACGGGACCGTCCGCGCACCCCGACATAGCCGCGGCGCGCCGTTTCGTGCGCGGCCTGGACGCGGCCGTCGCGGTCGCGGGCCGACCGGGGCTCGATCCGGTACGGAGGGCGGGGGCGCGGTTCGTCGGGGCGGTCGCCCGGCTGCTGCTGCGGGGGTGCCAGGCGCATGTCGCGGAGATGGAGCGGGGTGTCGCGTCCGCCGCGTCCGAGCGTGCACAGGCGGTGGACTACGGTCTGCGGATCGTCGCCCAGGAGCAGGTCGGGCTCGCCTATGCGGGCTGGGACCGGCTGCTGACGCGGGTCGCGCTGCCCGCGTGGCGCATGGGCCGCTGGCCGTGCCGGCTGGACGCGGGCGTGGTCTCCGCGCTCACCGAGCTGTCGCGGCGCGACCGGCTCGCCGAGGGGTTCGCCTCCCGGCTGGGCGAGCGGCCCGCGTGCGACCTGCTGGAGGAGCCGGGTCTCGTCGACGAGGCCGCCTCGCTGCTCGCCGCCCGCCTCTTCCACGGCGGTCCCGCGATGGCGGGCCCCGACTGGGCCCCGGTGGACTGGCAGCAGTATCCGGACGAGGTCGTCGACCGCAAGTGGCGCACCGAGGCGGCCCGCCTGCACCGCGCCCTGGACGGCTTGGGTGTCCGCCGCGGGGCCACCGAGCCCTCGCTGGAGCGCGTCCTCGACCACCTTGCGGCCCCGCAGACCGCCGACCCCCTGGCGGAGGCCATCACCGCGGCCCTCGCCGCCGAGGAGGCCGCCCCCCGGTCGCCTGAGCCCGCGCCCGAGCCCGCGACTGGGCCCGCGCCTGTGCCGGTGGCTGAGCCCGCGCATGGGCCTGCCACTGCGGCCGTGTGGCCGGATCCCGCCGGTGCTGCCGGTGTGGACCCACCGGCCCCTTCCTCGGGGGCCGACCCCGAGGGCCCGGCCCCCGAGGCCGTGGCTGCCTGGCCGGATCCCGCAGGTGCCGCAGGTGCCGCAGGTGCCGCAGGTGCCACAGGTACCGCCGGGTCGTCCGGTGCCGCGGCGGACGCCGACCCCGAGGCTCCGGCCCCGCGCGGTCCCGAGGCGCCGGACGCGCCCGCGCCCACCCCCGCGCCCCCTCCGGGATCCCCACTGCCCGCATCCGTATCCAACGCCACCGCCACCGCCACCGCCGCCGAGCTCGCGCTCGGCTGGCCGACGGCCGGCGGCGAACAGCTGCCGCTTTTCCCGCTCCAGCCGCCCCGCAGCGGGCGCGAGCTGCTCGTCGATCACGTCACGGCCATGGTCTGCTGCGCCGCCGTCGACACGGCGGGTGCCGCACCCGGCCTCGACTGGCTGGACGGGCCCGCCCTGCTCGTCGACGGCAAGCGGCGTGCCGACCTCGCCGGGCCGGTCCTCACGCTCGTGGAGGACGCCGACCCCGAGCCCCTGCGCGCCTGGCTCGCCGCCGTGGGCGTACGCCCCGAGAAGCCCGTCCGCCTCGCCTGACGGCACCCACCCCCCTTACGGCGGCGCCCGGATCAACCCCGTAAGACCGGAATGCCGTGCTCCGTTCCCGCCAATTAACGACGAACGGTGACGGACTGCGTGCGTTATGTGATGTGCTGGGGACCGGCACTGACAGCCACCGCACGAGCGGTGCACGAGTCGATCATCGGACCGCGGGGGAATCAAAGGAGGGGCGCACCATGGGGGCGGAACAGATCCGGCGGTGGGAATCGGGAGCGGCCGCCCACGCCGTGACCGATCCGTTCGGTCAGGGCCCGCTGCCCTGGCTCCGCGGCAGCGAGCAGTACATCGGAGACACCGGCCAGGTCGTCCCCTGGTACGCCGACCCCGCCCTTGCGCGCGGCGGCCACGGCGGACCACGCTCCGCCGACGACGTACACCGCCAGATCAAGGGCTTCGCCTCCACCGGCGCCGTCGCGCCCGGCGAGGCGATCGACTTCCACATCACCGTGGACCCGCCCCAGCCGTTCTCGGTCGACATCTATCGCATCGGTCACTACGCCGGGGACGGCGCCTCGAAGATCGCCACCAGCCCGCGCCTGCCCGGCATCGTCCAGCCCGACCCGCTCACCGCCGACCGCACGGTCTCCTGCCACCACTGGTGGCTCTCCTGGCGCCTCCAGGTGCCGTCGTACTGGTCGATCGGCGCGTACGTCGCCGTCCTGACCACCGTCGACGGCCGCTACCGCTCCCACATCCCCTTCACGGTCCGCGACCAGCACCCCGCCGACCTGCTCCTGCTCCTCCCCGACATCACCTGGCAGGCGTACAACCTCTACCCCGAGGACGGCCGCACGGGCGCCAGCCTCTACCACGCCTGGGACGAGGACGGCCGTCTGCTCGGCGAGGAGGACGCGGCGACGACCGTCTCCTTCGACCGCCCGTACGCCGGGGCCGGCCTCCCGCTCCACGTCGGCCACGCCTACGACTTCATCCGCTGGGCCGAGCGGTACGGCTACGACCTGGCCTACGCCGACGCCCGCGACCTGCACGCCGGCCGCGTCGACCCGACCCGCTACCGGGGCCTGGTCTTCCCTGGCCACGACGAGTACTGGTCGGTCCCCATGCGCCGTACCGTCGAGTCCGCGCGCGACCACGGCACCTCGCTCGTCTTCCTCTCCGCCAACACCATGTACTGGCAGGTCGAGCTCGGCCCGTCGCCCTCCGGCGTCCCCGACCGCCTCCTCACCTGCCGAAAACGCCGCGGCCCGGGCAAACCGGCCCTCTGGCGCGAGGTGGACCGCCCCGAGCAGCAGCTCCTCGGCATCCAGTACGCGGGCCACGTGCCCGAGCCCCACCCCATGGTCGTGCGCAACGCCGACCACTGGCTCTGGGAGGCCACCGGCGCGGGGGAGGGCGACGAGCTGCCGGGCCTGGTCGCCGGCGAGGCCGACCGCTACTTCCCGCGCACCGCCCTCCCCGAGCATCAGCGCCGCATCCTGCTCGCCCACTCCCCGTACCGCGACCGCGAGGGCTCCCTGCGCCACCAGGAGACCTCCCTCTACCGCGCCCCCTCCGGCGCCCTCGTCTTCGCCTCGGGCACCTTCGCCTGGTCACCGGCCCTGGACCGCCCGGGTCATGTCGACCTCCGCATCCAGCGCGCCACGGCCAACCTCCTGGACCGGATCTGCAAACGGGACTAAACAGCCCCCTGAAAGCCCCTTGAACCCCCTGGCCGAGGCCGGCGCCTCCGCATGCGGGACAATCGGAGCGTTGGGACAGAACCACGGGGAGGAACCGTGTCCGGATTCGTAGAAAAGCCCGAGCCAGTCGAGGTCCCGGGCCTGGTACATCTGCACACCGGGAAGGTGCGCGACCTGTACCAGAACGAGGCGGGCGACCTCGTCATGGTCGCCAGCGACCGCATCTCCGCGTACGACTGGGTGCTCCCCACCGAGATCCCGGACAAGGGCCGCGTCCTCACCCAGCTGTCGCTGTGGTGGTTCGACCAGCTCGCCGACCTGATCCCGAACCACGTGCTGTCGACCGAGCTCCCGGCCGGCGCCCCCGCCGACTGGGCCGGCCGCACCCTCATCTGTAAGTCCCTGCGCATGATCCCCGTCGAGTGCGTGGCCCGCGGCTACCTCACCGGCTCGGGCCTCACCGAGTACGTCGAGAGCCGCACGGTCTGCGGCCTCGCGCTCCCCGAGGGCCTCACCGACGGCTCGGAACTCCCCGCGCCGATCTTCACGCCCGCCACCAAGGCGGCCGTCGGTGACCACGACGAGAACGTGTCGTACGAGGAGGTCGCCCGGCAGGTCGGCGCGGAGACCGCCGCCCAGCTGCGCCAGACGACGCTCGCCGTCTACTCCCGCGCCCGCGACATCGCCCGCGACCGGGGCATCATCCTCGCCGACACCAAGTTCGAGTTCGGCCACGACGGGAACGGCGGCCTGGTCCTCGCCGACGAGGTCCTGACCCCGGACTCCTCCCGCTTCTGGCCCGCCGACTCCTGGGAGCCGGGTCACGCCCAGCCCTCGTACGACAAGCAGTACGTACGCGACTGGCTGACCTCCCCGGCCTCCGGCTGGGACCGCACGAGCGAGCGCCCGCCCCCCGCCCTCCCGGGAGAGGTCGTGGCGGCGACGCGCGGCAAGTACATCGAGGCGTACGAGCGGCTGACCGGCACCACCTGGACGTGAGCGCGCTGAGCGTGAACGCGCGAAAGCCCCCGGCCGACCGGCCGGGGGCTTTCACTGTGGAGCGGACGACGAGGCTCGAACTCGCGACCTCAACCTTGGCAAGGTTGCGCTCTACCAACTGAGCTACGTCCGCATGCGCTGTCGCGCGGAACCACTATACCCAACCTCGCTCGCGTGCGAGACGCACCGCCGTATGACGGTTCTCGGCCCCCAGCTTCGAGACGGCGGAGGAGAGGTAGTTCCGTACGGTCCCCGGTGACAGCGACGCCCGCTCCGCGATCTCCGCGACCGGCGCCCCGTCCGCCGCGAGCTCCAGCACCTCGGCCTCGCGCGCGGTCAGCGGCGAGTCCCCGGCGGAGATCGCGTCGGCCGCCAATTCCGGGTCCACGTAACGGTTCCCGGCGTGGACGGCACGGATGATCTCGGCGAGCCGCTGGGCGCTGACGGTCTTCGGCACGAAGCCGCGCACGCCCGCCGCGAGCGCCCGCTTCAGGTGCCCCGGGCGGCCGTGACTCGTCACGATCATGGTCCGGCAGGCCGGGAGCTCGGTGCGCAGCGATGTGGCGACCTTCACACCGTCGGCGCCCGGCATCTGGAGGTCCAGCACCGCCACGTCGGGCCGGTGGGCCAGCGCCATGGCGAGCGCCTCGGGGCCGGACGCCGCCTCGGCGACCACCACGAGATCGTCCTCCAGGCCGAGCAGCGCGGCCAGCGCGCCGCGTATCAGGTGCTCGTCATCGGCGAGCAGCACGCGCACGGGCGCCCCCGTCGGTTCCCCGGTCACTGTGCGGGCACCTCCCCCGTGGTCTCCTTCGCGGTCTCCTTCGGAGAGCCCGCGGCCGCCGGCACCCGGGCCGTCACCCGGAACCGGCCGCCCCGCACCCAGCCGGCCTCCAGCGTGCCGTCCAGCGCGGCGAGCCGCTCCCGGAGCCCCGCCAGCCCCGACCCGGCCCCCACGGCGTCGGCACCCGGCCCCGTACCCGGCCCCGCCCCTGCCCCCGCTCCGTCGTTCTCGACCACCAGCACCGCGTAGTCCTCCTCCGCGCCCACCGCCACCGTGCAGTGCCGCGCGTCCCCGTGCCGCAGCACGTTCGTCGTGGCCTCCCGTACGACCCACGCCAGCGCCGACTGCACCTGCACCGGGAGCGCCGTGTCCGCCGCCTCGGCCCTGACCCCACAGGCGATCCCGGCCGCCGCCAAGACGCTGCGCGCGCCGTCCAGTTCGGTGTGCAGGTCCGCCTCCCGGTAGCCGCGCACCACGTCCCGCACCTCCCGCTGCGAGTCCTGCGCGATGCGCTGGACCTCCGCCATCTGCTCCACCGCCTGCTCGGTCACGCCGCGCCGCGCCAACTGCACCGCCAGCTCGCTCTTGAGCGCGATCACCGCGAGGTTGCGGCCCATCACGTCGTGCAGGTCGCGCCCGAACCGCAGCCGCTCCTCCGCCACCGCCAGCCGGGCCTGGAGCTCGCGCGCCGCGTCCAGCTCCCACACCGCACGCAGCAGCCACCCCGAGAAGCCGCTGGTGAAGGCCAGCAACAGCCCGGCGATCACGCTCCCCACCGAGAAACCGACGACTTCCGCGAGCGGCATCCCCAGCGCGTACGCGACCAGCCCGGTGCCCATCGAAGCCGCCAGGACCAGGTACAGCATGTGCCGCACCTTCGTCAGGCCCAGCACCAGCCCGCCGATGCCGAAGCCCAGCACCCCCGCCACCAGGTATCCGGCGGCCTCCGTGTCCTCCAGGACGCCGAACCGCCGCAGGGCCAGCGCGCCCACCGCGAGCACGCACGAGAGAACGCCGTACGCCGTCATCAGCCGGTCCGGGCGCGCCCGCCGCCCCACGGTCCAGTCGAGGGCCCGGGAGGCGAGCACGCCGCCCAGGACGGAGTGCCCGCCCACCAGCAGGAACAGCCAGCCGCCCAGCGGGTTCGGCGTCCCGCTGAGCATCCCCAGCCCGACGGAGAGAACCTCGATCACGGCGAAGGTGTGGTACGACCAGCGGGTGTAGAGCTCGACCTTCTCCGGATTGCTGCGCCGGCTCCACCACCCCGTCAGCTTCATGCGTCCCCCCCCAGCGAGCCCTCAGCGAGCCGTCAGCGCCGCGGCTCCCAGCGGAACCACCGCCGCACAGCAAACACCGAGACGGCGATCCAGACCAGCGCCGTGGCGGCCGCACCGGCCAGCCCGCCCGCGTCGCCGCCGCCCAGCCATCCGGCCCGTACGAGCGTCATCACGCCGGTCAGCGGCAGCAGTTCGCACACCGAGGCCACGTTCTCCGGGAACACCTCCAGCGGCAGGAAGAGCCCGGACCCGATCGACGACACCACGAACAGCGGCATCGTCGTGATCTGGGCGCTCTCCACGGTCCTGGTGAACCCGGCCGTAGCCGCCGCGAGCCCCGCCAGCAGCACCACCCCCAACAGCGTCCCCAGCACCAGCAGATCGGGCCGCTGCGGAGCCCGCACGTCGAGGAACGCCGCCCCGGCCGCCACCATCAGCGCGCACTGCGCCACCGCGAGCACCGCCGCCGGCAGCGCGGTCCCGGCGAGGATCTCCCGGTCCGACGCCTCGCCCGTACGCAGCCGCTTGAGCACCAGCTCCTCGCGCCGGGCCACGTACGCCGAGACGAGGTTCAGGTACACCACGAGCAGCAGCGCCATCACGATGCCGCCGCTCAGCGAGGCTTCGAGCGCGCTGATGCCGGCCTCCTCCAGGCCGATCCGGTCGATTGAGCTGTGCATGAAGGCGACCATGAGCAGGGGCATGCCGAGGGCGACGAAGAGGGCGTACCGGTTGCGTACGAGCAGCGTCAGCTCGGCCCGCCCCAGGGCCCCCATGCGGTCGGTCATCGAGGTCATGTCACACACCCGCCCTTTCCGGGGAAGCGTCCTGCGAGGCGTGCTGCGAGACGTCCTGCGAAGCGTTCCGCGAGGCGATCTCGAGGAAGGCCTCCTCCAGTGAGGCCGACCGGGCGTCCAGCCCGTCCAGCCGTACGTCGTTCTCCCGCGCCCACAGCAGCAGTTCGCCGAGCGCCTCCTGCAACGCGTGCGTCCGGATCTCGACCCGCCGTCCCTCGGCGGCCGCGAGCAGGGACAGCGGCAGCCGCCCGGCGGGCACGCCGTCGGGCAGGACGAAGCGGATGCGGGCCGGCCGGGAGGCGGTGACCTCCGCCGGGGTTCCGGACGTCACGATCCGTCCCTCGTGCAGGATCGCGAGCCGGTCCGCCAGCGTCTCGGCCTCCTCCAGGTAGTGCGTGGTCAGCAGCACGGTGGTGCCGTCCTCGTGCAGCGCCCGCACCAACTCCCAGGTGTCGCGCCGCCCTTCGGCGTCCAGCCCGGTCGTCGGCTCGTCGAGGAACAGGACCTCGGGCCGCCCGAGCAGCGCCAGCGCCAGGTCGAGCCGCCGCCGCTCACCGCCCGACAGCTGCTTGACGCGTACGCGGGAGCGGGCGGACATGCCCACCATCTCCAGCGCCTCCCCGGCCGGCCGGGCCCCACTGGTGCACCCCGACCACATCCGTACGGTCTCGGCGACCGTCAGGTCGGAGGGGAAGCCGCCCTCCTGGAGCATCATGCCGATCCGCGGGCGTACGGCGGGCCGTTCGCGGTACGGGTCGTGGCCGAGGACCCGCACCCGGCCGTCGCTCGGGGCGGCGAGGCCCTCCAGCAGCTCGACGGTGGAGGTCTTGCCGGCGCCGTTCGTACCGAGCAGGGCGAAGATCTCGCCGCGTGCCACGGAGAAGGTGATCCCCTTCACAGCCTCGAAGCCGCCGGCGTACCGGCGTTGGAGGCCCTCCGCCTCAATCACGTGGGTGGTCATGCCTCAAGGCTGTCGCCGCACGACGGGCGGCGGCAGGCCGGGCTGTCACCGGTCCCCGATGACAAATGTCATGAGGCGTGCCGCACATACGTCGAAGGCCCCGGTCGTGATGACCGGGGCCTTCGTACACTGAGCGGACGACGAGATTCGAACTCGCGACCCTCACCTTGGCAAGGTGATGCTCTACCAACTGAGCCACGTCCGCAGTGCTCCCGACCGGCTTTCACCGGGCGGTGCGAACACCACTGTACCTGATCCACATGAGTGGTTGGTACGTGATGGAGAGCGGGTGACAGGAATCGCACACTGCGCCTTCCCCCTGGAAGGGGGATGTTCTACTACTGAACTACACCCGCACGCTCCGTGAGGTGGGGCCTTTTTCCGGCCTCGCCCCTCGGCGTGATCCAGACTCTAGCGGATCACCCGGGGTGTCGCGCAAGTCGAAGATCGTCGGGTGGTCTCAGCTCGCCTCGCGGAAGGCCTCGTACACCCGCTTGGGGATGCGGCCCCGGGCCGGCACGTCCATCTTGTGGGCCTGCGCCCAGGCGCGTACCGCCGCCGGGTCGGGCTCGAGGGAGGTGTGCGTGTACGAGGCCGAGCGCGCGGTCCGCGCCTTGCCCGCGCCCGAGCCCCCGCCCGCACCGGCCCCGCCTCCGCCGGAGCGCTTGCGGCCGGCTGCCACGTACGGGGCGAGTGCCTTGCGCAGTTTCTTTGCGTTGGCTGCATTGAGGTCGATCTCGTACGTCTTACCGTCGAGGCCGAACATGACCGTTTCCGCCGCTTCGCCTCCGTCGATGTCGTCGAAGAGCGTGACCACTACGCGCTGAGCCACGGATATCGGTCCTTTCCTGCGGTATCGCCGCCCTGACGTGCGGAGATACCGACTTTACGGCTGTTGAGAGGCAATGCCGCTTTCCTCTGGTTTCCTTTGTACAGCGAAAGTCGTCACATTGTGAAGCCCAGCCAATTGCATCAGCGTGTTGGCCGCAATGCCGTGGGCGTTTCTTTTCCGGGATTTTTCCCGGGCGATGTGGTGGTGGTGTGACGGCGCCGCAGGGCGTGATCACGGCGTTTTCCGGAAGCCTGCGGGAGGTGGCACTTGTAGGGTCCTCCAGATGTCTACTCGCGTAGAATTTGGAGACAGGTACGCTGAGGGAACCGCCCACGCAACACACCACCGGGAGTGCCAGTGGCACGCGTCGTAGTCGACGTCATGCTCAAGCCGGAGATCCTCGACCCGCAGGGACAGGCGGTGCAGCGTGCACTGCCCCGCCTCGGATTCGACGGGATCGCCGACGTCCGCCAGGGAAAGCGCTTCGAGCTCGAAGTGGAGGGGCCGGTCGACGACGCCGCCCTCGCCCGCATCCACGAGATGGCCGAAACCTTCCTCGCCAACACCGTCATCGAGGACTTCGTCGTAAAGGTGGAGTCGTGACCTCTCGTATCGGAGTCGTCACTTTCCCCGGCACGCTCGACGACCGGGACGCGCTGCGCGCCGCCCGGCTCGCGGGCGCCGAGCCCGTTTCGCTCTGGCATCGCGACAAGGACCTCAAGCAGGTCGACGCGGTCGTTCTCGCGGGCGGCTTCAGCTACGGCGACTACCTGCGCGCCGGCGCCATCTCGCGGTTCTCGCCGGTGATGGAGACGGTCATCGAGCAGGCGAAGGCCGGTATGCCGGTCCTGGGAATCTGCAACGGCTTCCAGATCCTCACCGAGTCGCACCTGCTGCCGGGCGCGATGCTGCGCAACAACCATCTGCACTTCATCTGCCGCGACCAGAAGCTGCGGGTGGAGAACGCCGGTACGGACTGGACCAGCGACTACACCGAGGGCCAGGAGATCTCCGTACCCCTCAAGAACATCGACGGCCGGTACGTCGCCGACGAGCGCGTGCTCGACGAGCTCGAGGCCGAGGGCCGGGTCGCCTTCCGCTACCTGGACGGCAACCCCAACGGCTCGCTGCGCGACATCGCCGGCATCACCAACGCCGCCGGGAACGTCGTGGGCCTCATGCCGCACCCCGAGCACGCCGTCGAGCCGCTGGTCGGTACGGGACGTACCGACGGCCTCGGTTTCTTCACCTCGATCCTCAAGAAGTTGGTCAGCGCCTCATGACCCTCGACACCGTCAAGCACGCCGGTGAGACCCCGGACGTCGAGCAGCCGTGGGCCGAGCTCGGCCTGAAGCAGGACGAGTACGAGCGCATCCGCGAGATCCTCGGGCGGCGGCCGACCGGCGCCGAGCTCGCCATGTACTCCGTCATGTGGTCCGAGCACTGCTCGTACAAGAGCAGCAAGGTGCACCTGAAGCAGCTCAGCGAGAAGGCCCCCGAGAACGACGCCCTGCTCGTCGGCATCGGTGAGAACGCCGGCGTCGTGGACGTCGGCCAGGGGTACGCCGTGACCTTCAAGGTCGAGTCGCACAACCACCCCTCGTACATCGAGCCCTACCAAGGCGCGGCCACCGGCGTCGGCGGCATCGTCCGCGACATCCTCGCCATGGGGGCCCGTCCGGTCGCGGTCGTCGACCCGCTGCGGTTCGGCGCGGCCGACCACCCCGACACCAAGCGCGTCCTGCCGGGTGTCGTCGCGGGCATCGGCGGCTACGGCAACTGCCTGGGCCTGCCGAACATCGGCGGCGAGGTCGTCTTCGACTCCTGCTACCAGGGCAACCCGCTGGTCAACGCCGGCTGCATCGGCGTGATGAAGCACGAGGACATCCACCTCGCGAAGGCGTCCGGCCCCGGCAACAAGGTCATCCTGTACGGCGCCCGGACGGGCGGCGACGGCATCGGCGGCGTGTCCGTGCTGGCCTCGGAGACCTTCGACGACACCAAGCCGACGAAGCGGCCGGCGGTCCAGGTGGGCGACCCGTTCCAGGAGAAGCTCCTCATCGAGTGCACCCTTGAGATCTTCAAGGAGAAGCTCGTCGCGGGCATCCAGGACCTGGGTGGCGCGGGTCTGTCCTGCGCGACCAGCGAGCTCGCCTCCGCCGGCACCGGCGGCATGCGCGTCGAGCTGGACACCGTGCCGCTGCGCGACTCCTCGCTCTCCCCCGAGGAGATCCTGATGAGCGAGTCGCAGGAGCGGATGTGCGCGATCGTCGAGCCGCAGTACGTCGACCGCTTCATGGAGATCTGCGAGAAGTGGGACGTCATCGCCACCGTCATCGGTGAGGTGACGGACGGCGAGCGGCTGGAGATCTTCTGGCACGGCGAGCAGATCGTCGACGTGCCGCCGCGCACGGTCGCGCACGAGGGCCCGGTCTACCAGCGGCCGTACGCGCGCCCGGAGTGGCAGGACGCGCTCCAGGCCGACGACGCGAACAAGCTGCCCCGGCCGTCCTCCGCCGAGGAGCTGCGCGAGCAGGTCCTCCAGCTGGTCGCGCACCCGAACCAGGCCTCCAAGGCGTGGGTCACCGACCAGTACGACCGCTTCGTGCAGGGCAACACCGTCCTCGCGCAGCCCGAGGACTCCGGCATGATCCGCATCGACGAGGAGACCAACCTCGGCGTGGCGATGGCGACGGACGGCAACGGCCGGTACGCCAAGCTCGACCCCTACGCGGGTGCGCAGCTGGCGCTGGCGGAGTCGTACCGCAATGTCGCCGCCTCCGGCGCCAAGCCCCTCGCGATCTCCAACTGCCTGAACTTCGGCTCGCCGGAGGACCCGGCGGTGATGTGGCAGTTCGCCGAGGCCACGCGCGGTCTGGCGGACGGCTGCCTGGAGCTCGGTACGCCGGTGACCGGGGGCAACGTCTCCCTCTACAACCAGACCGGTGACGTGGCCATCCACCCGACCCCCGTGGTCGCGGTGCTCGGCGTGATCGACGACGTCACGCGGCGCACGCCGATCGCCTTCGCGGAAGAGGGCCAGCTCCTCTACCTGCTGGGCGACACGCGTGAGGAGTTCGGCGGTTCGGCGTGGTCCGAGGTCGTGCACGGGCACCTGGGCGGTCTGCCGCCGGCCGTGGACCTGGACCGGGAGAAGCTGCTGGGCGAGATCCTGATCTCGGCCTCCCGCGACGGCATGATCGACGCGGCGCACGACCTCTCCGACGGCGGTCTGATCCAGGCGGTCGTCGAGTCCTGCCTGCGGGGTGGGAACGGGGCGCGGCTGATCGTCCCGGACGGCCTGGACGCGTTCACGTTCCTCTTCAGCGAGTCGGCCGGCCGCGCGGTCGTGGCCGTCCCGCGCAGCGAGGAGCTCCGCTTCACCGACATGTGCGGCGCGCGCGGCCTGCCCGCGACCCGCATCGGTGTGGTGGACGGCGACGAGGTCGACGTCCAGGGCGAGTTCAGCATCCCGCTGAGCGAGCTGCGCACGGCGCACGAGGCGACGATCCCGGGCCTGCTGGCCTGACGTTCGTCTTCGACCGGAGCCCCCGCCGGACCCGAGAAGGGTTCGGCGGGGGCTCCGTCGTTTACCGAACTCCGTCGTTTACCCGGGCTCCGTGGGCTTCTGGACGACTGCCGCGGGCTGCCGGTGGCGTTCACTCGCCATCGCCCTTGCACGGGATTACGTAATTACGTAACAATGGACGGCATGGAGCTGGAGGAACGCCTCACCGCGCTCGAACGGCGGCTCGCCGCCCTGGAGCGCATCGACCCGCGCATCGACCCGCCGTCACCACGACCGCCGCACGAGAGCGACTTCTGGGCCCTGGAAGGGCTCAAGGCGCAGCTCGCGGAGGCGGACGCGCCCGATGGCGGGGTGCTGTTCACCGGAGCCATACGGCTGCCGACGGGGGAGCAGTACGAGTGGCAGGACGGCGCCCTGACCGAGCGCCAGATGGAGGAGGACTGGACGGAGGTGGCGGAGTCCTTCGCGGCGCTCGGCCATCCGATACGGCTCCGGCTGCTGCGCGAGATCGTCGGGGGCCGGCGCACCGCCGCCGAGCTGGCCCTCGTGGAGGAGATCGGCACGACCGGCCAGATCTACCACCACCTGCGCCAACTCACCGGCGCCGGCTGGCTGCACACCGCCGGACGCGGCCGTTACGAGGTCCCGGCGGGCCGCGTGGTGCCGCTGCTGGTGGCGCTGGCCGCGGCGCGACCGTAAGCGATCGACCCATCGACCATCGGGGGAACAACCATGTCCGCACCCACCCGCAGGCGGGGCGTGCTGCTCGCGCGTCTGCTGTGGTTCGTCTTCATCGTCCAGGCCGTCGTCTCGGTCTGGGTGGAGCCTCCGTACGACGCCCGGCTGGGCTGGCTGCCGGCCGTCGCGGCCATCGCGCTCCAGGTCGCGCTGCACCGCGCGGAGAGCCGCCGTATCGCCACCGAGGGCCGGGAGGCGGTCGCTGTCGAGCCGCCTGTGACCGGCACCTGGAGCGCACTGAACAGCCCCGCCGACCGGGTTCCCAGCCACGGCACCCACCACCTCGGCCAGTCGCACGCCATCGACATCGTCGCCGAGTCGGAGCAGCGCCCCCGCCCGGGGTTCGCCTGGCTGTGGCCGATAGCCCGGCCCAGTGGTGACTTCCCGGCCTTCGGGGCGCCGCTGTTCGCGGTGGCCGACGGGACGGTGGTGTACGCGGAGGACGGCCAGCGCGACCACCTGAGCCGCAACTCCCTGCCCGGGTTCCTCTACTTCATGGTGATCGAGGGCTTGTTCCGCTGGCTGGGCGGACCCCGCCGGATCCTGGGCAACCACCTGGTGCTGGACCTCGGTGACGGTACGTACGCGACCTACGCGCACCTGCGGCGCGGCTCGCTCGTGGTCCGCGCGGGCGACCGGGTCACCGCGGGGCAGGTCATCGCCCAGTGCGGGAACTCCGGCAACTCCACCGAGCCGCACCTCCACTTCCAGCTCACGGACGGTCCCGTCGCGCGCACCGCGCGAGGTGTGCCGTTCACCTGGCGGGGCGTGGGCGTGCCGAAGAACGGCGAGGTCTTCACCGTCACCGCCGACGTCCCGGCCCTGCGGTCACAGCCCTGAACACCCACCCTGACCACATGCCCTGAACTAACCTCGGCCCATGCCAACTGCCAAGAAGCGCACCCGTGGTTACGACTCCGCCAAAACCCGCGCGGCCGTACTCGCGCAGTTCGGTCACGTACGGGACGCGGTCCTCACCCTCACGCCCGAGCAGCTCGCCCTGCCGACCCGGCTCGGGGAGTGGACGGTGCGGGAGCTCGCCGCGCACATCAGCATGGGGCTGGGCTCCATCATCCGGGGCGTGGCGGCGCCGGAGCCGACGAGCCGGGACCTGGAGCTGATGGAGTGGGCGCCGGCCACCCGGAAGTACGCCGAGGACGTCGACGCGGCCGCGCGCGAGATCGCCGACACGGCGGCGGTCGACCCGGCCGGGCTCGCCGCGCTGTACGACGAGGCCGGGCGGCAGTTCGCGGACGCGCTGGCGGCGGCCTCGGACGAGCGGCTGATCGAGACGCGGTTCGGCGGGGTGCGCCTCGGGGACTTCCTGGTGACCCGCACCGTCGAGCTGGTGGTCCACACCGACGACCTCAACGACGCCACCGGACTCACCGTCCCGTTCGACCGCCAGGCCCTGGCCGCCTGCACCCGGCTGCTCGCCGACGCGCTCGCGGTGAAGGCCCCGGGCGGTTCCGTGGAGGTGCGGGTGCCCCCGTACGCGGTGGTGCAGTGCGTCGAGGGCCCCCGGCACACGCGGGGCACCCCGCCGAACGTCGTGGAGACCGACCCGCTGACCTGGATCCGCCTGGCCACGGGCCGTACGAGCTGGCAGGAGGCCCTCTCCGCCGCCCAGGTGCGGGCCAGCGGCGAGCGCGCGGACCTGGCGGCCCTGCTGCCGATCCTCGGCTGATCGGGAGCCGCGGCGGAACCGGTCGGCGGCCTGGACCGTCCCAGAGGCATGCCGACCACGCACAAGCACCACCTCACCGCGACAGCCGCGCTCGTCGCGCTCCTCGCCCTCACCGCCTGCGGCACCGAACCGGGGTCCGGCGGGGGCGACGGCGGCGGCTCCAAGCGTCCGGACGTGCCGGTCACCGGCGTGACCTGGGCCGTCGACAGCGTCACCGTCGACGGCCGCAAGCACACCGCCCCGGCCCGGGCGCACGTCCAGGTCGACGCCAAGGGCAAGGTCACGGGCAACTACGGCTGCAACCACTTCAACGCCAAGGCCGACATCGACGGCGACCACATCACCATCAGTGATCCGGGCATGACGGAGATGGCCTGCTCCGGCGACGTCCAGCGCTTCGAGGACGCCCTGCGGGCCGCGCTCGACGGCAGGCTCAAGGCCACGCTGGACGGCGGCCGACTGACCCTCACCACCGCCCAGGGCGACTCCGTCCTGCTGAGCGAGCAGCGCCCGGCGCCGCTCACCGGCACCACCTGGACCGTCGAGTCGCTCACCTCGGACGGGACGGCCACCTCGCTGCCCGCCGGCGCCGAGGGCAAGGCCCATTTCGTCGTCACCGAGGACGGCGGCAAGAGCACCGGCAAGGTGCGCGGCAAGGAGGGTTCCATCCGGGGCAACCTGGGCTGCAACAGCTTCAGCGCCACCGTCACCACCGAGGGCTCGGCGATCACTTTCGGCCGCGTGACCTCCACCCGGAAGCTGTGTCCCGGACCCGCGATGGACGTCGAGCGCGCCCTGCTCAAGGTGCTGGAGGGGACGGCCACGTACACGATCGACCACCGCACCCTGACCCTCACCGCCCCTGACGGCACCGGCTTCGCCGCCCGGGCGAGCGAGAAGTAGCTCCGGGGCCACTGCGAGGTCCGTCACACCCCCTGCATCGCGCCATCCGGCAAAGCCCGCTGGTCAGCGCGGTGACCGGCGAAAGCACGGGCTCCGCTTCGGGTCTGCGGCCCGTTCCCCAATTCGGACCAGTGGTCGATCTCGCCTACACTCGGTGGCGTGCCACGTGGTGACGGTCGACTCAATCACGATCTGCTTCCCGGCGAAAAAGGCCCCCAGGACGCTTGTGGCGTCTTCGGTGTCTGGGCTCCGGGTGAAGAGGTCGCAAAGCTCACGTACTTCGGGCTCTACGCCCTCCAGCATCGGGGCCAGGAATCCGCGGGAATCGCGGTCAGCAACGGCTCCCAGATCCTCGTCTTCAAGGACATGGGCCTGGTCTCCCAGGTCTTCGACGAGACCTCCCTCGGCTCCCTCCAGGGCCACATCGCGGTCGGACACGCCCGCTACTCGACCACCGGCGCCTCCGTGTGGGAGAACGCGCAGCCGACCTTCCGGGCCACCGCCCACGGCTCCATCGCGCTCGGCCACAACGGCAACCTGGTGAACACGGCGCAGCTCGCCGAGATGGTCGCCGACCTCCCCAAGATGGACGGCCGCGCCACGCAGGTGGCCGCCACCAACGACACCGACCTCGTCACTGCGCTCCTCGCGGGCCAGGTCGACGACGACGGCAAGCCGCTGACCGTCGAGGAAGCCGCCGCCACGGTGCTTCCCAAGGTCCGGGGAGCCTTCTCGCTCGTCTTCATGGACGAGGGCACTCTCTACGCCGCCCGTGACCCGCAGGGCATCCGCCCGCTGGTCCTCGGCCGCCTGGAGCGCGGCTGGGTCGTCGCCTCCGAGTCCGCCGCCCTCGACATCTGCGGCGCCGCGTACGTCCGCGAGGTCGAGCCGGGCGAGATGATCGCCATCGACGAGAACGGCATCCGCACCTCGCGATTCGCAGAAGCGAAGCCCAAGGGCTGTGTCTTCGAGTACGTCTACCTGGCGCGTCCCGACACCGACATCGCCGGCCGGAACGTCTACCTCTCCCGCGTGGAGATGGGCCGGCGCCTCGCCAAGGAAGCCCCGGTCGACGCCGACCTGGTCATAGCGACCCCGGAGTCCGGCACCCCCGCCGCCATCGGGTACGCGGAGGCCAGCGGCATCCCCTTCGGCGCGGGCCTGGTCAAGAACGCGTACGTGGGCCGGACCTTCATCCAGCCCTCCCAGACCATCCGCCAGCTGGGCATCCGCCTGAAGCTGAACCCCCTGAAGGAAGTCATCAAGGGCAAGCGCCTCGTGGTCGTCGACGACTCGATCGTCCGCGGCAACACCCAGCGCGCACTCGTCCGGATGCTCCGCGAGGCGGGCGCCGCCGAGGTCCACATCCGGATCTCGTCGCCGCCGGTGAAGTGGCCCTGCTTCTTCGGCATCGACTTCGCCACCCGCGCGGAGCTGATCGCCAACGGCATGTCGGTCGAGGAGATCGGCACGTCGCTGGGGGCCGACTCCCTCTCGTACATCTCCATCGACGCCATGATCGAGGCCACCACCATCCCGAAGCAGAAGCTCTGCCGCGCCTGCTTCGACGGTGAGTACCCGATGGAGCTGCCCGATCCCGAGCTGCTCGGCAAGCAGCTGCTGGAGACCGAGCTGGCCGCCGGCCCCGCCGCCACGGCCGCGGCCGATGCGCTCCGCCGCCCGTAACAGCACCCCGCAATCCCTGCAGTACGACACGAAAGCTCTCACAGTCATGTCTGAGACTGAGACCACCGGTGCCAGCTACGCAGCCGCGGGCGTCGACATCGAAGCGGGCGACCGCGCCGTCGAGCTGATGAAGGAGTGGGTGAAGAAGACGCAGCGCCCCGAGGTACTCGGTGGCCTCGGCGGCTTCGCCGGCCTCTTCGACGCGTCCGCCCTCAAGCGCTACGAGCGTCCGCTCCTCGCCTCCGCCACCGACGGCGTCGGTACCAAGGTCGACATCGCCCGCCAGATGGGCGTGTACGACACGATCGGCCACGACCTGGTCGCGATGGTCATGGACGACATCGTCGTCTGCGGCGCCGAGCCGCTCTTCATGACCGACTACATCTGCGTCGGCAAGGTCCACCCCGAGCGGGTCGCCGCCATCGTCAAGGGCATCGCCGAAGGCTGCGTCCTCGCCGGCTGCGCCCTGGTCGGCGGCGAGACCGCCGAGCACCCCGGCCTGCTGGGCCCGGACGACTTCGACGTCGCCGGCGCCGGTACGGGCGTGGTCGAGGCGGACCGGCTGCTCGGCCCCGATCGCATCCGTACGGGTGACGCCGTCATCGCCATGGCGTCCTCCGGCCTTCACTCCAACGGGTACTCGCTCGTACGCCATGTGCTCTTCGATCGCGCGGGCATGAGCCTGGACCAGCGGGTCGAGGAGCTCGGCCGGACGCTCGGCGAGGAGCTGCTGGAGCCCACCAAGATCTACTCGCTGGACTGTCTGGCGCTCACCCGGACGACCGAGGTGCACGCCTTCAGCCACATCACCGGCGGCGGTCTCGCCGCCAACCTGGCCCGGGTGATCCCGGACGCGCTGCACGCCACGGTCGACCGTTCGACCTGGACGCCGGACGCGATCTTCGACCTGGTCGGCAAGGCCGGGCAGGTGGAGCGGCTGGAGCTGGAGAAGACCCTGAACATGGGCGTCGGCATGATGGCCGTCGTCCCCGCCGACTCCGTCGATGTGGCGCTGACCACCCTGGCGGACCGGGGCGTCGACGCCTGGGTCGCCGGCGAGATCACCGAGCGCGGTGACCACACGACCGGTGCCGAGCTGGTCGGGGAGTACGCCACGGCCTGAGGCCGCCGACCCGGCGGACGCGAACGGCGGCTCCCGCACCCCGTGCCCGGAGCCGCCGGTCAGCCAAGGCGTCTCAGACCGCGGACAGCACAGAACCCGGTCCGGGGCAGGGCCCCGGACCGGGTGAAGAAGAGTGCAGGCGTCAAGCGCCGCGACGCTGGGACGACGGACCGGACTCTTCGTCCTCGTCCTCGTCGTCGTTGTACAACTCCGCGTAGCGGGCGTACGGGTCGTCTTCCTCGTCGTCGTCCTCGAACGGCTCGCCGTTCGGTGGCTGACTCGAAGATGCGCCCAGCTCGCTGGCCAGGCGTGCGAGGTCCGTCCCACCGCTGTTGTACTTCAGCTGGCGGGCGACCTTCGTCTGCTTGGCCTTGGCCCGGCCGCGCCCCATGGCTCGACCCCCTCGGTGACGGGGCTCGACGGCCCCAGAGTCTTGACACGCGTTCATGATTCGGAACGGGCTCTCCGTGGAGAGACCGGCCCGTAGGGCTTCAACGGTACCTGCTTCCGCCGCCATACGGTACGTCGCCCACACGAGGCGCCTCGGAGCCGGACCGACGAGGTGCCCTGTCCTCGCTGGTCAGCTGCGATTTTAACCTCTTCCCAGCGGGCGACCCGCCGACCGGCGTGAGTCTTGTCTCTCTCCGGATCTCCCCGGGAGAGGCTCACGCCCCGTCGGCGGGGCACCCCTGTCAACTCACCTGAACGCCCGATTTCCGGGATTACCGGCGTCGAGCCTCGGCCATCCGCTGCTCGGCGATCCGGTCGGCCGCCGCGGCCGGCGGAATCCCGTCTTCCTTCGCACGTGCGAATATTGCCAGCGTGGTGTCGAAGATCTTCGTGGCCTTCGCCTTGCACCGGTCGAAGTCGAAGCCGTGCAGCTCGTCGGCGACCTGGATCACGCCGCCGGCGTTGACGACGTAGTCGGGCGCGTAGAGGATCCCGCGGTCGGCGAGGTCCTTCTCGACACCCGGGTGCGCCAGCTGGTTGTTGGCCGCGCCGCACACCACCTTCGCCGTCAGGACGGGCACGGTGTCGTCGTTGAGCGCACCGCCGAGCGCACACGGCGCGTAGATGTCCAGGCCCTCGGTACGGATCAGCGCGTCCGTGTCCGCGACCACGGCGACCTGCGGGAACTTGTCGGTCACGCGCCGCAGCGACTCCTCGCGCACGTCCGTGATGACGACCTCGGCGCCGTCCTCCAGCAGGTGCTCGACCAGGTAGTGGCCGACCTTGCCGACGCCCGCGACGCCGACCTTGCGGCCGCGCAGGGTCGGGTCGCCCCACAGGTGCTGGGCGGAGGCGCGCATGCCCTGGAAGACACCGAAGGCGGTGAGGACGGAGGAGTCGCCGGCGCCGCCGTTCTCGGGGGAGCGGCCGGTGGTCCAGCGGCACTCCCGGGCGACGACGTCCATGTCGGCCACGTAGGTGCCGACGTCGCAGGCCGTGACGTACCGGCCGCCGAGCGAGGCGACGAACCGGCCGTAGGCCAGCAACAGCTCCTCGGTCTTGATCTTGTCCGGGTCGCCGATGATCACGGCCTTGCCGCCGCCGTGCTCCAGACCGGCCATGGCGTTCTTGTACGACATCCCCCGGGAGAGGTTGAGCGCGTCGGCGACGGCCTCGGCCTCGGAGGCGTACGGGTAGAAACGGGTACCGCCGAGGGCCGGGCCCAGGGCGGTCGAGTGGAGGGCGATGACGGCCTTGAGGCCGGTGGCACGGTCCTGGCAGAGCACGACTTGTTCGTGGCCCCCCTGCTCCGAGTGGAACAGGGTGTGCAGGACGCCGTCGGTCACATCGGTCACGGTGGTGACTCCCAAGTACGAAGCGGCGGAGGAGGCCCCCCGGCGGGTGGGGGAGGGCCTTGACGGCAAGAGAGTAAGTCCTACCTGGGCGTAGAGGGGACCCAGTGCCGAGGATCACCCCCTCCCGGAGTACCGGCGTGGAAGGATTTACGACATGCCAGCGGTCACTTCGGTCCTCGTCCCGTACGCCTCCTACCTGCGCGTGTACGAGCCGTTGGCGGCCTTCCCGGAGCCCGAGCGGGGCCACTGGGCCCGCTACGCGCGCCGTGTCGCCGACGGGGCCGCCCCGACGGCGCAGGACGAGCTGCGCCGCTCGCTGGCCGGGCTCGTGGGGACGCCGCCGGTCCCGGTCCCGGTGCACGAGAGCGGCGACGCCTTCGTGGTGGAGGTGGACGGCGTGGTGTGCGTCTGCCCGTGGCGCACGCGGATGCGCGGGTGGCTGGCGCTGGAGGAGCTGCCGGGCCTGCTGCCGGCGGTGGTCCTGGACGCGGCGCTGCCGCCGGTGGTGCGCGGGCAGGCGGAGGCGGACCACGAGCGGTGGCGCGAGGAGAACCCGGACGCGCGCCCGTGGATCCGCACCTCGGTGTGGCAGGTGCCGGTGCGCTGGTTCGCGCTCTTCTCCGACGAGGAGCGGGAGTACGTGGAGGCCGCCGGCCCCGACAAGGCGCCGGTGCTGCGCTACCGGACACCGATGGTGCAGGCGCGGCGGCGGGTGGCGCGGGCGCTGAAGACCCTGCGGGAGTCGATCGACGAGGGCCCGCTGATCGAGGGCCTGGTGGACGTGGGGCGGTGGCTGGAGGAGTTCCACCCGCGTGCGCTGGTGGAGCTCGACTACGGCGGGCTGGTGTACGCCCTCTCCGCCGAGCAGCTCGCCGCGGACCGGTCGGCGGCTGATGTGGCCGAGGGGATCGCGGCGCTGCGGGCCGAGGACGCCGCGGGCGCGGGTGCGGCGTACGAGCGGCTGATGGAGAGGTGGCGGTCCGTGCGGGACCGGCAGTTCGCCAACTGAGATGATCTCGCTCTCGCGGTCCGCGCGGATGGACCGGGCCCTAGGTCCCGATCCGGGCCTTTGTGTCAAGCGTGACGGACAGCACTAACCGGGCTCTTGCGCCCATCACCCAACCTCATGCCAAAATAGGACAAGGAGTCCGGGAGGGGCTCCTTCCGTCCAAGTGTGGGCGGAAGGCTAAGCATTGCACGCTATGGGGGGTCTGGTGGCTCCTGATCGCTCTGTGACTGATCGTCACTGTGACGTGACTGTCCGCTATGGCATGGTCCATCGGCTTCCGTCGCTGATGAACACCTGAGAGGGCAATTCCGTCGGTTTGGCCGAACGTGGCTGGACAGATGGTGTAGTTGTAGTGCCGAGGACAAGCCGTTCGTCCTATAACCGACTCGGCTCGCGTCCGCCATTTCGGGCAACGCGGGTCAAGGTGCAGAATTTAGAGGAAAGAACCGAGAAGGTTCGGTTCTCCCGAGGAGGCCGCTCATGACCGCTCGCACCCCTGATGCCGAGCCGCTGCTGACCCCCGCTGAGGTTGCCACGATGTTCCGCGTGGACCCGAAGACGGTGACCCGCTGGGCTAAGGCGGGCAAGCTCACGTCCATCCGCACCCTGGGTGGACACCGTCGGTACCGCGAGGCAGAGGTCCGCGCACTGCTGGCGGGCATTCCGCAGCAGCGCAGCGAGGCCTGAACACCCTGAACACCCCGCTGAACCGGGCACATCCGGATCCCCCAACCCGGTCCGCCCACCCATAGCTCCACCGACGGGTGCCCGCCCCAACGGGTCTTCGTCATCGATCGCGCTGGACTCCGCCGGGTCCAGCGCGATCTTTTTTGTGCCCGCGGAGAGCGCCTGGCTGTCCGTGTTCGCCCGCGTCCGCCCGCCTGGAGGGGCTGCGGGAACCGGCTGCCGGGCCCCTGCCGACTGGTGCAATTGCACATATTAAATGGGGCCGTTGTAGGCGGGGCGTAAGTTGAGCAGTTTTCAAAACCGATTTCGTGACTCGCGTCACACGGCGGAGGGCTCCGGGAGGGGGTCTTCGGCGCCTTCGGCAGGGTCGTTTCCGCTGTCGTCCTGGGCCTCCATGGCGAGCCGCTGGAGGTGCCGGCAGACGACGCAGCGGGGTGTGGCGTGGCGATAGCCGGAAGCGGCCGCCAGATGGGCACGGAGGAGTGCGTGGGTCGCGTGCCTGACCGGCCGCTCCGGCCGTACGGACACGACCGGCCGGGCCGTTGCGACCGGCTGGGCCGCTGAGGCCGGCCGGACCGGTGTGCTGGGCATCCGCGTCACCTCCGCCGAAGGACCCCGTACCCCTTGTTGCTTGGGTACCCCTGGCGGATGCCGACGTCAATACGACGAAAAGGCCCGGATCCTGAGATCCGGGCCTTTTCGTCACTGCTTACTGCGGTCCTGACGGGATTTGAACCCGCGGCCTCCACCTTGACAGGGTGGCGAGCACTCCAAACTGCTCCACAGGACCAGGTTTCGCAGCCGGTGAGTTCTGCGTTTGGCTGCGAGAGAGACTGTACAGCAGGTCGGAGGGTCCGGTCGAACTCGCGCCGTGGCGATCAGCGCGGACTACGGCGCGGCCGCGTCGATCGCCTTCAGGATGCGCTTGTCGGAGACCGGGTGGGCGGTGCCCAGGGCGTGGGCGAAGTAGCTGACCCGCAGCTCCTCGATCATCCAGCGGATGTCCAGGACCTCCTGCGGCACCGGGCGGCCCTTGGGCAGCTGCTCCAGCAGCCAGGCGTACTCGTCCTGCATCTCGTGGACCTTCTCCATGCGCGTGGTGTCGCGCTGGACGGCCGTCGGCATCTGCTGGAGCCGCCGGTCCACCGCCACCAGGTAGCGCATCAGGTCCGGCAGGCGCCGCAGGCCCGTCTTCGTCACGAAGCCGGCCGGCACGAGGGCCGCCAGCTGCTCCCGCACGTCCTGGACGTTGCGCACCAGGACCAGGCTGTTCGTGGCCTTCAGGCGCCGCTCGCAGGACTGCCAGGCGGCCAGGATCTGCTGCACCTGGCCGACCGTGCGGATGGTCAGCTCGACGAGGTCGGCCCGGACCTTGTCGTACAGCTTGCGGAAGGACTCCTCGTCCCACGCCGGTCCGCCGTGCTCGGCGATCAGCCGGTCGGCCGCCGCGGTGGCGCAGTCCTCGAAGAGCGCCTGCACCGAGCCGTGTGGATTGCGGGACAGCGCCAGCTTCTGCTGGTTCGTCAGCTTGTCGGCCGCGAACTTCGCCGGGTTCACCGGGATGTTCAGCATGATGAGCCTGCGCGTGCCGCGCCACATCGCCTGCTCCTGCTCGGCCTCCGTGTCGAAGAGCCGTACGGAGACGGTGTCGCCCGCGTCGACGAGCGCCGGGTACGCCTTGACCGGCTGGCCGGCGCGGCGGGTCTCGAAGACCTTCACCAGCGTGCCGATCGTCCAGTCCGTCAGGCCCGTGCGCTCCAGGGACTGCCCGGAGCCCGAGGGACCGGCCGTGGCGGCCGCGGCGGCCTTGGAGAGGGCCTGGCGGGCCTTCGGGCGCAGCTGGAGCTTCAGGGTCTCCAGGTCCTTGTCCTCGGCGAGCTTGCGGCGCCGCTCGTCGACGATCCGGAAGGTGATCTTCAGGTGGTCCGGTACCCGCGACCAGTCGAAGTCGTCGGCGGCGACCGGGACGCCGACCATCCGCTGGAGCTCACGGGCGAGCGTCACGTCCAGCGGCTCCTGCAGCGGGACCGCCGTGTCCAGGAAGCGCTTCGCGAAGTTCGGCGCGGGCACGTAGTTGCGGCGGATCGGCTTCGGCAGGGAGCGGATCAGTTCCGTGACGACCTCCTCCCGCAACCCCGGGATCTGCCAGTCGAAGCCGTCGTCCGTCACCTGGTTCAGCACCTGGAGCGGGATGTGGACGGTCACGCCGTCCGCGTCCGCACCCGGCTCGAACTGGTACGTCACACGGAACTTCAGCGCACCCTGCCGCCACGAGTCGGGGTAGTCGGCCTTGGTGACCGCGCCCGCCTTCTCGTTGATGAGCATCTCGCGCTCGAAGTCGAGCAGGTCCGGGGCCTCGTGCCGCTTGTGCTTCCACCACGAGTCGAAGTGCGCGCCCGACACCACGTGCTCGGGCACCCGCTGGTCGTAGAAGTCGAAGAGCGTCTCGTCGTCCACGAGGATGTCGCGGCGCCGGGCGCGGTGCTCCAGCTCCTCGACCTCGGTCAGCAGCTTGCGGTTGTCCGCGAAGAACTTGTGGTGCGTGCGCCAGTCGCCCTCCACCAGCGCGTGCCGGATGAACAGCTCGCGGCTGGTCTCGGGGTCGATGCGGCCGTAGTTGACCTTCCGCTGGGCCACGATCGGCACGCCGTACAGCGTGACCTTCTCGTACGCCATGACCGCAGCCTGGTCCTTCTCCCAGTGCGGCTCGGAGTACGTGCGCTTGAGCAGGTGCTCCGCCAGCGGTTCGATCCACTCGGGCTCGATCTTCGCGTTGACCCGCGCCCACAGGCGGGAGGTCTCCACCAGCTCGGCGGACATCACGAACCGCGGCGGCTTCTTGAAGAGCGCCGAGCCGGGGAAGATCGCGAACTTGGCGCTGCGGGCGCCCAGGTACTCGTTCTTCGCGCCCTCCTTGATGTCCTTCATCCCGATGTGGGAGAGCAGGCCGGCGAGCAGCGAGACGTGGACGCGGTCGTCGGGGGCGTCCTCGTCGTTGAGGTGGATGCCCATCTGCTTCGCGACCGTACGCAACTGCGTATAGATGTCCTGCCATTCGCGAATGCGCAGGTAGTTGAGGTACTCGGACTTGCACATCCGGCGGAACGCCGACGACGACAGCGCCTTCTGCTGCTCGCGGATGTAGCGCCAGAGGTTGAGGAAGGCGAGGAAGTCGGAGGTCTCGTCCTTGAAGCGGGCGTGCTGCTGGTCGGCCTGCGCCTGCTTCTCGGCCGGCCGCTCGCGCGGGTCCTGGATGGAGAGGGCCGCCGCGATGACCATGACCTCGCGCACGCAGCCGTTCTTGTCCGCCTCCAGGACCATGCGGGCCAGGCGTGGGTCGACGGGCAGCTGGGCCAGCTTGCGGCCCTGCTCCGTGAGGCGCTTCTTCGGGTCCTTCTGCGTCGGGTCGATGGCCCCGAGCTCCTGCAGGAGCTGCACGCCGTCGCGGATGTTGCGGTGGTCCGGCGGGTCGATGAACGGGAACTTCTCGATGTCGCCGAGGCCCGCCGCCGTCATCTGGAGGATGACCGACGCCAGGTTCGTACGGAGGATCTCGGCGTCCGTGAACTCGGGGCGGGCGAGGAAGTCGTCCTCCGAGTACAGCCGGATGCAGATGCCGTCGGACGTACGGCCGCAGCGGCCCTTGCGCTGGTTGGCGCTGGCCTGGCTGACCGGCTCGATCGGCAGGCGCTGCACCTTCGTGCGGTGGCTGTAGCGGGAGATGCGGGCGGTGCCGGGGTCGATGACGTACTTGATGCCGGGGACGGTCAGCGACGTCTCGGCGACGTTCGTGGCGAGGACGATCCGGCGGCCCGGGTGCGCCTGGAAGACGCGGTGCTGCTCGGCGTGCGAGAGGCGCGCGTAGAGCGGGAGGACCTCGGTGTTGCGCAGCCGCTTCTTCTCCAGCGCGTCCGCCGTGTCGCGGATCTCGCGCTCGCCGGAGAGGAAGACCAGGATGTCGCCCGGGCCCTCCGCCTGGAGCTCGTCGACCGCGTCGCAGATCGCGGTGATCTGGTCGCGGTCGGAGTCCTCGGAGTCCTCTTCGAGGAGGGGGCGGTAGCGGACCTCGACCGGGTACGTACGGCCGGAGACCTCGACGATCGGCGCGTCGCCGAAGTGGCGGGAGAAGCGCTCCGGGTCGATGGTCGCGGAGGTGATCACGACCTTGAGGTCGGGGCGCTTGGGGAGCAGCTGGGCCAGATACCCGAGCAGGAAGTCGATGTTGAGGCTGCGCTCGTGGGCCTCGTCGATGATGATCGTGTCGTACGCGCGCAGCTCGCGGTCCGTCTGGATCTCGGCGAGCAGGATGCCGTCCGTCATCAGCTTGACGAAGGTCGCGTCCGGGTTGACCTGGTCGGTGAAGCGGACCTTCCAGCCGACCGCCTCGCCCAGCGGGGTCTTCAGCTCGTCCGCGACGCGCTCGGCGACCGTGCGGGCGGCGATCCTCCTCGGCTGCGTATGGCCGATCATGCCGCGTACGCCGCGCCCCAGCTCCAGGCAGATCTTGGGGATCTGGGTCGTCTTGCCGGAACCCGTCTCACCGGCGACGATCACGACCTGGTGGTCGCGTATCGCCTCCGCGATCTCGTCCTTCTTCTGGCTGACCGGCAGTTGCTCGGGGTACGTGACCTCCGGCCTGCGCGCCGCCCGCTCGGCCGTGCGGACGGCGGCCTTCGTGGCCTCGGCGGCGATCTCGTCCAGTACGGCCTGACGGGCCTCGGGCTTGCGGATGCGGCGGGTGCCTTCGAGACGGCGGCCGAGCCGGTGCGCGTCGCGCAGCGATACCTCGGCCAGCAGGGTCTGGAGGTCGGCGAGGGAAGTAGACATACCTGCTCCAGGATCTCACTCGCGGCGACGGAGTGGCGAACCGATTTCCCCGTACCATTTCCGGCGAGTCGACGAGCCGTCGACGATCTTGCGTCATGGAGGGGCGGTCCGCATGCGGTGCACCGGCGGCCGGTGGCGGTGGTGCCGTGTGGTGGCCGCCGTACTGGTGCTGGTGGTCGGCGCGCTGCTGGTCCACGGGTCCGGGACCGGTGTCCCGCACGACGTGGTGGCCGCGGCCGGCCAGGGTTCCTCCTGCGATCCGTCCGACGGGGAGGGCGGGCTGGAGCCGGGCGTTCCGCCGCGCGCCCTGACGGCGGACTGCCTGCCGTCCGTCCCGCACACCGACACGCGGGTGCCCCTGTGGCAGGCCGAGCCGGTGGTGCCGGGCGTCCGGCCGGAGCGGGCGCCGCCGTGGTCGTCGGGGCCGTCGCCCGTGGAGCTGTCGATCCTGCGCGTATAGCCGCCGGTGCGTACGCCGTACCGCTGGTCTCCCCCTTCCTCGTGCTCGCCCAGGAGTCGCTCCACCATGTCCATGTCCAAGAAGTCCACGAAGTCCAGGACCGCGCCGTACCTGATCGGCGCGGGGGTCGCCGTCGTCGCCACGCTGGCCGGCCTTGCCTCCTACGCCGCGACCAAGCCCGGCCCTCCCGCGGTCGCCGAACAGCAGGTCGCCGCCTACCCCGAGCTGGAGAAGTACGCCCGCCGCGACGCCGCCGACCCGCTCGCCGTGGGGCGCGCCGACGCGCCCGTCGTCATGCTCGAGTACGCCGACTTCGCGTGCGGGTACTGCGGGAAGTTCGCCCGAGACATCGAGCCCGCGCTGATCGAGAAGTACGTCGAGGCCGGGGTGCTGCGCATCGAGTGGCGCAACTTCCCGATCTTCGGCGAGGAGTCGGAGCGCGCGGCGCGGGCCTCGTGGGCGGCCGGGCGGCAGGGCCGGTTCTGGCAGTTCCACAAGGCCGCGTACGCCGAGGGCGCCAAGGAGCGCGGCTTCGCGAAGGGCCGGCTGCTGGCGCTGGCGCGGGAGGCGGGCGTGCCGGACCTGGACCGGTTCGGGCGGGACCTCGACAGCGCGGGGGCGCGGGCCGCCGTGACGGCCGACCAGGAGCAGGGCTGGTCGCTGGGGGCGACCTCGACGCCGTCCTTTCTGGTGAACGGGCGGCCGATCGCGGGTGCACAGCCGATGGAGACGTTCGCGAGCGCAATCGAATCCGCGCACGCGTCCGCTCGCCGCGGGGCGGCGAAGTGACGGGTATCGGCTACCTCGCGGCCCTGCTGGGCGGCCTGCTCGCGCTGCTGAGCCCGTGCAGCGCGCTGCTGCTCCCGGCGTTCTTCGCGTACTCGGTCGACAGCCCGGGCCGGCTGCTGGCCCGTACCGGGATCTTCTACGCGGGCCTCGCCACCACCCTCGTCCCGCTGGGCGCCGCCGGCTCCGTCGCGGGCCGGCTCTTCTACGGCCACCGGGACCTGCTGGTGGCGGTGGGCGGCTGGCTGATCATCGCGCTGGGCGTGGCCCAGGTGGTGGGCCTGGGCTTCGCCTCCCGGCGCCTCGCCGAGGCCAGCGGCCGGATCCGGCCGGTCTCGGCGGTGTCGGTGTACGCGCTGGGCCTGGTGTACGGCCTGGCGGGCTTCTGCGCGGGGCCGATCCTGGGCAGCGTCCTGACGGTCGCGGCGCTCGGCGGCAACCCGGTCTACGGGGGCCTGCTGCTGGCGGTGTACGCGCTCGGAATGGCCGTACCGCTGTTCCTCCTGGCCGTGTTCTGGGAGCGCTGGGACCTGGGGCGCCGCACCTGGCTCCGGGGCCGGGCGCTGCGGGTGGGCCGCTTCACCCTGCACAGCACGTCGGTGCTGTCGGGCCTCTTCTTCATCGCCCTGGGCGTGCTGTTCCTCGCCTTCGACGGCACGACCGCCCTGCCGGGTCTGCTGTCCGTGGACGACTCGTACGCGCTGGAAACCCGCGTCGCCGCGCTGGGCCGCGCGGTACCGGACTGGGCGCTGCTGCTGGGCGCGGTGGCGGTGGCGGCGGTGGTCCTGGGGGCGCGGGGGTGGCGCCACCGGCGGGGGGCGTGAGGCGCCGCCCGGAGCGGCTGTGGGGCCGGCCCGGCCCCATGGCCGCCTCGGGGCACACGCCGAAGGCCCCGTCCAGGGGACGGGGCCTTCGTGGTGGTGGCTGGGGCCGGGGTCGAACCGGCGACCTTCCGCTTTTCAGGCGGACGCTCGTACCAACTGAGCTACCCAGCCACGCGGCTCTTGCGAGCCGCAGCGGTCCTGACGGGATTTGAACCCGCGGCCTCCACCTTGACAGGGTGGCGAGCACTCCAAACTGCTCCACAGGACCAAGCACTGTGCGAGAACCAGTCTCGCACACGGTAATGCGTGCCCCCAACGGGATTCGAACCCGTGCTACCGCCTTGAAAGGGCGGCGTCCTGGGCCACTAGACGATGAGGGCTGATGGCCCGCCTGGGCGCTTCGTCAGCGCGTCGGGGACGTGAGAAGCATATGGGATGCGGGGACGGTTCGCCAAAACGCTTTACCGGGAGGCGGTCGGCGAGGGGCTGGTGGGCGCAGTGGAGGGCCGGGTGGGGGACGGGCTGGGGGAGGGGGCGCCGGGGCGGTTCTCGTCCGGGAGGTGGCGGCTGACCTCGGCTGTCGTCAGGCCCAGGCCGCCCAGGGTGATCTCGTCCCAGGCCTGGAGGTGGCGGGTGTCCCGGTCGAGGTAGAGCACGGAGGCGTGGACCTTCTCGGGTTCGTCCCGCTCCAGGGCGCGCAGGCCGCCGCCGCCCGTGGAGCCCTCGATCTTGAGGCGGGTGCCGTCCGGGAGGATCTTGGTCACGCGGCGGTGGACGTGGCCCGCCAGGACGAGGGGGACCTCGCCGTCGGTCTCCTGCGCGGCCACGGGGTTGTGGGCGACCGCGATGTCGACGGGCGTGCCCGCCAGCCGCTGCTGCCGCAGCGCGTCCGCCAGCCGCGCCCCCGCCGCGCGCTCGGCGTCGTCGCCCGCCGGGGCGACGGAGCGGTCGGGCGTGAACTGGGGGTCGCCCGTGCCGGCCACCCGCAGGCCCGCGACCGTGACGGCGCGCCCCTGGTCGAGGACGTGGACGTTGTCGAGCTCCTCCAGGTAGCGCTGGGTGGCCGCGGAGTCGTGGTTGCCGCGTACCCAGACGTACGGCGCGCCGAGGTCGCTGATGGGGTCGAGGAAGCCGTTCTCGGCGGCGGTGCCGTGGTCCATGGTGTCGCCGGAGTCGATGATCACGTCGATCTTGTACTGCTCGACGAGCGAGCGGATGATCTCCCACGCCGCCGGGTTGAGGTGGATGTCCGAGACGTGCAGCACCCGCATGGTCGCCGGGTCGGGCTGGTACGTCGGGAGCGTGGAGGTCGCCTCGTACAGCTTGGTCACGTTGGTGACGAGCCGCGCCAACTCCTTCTGGTAGACGTCGAATTCGCTGACGATCGAGCGGGCGTTGCCGACCACGGAGGGTGCGGAGGAGAGGAGTCCGGAGAACTTGGGCTCAAGGACGGACTTCGGGTTCCAGGTGGCGAAGGCGGAGGTGCCCGAGGCGGCGAGCAGGGCCAGCGCCAGGCCGCCGGCGGCGAGCGCGCGGCGCGGGCGGCGGTAGACGGCGAGACCGAGGGCGGTGGCGCCGGTGACGACGGCGACGCACGAGCGCAGCGCCAGCTCGCGGGTGCCGTCCGCGACGTCCCGGGTGATCTCGTCCTGGAGCCCGGCGAGCCGCTCGGGGTGCTTGACCAGGGCCTGGGCGCGTACGGGGTCGAGCTGCTCGACGTCCACGTCGAGGCGGATGGGCGCGTGGTGCGAGTCGAGCGTGAGCGCGCCGAGCGGTGAGACGTTGATCTTCGTGCCGCCGGAGAGGGACGGGCGCAGGGTCATGCTCGTGTCCATCGGCCCGACCGGCGTACGGACGCTGCCGACGGCCAGGAGGCCCAGCCAGGCGCCGAACAGGACGACGGTGATCAGGCCGAGGGCGCGTGCGTACGGGTGCGGGGCGTGGACCAGGGCGGGCGTGGGGCCGGTGCGGCGCGAGCGGTAGTGGCGGCGGAGGCGGTCGTAGGCGGTGCGGAGAGCGGCTGGGGCGACCATGGCCGCCGTATGCCCGGGCGCGCGGGCGGCTATGCGCACGGGCGGCTATGCCCGTACGTCCGGGTCATCCGGGACAATGGCCGGGTGCTGGAGATGACGCGCGAGGAGTTCGAGGAACTGGTCGCCGAGGCGCTGGACAGGATCCCGCCGGAGCTGACGCGGCTGATGGACAACGTCGCGGTGTTCGTGGAGGACGAGCCGTCCCCGGACGACCCCGATCTGCTGGGGCTGTACGAGGGGACGCCGCTGACCGACCGGGGCGAGTGGTACGCCGGCGTGCTGCCGGACCGGATCACGATCTACCGGGGGCCGACGCTGCGGATGTGTGACTCGCGCGAGGACGTGGTCGCGGAGACCGAGGTCACGGTGGTGCACGAGATCGCCCATCACTTCGGGATCGACGACGAGCGGCTGCACGAGCTGGGCTACGGCTGACCGGTGGCGGCCCGTACGGGTGGCGCCGGTGGCCACGGCCCCCGCTTTCGGGCGTGTCCTTGACGGGCGTGGGGAGTTGGGCAGGGAAACCCTGACCCGTGCCTGTGGAGGTGCCCGCGTGCGCCAGTTGCCCGCCCCCGTCCGATGGGCCGTGACCGCACTGGCGGTCGCGGCGTCCGCAGGCTCGCTCAGCGGCTGCATGAGCGTGTCCGACGAGAGCGCCAAGCCCGTGCCGTCCGGTTCGGTCGGCCCCTCCGGCGCGGCGGCGGCCGACGTGGACGGTGGCGCCGCCGGGCCGGGAGTCCGGCCGGGGGCGCGCGCCGAGGGCCTCGGCGCGGACGGGAGGCCCGGCGCGGCGGAGGAGGCCGGCGAGGCCGGCGCCTCCGCGGAGCCGAGCGCCTCGGCGGCGCCGTCGGCCAAGCCGTCCGCGGGCGGCCCCGGCGACGGCGGCCGGCCGGGACGGCCGCAGGACCCCACGCCCCCGGCCGGCGGGTCCGGCGGTGGCCAGGGCGGCGGGCCGGGGGACTCCGGCGGGCCCGGCGGTGGGGAGGCCTCGCCCAGCCAGGCGCCGACACCGCCCGCGCCCACCCCGGCGGACCCCACGCCGACCCCGGCCGACCCGCCCACGGACCCCGGTCCGGGCCCGAAGCCGTCCGACTCGCCGTCCGCGTCGCCGGCGGCGGACACGACCCGGACGCATGCGCTCAGGGCGCCGGACTGGTCGGCCGAGCCGCACGCATCGCCGCAGGTCGCGCCCGCCTGAGAGGGGTCGGTTTGCGTCAGAGGGGGGTAGGTGCGTATGGTGGTAGATCGTTTGATCCCATTTCCCATTTGCCCGGCGCCGACAGAAGCGCGCCGCGTGTGGCGCGTACTCCCAGCCGTGGCTGACCGCATCGAGGCGGTCGAATTGCGAAACACGGAGTTGACGGGCGCGTGCCGAGACTCCGGAAGGTTTCGCATTTCGCATGTCCATTTTCAGTTCTGACCACGCTGTCCTGCCCGAGGCCGACGAGGCGCTCGTCGAGGCCGTAGAGGCCGTCGAGACCGACGCCCTCGCGGACGTCGTCGCCGACGACGAGCCGACCATCACCTTCGCGGACCTCGGTCTGCCCGAGGGTGTCGTCCGCAAGCTCGCGCAGAACGGCGTGACCACCCCCTTCCCGATCCAGGCCGCGACCATCCCGGACGCCCTGGCCGGCAAGGACATCCTCGGCCGCGGCCGCACCGGCTCCGGCAAGACCCTCTCCTTCGGTCTGCCGCTGCTCGCCACCCTGGCCGGCGGCCACACCGACAAGAAGAAGCCCCGCGGCGTCATCCTCACGCCCACCCGTGAGCTCGCGATGCAGGTCGCGGACGCCCTCCAGCCGTACGGCGACGTGCTCGGCCTCAAGATGAAGGTCGTCTGCGGCGGTACGTCCATGGGCAACCAGATCTACGCGCTGGAGCGTGGCGTCGACGTCCTCGTCGCCACCCCGGGCCGCCTGCGCGACGTCATCAACCGCGGCGCCTGCTCCCTGGAGGCCGTCCAGGTCGCGGTCCTTGACGAGGCCGACCAGATGGCGGACCTGGGCTTCCTGCCCGAGGTCACCGAGCTGCTCGACCAGGTGCCGGCCGGCGGCCAGCGCCTGCTCTTCTCCGCCACGATGGAGAACGAGATCGCCACGCTGGTCAAGCGCTACCTGACCGACCCGGTGGTCCACGAGGTCGACAGCGCCCAGGGCAACGTCACGACCATGACGCACCACGTCCTCGTCGTGAAGCCGAAGGACAAGGCGCCGGTCACCGCCGCGATCGCCGCGCGCAAGGGCCGCACCATCATCTTCGTCCGCACCCAGCTGGGCGCCGACCGCATCGCGGAGCAGCTGCGCGAGGCCGGCGTGAAGGCCGACGCGCTGCACGGCGGCATGACGCAGGGCGCCCGTACCCGCACCCTGGCCGACTTCAAGGACGGTTACGTCAACGCGCTCGTCGCCACCGACGTCGCCGCGCGCGGTATCCACGTCGACGGCATCGACCTGGTCCTGAACGTGGACCCGGCCGGTGACCACAAGGACTACCTGCACCGCTCGGGTCGTACGGCCCGTGCGGGCAAGTCCGGCGTGGTGGTCTCGCTGGCCCTGCCGCACCAGCGGCGCCAGATCTTCCGCCTGATGGAGGACGCGGGCGTCGACGCCTCGCGCCACATCGTCGGCGGCGCCGGCGCCTTCGACCCGGAGGTCGCCGAGATCACCGGCGCCCGGTCCCTGACCGAGGTGCAGGCCGACTCCGCGAACAACGCCGCCAAGCAGGCCGAGCGCGAGGTCGCCGAGCTCACCAAGCAGCTGGAGCGCGTGCAGCGCCGTGCCGCCGAGCTGCGCGAGGAGGCCGACCGCCTGGTGGCCCGCGCCGCCCGCGAGCGGGGCGAGGACCCCGAGGCCGCCGTCGCCGAGGTGACGGAGGCCGCGGAGGCCGAGCTCGCCGAGGTGGCCGCCGCCCTCTCCGTACCGGAGCAGCCGCGCGACGAGCGCCGCGACCGTGACGACCGCCGCGACGACCGCCGCGAGGGTGGCTTCCAGCGCCGCGACGAGCGGGGCAACTTCCAGCGCCGCGACCGTGACGACCGCGGTGACCGCGGTGGGTTCAACCGCGACCGTGACGACCGTGGTGGCCGTTCCTTCGAGCGCCGTGACAACGACCGTCCGTCCGGTGGTTTCCGCCGGGACAACGACCGTCCGTCGGGCGGCTTCCGCCGGGACAACGACCGTCCGTCGGGCGGCTTCCGCCGCGACAACGACCGTCCCTCCGGCGGCTTCCGCCGTGACCGTGACGACCGTGGTGGGTTCAACCGCGACCGTGACGACCGTGGTGGCCGCTCCTTCGAGCGCCGTGACAACGACCGTCCGTCGGGTGGCTTCCGCCGCGACAACGACCGTCCCTCCAGCGGCGGCTTCCGCCGCGACGACCGCCCCTCCGGCGGCCACCGTGGCAGCGACCGCCCGTTCAACCGCGACCGCCGCGACGACCGCCCGTCGGGTGGCTTCCGCCGGGACAACGACCGTCCCTCCAGCGGCGGCTTCCGCCGCGACGACAAGCCGCGCTGGAAGCGCAACGGCTGATCCGTACGCCCTGATCCGTACGGCCTGATCCGTACGCCTGATCCGCGCGCCTGAGACGGGCCCGTACAGCACTCCGGTGCCGTACGGGCCCGTTCCGCATCGCGAGGGAGGGCCGATACTCGATCGGCTCCCCGACGCGGGGGGACTATGCTCGGCATGACGCTCCGCGCCCGGGCTATGCTGCGGGTTACGGGCCGTTAGCTCAATTGGCAGAGCAGCGGACTTTTAATCCGTTGGTTGTGGGTTCGAGTCCCACACGGCCTACCGTCGAGGTACCGCCGAAAATGCCCTGACCTGCGTAGACGCGGGACAGGGCGGCGGAACGCCCTATCTGCGGCCCCTGGATCTCGATCCGGTGGCCGCAGGTGGGGCGTGCACGTTTCTCAGCCGGCGGCCGGGTCGGGCCGGACGATCTCGCGTTTGAGGATCTTGCCGGTGGGGCCCTTCGGCAGGAAGTCGGCGATCCACACGATGCGCGGGTACTTGAAGGGTGCGACGCGCTCACGGACGAAGCCGAGCAGTTCGTCGGGTGTGGCGGACGCTCCGTCACGCAGCACCACGGCGGCGGCGACCTCCTGGCCGTGGACGGGGTGCGGGACGCCGAGGACCGCCGCCTCCGCGACCGCTGGGTGGGCGTAGAGCACCTCCTCCACCTCGCGCGGATAGACGTTGTACCCGCCGCGGATGACCAGGTCCTTGATGCGGTCCACGATCCGGAAGTCCCCGCGGGCGTCCCGGGTGCCGAGGTCACCGGTGTGCAGCCAGCCGTTGCGTACCGTCTCCGCGGTCTCCTGCGGACGGCGCCAGTAGCCCCGCATGACGTTGTGCCCGCGGATGACGATCTCGCCCACCTCGCCGTCGGGCAGTTCCCCGCCCTCGCGGTCGACGACGCGCATCTCGACGCCGTCGACGGGGATGCCGACCGTGCCGGCGACGCGCTCACGGTCGAGGCGGTTCACGCAGGCGAGCGGCGACGACTCGGAGAGCCCGTACCCCTCCAGTACGGCGCAGCCGAACACCTTCTCGAACCCGTGCAGCACCTCCACGGGCAGCGGGGAGCCGCCGCACAGGCCGACGCGCAGGGTGGAGAGGTCGTACGGACCGGACTCGGGGCTCTCCGCCAGCCGCAGCATCAGCGTGTACATCGTGGGGACGCCCAGGAGGACGGTCACCCGGTCCCGTTGGATCACGGAGAAGGCGGCTTCCGGGGTGAAGCGGGCCAGCAGGGTGAGGCAGGCGCCCACCGACACCGCGCAGTTCAGCCCCATGACCTGTCCGAAGGAGTGGAAGAGCGGCAGCCCGCCGAAGATGACGTCGGCGGGGCCGAGGCGCAGCACGCGTGCGCCCTCGTCGATGTTGCGGCGCAGGTTGTGGTGGGTGAGTTCGGCGCCCTTGGGCTTGCCGGTGGTTCCGGAGGTGTACAGGACGACGGCGGAGTCCGCGGGTGAGCGCGGCTCGTTGTGGGCCGACGGGAGGTGGGTGCGCAGCGTGGCGAGGAACGCCTCGGGTTCGACCACGATGCGCGGGGTGCCGGCCCGGCGGGCGCCTTCAGCCGCCTCGTCCCCGTCCTGGTGCCAGGCGAAGAGGAGGGCCGCTCCCGCGTCGTTCAGGCAGTGCTCGATCTCCCCGGCCTTCAACAGCGGGTTCATGGGCACGACGATCGCCCCGGCGCGGAGGATGCCGTAGTACAGCACCGCGAAGAGGGGGGTGTTGGGGAGCAGGACGGCGACGCGGTCGCCCGGTGCCGTGCCCAGGGCGCGGAGCCGGGCGGCGGCACGGGAGCTGAGGTCGTCCAGCTCGGCGAACGTCAGCTCGTCGCCGTCGAACCGCAGGGCCGGCCGGTCGGGGTACGCGGCGGCCGCGCGGGCCAGGAGGGCGGGGACGGTGCCGGGGTCGAGGGCAGGCTCGGGCTGCATCGGGTCATCCTCCAGTGCGGCGGTTCCAGTGCGGCGGTTCCAGTGCGGCGGTTCCAGTACGGCGGTTCGCGTACGGGGTTCCCGTACGGCGGGTCGAAGCGAACGGGCATCGGCGGCTCAGGGCGGTCGCGGCCGTCGGCAGGGCGTCACGGTGGCATCGCTCGCCCGGTCTGGCCGCCCGGCATCAGGCCGCCCGGTCGGAGGCGAGGACGACTCGCTCCGCCCAGGCCCCGATGCGTTCGACGAGGCCGCCGTGGTGCCGTATCCAGCGGAAGTGGTCCAGCGGGCGGCCGCCCGCGTCGGCGCACGCGTAGTGGAGGCGTTCGACCCGGGCGGCGGGCATCTTGGCGCACAGATGGTCCACGGCCGACGGCGGCGCCATGGTGTCGTTTTCGACGTCGACGGCGAGGACGGGCAGCGTCACCGTCCGCAGCGCCTGCTCGTAGTCCACCCGCGCCCCGGGGACGGTGTAGCGGCCGGTGCGCATCTGGCGGGCCCAGTCCCGCATGAGCCGCGCCGTTTCCCGGCCGCCGAAGCCGAACCGCTCCCCCGGCCAGTACCCGAGTATCCCGGCCCCGACGGCGCTGAGCTGACTCCGTACCAGCCACCGCGCGCCGTCCCGCCCCAGCGCCCGGTACCAGGCGGAGCCGCTGGCGACGAGCACGACGCCGTCGAGCCGCGCGGGTTGGAACAGCCCGCAGTGCACCAGCCCCAGCTGCCCGCCCAGGCTGTGCCCGAGCAGCAGCCGCGGTGCCGTGGGGTACGCGGCGTCGACGACGTCGAGCACGGCCCCGATGTCGTGCTCGACGATGTCGCGGTAGCCGAACCGGACGCCGCGGGCGGGCAGGGGCACGCTCTCGCCCTGCCCGCGCAGGTCCGTCGTCACCACCGTCATGCCCCGCCGGTGCAGCGCCCGCACGAGCGGGAGGTAGTTCCGCGCGGGCGTCCCCATCGCGGGCAGCAGGACGATGACGGGCGCACCGGCGTCGTCGTCCCGCGCCCGCACGCGCACGGTGAGCCGCGCGCCGTCGGGGGCCGTGATCTCGCCCAGCAGCGGCAGGCGGGGTTGCTTGGCGCTCATCCCAGCCGCCAGCCGAGCACACCGGCACCCCAGGTGATCCCCGCGCCGAAGGCCGCCACGCCCAGCACCCCGGACGGCCCGAGCCGGCCGGCCTCCTGGGCGTGGGCCAGGGCGATGGGGATGGACGCCGACGAGGTGTTGGCCACCCGGTCGACGTTGAGGAACAGCTTCTCGGGTGGCACCCCGATCTCCTTGCCGACGGCTCTCACGATGCGGGCGTTGGCCTGGTGGGCGACGAAGAGGTCGACGTCGTCGCAGGTCAGGTGGCGTCGCTCCAGTACCCGTCGGGCCGCGTCGCTCATCTTCTCCACGGCGTGGACGAAGATCTCGGGGCCGTTCATGCGGAGTTTGCGGTCATGGCGGTCGGCGAAGAGCAGGGGGATCTGCTCGCCGTCGGAGGCGAGGTGGAAGGCGGGCGCGACGGGGGCGTCCGGGAGGTCGGTGAGGACGACGGCACCGGCGCCGTCGCCGAGCAGGACGGCCGTCGACCGGTCCTGGGCGTCGGTGATGCGGGTGAGCGCCTCCGCCCCGCAGACGAGGACGGCCTCCGCCCGCCCGGACTCGATCAGCGCCGTCCCGTGGTCCAGCGCGTAGACGAATCCGGCGCAGGCCGCGTGCAGGTCGAAGGCGGCGGCCTGCGGTGTGCCGAGCCGTGCGGCCACCTCCACCGCCAGCCCGGGCGTCGTCCGGTCGGGGGTGGTCGTCGCGACGACGACGTGGCTCAGGGCGGCGGCGTCCCGCCCGGCCTGCCGCAGCGCTGTCCGGGCGGCGGTGACGGCGAGGTCGGCGAGCCGGCCGTCCTCGGGCAGGAAGCGGCGCTCCCTGATCCCCGTCCGCTTGACGATCCATTCGTCCGAGGAACCGATCGCCTCGAAGTGGCTGTTCGGCACGGTGCGTTCGGGCAGCGCCGCCCCGATACCGGTGATCGCCGCTGTCATCGTGCGGTCTCCTTCCCGGAGGTCCGGCCGCCGCCCACGCCCATGCGGACGGCGTGCATTCCGCCGTCGGCGTGCACGATCTCGCCGGTGACGGCGGCGGCGAGATCGGAGAGCAGGAAGAGGACGGGCCCGGTGAGGCGCTGGACGTCCGCGCGGTCCCAGCCGAGCGGCGCCTCCTGCTCCCACCGGTCGGCGATGGCGTCGAAGGTGCTGATGGCCGACCCCGCCACCGTCTCCACGGGTCCGGCGGCGACGAGGTTGACGCGGATGCCGCTGTCACCGAGGTAGAGGGCGAGGTAGCGGCAGACGGCGCCGAGGGCGGCCTTGCTGACGCCCATCCAGTCGTAGCCGGGCCAGGCGCCGGTGGAGTCGAAGTCCAGCCCGACGACGCTGCCGCGCTTCCTGGCCAGCAGGGGGGCGAGTGCGGCGGTAAGCCCGTGCAGGGAGACGGCCGCCGTGTGGAGGGCGTGCGTGGCGCTCTCCACGGGGGTGGTGAGGAAGTTGCCGCTCAGTGCGGACTGCGGGGCGGCGGCGATGGCGTGCAGGACGCCGTCGACCGCACCCCATCGGCCCTCCAGCTCCTTGGCCAGCCGGGTGAGGTCGTCCGGCCGGGTGACGTCCAGCTCCAGGACGTCCGTGGGGTGCGGCAGCCCGGCCGCCGCGGCCTCGGTGATCCGCCGCGTCCGGCCGAACCCGGTCAGCAGGACCTCCGCGCCCGCCTCCTGGAGGGCCTTGGCGGTGTGCCAGGCGATGGAGTCGTCGTTGAGGACCCCGGTCACGAGATAGCGGCGTCCTGCGAAGCCGAGCATCACGCTGTGGCCTTTCGTCGGTCAGGGGGTGGAGAGGACGAGCGCCGCGTTGTGGCCGCCGAAACCGAACGACGTGGACAGGCCCACCCGCGGCCGGTCGCCGCCGGGCAGCTCGCGTGCCGTCCGGATCAGGTCGAGCCCGCCGAGCCGCTCGTCCGGCTGCCGGAGGCCGGCGGTCGGGGGTGCGACGGCGTGGCGCAGCGCCTGCAAGGTGACGATGGCCTCCACCGCTCCGGCCGCGCCGAAGAGGTGCCCGATGCCGCCTTTGCTGGACGACACCGGGATGCCGGCCAGGGTGTCGTCGCCGAGGGCGAGGCGCAGGGCGTCGCACTCCAGCCGGTCGTTGAGCAGGGTGCCGGTGCCGTGGGCGTTGACGTAGTCCAGCTCCCCGGGGGCCGTCCCGGCGTGCCGCAGGGCCTGGGAGACGGCCTCGGCGGCGGGGCGGCCGCCGGGATCGGGGGCGGTGAGGTGGTGGGCGTCGGAGGTGGCGCCGTAGCCCCGTACGACGCCGAGGACCTCGGCCCCGCGCCGGGTGGCTCCGGCGGCCGTCTCCAGGACGAGGACGCCGGCGCCCTCCCCGATGACGAAGCCGTCGCGCTCCGCGTCGAACGGCCGGCAGCGGCTGGTGGGCGAGAGCGCCCCGGCGTTGCGGAAGGCGGCGCTGACGAGCTCCGACGTCGACGCTTCGGCGCCGCCCACCACCACGGCGTCCGCCGCGCCGGCCGCCAGCAGCCGCAGCCCCGCACCGATGGCCTGCGCGCCGCTGCTGCACGCGGACGCCACGCACAGCGACTCGCCCCGGAAGCCGTACCGCATCGACAGGTGCGAGGCGGCGGCGTTGGCCATCATCTGCGGCACCATGAGCGCCGAGACGTACTCGGCGCCCTGCTCGGCGAGGACCGGGCCCTGCGCCTCGAAGCTGGCCGTTCCGCCGAGGCCGCAGCCGATGACGCAGGCGACGCGCCCGGCGTCGTACGGCGCGGCCCCGGATGTCCAGCCGGCGCGCGTCAGCGCCTCCTCCGCCGCCACCAGCGTGAACTGCGTGAACCGGTCGGTGCGGCGTACGAGGTGACGGGAGAGGTGGTCGGCGGCGCGGAAAGCGTCACAGGTACCGAGCCCGTCGTGCAGCCCGCTCTCCCCGGCGACGGCCCGCTCGTGCAGCACGTCGGCGCCGACACCGAGCGGGGTGACCGCGCCGAAGCCGGTCACCACCGCCCCCGTCACGGCGTCACTCAAGTCCGGCCTTCGCGTAGCAGAGCTCGAGTATCTGGCCGACGGTGTCGAGCCCGTCGAAGTCCTTCGGTTTCACCGGGACCTGGAGGTCCTTCTTGATGGCCTGTGCCAGTTCGACCATGTCGAGCGAGTCGATCTCCAGATCGTCGAGCGCGGCGTCGGGGCGGATGTCCCCGTCGTCGACACCGAGTTCCACCAGCGCCTCGTGGATGAACTTCTCGATCGCGGCGTGATCAAGCATGGGTGATGTGCCCTCCTCGTGCGGGACGTCGTGCGGGACGTCGTGCGGGACGTCGTGGGGGTTGCGTGCCGTCGGCTTCGCGGGCTACGCCGCGACCTTGGTGGCGTGGAGCGGGGACCAGTGCCACTGCCGCCAGTAGCTCTCCGCGATGTCCAGCCACTCCTCCAGCCGCTCCGCACTGTCCAGGAACCGGCTGGCGCTGACCACCAGCCAGCTGTAGACGGCCTGGCTGTCCCGGCAGCCGCCGCAGTCGCCGGAGGTGCAGCAGAACTGCAGGGTCTCGTAGTCGGCGCCCCAGGCCGCGAAGCCGGGGATCACCGGGTTGCCGTTGGCGACGCGCTCCTCATGGTCGGGGTGGTCCACGCTCAGGCTCGGGCAGACGTCGTAGCCGAACCGGGCGCCCCAGTGGGAGGTGCCGGTGATGAGGGTGCGGATGAAGTACGGGTGGCTCACCACCGTCTCCGGGTACAGCTCCTTGACCCGCAGCGCCTCTTCCAGCACCCGGCGCTCGTTCTCGATCTGGATCGGGTGGTCGGAGCCGTGCTCGCTGTAGAAGTTGAAGGTGACGATGTTGCCGTTGTCCGCGATCTTCCGGACCGTCGGTTCCAGATGGCGCAGGCCGGCCTCGGAGAGCGCGAAGATGAACAGCACCCGGGGGTCGTTGCGGTAGTGGGAGAGCGCCGTGTCGAACAGGCCGGTGAACTTCGACCCGTTGACGCGGATGGCGCGCAGGTCGTCGTCCAGCGGCCCGCCGCCGAAGATGCTGACGGCCACGGCGATGTGCTCGAAGCCCTGCATGGGCATCGGGCGCAGCCCGTTGGTGGAGATGGTGATGTACGGCAGCTCCTCGACGAACGCCTCCACCCGGCGCAGGACCAGGGTGGGTTCGCCGCCGATCAGCGTCGCCTGGTTGACGCCGTCGTCGCGCAGCCTCCTCGCGAAGGCCTTGATCTTGTCGACGTCGGACAGTTCCTTGACCGCCGTGTCGAAGCCGCCCTCGAAGTACCAGCAGCCCTTGCAGCGAATGTTGCACGTGTTGGTCAGGTGCACCTCGCACGAGCGGACGGTACGTCCGAGTCGGCGCAGACGGTGCAGCCGGTCGGCCAGGTCGGGCCGTTCCGCCAGCAGAGCGGCGGTCCGCTCCTTGGCCTCCCTGCGGGTAAGGGGGCGCTGGCCGATGGTGACCGGTGTCGCCATGGGGATGTGCTCCTCGTTCTCGGGATCTCAGGGACGTGCTGTCGTTGCCACTCCCCTCACGGGACGCTCGGGGAGCGTCCCGCCTACTCCGGAACCTTCAGCCCCAGGTTCTTGATGCGGGGCGTCACCTTCTCCCGCCAGATGTCCCGCGCCTGACCGTTCGTCGTCTGCCGCAGTCCGAAGCGGACCGCCATGCGGGAGCGCTCGGACCGCGAGCTGCCGAAGATCCGCTCGAACCCGGGCCACAGCCGGTCCAGCGCCTGCTGCAGTTCCTCACGCCCCTCGTCCGTCTGCGCCAGATTGCGGCAGACCCGCGCCCCGTGCGCGATGTGGACCTTCTCGTCGAGGATGATGGTGCGGACGGCCTCGGCCCACGGCTTGTAACTGCTCTGCGCGAACTCGGAGATCATCACCATCGCCGTCTCCTCACCGATGTAGGAGAAGACGCCGCGCTCGGCCCAGGTGGTGCACTGGTGGAACTCGTGGCCGGCGAAGAGCTTCCGCTCGGCGAGCGTCTGCTTCTCCATGGAGGACGTGTCGATGCCGATGTCGGCGAGGACGCGCTTGCCGATCTTGTAGTGGTCGTACTCCTCGACCGCGCGTTCCGCGCAGACCTGCCGCTCCTCGGCGTTGGGCGCCAGCGGCAGGAAGACCTGTATGTAGTCGTCGGCGCCCGAGAGCTCCCCCTCGGTGTTGACGATCATTCCCCGGATCGCGATCTCCCGGTAGTCCTCGGGCATCGCATGGAATTCGTCTGGAGTGCGGACTACGACGACCTCATCGCTCGGGATGGTGAATGACATGTGCGTTTCTACACCTCACTGGCCCCCACCGGGTCCGGGCATGCCGGATCACCGAAACTCGGTCGGGGAAATCGGGGATGGGGATTGTGTACGCGCCCGAACGGAACTCCGGTTCCGCTTCACCTGTCCGCGCCGCCGGTCGGCACCGCTGCCTTCAGCAGAGCGGGCCGACGATAACCACACCCCAAACGGCTGTTCAATGGAAACCTTTCGGCCACGGCAGCCGACACGCCACCGAGAGGTGTCGGGATTCCCTCTCCCTCCCCTCTCCCCGGCAGGGGGCGTGGCCACCTCCGCCACCCCGGGACGCCACCACGTGGCAGCGCCTCCCATCTGCGGTGACTCCCCACTGAGCGCCACCGGTGGAGTGCGCTCGAACCCCATCATCGTAAATCGGCCAAGGGCTCCCCGTAAAAATCCCTTCCCTATGCACCGAAGTCTCAAATGCTGAGCCGAAGCGCGTCCAGTGGACAGGCACAACTCGCCCCGTATCAGGGCCTCCTGACCAATCCGCAGCCTGGACAGCCCCTCTGATTTCTTTATGCTTGGGGCATGCAGCCTTCTGTCCCCCCGCCCGCAGTCGCCTCCCGCCTGGCCAGCGTCGTTTCCTCGCCGGTACGGGACATCCTGTTGCTCACCGCACGCCCCGAAGTGATCTCTTTCGCGGGGGGACTTCCGGCTCCGGAACTGTTCGACGTTGATGGCCTCAAGGCCGCATTCGACCGCGTCATGGCCGAAGGGGCCCGCCGGGCCCTCCAGTACTCCACCACCGAGGGCGACGCCGACCTGCGCGAGGCCATCGCGCGGCGGCTCACGGCACGTGCGCTGCCGACCGGCGCCGACGACCTGGTGATCACGACGGGCTCGCAGCAGGCCCTCACCCTCATCACCACGACCACCCTGGAGGCCGGCGACGTCGTCCTGGTCGAGGACCCCTGCTATCTGGCCGCCCTCCAGACCTTCGGCTTCGCCGGCGCCCGCGTCATCCCCGTCCCCACCGACGACGACGGCATCATCCCCGAGGCCCTGGACGAGATCGCCGCCCGCGAACCCGCCAAGCTGCTCTACCTCGTCCCCACCTTCCAGAACCCCACCGGCCGCACCCTCCCGGCCGCGAGGCGGACCGCCGTAGCCGAGACGGCCGCCCGGCACGGCTTCTGGATCGTGGAGGACGACCCCTACGGCGAACTCCGCTACGACGGTGAGCAGGTGCCCTGGATCGCCACGTCCCCCGCCGCGTCCGACCGCACCATCCTGCTGGGGTCCTTCTCCAAGATCATGGCCCCGGGCATGCGCCTCGGCTATCTGCGCGCCCCCGCGGCCATCCGCCGGTCCTGCGTCATCGCTAAGCAGGCCGCCGACCTCCACACCTCCACCGTCGACCAGGCCGTGGCCGCCCGTTATCTGCGCGACAGCGACCTGGACGCCCACATCCGGACCATCCGCGACGCCTACCGGGAACGCCGCGACGCCCTCCTCGACGGCCTGCCCGCCGCCCTGCCCTCCGGCAGCCGCTGGAACCACCCCGCCGGCGGCATGTTCGTCTGGGCCCGCCTGCCCGAGGGATCCGACGCCACCCAGCTCCTCCACGTCGCCATCGGCCACGAGGTCGCCTACGTCCCCGGCGCCCCGTTCTTCGCCGGCGACCCCGACCCGGCCGCCCTGCGCCTCTCCTTCACCACCCACTCCCCCGAGGAGATCACCGAGGGCCTGCGCCGTCTGGCCAAGGCGTTCGCGTAACCCGCGCCCCGGATCCGCGTCCTCCACGTGCCCCAGAAGGGATTCCCATGCCCACCGAGTCGGCCACCCTGGTTGACGACGCCCCGATGACCCCCGCCGCGCTCAACGACATGATCGCGCGGGACTTCCAGGACTACGCCGCCTGCGAGGTCACCGAGGCCACCGGAACCCGCCTCACCATGGAGGCCGACGGCACCCGTCTCCGCACCCGCCCCGGCGGCACCATCTCCGGTCCCGAGCAGGCCGCCCTCGTGGACCTGGCCGCCTTCCTGCTCATCAACGCGCGCCTGGGCCGCCCGACCCCCATGGCGCTGACCAGCTCCCTCCAGATCAGCTACCTCAGCCGCCCCCGTCCGGGCCTGCTCCGCACCCGCGCGGAGATGGCCAAGTTCGGCAACCGCCTCTGCGTCGTCCTCGCCGAACTCCGCGACAGCACCGGCACCCTGGCCGCCACCGCGACGGTCACCTACTCCGTGCCCCGGTAGCCCTCGGGTGTGCGCCAGGCGGCCTGCTCCGGGCCGCCCGGCGGCAGCGCCCGGCACAGTGCCTCCAGGGCGGCGCCGTAGGCGTGGTCCGGCGGGGTGGCGTAACCGACGACCAGGCCGTCCGTGTGCGGCCCGGTGGCCGCCGGGTGGCGGAAGGCGGCGAGGCCGTCGAGGGCGATGCCCTGCCAGGTGGCCGCCTTCACCGTGGAGGCCTCCGTACCGGGCGGGAGGCGCAGGACGGCGTGGAGGCCGGCCGCGATGCCGGTGGGCGTGATGTGCGGGGCGCGGTCGGCGAGGGCGGCGACCAGCCGGTCGCGGCGGCGCCGGTAGCGCTGGCGCATGTGGCGGACGTGGCGGTCGTACGCGCCCGAGGTGATGAGGTCCGCGAGGGTGAGCTGGTCCAGGGCGCTCGCCCACGCCTCCCGCTCGCCCTTGACGGTGAGGACCGGCTCGACGAGGTGCTCGGGCAGGACCATCCAGCCGAGCCGTACGGCGGGCGACAGGCTCTTGCTGACCGAGCCGAGGTAGAGGACGCGGGCCGGGTCGAGGCCCTGGACGGCGCCGACCGGTTCGCGGTCGTAGCGGAACTCGCCGTCGTAGTCGTCCTCCAGGACGAGGCCGCCGCGCGCGCGTGCCCAGTCGACGGCGGCGGCGCGCCGGGCGGGGTGGAGCGGGCCGCCGGTGGGGAACTGGTGCGCGGGAGTGAGCAGGACCGCCCGTACGCCGCCCGGGAGGGAGGCCAGTTCCCCGGTACGCGCACCGTCCTCGTCGAGTCCGAGCGGAACCGTGCGGACGCCCGCGGCCTGGAGGAGCGAGCGGTGGAAGCCGAGCCCGTACGACTCGACCGCGAGCGGCCCGCGCAGGACGTCGCCGCCGAACAGCAGCCGCAGCGCGTGGGCGAAGCCGGAGCAGACGACGATGCGCTCGGGGTCGGTGTACACGCCGCGGGCGCGCGCCAGGTAGGCGGCGAGCGCGGTGCGCAGTTCGATACGGCCCTGGGGATCGCCGGGCCCGAAGGCTTCGTTCGGGGCGGCGTGCAGCGCGCGGCGGGCCGAGGTGAGCCAGGCGGCGCGGGGGAAGGAGGAGGCGTCGGGGGTGCCCTGGCGCAGGTCGTGGCGGGGCGTAGGGGTGGCGGCGGGGAGCGCCGGGGACTTCTTCGGGACGCGGGGTGTCTTCGCGGGCGCGGCGCGTTCGGCGACCCGGGTGCCGGAGCCCTGGCGGGCGGTGAGCCAGCCCTCGGCGACGAGTTCGGCGTACGCGTCGGCGACCGTGTTGCGGGCCAGGCCCAGGTCGGCGGCGAGCGAGCGGTACGGCGGCAGGCGCGTGCCGGGGGCGAGCCGGCCGTCGCGTACGGCGTCGCGCAGGGCGGTGGTGAGCGCGGCGCGGCGGCTGCCCGTGGGGGACAGCTCCACGTGGAGGTCGGCACCGATGCGTTCGGCCGCTTCGGACCAGGGGCGGCCCGGTGAATTGACCCGTGATTCCGGCATGGAAATGCACCCTACAGGGGGTCTTTCCGGCCCGTAGATTCATGGTCATGACGACGACGAACACGCACACGGACACCGTTTCCCGGATCAACTTCGCGAAGGCCGCACCCCAGGCGTTCAAGGCCCTGATCGGCTTCGACGCCGCCGCCCGTGAGGGCCTGGACCCCGCCCTCGTCGAGCTCGTACAGATCCGCTCCTCCCAGCTCAACGGCTGCGCGTACTGCCTGCACATGCACACCACCGACGCCCGCAAGGCCGGCGAGAGCGAGGATCGGCTGCACATGGTCGCCGTCTGGCGGGACGCGGCGCACTTCTTCACCGAGCGGGAGCGGGCCGCCCTCGCCCTGACCGAGGCCGTCACGCTGGTCGCGGCCGGGGGTGTGCCGGACGAGGTGTACGCGCGCGCCGCCGCCCACTTCGAGGAGGGCGAGCTCGGGCGGCTGCTCGCGCTGATCTTCACCATCAACACCTGGAACCGCATCGCGATCAGCACCGCGAAGGTGCCGGGTGCGTGAGGCCGTCGCTCAGGCCGTCACTCGGGACGTCGCGTGAGACCGGTCGCGGGAGGCCGGTCGCGTAAATGGAGATGATCTTGCTCCGCATGGCGTAAGGTGGTGTTCACCGACGCGGGGTGGAGCAGCTCGGTAGCTCGCTGGGCTCATAACCCAGAGGTCGCAGGTTCAAATCCTGTCCCCGCTACTGAAGGCGAAGGCCCGGTGCCGCAAGGCACCGGGCCTTCGTCGTATGCGCATGTCGTACGCCCTGGTCGCCCGGTCGGCCGATGGCGGGGCGTCGTGCGGCGCGGCTCCGGACGGTGTGCGCGGGGCCCGCCTACCGTCCGTAACCGTGGGTGACAACGGCGACAGGACCTGGGGTCGGAGCGCGCGACGCGCGAAGGTGCGCCGCTTCCTCCGGGTGGTGCCCGTCCTGATGATCGTCGGCGGCGTGGTGTTCGACCTGCTGACGCCGCCCCGGTTCACGGCCGTGCCGCTGTTCACCGCCGCCCCGCTCGTCGCCGCGCCGTTCTTCACCGCGCGGATCACGCTGGTGGCCGGGACCGCCGCCCTTCTGGCGCTGGCCGGGCTGCGCCTCCACAGCGGCACCCTGGACGAGGCCCCGTCCGTCACCGAGCTCGTCACCCTGGCCACGGTCTCGGCGTTCGCGCTGATGATCAACCGGGTCGTGCGGCGCAGCGGTGAGCGGCTCGCCTCCGCCCGCGGCATCGCCGAGTCCGCCCAGCGCGCCGTGCTGCCGACGCCGGCCGAGCGGATCGGTGGCCTGCGGGTGGCGGCGCGGTACGAGGCGGCGCAGGCGGACGCGTTCATCGGGGGCGACCTCTACGCCGTGCAGGACACGCCCTACGGGGTGCGGCTGGTGGTCGGGGACGTACGGGGGAAGGGGATGGGCGCGGTCGAGGCGGTGGCGGTCGTGCTCGGGGCGTTCCGGGAGGCGGCCGAGCAGGAGAGCTCGCTGGAGGGGGTGTCGCAGCGGCTGGAGCGGGCGCTGGCGCGGGAGGGGACCCGGCGTGACGGGCTCGACGCCTTCGAGGGCTTCACCACCGCCGTCCTGGCGGAGGTGGCGCGCGGCGACGCGGTGGTGCGGCTGGTCAACCGCGGCCACCCGGAGCCGCTGATGCTGTACGCCGACGGGGGCCTGGCGCGGCTGGAGCCGACCGAGCCCGCGCTGCCGCTCGGGATGGTGGACCTGGGGCCGTGGCCCGACCGCGCGGACGAGGTGCCGTTCCCGCCCGGGGCGACGCTGCTCTTCTACACGGACGGGCTCTCCGAGGCGCGGGACGCGGGCGGGGCCTTCTACGAACCGGCGGAGTGGCTGGCGGGGCGGAGCTTCGCGGGGCCGGGGGAGCTGCTGGACACCCTGGTGGAGGACGTACGGCGGCATACGGGGGGCGGGGGGACGACCGACGACCTCGCGCTGCTCGCGGTGAACAAGCCCCAGGGGCAGCGGGTCAGGACGGTCCCGCACGGAGGGTGATCGGCGTGGAGCGCTCCGCATAACAATTGACGAACCGTCAGGAAGTGTGGTGAGGCCCACGGGGTGTGAGGGGCAGTCAACTTGGCTGCTATTGCCCGTTTGTAGGGCGGTATGCCAGAGGCTAAGTAGTTAATGATCAGTAGGAACAGCTTGGAAACACGGCCCCGCGTCTATTAACGTTCGATAACGCAGCGCGGTCGTCCCAGCCGACGCAAGAGCGACGGCACCGTGCGCGCGCGCCGAATTCCGCAAGGGAACCGGGGAACCACCACCTTGGGGTGAATCGGGCCGCATCGCGGCCTGAAGGAGACCTTCCTGCTCCGAACCCGTCAGCTAACCCGGTAGGCGAGAAGGAAGGAAAGGAGTGCGCCCCCGTGGCGTCCAACAGGCCTGCCCCCGAAGCGCCGTCTGCTCCATCGGCCTCCCCGGCCCCTCATTTCGTCGATGCCTTCGGTCCGGGCCCCGGTTCCGGTTCCCCCGCTGAGAGTCAGGGTCAGTGGGAGGAGTGGAACCCCACCGAGGACACCGTCCGCCCCGTCCGCGGCCGCCATCGCGTGGTCAAGCAGCGCGGCGGGCTGGCCCGTAGCTCCACCGTCCTGGGCGTGGGCGTCATCGCGGCCGTCGGCGCGGGCGGAATGGCCACCGCGCAGGACAAGCCGCCGGTCTCCATATCCCTGCCCGACCTGCCCGGTGCGATAGCCGACAGCCTCCCGGACGCCGAGTCCATGCCGGGCATCGGCGCCCTGCTCTCCGACGACGGCGCCGATGACGGTGCGGACGGGTCCGACGGCTCCGTCGCCTCCGCCGACGCCCAGCCGGCCGCCGCGCCGCTGACCGCCGGGTCCTCCGCCGCCGAAAGGTCCGCCGGGGACCGCGCCGAGAGCGGTGCGAGCGCGGGCGAGGCCCTGCGGGCCCGCATCCTCCAGCAGGCCGAGCACCAGCAGGCGTCCGCGGACGCGGCGGCGAAGCTCGCGGCCGAGAAGGAGGCCGCCGAGCAGGCGGCCGCCGCGGCCAAGGCCCAGCAGACCGCCGCCGAGAAGGAGGCCGCCGCCGAGGCGAAGGCCAAGGCGGAGGCGGCGGCGAAGGCCGAGGCGGCCGAGGAGGCCGCCGCGGCCAAGGCGGAGGCCGAGCGCCTGGCCAAGCTCGCCGGCAGCTATGCGCTGCCGACCTCCTCGTACACGATCACCTCCACCTACGGCCAGGCCGGCAACATGTGGTCCTCCGGCTACCACACCGGCCTCGACCTCGCGGCTCCCACCGGCACCCCGGCCAAGGCCGTGCACGGCGGCACCATCAAGTCGGCCGGCTGGTCCGGCTCGTACGGCTACCGGATCGTCCTGGAGCTGGAGGACGGCACCGAGGTCTGGTACTGCCACCTCTCCTCGATGACGGTCGGCGCCGGGCAGAAGGTCGGCACGGGCGAGACCATCGGGCGCGTCGGCGCGACCGGCAACGTGACCGGGCCGCACCTGCACCTGGAGGTCCACACGGCGGGCGGCGCCGGCGTGGACCCGCTGGCCTGGCTGCGCGGCAAGGGCCTGACGGTCTGAGGCCTGGCCCGCCCGCCTGAAGCCCGGCAGTCCGCGGCTCCGGCCCCTGCCCGGCCTCTGCAGCCCGGCCCCCTGAGGCCCGGCAGTCCGCGGCCCGGCCCCCTGAGGCCCGGCCGCCCCGGCACTCCGGTGGCCCTGGCGTTCCACCCCCCGACGCCAGGGCCGCCGGTCTCCCTGTTCCGTCCGCCGCGTCCGCGTAACGCCGCTCAGGCCCGGTACGGGTTGTAGCCGTCGTAGTCCCGGTGCGGAGGCGGCGCCCACACCCGGCCCGTCGCGCGCGCCGCGTACGTCAGGGCCGGGCCCGCCACCGCCTTGCGCTGCCACAGGTGGTGCAGCAGCTCCTGCTCCCGCGCCACGAAGTCCGGGTCCGCCGCACCCCTGCGGGCCCGGTGGCGCAGGAACGCCAGCGTCGTCGCGAACGCCTCGTACTCCCCGACCGCCCGTGCCGCCGCCGGACCGAAGGAGCGGGCCGCGTACCCGCGGGCCAGGCCGCGCGCCCGCATCGAGGCCAGCGCCAGCGGCTCGGTGGGCGAGAGCCAGCCGGCCGCCGCGTACGCGGGCAGCTCGCCGGATATGGTGCGCAGCTCGCGCTGGCGGGTCCAGATCACCAGCCAGGTCATCAGCCCGAAGGCGGGCAGCATGAACGCCGCGTAGACCGCGTAGAACCCCCAGGGGCCGAAGAACGACACCGAGCCGTTCCACATCGCGTGCATGCCCATCGCCAGCAGGAGCCCGAGCAGGGGCAGCGCGATGCGGCGTACGCGCTTGCGGCGCGCGCTGACGGCGGCGATGCCGAAGCCCAGGCCGGTGAAGACCGTGAACAGCGGGTGCGCGAAGGGCGACATCACGACCCGTACGAAGAAGGTCGCGGCCGTGACCGAGGCGAAGCCGGTCGCCCCGAGCTGCTGGTCCTCCCCGAAGGCGTTCCCCAGGTACAGGATGTTCTCGGTGAAGGCGAAGCCGGTCGCCGTGAAACCCGCCGTCACGACGCCGTCGACGACGCCCGTGAACTCCCGTCTGCGGAAGAGGAACAGCAGCAGCACGGCGACGGCCTTCGCGGTCTCCTCCACCACGGGCGCTATGACCGTCGCGCCGATCGTGTCCGCGGCCGTCGGATCGGCGGTGGCGGTGGCTATCCAGCGGTGCGCGAAGGTGTTCGCGATGATCGCGACGAGCGCGGCGGCGAAGGCGCCCCAGGAGAAGGCGAAGATCATGTTCCGCCAGGGGGCCGGTTCCACCCGGTCCAGCCACCGGAACGCCGCCAGGAGCAGCGGCACGGGCAGCAGGGCGAGCCCCAGCCCCACCAGGAAGCCCTCCGTGCCGGTCTGCTCCCGCACCAGCGCCAGGATCACCAGCCCGCACAACGCGAGCACGGTGAACACCGAGCCGAGCCGCACCACCCGGCTGCGCCACAGGCGCCGCGGTTTGTAGCGCCAGCGGGCGCGCTCGGGCACGGCCTCGAACGACGGCTCGGGGTCGTACGCCGGGACGGCCGGCTGGGCCGGCTGTCCCGGGTACGCCGGATGCGCCGCTTGTGCCGGTTGCGCTGCCTGCGCTGCGGGTTGCGGGAACGAGTGGGTCACACAACGACCCTAACGACGACCACTGACAGCCCGCGACGCTTTGGTTACGGCTGTGAGTCCGCGCGCTCCGCCCGCCGCCGGAACAGCAGGTCGTGCACCACGTGCCCCTTGTCCAGCCCCTGCCCCTCGAACCGGGTCAGCGGCCGGAAGGCGGGCCGGGGCGCGTAGCCGCCGTCGGCCTGGGTGTTCTCGAAGTCCGGGTGGGCGCTCAGCACGTCGAGCATCTGCTCGGCGTACGGCTCCCAGTCCGTCGCGCAGTGCAGTACGGCCCCGGGCTTCATGCGGGACGCGGCGAGCGTCAGGAACTCGGGCTGGATCAGCCGCCGCTTGTGGTGCCGCTTCTTGGGCCAGGGGTCCGGGAAGTACACGCGTACGCCGTCGAGGGCGTCGGGCGCCAGCATCTCGCGCAGCAGGATGATCGCGTCGCCGTTGGCCACGCGTACGTTGGTGAGGCCGGCCCGGTCCGCGAGGGCGAGCAGGTTGCCCTGGCCGGGGGTGTGCACGTCGACCGCGAGGATGCCGGTCGTCGGGTCGTCGGCGGCCATCCGCGCGGTGGCCTCGCCCATACCGAAGCCGATCTCCAGCACGGCCGGCAGCCCGTCGAACAGCTCGTCCAGGTCGAGCACCCGCCGGCCGTCGATGTCCAGCCCCCACCGGCCCCACAGCCGGCGCAGTGCGTCGGCCTGCCCGGGCGTGACGCGGCTGCGCCGGGGCTGGAAGCTGCGGATCCGCCGCTCGAAGTGCGACCCGGCGGGATCGGGCGCGGGGCCCTCGGGGAAGCGGGGTTCACCCTTGGGCCGGAGGGGCGCGGCGGTTTCACGGATCTCAGACACAATGCCCCGATTCTACGGCCCCCGCCCACCGGGACGGCAGGGCCGAAGGGCCCCGGGACGCCCCCGCGGCCGCTCCGCAGACGGGCTACCCCAGCTGCGCCAGTGCGCGCCGCGCCACCTCCCGGCCGATCGGGAGGGACGCCGTCGCCGCCGGCGACGGGGCGTTCAGCACGTGGACCGTGCGGGGCGCCTCGTGGATCAGGAAGTCGTCGACGAGCGTGCCGTCGCGCAGGACCGCCTGCGCCCGGACGCCTGCCGGGGTGCGGCGCAGGTCGCCGGGGCCGATCGCGGGCAGCAGGCGCCGCACCGCCTCCGTGAAGGCGCGCTTCGACGCGGACCGGCGCAGCTCGCCGGCGCCGTACCGCCAGTGGCGGCGGGCGATGTGCCAGGAGCCGGGCCACGTCAGCGTCCCGGCCAGGTCGCGCGGGCGGACGGTGGTCCAGCCGTACCCCTCGCGGGCCAGCGCGGGCACGGCGTTCGGCCCGACGTGGACGCCGCCGTCGATGCCCCGGGTCAGGTGCACCCCGAGGAACGGGAAGGCGGGGTCGGGCACCGGGTACACCAGGCCGCGCACCAGCTCCGGTCGGACCAGTTCGTAGTACTCGCCGCGGAACGGGACGATCCGCACGCCCGGCTCGTCGCCCGCCAGGCGCGCGACCCGGTCGCAGTGCAGGCCCGCGCAGTTGACCATGGCCCGCGCGCGGACGACGTCCCCGGCGGCCGTACGGACGGCGACGCCCCAGGGGCGCCGGTCGACGGCGGTCACCTCCGCGCCGTACCGGACGTCCGCGCCGGAGGACTCCGCCAGCTGGGCCGCCACCGCGCCGTAGTCGCACACGCCCGTCGTGCCGACGTGGATGGCGGCGAGGCCCCGCACCTGGGGCTCGTACTCGCTGATCTGCGCCGGGCCCAGCTCCCGGACCGGGATGCCGTTCTCCCGGCCCCGCTGGACCAGCGCGTGCAGCCGGGGCAGCTCGTCGCGCTCGGTGGCGACGATCAGCTTGCCCGTGACCTCGTACGGCAGGCCGTACTCGGCGCAGAACTTCACCATCTCCGCCGCGCCGCGCACGGCGTACCGCGCCTTGAGGGAGCCGGGGCGGTAGTAGATGCCGCTGTGGATCACGCCGCTGTTGCGGCCGGTCTGGTGGCGGGCGGGGCCGGATTCCTTCTCCAGCACCACCACACGCGTACCGGGCGCGGCGCGCGTGAGGGCGTACGCCGTCGACAAGCCGACGATCCCGCCGCCGATCACGAGCACGTCGCAGTCGAACCGGACGAACCGGTCGAACCTGTCGACCTGGGTCGAACCCTCACTGCCGTACGCGGACACCGTGCCACCTCCCACCCCAGATAGTGCACTGGCCCACTGACAATGGCGCTAAACCCGGTGGGACGCGGGTCACGCCCGGGTCTCAAGCCCGGGTCTCACGCCCGGGTCTTACGCCTGGGCCTCGTGCCCGGGCCTCACGCCGGTGTCATCAGCAGCGGCCGCGCCCGCTCCCGCAGCTCCACCACCCGCGGCTCGTCGCCGTACGGCTCCAGCCGGTGCAGCAGGTCTCGTACGTACTCGGTCGTACGGGCCGACGATATGCGCCCGGCCACCTCCACCGCGCGCGTGCCCGCCGCGCACGCCGCGTCCAGGTTCCCCGACTCCAGCTCGGCGACCGCGCTCACCACCAGCCGCAGGCCGTGCGAGCGGACGAACTCCTCCGTGGGCCGGGACAGGGCCTGCTCGGTGAACCGGCGCACCTGCCGCGGCGCCTTCAGATCGCGGTAGCACTCGGCGGCGTCCGCGCAGAACCGGTCGTACGAGTAGAAGCCCAGCCACGTGGGGTCCGCGTCGCCCTCCCGCGACCGCTCCAGCCACCCCTCCGCCGCCTTGAGCGCGGCTCCGGCCGCCACCGCGTCGCCCGCCTTGGCGTGCGCCCGCGCCTCCACCAGCCGGAAGAACGACATGGTCCGGGCCGTCGCCAGCCCCCGGTTGCGCTCCAGCGCCGCCTGCGCGAGGTCCACGCCCTCGTCGGCGAAGCCCCGGTAGGTGGCCTGCAGCGACATCGACGCCAGCACGTACCCGCCGAGCGGCACGTCCGCCGCCGCCCGCGCGAGCCGCAGCGCCTGGATGTAGTACCGCTGGGCCGCCTCCTGCTGGCCCGTGTCGAAGGCCATCCAGCCCGCCAGCCGGGTCAGCTCGGCGGTCGCCCCGAACAGCGCCCGCCCCACCTCGTCCGAGTACGAACCGAGCAGCAGCGGCGCCGCGTCCACCCGCAGGCACTCCGGCACCATCGACGAACGCCAGTCCCCGCCGCCGTACTTGGAGTCCCAGCGGCGCGCGTCCTCGGCCGCCTCGCGCAGCTTGGCCACGTCGCTGTGGCCCACGCGCACGAGCCCCGTCCCGTCCGGCCCGTCATCCGGCGGCACCGACCGCTCCACCGACGAGTCGGCGGGGGTGATCAGCCAGCGGGACGCGGGCGTCGCGTACGCGCTCACCGCGAAGGAACCGGCCAGCGACTGCCAGATCCCGCCGCCGCCCGCCCGCCGCCCGGCCAGATCCAGCCGGTACAGCTCGGTCGCCGACTTGACCGCCTCGCCGACGTCGCGCGGGAAGGCGAGACCGACCTCCGGCGCCGGGTCGGCGTCCGCCAGACCGATCTCGTGCAGCGGCACCGGACGGCCGAGCTTCTGCCCGATCGCGGCCGCGATGAGGTGGGGCGCGGCGCCCTGCGGCACCATGCCCTTCGACACCCACCTGGCCACCGACGTCTTGTCGTAGCGCAGGGTCAGACCGCGCTGCGCCCCGAGGTCGTTGACCCGCCGGGCCAGGCCGGCGTTGCTGATTCCCGCGAGGGCGAGAACGGTGCCGAGCTTCTCGTTCGGCCCGCGTTGCTCCCTGGACATGCGCCACCCCTCGACACCCAGACGGCCGCCGCACGCCAGGCATAGGCGCGCGGCATTCGTAAACCCAGCGTAGTTCGGCGGATCCCGACCGTTAAGAGGCAGTGTTCCGTATGGCGAGATTGTTGTGCGTACGGGCGGATGGTGAGGAGCGTGCGGTGTTCCGGACGCGCGCGCGCCACCCGTCCTCCGTGCTCCGGCCGTGTGGCCGTGCGCCCGGCCGTGCGCTCTGGCCCTGGTCGGAGGGGGAGCGCTTCCATGGAGCCTGCGTGGGTCGGCCCGCTGCGTACTGGAACCAGTGGGCTGGGGGACACCGCCGCCTCATTCCCCGCGGGTGGCGGACCGGTCCGGGAGGCGAAGGGCGCCTCCCGGACCGTCGATCCGTCCGGAGCCGTGCGTACGGAACCGTACGTAGGGAGCATGCGTACGAACCTCCGTACGGATCCGATGCCGTGCGTACGGATCCGGTCCGAAGCCGATACCGGATCTGTACGGATGCGGGGCAGATTGGCTGGATGATGCCCATCGCCGAACCGGTCGAACCATCCCCCTTCCGACTCCGAACCCACTCCGAAGCATCGTCATAACCAACGTCATATCGCCCATGCCAGGGGCGTGTTCCCTTTTCCCGGGGGCGCGCCCGGGAGCCCTCCTGTGCGCCGTTGTCGTGGCAGCATGTCCTCATCGAAGGCTGATGTTGTCCACAGGCGGTGGAGGCGGCGATGCGGTGGCTGGTGGGGTGGAGCAGTATCGCCGCGAGCTTCGGTACGGCGGGGGCGGTAGGGGCGGACGACGACGGACGCACCGTGCACCCGGTCGGCGCCCAACTGCTGTGGGGTGACCCGGATCCGCTGTGGGCGGTGGGCGACTGGCGCCCCGACGAGGTGCGGGTCATCTCCGTCGACGCGTGCACGCGCCTTGCCGTACTGGGCTGTTGCGCCGCCAGCGACGAGCAGCTGAGGGTCGGGCTGTTCGCGGCGCGCGGCGGCGCCATGCGCCACCTCACGGCGTGGCCGGGAAGCTACACCGCCGTCGTCCAGACCGGGCGGCGCATCATCGTCGCGGGCGACCTGGCCGGGGCGCGCCCGGTGTTCCACACGCCGTGGGCCAACGGCACGGCGTACGCGACCGCCGCCCTGCCGCTCGCCGACCTCATCGAGGCACAGCTGGACATCGGCCACCTGGCGGCGCTCCTCGCCTGCCCCGAGACCCCCGAGGCGCTGCGCGACTCCACGCCGTACGCCGGGGTGAAGCGGGTCCCGCCGGGCCACGCGCTCGTGCTGCGCGAGGGCTCGCGCGAGATCACCGGCTACGAACCGGTCGCCTCGCTCGCCGTCGAGGGGCCCCGCATCGACCCGGACCGGGCCGTCGAGGGCGTACGGGAAGCGCTGGTCGAGGCGGTACGCGCCCGGCTCACCGCGCCCCGGCACGCCCCGGAGACCCCGCCGCCCGACCCCGGGCCCGTGCCCGGGATGGGGCCCGCCGAACGGCGCGCCGCACGCGGGGCGCCCGCCCCGGGCATCGGTGCCGACCTGTCGGGCGGCAGCGCGTCCAGCACGCTGGCGCTGCTCGCGGCGGGGCTGCCCGGCGCCCCCGGCACGGTCCTGGGGCACGGTACGGGTGCCGGGGAGCGGCTGCTCGCCGTCACCTTCAACGACCTGGCCACGGGCGGCCACGACGACGAGCGGGAACGGGCCCGGCTCATCGCCGAGAATCCCCGCCTCCACCACGTGGTGGTCGCGGCGGGGGAAGAGGCCCTTCCCTTCCTGGAGTTGGAGGGGCCCCTGACCGACGAACCGGGCCCCTCCCTGGTGACCGCCGCACGCCACCGGCGGCGCCTCGCCGCGGGCAGCGCCGACCACTTCACCGGGCACGGCGCCCGCCAGGTCCTGGACGCCCACCCCGCGCGCCTGGCCGACCTGCTGCTGGACCGCAGACGCCGGCACCTGCTGCGTCCGGTCACCGCGCTCGCCAAGGCCGCCGGCCCCTCGGCGGGCTCCCTCCTGGTGCCGCTGACCGTGTACCGGGCGGCGCGCAAGCTGGCCCGTACGCCGTACCGCGCAGGTCTGGAGTCCGCCGCCGACGGGCTGCTCGCGGCGAACCGGACCGTGCCGGCCGTGGCCGGGCCCCTGGACGCCTCCCTCTCCGCACTGGCCTGGTCCCGGCCGGGGCCCGCCGCGCGCTGGCTCACCGGCGAGGCGCTCGCTGAAGTATCGGTTCGCCTGGGGCAGGCGGCGACCCGCCCCACGTCCGTCCAGCGGCCGGGCGAGGCACGCGCGCGTGCGGCCCTGGCACGGCACGCGGCGGACCACCGCATCCTGGAGCAGGCCGCCGAGATCCGCAGCCAGCGGCTGCACGCCCCCTTCCTCGACAACCAGGTCGTACGCGCCTGCCGCGACCTCCCGGAGTCGCTCCGCGTCCAGCCCGGCGCCCGGGCCGCGGTCCTGCGCGCCGTACTGGCGGGCGCCGGCATCCGCGACCTCCCGCCCGGCTGGGGCGCGCCCTCCCACGCCCCGTCGGCCGCCGCCACGCGCGCGGGGCTGCGCCTCGCCCTGCCGGAGCTGATGGACCTCTTCGAGGCGCCGCTCCTCGCGGACGCCGGCCTGATCGAGGCCCGGGTCGTCCGCAGGGCGCTGCGCGCCGCCTCCGAGGGCGAAGCGCTGCCCCTGGACGGCCTCGCCGACCTGGTCTCCACGGAGCTGTGGCTGCGCCGCCTCATCGCCCGGCGCGGGACCTGCTGGACCGGTACGGCGGCGCCCCGGCAGCGCGCGGTCGCCGCGGGGGTGCCGCCGCGGCCGACGCTGCGGTCGTGAACGTCAGCGGCAGCTGATCCGCGACTCGGCCCAGTCGACCGGGGCCGCCGCGGCGAGGGGCGTGCCGGGGTCCGGCTCGACGACGAGCCTGATCGTGCGGTGCCCGGCGATCGTCACGCGCGCGGGCACCGCCGCGTCGCCGCCGCGCACCACCGGCGACCGCCACAGCCGCACGCCGCCGTCCCCGTACACCGAGAACCGCGCCGCGCCCAGGCCCAGCGCCATGTCGTCGACGCCGACGAAGGCGTCGTACGCCGAGCAGCGGCGGTTGAGGTCGATGGTGACGGACGACCGCGCGTGCACGGTCACGCCGTGGCCGTACCGCTTCCCGCCGATCGACATCCCCCAGCGCTGCCACAGCCAGCTGGACTCGTGCAGCCGGACCTCGGGGCGGGTGTGGTCGCCGAAGAGGCCGTAGTGCGGCGCGTTGACCCGGTACACGGCGGGCGCGGGCGGCGGAGTGGGTGTCGGAGCCGGTTTCGGCGTCGGCGCCGGCTTCGGGGTCGGCTGCGGGGACGGGGGTGTGGGCTTCGCCGGGCCGGGTGTCGGCGTCGGCGTACGGACCGGATCCGGGCGTGGCGCGGGGCTCGGGGCCGGCGGGGGCGCGGGTGTCGGAGTGGGGGACGGCTTCGACGGGCTGGGCCGGGGCGCCGGCTCCTCGCGCGGGGCGACCGGTTCCGCCTTCGGCGGCCTGGCCTGCGGTTCCGGCGCGGGCTTCGGGTCGCCCGACAGCGCCCAGACCAGCCCGGCGGTCGCCGCTGCGGCCACCGCGGCCGCGATGCCCGCCTTCACCGGTGCCCCCAGCCCCTCGGCAGCGGCCCCGCCCGCGGCTCCACCGGCCCCTGCTCCCGCCCCGGTACCTGCTCCGGTGGCCGCCGCCGCGGCGCCGGTCGCGCCCGCCGCCCCGCCGGCCGCCACCACACCGGCCGCCTTGAGGGAGGCCCCGGCCGCGAACCAGCCGATGACGGCGACCGGCAGGAGCGCGGGGATCCCGGCGTTGACCTGCTCCAGCTCGCCCACCGCCACGCGGCACTTCGCGCACTCCTCCAGGTGCCTGCGCAACCCCCGCTCGGCGCGCATCCGCAGCCCGCCCCGGGCGTACGCGCCCAGCCGGTCGGCGTACCGCGCGCAGTCACCGCCGGAGGTGAGCGCCCGGCTCACGTGCGCCTGGAGGTAGGCCTGCTTGAGGCCTTCGCGCGCGCGGCTGGCCAGCACCGCCGTGGCGTTGGGGGTCAGTCCGAAGAGGGGTGCCACCTCGCTCGGTGACTCCTCCTCGACCGTCGTGTGCCACAGGACCGCCTGCCACCGCTCGGGCAGCGAACGGAACGCCCGCATGGCGAGCGAGCGCTCCGCCTCCTGCATCGCCCGCACCTCGGCACCGAGCTCGAGGGTGTCCTCCTCGGACACCTCCGCCGTACGCGCCGCCTGGGCGGCGAACACCGCGAAGTCCTCGACGAGCTGCTCCCGCTTGGCGGTTTTCGCCCAGGCCGCCGCGACCCGCCGCACGGTCGTCAGCAGGTACGCCCGCACGGCGTGCTCCGGCCCCGCGCCACCGCGCACGGCCTGCAGCGTCCGCGCGAACACCTCGGCGGTGAGGTCGTCGGCCGTGTGCCCGTCCCGGCAGCAGCTGCGGGCGTACCGCTGCACCGCCTCCGCGTGGCGGCGGAACAGCTCCTCGTACGCGCCGTCGTCGCCGGAGCGCATGCGCCGCACCAGCTCGGCGTCCGAGGGGGGCAGCTCGACCGGCGGTGGCAGCACGGACCCCGGTGCCTCCGATGCCGCTGAGACTCCGGAGGCCCTAGCGGATCCGCCCGCGCGCTGCGCGGGCACACTCGCACCGGTGTCCGCATCGGCCACGCCGCCGCTCGGCGGCTCGTCTCGACCCTCACCGCTCATGGCGGAAGCCCCCGTACCACTGCTCGGACCGAACCTCCGGGCAAGCGTGCCACAGGGGCCGGCCCCGCCCGGGGCCGTTGGCCCGTTGACCACTCATCCGGGGAACCGGCCCGAATCGGCGCACGAGGCCTCACCCGTTCGGGTGTGGACCGGTACGGAGCCGGTACGGAGCCGGTGCGGCGCGGGCGTCGCCTGTCCGCCGTTACGCGGGCCGGGAGCGGAGCCCCTCCAGCAGGATGTCGAGGAGCCGTGCCGACGCCGCGCTCTGCTGGGCGGCGTCCGGCAGCGAGGGCGCCGCCGTCGCGATGACCAGCAGGACGTCGGCGACCGTCACGTCACCGCGCAGCTCGCCCGCCTCCCGCGCCCGCTCGACGAGCCGGCCCACGACCTCCAGCAGCTCCGCCGCGCCCGGGTCGTCCAGCTCCGCCGCCGGCACCGCACGCTGGTGCGGAACCCGCGAGTCGCCGAACCCACCGAGCTCACCCAGCTCGCCGAGGTCGCCCGGACCACCGAGCACGTCTCCCTGGGGCGCGTCGTCCACGCCCACCCGCAGTACGTGCGGCGGCAGCAGCCGCCCGGCGCCCGAGGCCACCGACGTACGCAGGAAGCGGGAGAGCGCCGACCAGGGGTCCTCCTCCTGGCCCAGCGCCGCGCGCGCCTGCTCGGTCAGCCGGGAGGTCTCCTCCTCGGCTATGCGGCGCACCAGCACGTCCTTGCTGGGGAAGCGCCGGTAGACCGTGCCGACGCCGACCCTGGCCCGGCGCGCCACGTCCTCCATCGGCGCCCCGTACCCGAGCTCGCCGAAGACCTCGCGGGCCGCCCGCAGCACGTGCTCCAGATTCCGCTGCGCGTCCACGCGCAGCGGCGCCGTACGCCCGGTCCCGGCGGACAGGGAGCCCCCGCCGGTCAGCGAGCCGCCGCCCGGCATGGCGCCCCCGCCGGTCATCGAGCGCCCGTCGGCCATCGCCCGTACGGTCCCGTCCGCCGCCGACGACGCGACGACGGCCTGCAAATGCGAATCCTGAACATGCATGTGTTCCCCCGGTTATGACGTCTCCCCCCGGAGACTCCCCGCCCTGACGATCGGGGACCGGATCCATCGCTCAGGTCACGCGCGACGACCGGACACCCCGACGACATACGAACATAGTTGAGTCGGGGTCAATTCAGAAGGGGCAGTTCCGTCCGGTGCGCCCCCCGATCGGAGCAAGGACCGGAACACTCCCGATTCCGGCCCCCCACCCCACCCCGTCCGCACCCGCGCCCCCTCCCCTGACCTGCGCACCTTCCGGCCCGGCCGCCGCCCCCGCCCCGCCGCGGCGCCCCGCGCCCGCCTCGCTCTCCGGTCATACAAGTTGTCGGGCCTGTGGACAAACCCCGGAGCCCGTTGCGTCATGGGATGGTGACCGAACCTGTGCGCATTCTCGTTGTCGGCGGTGGCTACGTCGGGATGTACACCGCGCTGCACCTCCAGCGGCACCTCAAGGACCGGCTGAGAAGCGGCACGGCCCGCATCACCGTGGTCACGCCCGACCCGTACATGACGTACCAGCCCTTCCTCCCCGAGGCGGCGGCCGGCAACATCTCGCCCCGCCACGTCGTCGTCCCGCTGCGCCGTGTCCTGAACCACTGCGGGATCCTCATCGGCGAGGTCACGGCCGTCGACCACGCCAAGCGCACCGCCACCGTCAGCACCCTCGCCACCGAGGAGGAGGGCGCGGGCCCCGTCCAGCTGCCCTACGACGAGCTGGTCATCGCGCCCGGCTCCATCTCGCGCGCCCTCCCGGTCCCGGGCCTCGCCGACTACGGCATCGGCTTCAAGACGGTCGAAGAGGCCATCGGCCTGCGCAACCACGTCATCGAGCAGATGGACATCGCCTCCTCCACCCGCGACCCCGCCATCCGCGACGCCGCCCTCACCTTCGTCTTCGTCGGCGGCGGCTACGCCGGCGTGGAGGCCCTCGGCGAGCTGGAGGACATGGCCCGCTACACCGCGCGGTACTACCACAACATCAAGCCGGCGGACCTGAAGTGGGTCCTCGTCGAGGCGACCGACCGCATCCTCCCCGAGGTCGGCGCGGACATGGGCCGCTACACCGTGCGCGAGCTGCGCGCCCGCAACATCGACGTACGGCTCGAGACCCGCCTCGAATCGTGCGAGGGCCGCGTCGCCGTCCTCAGCGACGGCACGCGTCTCCCCACCCGTACGGTCGTGTGGACGGCGGGCGTCAAACCCGCACCCGTCCTCGCCGCCACGGACCTGCCCCGCAACGAACGCGGCCGTCTCGCGTGTACGCCGTTCCTCACCGTCAAGGGCGTCGAACACGCCTGGGCGGCGGGGGACGCGGCGGCCGTCCCGGACGTCACGGCCGAGGAGGAGGGCCGGGAGTGCGCCCCCAACGCCCAGCACGCCGTACGCCAGGCCAAGGTCCTCGCCGAGAACCTCGTCGCCTCCCTCCAGGGCCGGCCGCTCAAGCAGTACGCCCACAAGTACGCCGGCTCGGTCGCCTCGCTCGGCCTGCACAAGGGCGTCGCGCACGTCTACGGCCGCAAACTCAAGGGCTACCCCGCCTGGTTCATGCACCGCGCGTACCACCTCAGCCGGGTGCCGACGTTCAACCGCAAGGCACGCGTGCTGGCCGAATGGACGCTGGCCGGGCTGTTCAAGCGGGAGATCGTGTCCCTCGGCTCACTGGAGCACCCGCGTGCCGAGTTCGAACTCGCCGCCGGACCGCCGCCACCCGACCCCAGGGAGGTCGCCGAGGGCGGAACCGCGGACGGCGCACCGAAGTCCGACTGACGTACGGCACGCGCACCGCACTGCACCGCACGCGCACCGCAGGCACCACACGCATCGCACGCACTGGCCGACGCATCGGCCGACGCCATTGTCAGTGCGCTCGGTCACACTGGACGTGTGACCATAGGTGGGCTCACACCTGCACAGAGTGACCCAGCGATCCAGCACGGCACCGACACCACGAGGCATACAGATCCGTGAACTTCACCCGTTGGAGCGCCCGGCTCCCCGGTACGCAACGCCGCGCCGCCGCGCGCGGCTCCGACCCTGGGGTCGCGCCGGCGCAGCGCGGGGACGGCTCGGTCCCCGCCGCGCGCGGTGAGTCGGGCACGGGTGAGCCCGGCCGCCGACCGGAGCCCCAGCCCGACGGCGTTCCCGCGCTGGAGGACTTCTCCGTCACCGAGATCCTCAGCAGCCTCCCCGGCCTGGTCGCCGTCGCGTACGGCCCCGAGCACCGCATCGCGTACGTCAACGACGCCTACGCCACCGCCTTCGGCCACCGCGCCCCCGGCACCACCCTCGCGGCCGACTGCCCGGAGCTGACCGAGCTGGGTCTGCTGCCGCTCATGGACCAGGTGCTGCGCAGCGGGAAGCCCCGCACGGTCAAGTCCCGCCGCACGCACGGCGGCTCGTACACGGTCACCTGCCTCCCCGTCGACACGCCCGGCCACGAGGGCGGCGGCGTCCTCGTCCACGCCGCGGACGTCACCGACCACGCCGACGCCGCGGCCCGGCTCCGCGCCAGCGAGCGCCGCCACCGCGAGACCGCCGTCACCCTCCAGCGCTCTCTCCTCCCGCAGGAGCTGGAGCAGCCCGACGACCTGCGCGTCGCCGCCACGTACCAGCCGGGAGGCACGGACGCGGCGGTCGGCGGCGACTGGTACGACGTGATCACCCTGGGCGCGGGCCGCACCGCCCTGGTCATCGGCGACGTCATGGGCCGCGGTGTGCGCGCGGCGGCCGTCATGGGCCAGCTGCGCACCGCCGTACGCGCGTACGCCCGTCTCGACCTGCCGCCCCACGAGGTGCTCCAGCTCCTCGACGGCCTGGCCTCCGAGATCGACGCCAGCCAGATCGCCACCTGCGTCTACGCCGTCCACGACCCCAACGAGGGCCGACTCGTCTACGCCTCCGCCGGGCACCTCCCGATCCTGGTCAGGGACGAGGACGGCACCGTCCGCCGCGCCGACGAGCCGACCGGCCCGCCGCTCGGCACCGGCGGCTGGCTGCACACCTCCGGCACCATCGCCCTGCCGCCCGGCTCCACCGCCGTCCTCTACACCGACGGCCTGGTCGAGCGGCGCCGCGAGGACATCGACGAGGGCGTCGCCGCCCTGGAGCGCGCCCTCGCCGGCGCCACCGGCACCCCCCAGGTGGTCTGCGACCGCCTGCTGCGCGCCCTCGGCGTCACCGCGGAGCACGACGACGACGTCGCCGTCCTGGTCCTCCAGCACCCGACGCGCACGGGCCCGGACGCGGAGCTGTTCCACAACGCCGCGCTCGACCTGCTCGGCGGAGTGGAAGCGGCGCCCCGCGCGCGTGCCTTCGCCTCCGGGGTGCTCTCCAGCTGGCGCTTCCCGGTCGAACTGCGCGACCTGGGGGTGCTCGCCACCAGCGAGCTGGTCGCGAACTCCCTCCAGCACGGCACCCCGCCGATGCGCCTCAGGCTCCGCCGCACCGACCGCCGCCTGATCATCGAGGTGACGGACGGCGACGACCACCTGCCGCGCCGCCGCCGTGCCGAAACGGAGGACGAGGCGGGTCGCGGCATCTCGATCATCGCCACGATCGCCTCGTCCTGGGGCAGCCGCCGCACGCCGGGAGGCGGCAAGGCGGTCTGGTGCGAGTTCGCGCTCCCGGGTTAGCCGCCGGGCCGGCGGCCGGCTCAGCCGCCGGGCTGGACGGTCACCCGCCGGTCCGGCGTGTGCTGGGCGACCACCCGGGACCTCGCCACGAGGTACGGGTGGTCCTGCGCCGTGGTGAGCTTGCGGCCCAGCCGCAGGGCCAGCACGGTGATGCCCAGCGAGAAGAGGACGAAGGTCACGATGTACGGGCCGTGCAGCGCGGCCCCCATGGGCCCGCCCACGGCCGGCCCGATCGCCAGCGCGAGCTGCTTGACCAGCGCGAACGCCGAGTTGTACTGCCCGACCATCGACTCCGGCGCCAGGTCGGCCACCAGCGGCGCCACGGTCGGCGACAGCATCGCCTCACCGAGACCGAAGAGGCCGTACGTGGTGATGAACGCGGCCGTCGCCATCGTCTGGCTGCCGTGCCCGAGCCCGGCGTACCCCGCGAAGAGCCACGCCACGGTCCAGATCAGCCCGACCGCCGCGATCATCCGGGACCGGCGGCGCCGCTCCACGAAGCGCAGCACCAGGAACTGGGCGACCACGATGACCGCCGTGTTCGCGGCCAGGGCCATGCCGAGCGCCGACGGCTCGATCCCTGCGGCCTCCGTGCCGTACGCCGCGAGGCCCGATTCGAACTGCCCGTAACAGGCGAAGAACAGCACGAACCCCAGCACGCACAGCTGCACCATGGCCCGGTGTCCGAGCAGCGCCCGCACACCGCCGCCTTCGGTCTGCGGCCGCGCGTCCGCGATCGACGGCGTACGCGGCATCCGTACGGTCGCGGCGATCACGGCCAGTACGAGGAACATCGCCGCCTCGATCGAGAACAGCAGCAGGAAGCTGTCCGGACGGCTCTCGTCGACCAGCTGCCCGCCGATCAGGCCGCCGATGCCGAGCCCGAGGTTCTGCAGGAAGAACTGCAGGGCGAAGGCGCGCGTGCGCGTCGCCGTGGAGGAGCACCACACGATCATCGTGGCGAGGGCCGGCTGCATCACGGCCGTACCGGCACCCAGGAGGGCCGCAGCCAGTACGACGGTGGGCACGCTGCCGGCCAGCCCCATGCCCAGCGCCCCGACGGCGGCCAGCAGCGCGGCGCCGACCACCACGGGAAGCGGCCCGCGGCGGTCGATGGCCCGCCCGGTGAAGGGCAGCACGACGAGTGCGGCCATGGCGAAGACGGCCAGCACGACACCCGCCGTACCGGCGCCCAGGTTCCGCACCTGAGCCACATACACATAGAGATACGGAACGGTGAACCCGAGCCCGAACGCGCTCAGCACGTTCCCCGCCTGGATCCGGCGCATCGCAGCGCCCATCGCCTTGGACACACTCACCTACTTCGGTTCGCGAGGACTTACCTCGGAAGACTTCAACGCTAAAGTTCGATCCTTAACTCTACACATGGAAGGACTTCAACGCCAAGCCGTGCCGTGGGATACTCCCGGCATGTCCGCAACGCAGGAGCCGACCCTCGACGAACAGATCGCCGCCTACCAGCGCGAGTTCCGCGACCTCGACCCCCAGGTCGAGAAGGTGGTCTCGGCGCTGGGCCGGCTGAACCGCCGTATGAACGTGGCGTACGGCCGCCAGGTCGCCGAGCTCGGCATCAGCAACGCCGAGTGGGAGGTCCTCAAGCACCTCGTCCTCTCCGGCGCCCCGTACCGCCTGGGCCCCGGCGACCTCGCCAAGCGGCTCGGCCTCACGCCGGCCGCCATGACGCACCGCATCGACCGCATGGCGGCCGACGGTCTGGTCACCCGCGACCGCGACGAGAACAACCGGGTGCGCGTCATCGTCGAGCTGACGGACGAGGGCCGCGCCAAGTGGCTGGAGGCGATGCGCATGGCGACCGCCTTCGAGGAGGACCTCCTCCAGGACCTGTCGAGCGAGGAGCGCGGCGTGCTCGGGGAGCTCTTGATCCGCCTGCTGCGGAGGGTCGAGCACGCCCAGCCGGACGCGGGCGGGCGGCTGAGTGACCTCGACTAGAGGTCACTTGACACGCCCCTTGCCGATGCGTAAGGTTCTTCGAGTTGTCACGGAGCCGGAACGGTTCTGCGACAGCCGATCCCGCCGCGAACGCGGCAACCAAACCCAGCACGATCTCCCGAACGGGACGTATTTTCGGCATGCCCGAAATGCATTTCGAAAGGCTCGATTATGAGCCGCCCGGGAAATCCGCTAGAGTTTGAAACGTCGGAACGGCCCAACGGGTCGGGAAGACAGCCCCGCTGACTGGGAATCAGGCCCGAAAGGATCTGATAGAGTCGGAACCGCCGGAAAGGGAAACGCGAAAGCGAAGAACGGCCCGGCAGCCCGCTCCAGCGGGTGGCGGAAACGGAAAACGGATCTGCTAAGCTGGAAACACGAAAGACCGAAGGGAAGCGCCCGGAGG